>CP054185.1:645000-1290000 GCA_015180985.1 Flammeovirgaceae bacterium
ACCGCACACTGGGAGGAGGCTGGAAATAATACGGGTTGAGGTTAGCGGATAAAAAGCGGCTGTTGTGCCTGCGGAGGAGGTTATCATCTGAACCAAAACGAAACAGATACTGGAATGTATACTTCTAAAACACTTTTTTCCATCTTACTCTCTTTTTACGTAACACAAGGCAGCGCGCAGCAAAGCGATTCGACACAGCATAAATCCTATTTCACAAAATCAGCACGGTGGAGACAAGCGTTTGCCGTTCCGGGTTTATTGATTTCCACCGGAGTACTGGCTGCTACCGATAATGACCTTATCGACAAATTTGAAATACAAGAAGAGCGCAACGAAGTGGCGCCCCGGTTTCGCACGCATGCCGATGATTACCTGCAATATGCGCCCCTTGTTGCCGTGTATGGTTTAAATGCGTTAGGGTTAAAAGGCGAACATGACTTTGCCAACCGAACGGCCTTACTGGTTAAGTCGGAGTTGATTATGATGGCCATGGTGTTGTCGTTAAAGAAATTCACTGCCGTGCCGCGTCCCGACACGGGCACACCTAACTCTTTTCCATCTGGCCATACTGCTGAGGCGTTTGTAGCGGCCACATTTCTTCATAAGGAATATGGTAAAGAGCATCCGCTTATCAGTGTACTGGGTTATACTACGGCAACCGGTATTGGTGTGTTGCGGATTATGAACAACCGCCACTGGGCTTCGGATGTAATTACCAGTGCAGGCATTGGCATACTGGCAACTAACCTTGCTTATCTTACCCATCAGCACAAATGGGGCAGAAAGCAAGTAGTACGAAACTCAATAACGGTTGCGCCTACTTATTCACAGGCAAGTTGGGGAATGTATATGCAACTACGACTTCATTAACACATGCGAGTCATTACGCGAACCGTCTGGATTTTATCCCTGGTAAGTCTCTTCACCGACATGGCCAGCGAAATGCTTTATCCGGTGATGCCCATCTATCTGAAAGAAATTGGCTTTTCCATTTTATTGATTGGTATTCTGGAAGGCTTCGCAGAAGCTACAGCGGGCTTAAGCAAAAGTTATTTTGGCAAACTTTCGGATGTAAGCGGTAAACGGCTACCCTTTGTCAGGTTGGGTTATTTACTCAGCGCTGTCTCAAAACCGATGATGGCCGTTTTTGTTTATCCGCTATGGATTTTCTTTTCCAGAACTATGGACAGACTCGGCAAAGGTATCCGTACAGGAGCCAGGGATGCCATGCTATCTGATGAAGCTACACCCGAAACGAAAGGACAGGTATTCGGTCTTCATCGCGCTATGGACACGCTTGGTGCGGTACTTGGTCCGGTCCTGGCGCTTCTCTATCTTTATTTCTTTCCCCAAAACTATAAATCACTTTTTTTCCTGGCCTTCATACCCGGGCTAATTGCCATTGGCTTCACTTTTCTAATTAAAGATGGAAAGAAAGACAAGGACAACAAAATTGAACC
Organism: Flammeovirgaceae bacterium; assembly: GCA_015180985.1. NCBI lineage: Bacteria > Pseudomonadati > Bacteroidota > Cytophagia > Cytophagales > Flammeovirgaceae > Flammeovirgaceae bacterium. The sequence continues at coordinate 646,461 of CP054185.1, forward strand.
GCAGGTTGTTTCCTTTTTTTCGTTTGTTCATTATTGGAAAGCAGGTGCGCCTGCCTACAAAAAGCTTGTTATTGGATTGCTCATTTTTACATTAATCAACAGTTCGGATGTCTTTCTGCTTTTGAAGGCTAAGGAATCCGGGCTGAATGACACAGCCGTTATTGCCGTTTATGTTTTCTATAACCTGGTATATGCCATAGCCGCATATCCTTTGGGCAAACTAAGCGATATAATCGGGTTTAAACGTGTGCTCATCTTCGGTTTAATTGTTTTTGCAACCGTTTATGCCGGTATGGCTTTGAGCAGCGAATTATATCAATTTTATGGTTTATTTTTCTTGTACGGAATTTACGCTGCAGCCACAGAAGGTGTTGCCAGGGCGTGGATAAGCAACATCAGTAACAAAAAAGATACAGCCACGGCTTTGGGTACCTTTACTGGCTTTCAGAGTATCTGCACAATGGCAGCCAGTGCGTTAGCCGGATGGATTTGGCTCGATTTCGGAGCTCAGGCTACCTTCCTTTTCTCATCCGGGGTTGCTCTGATGGTAGTCTTGTATATCCTGTTTGTCGTCCCTTCTCATTCTAATAAAACCGAACGGGCATTAAAACTAAATTAATAACATGAAATTTTCATCCGATTCCCATAACCGGGCTGTTCGCTCAATTGCTCAGTTGATGGAAGTGAAACTGATTGAACTTGAAAACCTTCTGCGGATACCCGATCATCAAAAGCCAATAAGCATGATGTGGGTCAACGACTTAACCACTGAGGAAGTCCGCCTCATAAAGCAAACCATTCAGGAGCTATTCGGGGTGCTGGTTCAATTTCGTGATCATTATGAAATCAAACCGGTTGAAATCAGTCTGAAGCGCGACATTACATTTAAAACTGCGTTGCTCTGGCAGGAAATATCCGGTGCCACCGGAAAGAACATGGAAGGATACGGCAGTCTTGATAAAGGATTAAAGAAAGAATTTGAGGAATACACATCCCGCATGAGCGCCTTGGTTAACACACTCTACCAAGTAAGTAATTAACGCAACAGGCACTTAATCGCTTAGGGTAACCATATTTACAAACTGATCATAACTATCCATCTCCCTGCCGATTACCAGGTAGGCTTCTTCAAGTTCCGACAAAAAAAACAATAATTGAGACCGGGAGGTTATGTCATCGGCTTTTCGGGTAAGTTGACGTATTAACAACTGTTCATCCATAATTGTGGTATTGGTGTACAGCGATGATAAGGCCAACACCTGTTCATAGGCCATAAAATTGAGTACCCCGGTGGCTTTGGCCGACTCCCAGGCAGCAGTATGGTATGAGCCTAGTGCTAGTGAGGAACTGGAGATGTGGACCGGAATAAAAATCGACTTGCTAGCTACACTGTCGAAATCAATGAACACCAAACCCTTATATGTTTTGTTAACGGAGTCCGCTGCGGCCTTGCTCCCTGTAAAAAGTAAATCTTCGGTAAGTTGTTGAGCCAACCGCTGTAGCACATCAATTTTCTCGAGGTTACCCCGAATGTTACTGTGTAAACTATTTTGGTTTATGAGTATTTCGGTTTTCAGGCGTTCAAGTGCCTGGGTAGTCAGCTCATGCTGGTTGCTGCGTTCACGCCACGAATCCAGTTCAAAAGCGATCAGGATTCCGAACAAGGCACTAAAAAACCCAATCACATGATTGGGCCAATCAATGGGTACTTTGGGCAACGAAAACTTTTTCATTTAGTCAGGCAATTACTTCATCAAAGGCTTTGGTAAACGCCTTCATTTCATCCAGTGTGCCAATGCTTACCCGGCACCACTCTCTATCCTGATAATCCCAGATGCGAATCTGAAAGCCCCGTTTTTCGGTTTCCTCTAAAATGGTCTTTCCGGCTTTCGGTGCAGGAAACAGCACCACGTTGGCGTGCGATTTCCCGTAAAACCATTTTTTACTGTCAAGGTATTTGCAGAAATAATCACGGGCTTCCGCGTTCTTTTTACGGGTATAACTCATAAACTCAGTATCCCCCAGGCTGGCGTTGGCTGCCGCCAGCACAGGTTGGTTGATGATGGTACCCGGCTGGTATTTAGCAAACTTCTGCAAGATATCCGGCTTTGCCACAAGATACCCCAGCCGTAAGCCGGCAAGACCATAAATTTTCGAGAACGTCCGCGACACAATAACATTATGGCCTTTCCGCACCAGGTCAACCATGGAATGCTGCTGCGAAGGTTCAAGAAATTCAAGGTAGGCTTCGTCCGAATACACAATGGCCTTGCGGGCCATCTCCTCGCTAAAACTTTTCAGCCTGGCCGGTTCTACAATGGTACCTGTCGGATTATTCGGGTTAACAACAAAAATAATTTTTGTATCCGGCTTAACAGCTGCCGCCATGGCCTCAAGGTTATGCGTAAGGGTTTCGTCAAGGTCAACCTTATCCCAGCGGGCATTAAACTTCACAGCAAACTCCATCAGTGTACGGAAAGTTGGAAATGCCGAAAGTACCGAGCCGCCTTCAATGCCCAGGCTCATACCGGCCAGCGCAAGCAACTCACCTGATCCCGCACCCAACAGAATGTAATCGGGCGATACTCCTTCCTTTTCGGCCAGCACTTTTTTAAACTCCTGCGACTCGGCAAACGAGTAGCGGTTGTGCTCAGTAATTGACGCTTTGATCGCTTCGCGTGCTCTGGCCGAAGGACCGTATGGATTTTCGTTTGAGCCCAGCCTGATTAGTTTGCCGGGGCGAAATACACCGTGCAGTTTCTCAGCACGGCTTACGGGCGCGGCCATCAGTTCTTCAGCAAGTGCAATGCTTAGCGGCAACCCTGCTCCCAGCGCTGCGGCCGATTTAAGCCAGTTCCTTCGGGTAAATGTATTTTCCATAGATGCCGGGTTATTATTAACAGAAGAAAAGGTACTCAAAAAAAACTTTTTCCGAACACAACATTTATGCAACTGGCTTCGTGTTTACCAGGGTGCTTTTTGATAATACGTTACGTACGTTTCGCCATCAAGCACAATCATCGGATCGTTGTTTTTAGGATGATTGCGCTTTTCCAGTTGGTACGAACCCGCCCCCCGGCCGGTTTGTGACTGGTAATAAATCCGAACACCATCGTACGTCCAGGTGCCGCGATCCATACTTTGCGAATTGGTACCGCCATAAAAAGCATCGGTATTAACACTGCGCGAAGTTTCTCCATAATATTCATAGGTGCCATCGGCATTCAGGGTAATGCATTTCTCGGTGCTGCTGCCTCCGCTGTTGCTGCTGTACACATTTACATAACACCATTTACCCACCAGTTCGGGCGCTACTCGTGCTTTGCCGGCTGATGCCGGAACCGATGAAGCCGTTGATTTGCTGTACGTAACTGTTTGACCGTTTGCCGTAAGTAAAAGTTGGTTATTCCTGATTTGATAGCCCAGTACTGCATCGCCCATCGGGGTTTGCAAAACAACATTATTGCCGTCAATCCGGTAGGTAATGTTTTGGCCGCGATAAGCGCACTGGCCATCGGCACGAAATTCAATTGCCTCTCCGTAACCTGACCACGTGCCTAATAAAACATTTTTTGCTGGCGGATTACTTGCCGATTGTACAGGTTGATCTTTTAGAACCGGTTCGTTGCCTGTTTGCGACAACCGGGTAAACGTAATAGCGGTATCAAGGTCGCCACCCGAAAGTGTCAGGGAGTTTCCGGCAACCGAAAATGTATAGGGTGTAGTTATGGCCGACTGGGTGATGGATAGTTTGTTGCCGGCAATGGCATAGCGAATCGGCTCACCATCAAACTCACCGGTACCATCTTCATTCAGAACCAGCGTCATCTGATAACCAAACTGGTTGTTTACCCATATTCCGGTTGGTTTGGCGGCCTGGGTCCTGGCGCCAATCTGGGCGATACAGGCCTCACAAATTATCAGCGTAAAAACGAGTAGAAACGTTCGCATACTTTCCCTTTCAGGAATGAAGGTAACGATTTTTAGCGGCTATAATCCAGCTTCAACCAGGCGCATTATTTTTTCCAATGCATTTTCATCAACGGCATCGAAGTCATTCAGCTTGTCGCTGTCCACATCAAGTACCAGGCTAACTTCACCGTTTTTGAAGGCAGGTACAACGATTTCCGATTTTGAAGCCGAACTGCAGGCAATATGACCGGGAAATTCGTCCACATTGGGCACCACAATGGTGCGCTTTTCTTTCCAGGCGGTGCCGCATACCCCTTTGCCAAAACTGATACGGGTGCAGGCGATGGGGCCCTGAAACGGCCCGAGCACCAGTTGGTTATCCTTTACCAGGTAAAAGCCCACCCAGAAAAATTCCATGGTTTGCTTTAATGCTGCGGCAAGGTTCGAAAGGTTGGCGATGAGGTCGGGCTCTCCGGCAATTAACGATTCAACCTGCGGTATCAGCGTTTGATATTTTTCCTTTTTACTGGTTGATGAGGCGATGATCAGTTCTTCGGCCATAGTAAACTTACTAAAGTGGATAATAGGTTGTAAGCGTATCTGTAAGTAAAGATTCCAAAGAAACTAAGTTTCCCTGAAATTGTGGCGCACGAATTCCCTTGCCAAATGCATGCTTCGATGTAAATACGCGGGCTTCATCCCACAGGCCCGCATCAATAAAATATTGAAGCGTTTGAGCGCCTCCCTCCACCAGCACCGACTGAATTTTTCGATTGTTCAAATCCTTAACCATTTCGTTCAAAAAATCATGCTCATCAACTCGGGCAAGAACAAAATTGCCATGCTCTTCATGTTTCAATACGTTATAAACCAGGGTTGGCTGCGACCGTTCGAATACATGAAGGTTGGAGCTGAGTTTTAAAAACCGGTCGATAACAATGCGTGTTGGATTTCGGCCGGTCCATTCCCGTACGCTCAGTTTCGGATTATCATGAAAAACTGTTTTTGTACCCACGAGCACGGCATCTTCTTCGCTGCGCCACTTGTGCACCAACTGGCGCGAATGCGCATTGCTTATCCACTTCGAATCTAAATTTTCTTTCGCCACAAAACCATCGGCAGTCTGAGCCCACTTCAGAATAATGTATGGACGGTTTTGTTCCATCCGGGTGAAAAACCGCTTATTCAACTCGCGACCTTCTTTCTCAAGGATGCCGGTAATAACCTCTATACCTGCCTCGCGCAGTTTACGGATACCCCCGCCATTAACCAACGGGTTCGGATCAACATTGCTGATGACCACTTTCTTTACCCGATAATTTATCAACATATCCGCACACGGAGGTGTTTTGCCAACATGTGAGCACGGTTCAAGGTTTACATATACGGTACTTTCAGTTAACTGCGATTTATCATCAACAGAATTAACTGCATTCACTTCAGCATGGGCTTCGCCATAGCGGGCATGCCACCCCTCACCAATAATCCGGCTGTTGCAAATGATTACGCAACCCACCAGCGGATTCGGGCTTACATAGCCCCGGCCCAGTTGCGCAAGCTCATGCGCGCGCCTCATAAACAATTCATCCTGGTGGTGATCGTGCCGGTTCATAAGTACTTTTGCAAAGATTGACAAAAGCGTGAATTCCCGAAAACTCTTTACCGAACTGGTGCTTCAGGTTAACCTGAACGAGCCTGCTTCAGAAATCAATGAGAAAATTCTGATGCTGATGGAGCAGGTGCTGGGCCTAACGAAGCCGAAAATTCTTACGGGTACAGCAATTACCCTGACACCAGAACTTAAAACACAACTGGATAAGGCGATTAGCCGCATAAATAACCACGAACCTATTCAGTACATCGTGGGAGAGGCCGAATTCTACGGACGAAGATTTAAGGTAAACTCATCCGTACTTATACCCCGCCCTGAAACTGAAGAACTGGTTCAACAGGCCGTTTCATTAATCCAGCCAAAAAGTAATCCGGTCATACTCGATATCGGCACCGGCAGCGGATGCATTGCTATTTCGTTAAACCTGGAACTGCCAACAGCCACCGTTTATGCTACCGATGTAAGCAAGAAGGCCCTGCGGGTGGCACAGGAAAATGCCAATCGGATAAAGGGCCGGGTTACTTTTCTTCATCACGACATTCTGACCTCCGAAATTCCGTTTAAAAACCTGGATTTAATTATCAGCAACCCTCCTTATATTGATGAGAATGAAAAAGAAACACTTCAGCCGAACGTTTTGGCCTACGAACCACACGAAGCCTTGTTTGCCCCTGGCAACCCGCTGATTTTTTATCAGGCCATTGCATCGAAAGGACACCAGGCACTGAGGCCGGGTGGATTAATCATGGTTGAAATCAATGAACACTTCGGCAATGAAACAGCAGGTATTTTTTCTCAGGAAGAGTATGATCAGGTGCACATCATAAAAGATATTTCAGGAAAAGACAGGATAGTAACGGCCATTAAACCCAAAGCATGAACTCCCTGATTGTACTGCATGGCGCGTTGGGCTCAAAAAATCAGCTTGATCCATTGTGTAAAGTACTGCGGCAGGCGCATCCTCATGTTTATTCATTAAATTTTTCAGGCCATGGTGGCAAGCCGTTTCGTCCATCATTTGGCATTGAAACGTTTGCCGAAGATGTGTTACGGTTTTTAGATGATCACCAGCTAAAACAAATTGATCTGTTCGGCTACAGCATGGGAGGTTATGTAGCCTTGTGGCTGGGTTACCGGCATCCCGAGCGTATTGGCAAAATAGTTACCCTGGGTACTAAATTCGATTGGTCGCCTGCATCGGCTGAAATGGAAACAAGGAAACTTAATCCGAAAAAAATACAGGCAAAAGTTCCGGCATTTGCACGAATCCTGGAGCACCGCCACGCCCCGAACGACTGGAAAGAATTGCTTCAAAAAACCTCGTTAATGATGCTGGGCCTGGGCCGGCAGCCTTTACTTACCGAAAAAGTTCTTCAAACCATCAATAAGCCGGTTACAATTTGCCTTGGCGATGAGGATGATATGGCCGACCGGAATTACTCTAAAAAAGTTTCGGAGATAGTGCCCTATGGCAGATTCATCCTTCTAAACAAAACACCGCACCCCATTGAGCGGGTTGATGTAAGCGTTCTTTCTTCAATCATTCTTAACTCGTAAGGCTCGCCTACCCAAAAGGGAGTGTTGCCTGTAATCCTCACTATACCCTGTGTCTGAACAATGTCATCAGTAAGTCCTTCTTTAGCAAGGTTGCCGGTAGAAATAAACCGGAGTTGGGTGCCTGCCTTCATCCACTTTTCAAAGCTACCATTACAAATTAATGACCAGCGAAAACCGGCATAGAATACCACAATGTTCATGTCCGAAAAAGGAAGCATTAGTTTCTCAGGAGGAACACCAATCAAATTAACCGAGGGGCACTTCGTAGCCTGCAAAAACATCATGGCCGTATGCAGCGGATTCTCTTTATCCTGGTATGATAAAATTTTTAACGGGGCATGGTCAGCTAACGCAGCGGCATGCATTTTTGCCCGTTCATACCCGCAAATCAACACATCAAATTTTACTCCCCAGCTCAGAAATTTTTCCAGTGCATCTTCAAGCGCAATCACAGTCGGGCTCCACTAAGGCAGTTGTTGCACAAGTGTAAACGGAACAGCCTGCGCATCGGCAATGACCAGGGCCGGCTCCAGATTTTCCCGTACAACATGGTGCGATGACATGGGATTCGATGTGGCTTTCAGGCGAATAAAATAACTAAATTTGCAGTCATCTGTATAAAAGTATGCTCAACGCCTCAGCCTGTTACGCCATATTTCAACAAAGCATTGACGACTATCATCTTCACGATAATGTCGATACCCCCGTCCGCAATCCGTACGCAGAAGGTTCCTTTGAATACCTGCTTTACCTGAAAAACTGGATTGACACCGTGCAGTGGCACCTGGAAGATATTATTCGGTTGCCGGATATTGATCCAAAAGCAGCCCTGCAAATTAAAAGACGGATTGATAAGTCGAACCAGGATCGGACCGATACCGTAGAGCGTATGGATGATTATTTCATGGAGCAATTTGCAGGCGTTACGTACAAGCCCACGGCACGCATTAATTCTGAAACTCCGGCCTGGCTGCTCGATCGCATGAGCATTCTGATGTTGAAGATTTATCACATGAAGGAGCAAACCGGGCGCACAGATGCCACAGCCGACCACATTGCCCGCTGCCAGCACAAACTGAACATTTTACTGGAGCAGAAAATGGACATGCACCTGGCATATGACCAACTGATAGAAGACATCCGTAATGGCAACCGGAAAATGAAAGTGTACCGCCAGATGAAAATGTACAACGATGCATCGCTTAACCCGATGCTGTACAACAAAAAATGACTAAAATTCTGATTCTTCGCTTTTCGGCCATGGGCGATGTACTGTTGCTCGTGCCGGTGCTTCGATCGCTGGTGACCGCACATACTAAGGTGGAGGTTGTTGTTGCCACCAGGCCACGTTTTGCTGCATTCTTTACGGGTATTGAGCGGGTAAAGGTTTTTGAAGCCGATGTGGACACGCGCTTTACCGGGTTTTTTGGCGTACGCAAACTTTTTTTTGCACTGCTGGTAAAAGAAGATTTTGATGTGATCATCGACATGCACGATCACTTGCGCACGCTCATCCTGCGCAACCTGTTTGCACTATTCGGAAAAAAGGTGATTGTTTTTAACAAAGGCCGAAAAGAAAAGAAAGCCTTTACCCGAAAGCAGAATAAAATAACTACACCACTGCCACACACTATTCAGCGCTATCAGGAGGCGTTTGAAAAAGCCGGTTATTCATTTCCGGTTATACCGGGCCCTTACCTGTTTACTAATGAAACGGCCCGTCAACACCTTCAGAAATGGCTGAATAAGTACGCGCTGGTAAAAAATGGCCCCTGGATTGGTCTTGCCCCATTTGCCTTGCACCAATCGAAAATATGGCCGCTGGCCAACTACCCTGGGCTGATTCAGGAACTCATCCGGAAAATAAACCCGACAATCTTTTTATTCGGTGGCGGTGATCATGAGATCAAGTACTTCCACGATTTGCAGGAACTCTTTCCGAAAAATTGCGTAACGGTTGCCGGCCAACTTAAAATGCAGCAGGAGATTGCCTTGCTTCAGCAACTGGACCTGATGGTGTGTACCGATTCGTCAAACATGCACCTGGCTACACTGGCCGGAACACCCGTACTTTCCATCTGGGGAGGCACCCATCCGGATGTCGGGTTCGGGCCGTTTGGCCAGGGGAATGAAAGCATTTTGCAGATTGACCAGAAAGAACTGCCCTGCAGGCCCTGTTCAGTTTATGGTAAAGAAAAATGCCACCGGGGCGATTTTGCCTGCTTAACCCGAATTTCTATTGAAATCGTTTCAAAACGGATTACGGAACGACTGAACTCACCGGAATAAAATATCCGAAGGAAATGATAAGCGTGGCTGAATGGATAAACTGGTCCAGGCCGATAATCAGAAAAAAAATTCTACGGTTATTCTTATACAAAGCCGTCAATCGGCTGGTCAATAAATCGGTAAGGCCGTGCAGCAAGCCGTTGATGGCAGCAAAATAAAGTGCATCCTGCCAGTGTAACAGCCATAAACAAAACACCGCAAGCACAGCGGTATAAACCAGAATATGAAATGCCAACCACTTTAAACTGCTGCTTTTATTTAGCGCCATCGCCTCGGTCTGAAACAGAAAATCAGCTACCCAATGCCCGAACAACAGTGTAACCAAGGCGCTCACCAATTAAAACGTAACGTACTTATTGATCAATTCCTTATCCAGTCCGGCAGCCCTTGCCTTTTTTGCCTGCCTGCGCAGAATGAACTCAAAAATGCTGCGCCAGCCGGGCAAGTTGCTTTCGCTGATCTCAAATAACCAGGCCAATGCCAACGGATTTCTGGGCATTCCGTTGCTGCGTACTTCGCCATCGCGAGCCAGGCCATACCCTATCTGTAATGATTGCTCAAAACCGCGGCTTGCCGGTGTTAATTCAACCCGAAATTTGCACGGTCTGCCTGAAGAATTGAAAAACCGGTGGTTCATATTCGGATGGGCTGTGGCCGACTGGCCGGCCAACAGCGTGTGTACGGTTTTTCCTACCTGCACGTTTAATTCACCTTCCAAACAATGAAATTTTTCCGCGTAGGTTTTGTGGTAATGAATGCCGACTCCGCCTTTTGGCGCCAACTCAACCTCAACAAGCGTGCGGGCACCCTTGGTTTCGGCTGCGGTTTCAAGAAAGGTTACATAATCTTTTTGAACAGGATTATAGATTTTTCTTTCCATTGCGTTTTGCTGATTACGATAATACCTCAATCACTTTGCCGGTATCAAAGCCTTCTACACTTTTAATGTAGCCTTGAACAATCTTCCACATGGGCACCGGTACATGGCCCGGGAAGAATTCAGCCAGTTGTGCTGCCGAGGCTTCGGCCAAACCGGGTGCAACCGCATTAATGCGAACATTTTTCTTTAATTCAATGGAAGATCCCAATACATACCCGTGAACAGCATTGTTAACCATACTCAGCACGGTCCCTCCGCGTACCGGGTCGCGGTACAAAATTCCGGTGGTAAGTGTAAATGACCCTCCTTCACTGATTTTGTTTTTGCCCAACATTACCAGGTTAATCTGGCCCATCATTTTACTTTTAATGCCTGTATAAAAATCTTTCTCCTTCATGGCATGAAACGGCCCGAAATAAGCTGTGCCGGCCGTACACACCACCGCATCGAACTTACCTACAAACTTATACATGGTTCGGATGGACGATGCCGAAGTAATGTTTACCTTAAGCGGCCCGCGGTTGGCACTGGCCCTTATAACTTCGTGCCGCTTTTCAAGTTCGGCAGCTACATGCGACCCAATAGTACCGGTTGAACCCACAATAATGATTCGCATAGCTCTTTGTGAATACTATCCGTTAACATAATCCTGAAGATACTGGAATACCGGGGTTAGTGCACCATTATTTGTTATGGTGGCACGTGCAATTATTCCCTCAACATCTTCTACCAGGAGCGGCTGCAGAATTTTGTCCAGCAGGTCGCGCCCGAATTCTTCCGAAGCATTGCGTGGCAACTCGCAAGGCAGGTTATCTACAGCCATAACCGTAACGTGGTGTTCGCTGCTTAGCGGAGGCTTCTCCTTTCCGGTAGCCGGGTCGTAATCATAAAGCGGCTCATCAATTGTGCTTGCCCGGAGTGTGGAAGGTATTGAGCCTTCAATGTCGCAGGTGATGTCGGCAATTACTTTAATCTTAAACTCAGGCGAAAGCATATCCTGACGTGTAAAGAGCACAGGTGCCTTCGGATTCCAGTATGCTCCGGCCAGCAGTACATCGGCTACCTTGGTAAATGAAAGAAATGTAGAGCTGTATCTTTCAGGCTGGCGGTGAAACTCATCGCGATTAAAATGTCCGCCTTCTTTACGCACATGGTAATCGGCACTGCTTAGTTGCACATATACCGGTTCATCGAAAGTCTTCGTCAGAAAATCAGCAGGACTTATTTTACGAATCCCGGCCGAGTCGAGCGTTTCCATGGCGCCTCTACCAACCCGTCCCGCACCGGTAAGCACAATTTTAACAGGCGGCAGTTTCATTTTACGCAACTCCAGTTTCAGGTCGTTTACATCAAAGCACTCGTGCGCACGCTTTAGGTTAAATTTTTTGTAACGTTTACCGTAAGTCCATAAGCCGTTATAGGCTCCTACCAGGCCGGCAAACCGGCCGAAGGCCACCAGCCTGTTGCCCAGTTTATCTTTCAGCGCCTCATAATCAATCAGGCGGATGTTTTTCTTTAAAATCTCCTGCAACAATTTGCGGTTATGCGGTTGTTTTTTGATGGTGTGCGAAAAGAACAAGTAGGTTTTGCCGGGGATTAGCTGGTCAACAGGTACCTCCTTTATCCCCATCAGGATGTCGCAATCGGCAATACGTTCAGCTACCTCCACATCCAAAGCACGATACTCCCTATCCTGAAAACAGCGGATGGGGCTTTCCTGCACTACCACCTTTACGTGCGGAAACCGCTGTTCAATCTCTTCAGCCTGAAAAGGTGTAAAGGGCACGCGTTTGTCAGGCGGAGTTTTGCCTTCGCGTATTAGTGCTACTCTGATCGATTTCATACCTGATTTTCGCTTTAAAGGTAATGAAGCTTTGCATTACCTTCGCAGCATGGACCACATTTACCTGGCTTTTGCTTGGGGCACTTACTTTTTTCTGCACAGTTACCTGGCCTCCAGCCAGGTGAAAGATTCTGTTAAGAAAACCTGGCCGCAACTGGCGGTATTGTACCGGCTGCTTTATGTTGTTGTGTCCACCACCGGGCTGGCAGGTATCGGTTGGTTGCTCACCGGCATTCCGAGCAGGTTTGATCTCGAACCTTCGCCTGCACTGCAGGTAACCGGAATTGTAGTACTACTAACGGGGGTGGTTATTATTCTTCTCTCCTTCCGGCAGTATAGTTTCACCGGCTTCATCGGCTTACGTAATGATGCACACGACACATTGCAAACCAATGGGTTGCTGAAGTACGTTCGGCACCCGATCTATGCAGGCACGGTACTTATTGTGTTGGGGTTTAGCGCGCTGTCGCCAACATCAACAGTACTGGTTTCTGTACTATGTATCTTTACTTACCTGCCTGTTGGAATTTATCTGGAAGAGAAGAAACTGATTGCGCTATATGGCCAAACGTACCGCGACTACCGCAAGTGCGTGCCGGCAGTGTTTCCAAAACTGAAATTCTGAAGTTCCGGTTCTCAGGATTTTTTATTCTTCTTACCCTTCTTCAATTCTTCGTAATCATCGCGTTCGGCAAGCTTCTTGTCCTCCACATTCTTATCCAGAAACGCATTGAGCTTTTCGATATCCATATTGGATTTGAGTTCACCAAATTGATCGACAGATAGCTCAAAGCCTTCCAGATCTTTGTGTACCCTTGGCTTTTTAGGTGCCTTTTTTGGTGGTGTGGCCTTCTTACTCATGATGCAGGTGCTTTTACCTGAAAATTAGAAAGAGCAAAACCCAATCTGTTTACGGTTTCTTCCCGGCCAATGATTTCAAGGGTCATCATCAGGTCGGGTCCGGACGAATCGCCCGTAATGGCCACGCGAAGAATTTGCATAACCTGCCCTGCTTTAATGCCCAACCCGGTAGTTACCTGTTCGATTGTTGTCTTTAATGTTTCTGCATTAAACTGATCAAGGATTTTCAATGCTGCTATCACCGCCTTAAAAAAACGGGCAGCATCTGCATTCCATTTTTTGGCAATCACGGCTGAATCGAATGTGGCCGGGGCATGGAAGAAAAATCGTCCGTGTTCGTAAAAATCTTTTGGAAATGAAACCCTATCGCGCATAGCCGTAACAATCTTTGCCGCTTTTTCAGGCGAGCAGGAAATCCCTTGCAGGGCAAGTTGCTGATTCAGGTAATCCGTAAGTTCCGCTATTGGCTTAGCTCGGATATACTGTTCATTGAACCAGGTTGCTTTTTGAATATCGAACCTCGCGCCTGCCCTGCCGATGCGCTCAATGGAAAAGGCGTTGATTAACGCTTCCATCGAAAAAATTTCCTGTTCGGTGCCCGGGTTCCAGCCCAGGAATGCCAGAAAGTTAATCAGTGCTTCAGGCAGATATCCCGCTTCGCGGAAGCCGATGGATTTTTCACCGGTATTCGGATCAGTCCAGTTCAGCGGGAAGATCGGGAAGCCCATCCGGTCGGCATCACGTTTACTGAGTTTTCCATTGCCGTCAGGCTTCAGCAGCAGGGGCAGGTGTGCAAATTGCGGCATGTTGGCCTCCCAACCGAAACTCTTGTACAGCAACACATGCAGGGGGGCCGAAGGCAGCCACTCTTCACCGCGTATTACATGCGAAATCTTCATCAGGTAATCATCAACCACATTGGCCAGGTGGTAGGTAGGCATGCCGTCTGATTTCATTAAAACCTTGTCATCCAGTTCGCTGGCCTTTACAACCACATCACCGCGGATTAAATCGTGTAACCGGATTTCACCCGTCTCAGGCACTTTCAACCGAATCACATACGGGGCTCCCGACTGAATAAGTTTTTCGGTTTCAGCTGCAGGCAGCGTAAGCGAGTTGCGCATGGTCATCCGGGTGAAGCTGCTGTACTGCTGGTGGTCTACTCCGGATTTCTTCAGCCGTTCGCGCATGACTTCCAGTTCGGCTTCCGAATCGAACGCATAGTAGGCATGCCCGGTGGCGATTAATTGATCGGCATATTTCCGGTATAATTCCTTCCGTTCCGATTGGCGGTAAGGCGCATGCGGCCCCCCAACACCTGCTCCTTCGTCAATACCAATGCCTGCCCATTTCAACGACTCGATGATGTATTCTTCAGCGCCCGGCACGTAGCGGTTCTGGTCGGTATCTTCTATCCGTAAAATCATCGTTCCACCCTGCTGGCGCGCAAACAGGTAGTTGTACAAAGCCGTGCGCACCCCGCCAATGTGTAATGCCCCTGTAGGACTTGGCGCAAACCGAACCCGTATCTTCTTCATCCCCCAAAGTTAATGGTTGCGTTCTATTTCTTCTTCAGGGGGAACTAACTAAGCTGTTTTCCGGCAATCAAATCTAATTGTCGTCCTGAGTTACGCCCAAGCGGGACGAAGGACCTTTATAATTTGAATAAGAGATGCTTCGCCTTGCCTGCAGCAGGTGCAGCTTAACAATAAAAACTTTTCTCATTATAAATGAACTTTCCAGGCAACAAGAACTGCCATTCAAAGCCTTCCAATATCTAAAATCCCGCTTACCTTTGCATCCTTTAAACACCCTTGTATGAGCGAAGAAAAGAGTTTGAACTTCCTGGAGGAAATTATTGAGAACGACCTGAAGTCCGGGAAGCACCAAACTATTATTACGCGCTTTCCGCCTGAGCCAAACGGCTACCTTCACGTGGGCCACGCCAAAAGCATTTGTCTCAATTTCGGGCTGGCAAAAAAATATGGCGGCTACACCAACCTGCGCTTTGATGATACCAACCCCGTTACCGAAGATGTGGAGTACGTGGAAAGCATTAAAGATGACATCAAATGGCTGGGTTTTGAATGGGCCAACGAATTGTACGCGTCAGACTATTTTGAGCAACTCTATGAATTTGCCGTTACGCTGATTAAGAAAGGCCTGGCGTATGTGGATGACAGCACCAGCGTAGAAATAGCCCAACAGAAGGGCACGCCCACGCAGCCCGGCACCAACAGTCCGTACCGTAACCGCAGGGTGGAAGAAAATCTGCAACTCTTTGCCGATATGCGGGCCGGAAAATACCGCGATGGCGAGAAAGTGCTGCGCGCCAAAATTGACATGACCCACCCCAATATGCACATGCGCGACCCGGTTATCTACCGGATTAAACACGCCCATCACCACCGCACAGGCGATGCCTGGTGCATTTACCCCATGTACGATTTTGCCCACGGCCAAAGCGACTCGATTGAAAAAGTAACGCACAGCATCTGCACGTTGGAGTTTGTACCTCACCGTGCACTATACGACTGGCTGATTGAGAAACTGGAAATATACCCTTCCCGGCAATACGAGTTTGCACGACTTAACATGACTTATACCGTGATGAGCAAGCGCAAACTGCTGCAACTGGTAAACGAAAAGCATGTTACCGGATGGGATGATCCCCGCATGCCCACCCTCAGCGGCATGAGGCGCAGGGGGTACACACCAGAAAGCATCCGCGATTTTTGCGACCGCATTGGAGTGGCCAAACGAGATAACCTGATTGATGTGGGCCTGCTTGAATTTTGTGTGCGCGAACACCTCAATAAAGTTGCCCTTCGCAGAATGGTTGTGTTCGATCCGGTAAAAGTCATACTCACCAACTATCCGGCCGGTCAAACCGAACAGGTGGCCAGCGAAAACAACCCGGAAGATCCTGCCGCAGGCGAGCGCCTCATTCCGTTTAGCGGAGAATTGTTTATTGAGCGTGAGGATTTTATGGAAAACCCGCCAAAAAAATATTTCCGCCTCGCCCCCGGGCAACTGGTACGCCTCAAGAGCGCTTACATCATCCGTTGCGATGAAGTGGCTAAAGATGCCAAAGGCAACATCACCGAACTGCGCTGCACGTACATACCGGAAAGCCGCAGCGGATCCGACACTTCCGGCATCAATGTTAAGGGAACCTTGCACTGGGTAAGCGCCCAACATGCCGTGCCGGTGGAAGTGCGGCTGTACGACCGCCTCTTTAAAGTTGAAGATCTTTCAGCGGCAGAAGGTGATTTTAAAGATTACATCAACCCCGATTCGCTGCAGGTTGTTCCAAACGCCTTGGCCGAGCCGGCTATAGCCGAAGTCAATCCACAAGAACACTACCAGTTTATGCGAAAAGGTTACTTCATTGCCGATGCTGATTCAAAACCCGGCAAGCCGGTGTTTAACCGAACAGTAACGCTGAAGGATATGTGGGCGAGGAGTAGCAAGACATAAGACATCAGACATAAGATATCAATCATCGCACTGACATCTTACTACTTACGTCTTGCTACTGATGTCTTACTTCACCGCGATACACGAAATCTCCACATTCACATCTTTCGGCAGGCGGCTCACTTCTACTGTTTCGCGGGCGGGCGGGTTGGTAGGAAAGTTCTTTCCGTAAACTTCATTAACAACCGGAAAGTTGTTCATGTCTTTTAAGAAAATAGTGCTCTTCACCACGTTGGAAAAATCCATGCCGGCAGCTTTCAGTATCTCACCCAGGTTTTTCATAACCTGAGCCGTTTCCTCGCTGATGTTGCCGGTTACCAGGTTACCCGAAGGTTTTTGAATGGCAATTTGCCCACTGATAAACAGCATATTGCCGACCTGGATGGCCTGGCTGTACGGGCCGATGGGCTCGGGCGCGTTGGGTGAATAAACAACCGATTTTGACATACCTATTTGTTTAACAATTATCTTTCGAATGGTTTCAAAATTAGAAACAAAATCCGGTTTATGAATATCCTTGTGGTTGGCAATACCGAAAACCTTGATGAATGCAAGGCCAAGTGGGGAGAACACAAGTACACGCTGGAAGGCGACCACCGCGAAGCCGAACGCTTTGTAGCGGGCAGCGACCTGGTGTTTGATTTCATCATTGATGAAGAACCTTTTCAAATCGAAATCTACCAGGAAAAGCCAACAACTCGTGCATTTCTGAATACTGCCAAAATTTCGCTGGCCGAACTTTCTAACCTGGCCGACCACAAAATAAAGGCCCACGTATTCGGGTTTAACGGCCTGCCCACCTTTGTTAACCGCGAAGTGCTGGAAGTATGCCTGCTTAACCCGGCACACGAAACCGAACTGAATGCAATTTGTAAAAAGTTAAACACCAACTACCTGGTGGTTGACGACCGCGTGGGCATGGTTACACCCCGCATCATCTGCATGATCATCAACGAGGCCTACTACACCGTACAGGAAGGAACAGCCACCCGCGAAGATATTGACAAGGCGATGAAACTGGGTACCAACTATCCGTACGGCCCGTTTGAATGGTGCCAGCGTATTGGCATTAAACACGTTTACGAACTGCTCGAGGCTGTATATGAGGATACTCACGATGAGCGTTACAAGATTTGCCCGCTGTTGAAGAAGGAGTACCTGATGGCGTGAGTCAATAAACCTATTACCTTCAATCCTGCATCGACATAATACCTTTATAGTTTGAAAATATCGGCTATTACATCCATAATCTCATCAATTTCACTTTGCTTCAAGCGCCCTAAAGGCTGTTTACTCAACCTGCTTTCGTCAACAGCCCGCAGTTGATCCAGACAAACTTCGCCAGTTTTGTTCTGAAAACGCACCTCCACTCTTGAGGGGTACCCGCGAATAGTCGATGTCATCGGAGCAATAATTACTGTACCCAACACAGCATTCATTTCATCCGGAGAAAGTACAACGCATGGCCTGCTCTTTTGTATTTCAAACCCGACAGTTGGGTCAAGATTAACCAGGTAAACACTATACGCTCTTACCATTCCCACTCCTTAGCATCAAAGGTATTAGCAACAAAGTCTGCCTTTTCTCTCTTTACACGTTTAAAATCAGACCACGCCTTTTTTTGCTTTTTATCTCCCGGAGTAATGATTATCACATTATTTTTTACAGTTATTTTAACCGTGTCAACAATGCCGCCCTCATCAAGAATGGCCTTGGGGAACAAGATACCTCTGGAGTTCCCGATTTTCCTTACTTTGGTTATTGTACTACCCATATCTTTCCTGTTATAACGTGAAGTTATAACATTAAGTTTACTTTGCAAAAAGAGGGTGTTTAATAGGACTTGCTGACTTTCGGCTGGGTCTTGTGAAAGACACTTCAAACTGTCGGAAAACTGAGCAGAAAGAAGAAGGAGTTATCTGGCATAATTATTCCACTGTCACACTTTTAGCCAGGTTCCTCGGCTGGTCAACATTGCAGCCGCGCATTACAGCAATGTGATACGACAATAGCTGCAGCGGAATAACCGAAACAATGGGCATTAAGGCTTCGTGAACAGCCGGCACCTCAATCACAAATTCCGACATGCCCGGGATGAGTTCATCCCCTTCAGTTACTACAGAAATCACCCGGCCCTTACGCGCCTTTACTTCCTGCACATTCGAAACTATTTTTTCATACGAACTGTCGCGCGTAGCGATAAACACTACGGGCATCTCCTCGTCAATCAGCGCAATGGGGCCGTGTTTCATTTCGGCTGCGGGGTACCCTTCGGCATGGATGTAGGAAATTTCTTTCAGCTTCAATGCGCCCTCCAGCGCCACCGGAAAGTTGCAGCCGCGACCCAGGTATAAAAAATTGGTAGCGTCTTTAAAGGTGTAGGCCAACTCTTTGATTTTATCGTTTTGCTTCAGCACCTCTTCCACTTTGGCCGGCAGGTTTTCAAGTTCTACCAGCATCTCGTGAAACTTGCGTTCGGTAATGGTGCCTTTCTTTTGAGCCACGATCAGACAAATCATGCTCAGCACCGTTAACTGAGCCGTAAAGGCTTTGGTGCTGGCCACCCCGATTTCAGGACCGGCATGCGTGTATGAGCCCGCATGCGATGCACGCGCGATGGACGAGCCCACCACATTACATACACCAATAATTATTGCGCCTTTCGCCTTGGCCAGTTCAATGGCGGCCAGCGTATCGGCTGTTTCGCCCGATTGGGATATGGCTATCACCACATCGCCTTCGCGGATGATCGGGTTGCGGTAACGAAACTCAGAAGCATACTCCACTTCTACCGGAATCCGGCAGAATTCTTCAATCATGTATTCGGCCACAAGGCCGGCATGCCACGATGTGCCGCAGGCCACAATGATGATGCGATCGGCATGAACCATTTTATTCACATACTCACGAATGCCGCCCAGCACCAGCCGGCCGGAAGATACATCCAGCCTTCCACGAAGGCAGTCTTTTATTGAACGGGGCTGTTCAAAAATTTCCTTCAGCATGAAATGCTCAAAGCCGCCTTTTTCAATGGCCTCGAGTTCCATTTCCAGTCGTTGGATGTACGGTGTGGTGGGGGCATCATCAATGGTCTTAATCCGCAGTTCACCACCGTCAATCACAGCTATTTCCTGGTCGTTCAGGTACACTACATCTTTGGTGTATTCAATAATCGGAGTAGCATCCGAAGCCATAAAAAATTCGTCTTTGCCAATACCAATCACCAGCGGACTACCCTTACGGGCCGCAATCAGCAACTCTGGATTCTCGGCCGACATCACCACGATAGCATACGCCCCGATTACCTGTGTAAGCGCAACGCGCACAGCCTCATCCAGTGAATAGTTATTGCTTTGCTGAATGTCTTCAATAAAATGAATGAGCACCTCCGTATCGGTTTCACTCACAAACCGGTGGCCTTTGTTGATCAGTTCCTGTTTCAGCGCGCTGTAATTTTCGATGATGCCGTTATGAATGATGGCGAGTTTTTTTGATGCCGAGTAATGCGGATGGGCATTGGTATCGTTTGGTTCGCCATGGGTGGCCCACCGGGTGTGGCCTATGCCGATGTGGCTGGTGAGCGGCTGGCCGTTAATGTACTCTTCAAGTTCACTTACTTTGCCTTTCTTCTTGTAAACATTCAGGCCATTGTTTAACAAGGCGATACCGGCACTGTCGTAGCCACGGTATTCCAACCGCTTCAACCCTTTAATGATCACTTGCTGGGCATCGCGGTGCCCGATATAGGCAACAATTCCGCACATAGTTAATCGGCTTTAGGCAAGGTGTAATACACCCGCAGTTTAATTTTATCCTTATGAAACAGCACCCTGTTCACAGTCTTCGCACCGTTTTTGGGGTAGAGAATAAAATACCGGAACCGCGGTTTATCAGTTTCCGGTATGGCAAGTTCCTGCGCGAAGAGGGTGAAAAAACCCCGGTACGAATTGGACGAGGCTGAATACCCAAGGTTAAAGTTGGTACTCGTTTCGGTAAAAATGGTAAGCACGCTGTCAGGATTTACAACAAAATTATCGGCTGTTAAGGTACGCGTACTATTATTATAAAGGTTCATAATCTTCAGGTCACGATCACGTGCCTGTGGAGTATTTTGCCGGTTAAACTTTTTAAGCCGGTTATCCGGGTCAAGCAACCTGACATACAACTCCCCGGGTGAACGAAATATTTCGGTTGACTCCACGTCAGTTATCACCAGTTCAGCCGAGTTAATGGCAATGTCAGGGATGGTATCCGATTCGAGGAAGCTAATGAACTCCGAGAAGTCAAGCTTGGTAAACAGCCCCACACCCGATTGTACGCAACGCAACCCGGTAACCGGATCAAAGTCAGTGAAGTACTGACTAACCTCCACTTCTGATCCTGTTCGATCGGATTTGATTTCATTAAAACTGGTGATTGCGTTACCCGCTATGGGAATATTAATGGTTTGGCTGTCTAGTGTCGGATTCTGATAGTGCACAATTATTCTCGACTCAAAATGTACCGGGTCAATACCTACAATTTTATCGCCCGATACAGCCTTAACGGCAAGTCCTTTAAATTCTTTAGTAAACGTGCTGAAATCGCGCCATTGAAGAGAGTCCTGAGGCGTTGTACCATTGGCATACCGCAAGGCCGCATTAAAAAGTTTTTGACTAAATGCCGAACTGAGCGGTATACGAATCAGCACGGTGTCTTTCTTGGCGGAGTCAAACTTATTTCTGAATTCCAGCGGATTAATGATCAACGAACCCGAACCCACCAGCGGGCCGGTGGGCACGGTAGTTTTATTGAAATAAAATGGAGCCGAGTTACGCGAAATCTGTTTAGCCAGTTCATACACTTCGAACTGAATCGGATTCATGGTAATGTTACCATATGTATAAAAATCCAACTTCAGTTGTAACACTGCCGAATCCAACGTTGAGTTGGTAGCAATTTTAGCGGTAGTTGTCGGAAAATATTGGGTATAAAAACCTGCAGAAACGGATCCGAGTTTTTCATCCGTATAGCTACCGAGTAACAACCGGTTTATTTCGTTTGGCCAATAAAAATTACTGGAACGTACAGAATCCAGCCAGAGCACGCTGCTGTGTACCGGGAACTCAATAAAACGAACATCAAATTTTGATTTTGGATTACGAAACCCCAACAAACTGGCCTCATCTTCACAGGCCAGCAAGAACAGGGCAGCCAAAAGCAACTGCCCCGTTCGCTTAACCCACAAGTTCATTATACAGATTGAAGTATGATTCGGTGTAGTTTTCGGATTTATCAATGGTTTCAACCTTCTTCTCTTTCATTTTCGAGAAGAGGCCTTTTATTTTTTTGTTTTCACCGGCTACGATAACGGCATCGGAAAATTCCACGCCCATTTTAATAAAGCCCTCGTAGTCGGCTGTCTTCAAATTGCCCAGCATGTTGTCTTCAATGTCCATCATCTTCACCTTCGAAAGAATATCGCCTTTAAATTTGTAGGTGAAGTCGTTGTTGTAAATGGTAAACACGGTTTTGGTGTTTTTAAACAACGGATCGTTTTTGTATGTGGTTTTAAGGTACAACGGGATGAAGCTTGTGATCCAATCGTTGCAGTGAACAACATCGGGCGCCCAGCCCAGTTTGCGCACCGTTTCTATTGCCCCTTTGCAAAAGAAGATGGCGCGCTCATCATTGTCTTCATAAAAACGGTTTTCTTTGTCGTGGAAAACTGACTTGCGGTGAAAGTAATCTTCGTTATCGATAAAATACACCTGCAGCTTAGCGTTAGGAATTGACGCTACTTTAATGGTCAGCGGTTTCTCTTCATCGCCTACGGCTATGTTAATCCCCGATAACCTGACCACTTCATGCAACCGGTTTTTACGCTCGTTGATAATGCCGAAACGGGGCACCAGAATCCTAATCTCCATCCCCTTCTCCTGCATGTACTGCGGCAGCTTGCGAACAAAGTCGGCTACTTCCGAAGTCTGCAGAAAAGGATTAATCTCACTGGCTACATAAAGAATACGAAGTTTTGACATAGGGGTAATTTTAGTACCGAACGGAAAAATGAGCCACAAAGGTACATAAAATACCCCCCTTATTCAACCGTTCTGCCAATTTTGGCCCCTGGATGTGCCTGCTCCACTGACTGTTAACGCGCAGATAATCAGCTTATTTGATAGGATTACGTTGGTTTTTGGACTCTCCAGGCCCCATTTACAATCATACAATGCCTGTGCTTCATTTAACCTCCAAATCCTATCTTTCAGGCTAAACATAGCCAGCCAACTGTGCCGTACCGAATTAAATCCCTCATTCAATACCTTTTACTACTTGCCGTAGCGGTGGCGCTGGTCTGGTATTCGCTCCGGGCGATAAGTCCGACAGCTGATCAGAGCAAATGGCAATACCTGGCTCACACCTGGAGCCGTGCTGATAAGGGCTGGCTTATGCTCATGGCTTTGCTTGCCATGATTAGCCATGTATTGCGTGCCGAGCGGTGGCGTATGCTTATTGAACCAACCGGTCATACAACGTCTTTATATAATAGTTTTCTGTCGCTGATGATTGGCTACCTGGTGAACCTGGTGGTACCCCGCGGAGGCGAAGTAACCCGCTGTTACAACCTGTATAAACTTGATAGGTGTCCGTTCGACAAAACATTCGGCACTGTTGTGGCCGAGCGCGCCATTGACCTGCTTTGCTTTGCACTGATTCTGCTGGCCACTTTTGCCGTTGAATCGGATAAACTGCTTGGTTTTATTTACTCGCTGCCACTTGATCCTATTTCAGGAGCCAGCCACTGGCTTACCATCTTGATCATGCTGGGTGCGTTAGTGATTCTGATTGCATTTGGTTTTTGGATCATAGCCCGGAATGTAAAGTTTAAGGAAAAGATTTTACAATTCTGGCTTGGCTTTAAAAACGGGCTTGGTACCGTTTTGCGATTAAAGAATCCTTACCTGTTTTATTTCTATTCTTTTATAATCTGGGTCTTATACTTTGCCATGAGTTACACGGTTATCAAAGCTTTTGATGAAACCAGTCACCTGGGCTGGAGCGCCATCCTGTCGGTTTTTGCCATCGGCTCCATCGCCATGATTATTCCATTACCGGGCGGCACAGGTTCGTACCATACGCTGGTACCAGCGGGGCTTACCTTTCTATACCACATACCTAAAGCGGATGCTGTGGCCTTTACCTTTGTTTTCCATGCCTGGCAAACGTTAATCATGGTGGTTGGCGGCTTTCTGGCCCTGCTCTCAACTTATTTGGTTTTACACTTCCGAAAAACCAATTCCGGTTAGAATAGTATATTTGACACCTGCCGGAATGGCAGAAACCTAAACTGGTGCAGATGTTGTTAAGAGATTAAATCAAAATAATTAGATAATTATGGGTCTATTAGTAATTGGTGTTGTTTTTATGCTGGTGGGCATGCTGGTAAGCGGGCGGCTGAAGAGCAAGTTCCGGGAATACTCGCAAATCCGGCTCAACCAGAACCTGACCGGTGCCGAAATTGCCCGGCTCATGCTGGCCGATAACGGAATACACGATGTACAGGTAATTAGTGTGGAAGGGCAACTAACCGACCACTACAATCCGGTTAACAAAACCGTTAACCTGAGCCACGATGTTTACAACGGCCGCAATGCGGCTGCCGCTGCCGTTGCCGCGCATGAGTGCGGCCATGCCGTACAGCACGCCACTGCCTACTCCATGCTGGAGTTGCGTTCAGCTATGGTGCCGATTCAAAACATCACTTCGCGCATCATGAATATTATCTTTATCATGATGATGTTCGGTGCGTTTGCAGTTAAAGGATTGTTTTCATTTGATACAGCCTTGCTGGTAATCATCGCGTCATACACCGTGTTTGCTTTTTTTGCGCTGATTACCCTGCCGGTGGAATTTGATGCCAGCCGCAGAGCCCTGGCCTGGATTGAAGCCCGCGGCATTGTAACTACACGCGAACACGAAATGGCCAAAGATGCACTAAAGTGGGCCGCCATGACCTACGTAGTTGCCGCCCTTGCCGCCCTGGCTTCGCTCATGTACTGGGTAATGATTTTCCTTGGAAGGCGCGAGTAATGCATAATTAATAAATACCTTAATTTTAAGGCCTGGGAGCTAACCCCAGGCCTTATTTTTTGTTAATCCATACGTATGAATTTTCAGCTTACCGAAGAACACCTTGCCGTACAACAGGCCGCCCGCGATTTTGCCCAGACTGAATTACTGCCCGGGGTAATTGAGCGCGATACGCACCAGAAATTTCCTGCCGAACAAATCAAAAAAATGGGCGAGCTTGGCTTTATGGGTATGATGGTCGATCCGAAGTACAACGGGGGCGGCATGGATACCATCGCATACGTGTTGGCCATGGAAGAAATCTCAAAAGTTGATGCCTCCGCATCGGTAGTCATGTCGGTAAACAACTCACTGGTATGCTGGGGTATTGAAAAATTCGGTACCCAAGAGCAAAAAGAAAAATACCTGAAGCGCCTGGCCAAAGGCGAAGTGATTGGCGCCTTTTGCCTGTCGGAACCCGAAGCCGGCTCTGACGCCACCAGCCAGCGCACCACAGCGGAAGACAAAGGCGATTACTATCTGTTGAACGGAACCAAAAACTGGATTACCAACGGGGGTACAGCTGGTGTGTATATCGTAATCGCACAAACCCACCCCGAAAAAAGGCATAAGGGAATCAATGCACTGATTGTTGAAAAGGGCATGCCGGGTTTTGTAGTGGGTAAGAAAGAAGACAAGATGGGCATACGCGGATCGGATACGCACTCGCTCATGTTTACCGATGTGAAAGTGCCGAAAGCCAACCGCATTGGTGAGGATGGCTTTGGGTTTACGTTTGCCATGACCACCCTTAATGGCGGGCGTATCGGCATTGCCTCGCAGGCGCTTGGCCTTGCCTCCGGCTCGTACGAACTGGCCTTAAGGTATGCCAAAGAGCGAAAAGCCTTCGGGCATTTTCTTTCCGAGCACCAGGCCATCCAGTTCAAGCTGGCCGATATGGCCACCAAAATTGATGCCGCCCGGCTGCTGGTATGGCAGGCGGCTTACCTGAAGGATCAAAATAAAAACTTTGTGAAGGCTGCCGCACAGGCCAAGTTGTTTGCTTCACAAATTGCGCAGGAAGTAACTACCGAAGCCGTGCAGATCCATGGCGGCTACGGCTATGTGAAAGAATACCATGTTGAACGCATGATGCGTGATGCCAAGATCACACAGATTTACGAGGGTACTACCGAAATACAGAAAATGGTTATTTCGAGGGAGTTGTTGAGGGTTTAATCTTCAGAAAGTAATCTGAAACGTTAGCACCTCCCCGCCCCGCTTTACTTTAACAGGTATAGTTTGCCCTTTCTCAAACTTACCAAGCGCTTCCATGTAGCTTTGCACATCTTTAATCGGGTATTCGCCCATTTCAATAATCAGGTCGCCCGCCACAATACCGGCCTTTTGTGCCGGGCGACCATCGGTAACCCCATCCACTTTCAACCCCGGTTCATCAGATGAATAGCTGGGCATAACGCCCATGGTTACTTTAAACGGGCTGCGAACGGCCATGGCGTTGCTCTTGGTTTTGAGGAACCGGAGTTTCGGCTCTCCGTCCAGCTTTTCAATCACCTGCCTGATCAGGTTTAAAACCGCCACGGCTCCATCGTAGTTGATTTTCTCCCAGTCATCCGAAGGTTTGTGGTAATCGGCATGCGAGCCGGTAAAAAAATGCAGCACCGGAATATCCTTCAGGTAAAAAGAGGTATGATCAGACGGCCCGATGCCGCTGGAATCGGTTTTGATTTTCAACTGCTCGGTAGCCAGGCTTTTTAATAACGGCTCCCACACCGGACTGGTACCACTGCCGTTTACCACTACGGTTTTAGTTTCGGGGTTAAGCCGGCCAACCATATCCATGTTAATCATGAAGTTGATTTTCGATAAGTCCGTGGTAGCATGTTCTGTAAAATATTTCGAGCCCAGCAGGCCAAGCTCTTCGCCTGAAAACAGGATGAACAGAAAGTTGTTTTTCTCTTTTTTCTTGTTGGCAGCAAAGTAGCGTGCCAGTTCAAGTACACCAGCTGTGCCCGAAGCATTGTCATCGGCCCCGTTATGAATCTTTGCCTGCGGGTTGGCATCCAGCGAACTGCCCTGATCGCCCATACCCAGGTGGTCATAGTGTGCACCGATAATGATGGTTGTTGCAGCCTTATTATCCAAATAGGCGATCACATTGCTTGCCGTTCCTCCTTCGCCTTCGCCATGGGCACCGCCTTTAAACGGAAAAGCCTGCAGGTACGTACCGTTCTCGCCCATGGGTTTTAGTTTCAATTTTTTAAACTGGCTCTGCAGGTAGGCTGCGGCCATGCGTTCGCCTTCTTTGCCGGTTCCCCTGCCCTGAAGTGAATCGTTGGCCAGTATTTTAATGTGTTGCTTGATTTTAGCGGCCTCAATTTGTTGCGCCTGCACTGCAGTTGACGCAACAAGCAGAAGAAAAACAAAGATTATCCTCATAATCATAAATTTTAAAGTCGGAAAGATAACACCCACCGGTTGGATAAAAAATGATAACTTCGGGAATGGCCTACCGCATGGATGTGTTTGCTGTTTTTATGTTGCTGGGATTGGTGCAGGCTGTCTTCATCAGTTTCTTTTTCTTCTCGGCACAAAACCGCGTACGGCAACCCAATGTTTTGTTCGGAGCTTTGCTGCTGGCCATTGCCGGATGCCTGCTTGAAATTTTCCTGATGTACACGGGGTACATCGTGCATGTGCTGCACCTGGTTGATTTCTCAGAGCCGCTGGCTTTGCTTATCGGCCCATTGCTTTATTTGTTAACCCGGTCACTGGCCGAGGGGCAGGTGGGCAAAAAACCCATGCTGTTGCATATGGTATTGCCGTTTGCTTACACACTGCTGCTAATCCCCTTTTTGGCAGCCAATGCTGATTTCAAGTATAATTCGTGGATTGAAGCGTATCACCCCGGAATGCCCTTGCGGGAAACGGAACCTGGTTATGATCCGCGTTGGTTCGCACCTACCGATTGGCACACCGAATTGGTGCTGATCAGTCTGGGTGTGTACATCATCCTGAGCGTTATGATAATCGTAAAAAGCTTTCGCAAAAAGAAAGAAAGTTTTTGGAAAGCTCAATCGCTTACGCTTAAAACCATGCGCAACGGGGTGTTGCACATTGCTGCGTTTACATTATTGATGATACCGGTAAAATTGCTGAATAAGAACGATACCGGTGATCATTATTTTGCCGCCTTCGGCTCGCTGATGATTTATGCCACCAGTTTTTCGGTGATGCGCAATTCCGGGTTCTTCAGGCAACCTGCGTTAAACGAGCCGGTCAAATACAAAACCTCAACGCTTAGCCAGGCGGACCAGCAAAAAATCATATCAAAAATTGA
The DNA here is from genome assembly GCA_015180985.1 of Flammeovirgaceae bacterium. Lineage (NCBI taxonomy): Bacteria > Pseudomonadati > Bacteroidota > Cytophagia > Cytophagales > Flammeovirgaceae > Flammeovirgaceae bacterium. The sequence goes on from CP054185.1 coordinate 674,308, forward strand.
ACACCTGATGGCCGGGCAGAAGCCTTACCTGAATTCATCCTTCTCGCTGCCTGAATTGGCTGATCAGATAAACGAACCGGTACACAATGTTTCGCAGGCTATTAATGACGGGCTCGGAAAAAATTTCTTTGAACTGATTGCGTGCTACCGGGTAGAGGAAGCCAAGCGCTTGTTAATAGAAAACCTGCACATTAAAATTGAGGAAATAGCCGAACAAGTAGGTTACAGTTCCAAATCATCGTTTAATACGGCTTTTAAAAAGAATACCGGCTATACGCCTTCGGAATACCGGGCCATGAAGATAGCCTGATGAACGGCAACCGGCAAACACCGGGTACCGTTAAAGCAGGCAATATACAGCATGTTATGAACCTTATGTACCTTGGAACGGCTTTGGGTTTTTCTATATTGACAGCCCTTTTCTTTGGACTTGTTCTTCGACACCTGCGTGTTGCGCTAACAAAGACCGGATGGACTGAGGAGCGACAAAAAAGGGTACAAGTCCAGACCATGCTGATTATTATACTATGGGCTGTTGTGGTGGCCGTAGGCTCGTTTACCGGATTCACCCAACGCTTCGATTTGTTCCCTGCCAACCTAGCACCGATGTTGCTCATTCCGCTGGCGGGAATGCTGGTTATTACATTTTCAAAATCAACGGGTCAGTTACTTCAGGTTGTACCTATTAAAACACTTACCTACCTGCAAGTGTTCAGGGTGTTTGTTGAAATTCTGTTATGGATGCTCTTCCTTCAAAACATTATTCCCGTACAGATGACTTTTGAGGGATTGAACTTCGATATTGTTGCCGGAATCACCGCGCCTGTTATGGCCTACTTCTTTTCAGGCAATAAAAAGGTAATGATTGTGTGGAACATCGTGTGTCTGGGGCTGCTCATCAACATTGTTACCATCGCCATTCTTTCAACGCCCACATTTCTTCGTGTTTTTATGAACGAACCGGCCAACACCATTGTAACGGTTTTCCCCTTTATTTTTCTACCGGCCTTCCTGGTGCCGCTGGCCTATGGTTTACATTTTTTATCGTTGCGAAAACTGATGATGAAGCCAGGGTAGTGTTTTTCAGTTTTTACCTGGTGTTACTTTATTCAATTCGGGTAGAAAGAATTTATCCAGCGGACTGGGCTCCTTCATCATTGCTTCGATGGCTTCGGTGGTGCGTGGTGCAAAGGATGATAGGTGTTCGCAGCCGGTTTTGGTAATCAGGTAATCGTCTTCAATGCGCACGGCTATGCCCCACCACTTCGGGTCTTTGGTGGTATTTTTTTGTATATAAATACCCGGTTCTATAGTAATCACCATGTTTTCCTGCAGTGCATCATAGGTGCCGCGGTCGTGCACATCCAAACCAATATGATGGCAGCAGCCGTGCGGATAGTACAGGTGCCGGTCGGTAGGCTTGTCGATGATTTTCAGTTCGGCCAGACCTTTGTTGATCACACGGGCAGTGGCATCATACAAGTCAGAAAATTTGGTGCCCGGCTTGCAGATCTTCATCGCTTCTTCCTGGGCGGCCAGCACCAGATCATAAATCTGTTTTTGTTCAGTTGAAAACTTGCCGCCTACCGGAATGGTGCGGGTGATATCGGCCGTGTAGCCGTGGTATTCGGCACCGAGGTCCATCAGAATAAGTTCTTTCGGATCGAGCGCGGGTTTGTAGTTATCGATGTAATGCAGGATGCAGCCGTTGTGTCCGCCTCCTACAATGGATGGATAGCCCAGGTCTTCGGCCTGGTATTTTTTAAACACGAATTCGTGGATGCCCTGCACTTCGCGTTCGCTCATGCCGGGTTTCATGGCCTTCATTACTTCCACCTGCCCGATACAGGAAATCATTACCGCTTTGCGCAACAATTCAAGTTCTTCAGTGGTTTTAATGCCACGCAAGTCGTCCATAATATCACCAAGAACCTGCGTATTCAGATTATTTTGCGGCTGTTCGCGCTGCACGCTGAGCGCATCCTTGCGTGGATAGTTTGTTTTAACCTTGAATTGTTCTATCAAATCATATAAATCGCCTTTATCGCGGGCATCATCCCGCACATCGTTAAAGAAATCAAAAAACAGGACCTGGTTAAATGATGAGAAATCGATAGCATAGTCTTTAAAATCGGTGTTGTTAAACGCTTGCTCAAAACCCAGTTGTTCTTTCGTACCCAGGTTACCGAGCCTGCGGCCCGTCCACATTTCCATGATCGGGTTGCGGGGCTGCACAAAAATAATTTCATCGTACAGGCTGCCGTTGGGTGCCTTTTGCTTGTCTTTAAAAATCAACAGCACGGCATGGGGTTCGCGGTAGCCGGTGAGATAATAAAAATCCGGATCGGGATGATACACATAGTCCACATCGTTACTGCGGTTACGCACGGCATTGGCAAAGAACACCGCCACCGAATTAGCGGGTAATTTTTCGCGTAGCTTTTGCCTGCGTTGCTTGTGCCACTCCTTGCTCAGAAAATCGGTGGGCATATCCGGATTTTGGGCGTGTACGGATAGGAGCACCAGTACCAGGATGGATGTGAGGCGGTATCTCATGGGAAATAATTTTGTTAAATAAACAACTTAACCGGCACACGCAAAAGGGTTTTTGCTTAAGGAAATTGCTTACTTTACTTCATTAATCTTTCGAAGATGAAATACACCTTATTTACTGGCTGCATGCTTCTGGCCTTGCTAGTTTTTGCACAAAAAAAACCAACTCCCATTGACAAACGGCTGGCCGGCCTGGATGCCGAGTTGCAACAACTGCCCGGCAAATGGCATGCAGCGGGTTTTGCTGTTGCTGTTGTAGAGAAAAACAAAATCATTTATGCAAAAGGCTTCGGCTACCGCGATGTCGAAAAGAAACTTCCGGTAACACCCAATACCCAGTTTGCCATCGGCTCCAGCAGCAAAGCTTTTACCTGCGGCCTGCTGGGTATTTTACGCGAAGAGAAAAAACTGTCGTTTGATGATAGCCCGATTAAATACATACCCGAACTACGGTTTAACAAACCGGAGATGAACAACCTCATCACCATTAAGGATATCATGACGCACCGCACCGGCCTGCCCCGCCACGATTACAGCTGGTATCTTTTCCCTACCCATTCGCGCGACAGCCTGATGCTGCGCATTGAACACCAACAGCCCTTTGCGACCGTGCGCGAAAAGTGGTATTACAACAACTTTATGTTTTTAACCCAGGGCGTAATAGCCGAAAAGATTACCGGCAAAAGCTGGGAAGAAAATATACGCGAGCATTTTTTCGAACCGTTGCAAATGAAAAACTCAACTACCGTAATTGATGGCCTCCGTAAAGGAACTGAAGCGGCCATTGGGTACCAGGTAAAAAATAAAACCCAGATTACTAAAATGGATTATTACGACATTGCCGCAATGGGCCCGGCCGGCAGCATTAACAGTTCGGTAAACGAAATGGCCAACTGGGTCATTACCTGGCTTAACGGAGGAAAATTTCAGGGCAAACAAATATTGCCTCAGAGCTATGTAAAGGAAGCGATGGGTTCGCAGATGGTCGTTAACAGCGATCCGCCTGATCCAGAATTTCCAGACATTAACATGGGCAACTATGGCTACGGCTGGTTCATCTCTTCCTACAAAGGTCATTACCGCGTTGAGCATGGCGGCAATATTGACGGCTTTTCGGCCAACGTATCATTCTTCCCGACCGACAGCATCGGTATTGTGGTGCTGGTTAATCAAAACGGGTCGGTTCTTCCTTCGCTTATCCGCAACACCATCAGCGACAAACTGCTGAATGTTAAGCCTACCGACTGGAACAAGGTGTACACCAAACGGGCTGACGATGCCGAAAAGCAGCAGGCTGCCGCTAAAGCCACCATGCAGTCATCGCAAAAGAAAAACACCAAACCCTCGCACATACTTTATGAGTATACCGGCACGTATCACCATCCGGGTTACGGCAGATTTGAAATAACAGCAGAACGTGATTCGTTATTTGCAAAAACACCGTTACAAATGCTGTGGCTTAAACATTACCACTACGATATTTTTCTGCCCTACGAAATAGAAAACGGCAAGATAGATACAACCCAACAGGCCAACCTGCATTTTAATTTCCGCACAAATGAATCAGGAGATATCTCATCGCTTACCGCCAAACTCGAGCCCGCCACCGACCCGATTGAGTTTAAACGCACACCACGGGCTGTGACGGTTGATAAACAAACACTGCAAACCTATGCCGGTGAGTATGAACTGGCCGGTATGGTTGCCAAGTTCTATCTGAAAGAAGATGGAAAAACACTGTACCTGTTTGTTCCGGGCCAGCCCGAATATGAGTTGCTCGCCACCGACAAACATGCTTTCGTAATTAAAAACCTGGATGGTTTTAAAATACGATTTACCGAAGCCAACGGAAAAATAACCGAGGCAACGTTTATCCAGCCCAACGGTACGTTTGTGGCCAAACGGAAGTAAGTCAGTTTGTTTTACTAAAATCCATTCCGTCAACCTGAACGGACACAATCTTTCCGGTTGGCCCCAGGGTGTATGTCATGTTTGCTTTTCCATACCACTTTTTATCAAACCAGCCGCGGAAGGTATCGTAGTGCCAATGGGTAAAGGTGGCCTTCAGAAAGTTGTTGGCCACCGCAGTTAACCGGTCGCCATCGCGGGTAATGATCAACTCACCAAACAGCGGACTTGTGTATTTGCCGGTATAGTCATCGAGGGGTAAGGTCGGCTTTGTTCCTTCAACACGCTTGCCTTCAAATTCCTTTTCTTTCCTATCACTTTCTGCCTGGATGCCGCGGTACAGTTGCAAAAACTCTGCACTCCAGTCGCGCGTACCGCCCAGCGCAAACAAGTCGAAGGCTTTGTACATGAGGGCATGGCGCAACTCGGCATGGTCGAAATTGCCGAACACATAAATGCCCAGTTTTTCATCGGGCAACTGCCCATGAATGGCAATGGCTCCGGCCAAACTACCGGTATGGAAGTTCACTTTCTTTCCTTTATAATCATGCTGGAACCAGCCGAGTCCGTAGGTTGTCCAGTTGGGCTTTGTTAAACGGGCTGTTGGATAAAATCCGCTTGGTGTTACCAGGGTTTGGGGTTTAAACATTTCGGTCCACGTTTTGGCCGACAACAATCTTCCTCCTGCGTGTTTGCTGCTGTCGAGCATGCAAAGCACCCACTTGCTGATGTCCTCGGCACACGACCACACACTGCCGGCCGCGCCCACCTGGTCGGCACTGGTGTGTTCAATCACGCTAATGGTTCCCCCGATTTTAAAATGGGGTTTGGTCTGGTTAGGGTCGGTTACATCTTTTAGTAGCGGAACAGTTCGGGTCATATCAAGGGGTTGAAAGATGCGTTCGCGAATAAACTGATGCCAGGGTTTGCCGCTTAGTTTTTTGATGATTTCGCCCGCTGCTACATAAAAAATATTCTGGTAAATAAAGCCTGCGCGTAAACTATAACTGGGTGGCACATCGCGCATCTTGTACAAAACTTGCTCGGCCGGAATATCCATCACACTCCACAAAAAATCGGCATTGCCCACGCCCGAGTTGTGAATAAATAAATCGCGGATGCGCAGCTCACGGGTAACATACGGATCGTACAGCTGAAACTCGGGCAGGTGTTTATACACCGGATCGTCCCAGGTTACTTTGCCTTCATCCACCAGCATCCCCATGCAGGCCGCTACCATGGCTTTGGTGGTGGATGCGCAGGCAAACAGGGTTTGGGCATTAACCGCATCGGGCTTGCCAAGTTCGCGCACGCCATACCCTTTGGCCAGCAGTACCTTTCCGTCTTTCACCACGGTAACCGCCATGCCGGGCACCTCCCAGTCTTTCATGCCTTTTACGATGTAGGCCTCGTATTCCTGAATCTTCTTATCGATGGTAACGGGCTTTTGTGCCCAACCCGTTGCTACCGGGAGCAAAAGCAGTAAACCAAGTAATCGCATAGTATCATGTTTAGCGTTCATCAAATAATTTGTTTCTCCATAATCATAAATTCCAGCGGTTGCTTCGGAAAGCCAAACCGGGGGTCGGTGAAAGCAAAGGGTTTACGCTTGCCCGTATCATAATAACCGTGGCGCACATACCAATCGATCAGCTCTTTTCGTACCGTCAGTACATTCATAAAAATGGTTTTGCACTTTTGTTTTCGGGCTTCGTCCTCCGATGCTTTCAATAATGCTTTACCGATGCCTTTGCCTTGTATGGTGGGGTTAACCGTAAGCATGCCCAGGTAAAGTTTATCGCCTTCTTTGCGCAACTCCACACAGCCGATGATACTTCCGCTATCAACGTATTTAAGAATTACACTTCCTGGTGTTTCAATTACAGCTTTCAATAACTCGGCATCGGTGCGGGAGCCATCAATCAAATCGGCTTCGGTGGTCCAGCCCTGCCGGCCGGTATCGCCCCGGTAAGCGGAATTAACTAATTTACTGAGTTCGGATGCGTCTTCGGGTAATGCAGGCAATATATCAGCCATGGAAGTAGGATAGCGGCTACGAATATAGGCAACTTATTTGTGCAGGAAAGCAGGGTTTAGTGCCGTTCGACTTTATAAAATCGTCCTCCCAGCTTATAAAAACAGTCGTAGTTTCGGGGTTCATGCCTTTTTCTTTGGACAAAAAAGAAAAACTATGGAAACAACATTCACCCCATCAACCCGCAGGCATTCCTTCGCTGACGCTTCGGCACGCAGGCACGACCTCGACTGGCTCCGGATCATCGCCATTTTAATCTTGCTTTTCTTCCATACCGGCATGTGGTTCGTGCCGTGGGATTGGCACGTAAAGAACAACGAACTTAGCGGCAGCTTTCGCTACTGGATGGTGTGGCTGCACTTCTGGCGTATGCCGCTGTTGTTGTTTATTTCGGGTGCAGGTACCTATATGGCGCTCGGCAAACGCTCCATTAAACAATATGCCGGTGAGCGCTTTCGCAGGCTGTTCGTACCGCTGGTATTCGGCATTTTTGTGGTGGTGCCGCCACAGATTTACTATGAACATATTTTGAAGTACGGAAGCTATTGGGATTTCTATAAAACCGTTTTCAATTTCGTGCCATACCCCGAAGGAAGTTTCAGCTGGCACCACCTGTGGTTCATTTTGTACCTGTTGTTGTATTCGTTACTGCTCATTCCGTTTTTCAAGTTTATCCGTTCAGAGCGTTCAGCCGATTTTAAAATTAAAGTAAGCCGTTGGCTGTCAAGCCCTGCCGGCATGCTGTTGATACCTTCCGTTATCATCATCTTTACTCAAGCAATTTTGCGTCCGTACTTTCCCGAAGAAACACACGACCTCACCGACCTGGGCTTTTTTGTTTTCTACATGTGTTTCTTCTTTTTCGGAGTATTGTTCTATTCCGACAGGAATCTTTGGTTAGCTATCGGACAAAACCGAAAGCACTTGCTGGTAGCCGCCTTGTTTGTGCTGATTCCTTTTTACCTCCTGTATTTTCATTTCAGGGGTATTATGAATTTTCCATGGCCGGAGGATACCATCGAAACGCTTTTTGATATTAGCGGTATGTTCATGAGCTGGTTTACCGTGCTTACGGTAATTGCCTACGGACAACATTACCTGAACAAACCGCACCCGTGGATCAGCAAACTGAATGAAGGATTATATCCATTCTACATTCTTCATCAAACGGTAATCATTGCCATTGGGTATTATATCTGTCAGTTGGAGTGGAGCATTGCCGCCAAGTATTGGTCGATTGCTTTGCTTACACTGATCAGTTGTGTTGGATTTTATTTGGTTTTGATTCGTCCGTTTAATACGATGCGCTTCTTGTTTGGGATGAAACCAAAAAAGAGGTCTGGTGTAAAACAGTTGGAAGAAATTAAGAAAGCCGCTTAATTCCACGCACCATGAAAAAGAAAATTGCATATGCAGTAATAATCCTGGCAGTGTTAAGCATTGCCTTTGCTTCGTGCAGCACCAAAACCTATATGGGCCGGTGGATGAAATGGCGTGCATCCGACATACTTGATCATGAAAAATTCCCTAACCATCCGTTTGATGCTTCTCCTCATCCTTTTTCATTCATCGAAGCAACGGATAGCAGGCTGACTGATTTGATGATTGAAACTAAAAAAGGTAAAGCTACACTGAAAAGGGTTCTGGAATCCTCGGAAACAACAGCTTTCCTGCTTATTAAAAATGATTCATTGCTGTATGAGGGCTATTTTAACAAATATTCACGCGAATCTATTAACACTTCGTTTTCAGTTGGTAAATCCATTACCTCATTACTGTTAGGTAAGGCAATGGATGATGGACTGATCGAATCGTTAACCGATCCGGTTACCCGGTACCTTCCGCAACTTGCCCAACAGGATGCGCGCTACCAGAAACTAACACTATTACATTTATTGAATATGCGCAGCGGCATCCAGTTTAAGGATCATGATTTGCCTTGGGGCGATAAGCCGAAGGCATACTACCACCCTCGTTTGCGCGAACGTATTTATGAATTGCCAATAAAAGCTGAACCGGGCACTGCATTTAAATACAATTCCTATAATCCGATAGTTATCGGCATGGTGTTGGAAAAAACTTGCGGGCAGTCTCCGGCCGAATACTTTGAAAGGAACATCTGGAACAAGCTGGGCATGGAGTACAGTGGTTCATGGAGTATGGATAGTGACGAGTCGCGCATGATGAAAATGGAAAGCGGACTAAACCTTCGCGCAATTGATTTTGCCAAATTCGGCCGCCTGGTACTGAATAAAGGAAAGTGGAATGATGAACAGGTTATTTCCGAAAAATGGATTGAGGCAAGCACTGCAGTTTCACTGGAAAATCATGTTCCGGAATTTGGTAATGAGATTCACTACGAGAAATTCTGGTGGCTGCACAGCAAAGACCAAAAGCATGCCTACATCATTTCAGGCTGGGGCCACCTGGGGCAGTACTTGTATATTTTTCCGGATGAGAAAATTATTATTGTTCGCATGGGAAAAGATATAGGTCGTGTTGGGAGTTGGAAAAATATTTTTCTTCAGGTCGCGGATGCTGTTAGATAATTTTTTGAGATTTATGAGCTAGCCGTTTATGTGTAAGAAATTCTTTATCTTCATAGCCTTATGAAGAAATTTCAATTAGGTGTAATTGCCTTGGTGATATGCACGGCATGCAGCGAATCACCGAAAGAACCCATCGTATGGAAATCCATCGAAAAAGATTTGCAGGCTCAGTTTATCCTGGCGCAGGATGGCGATGTAATTGAACTGCCCGAGGGCAACTTTATGTTTACCCGCACCTTGAGCATGGACGGGAAATCGAACATCACTATTCGCGGAAAAGGCATGGACAAAACCGTTTTGTCGTGGAAAAATCAAACCGAAGGCGCGCAAGGTTTGCAAATCAGCAACGGAAAAAATATTGTGCTTGAAGATTTTTCAGTAGAGGATGCCAAAGGCGACAACCTGAAAGTGAACGACACGAATGGGATTACGTTGCGAAGAATCCGTTCCGTGTGGGCCGATGGCCCCAAAACTGAAAATGGTGCTTACGCACTTTACCCGGTGTTGTGTAAACATGTGCTGATGGAAGAGTGTATAGCCATGGGTTCATCCGATGCCGGCATTTATGTGGGGCAATCCGATTCGGTCATCATCCGCAACAACAAAGCCTACTGGAACGTTGCCGGCATCGAAAGCGAAAACTCCAAGTGGGTTGAGATTTACGGCAACGAAGCGTATGACAATACCGGGGGCATTTTGGTTTTTGATCTGCCTGGTCTCACAACCTACGGCCATTCCACCAAAGTGTATAAAAACATCATCCGCAGCAATAACTATAAAAACTTCGCCCAAAAGGGCAACATCGTGGCCAGCATACCGCCTGGCTCGGGCATGATGATCCTGGCCACACACGATGTGGCCATTTACGACAACGATTTTAAGGATAACACAACGGTAGGCCTGGCCATAGTAAGTTACGAACTGGTGGCCGCCCTGAACGAAGGCGAGCAGGAACAACCCGGGTCAGTTGGCGGAGTGCAAACCGTGAACAACCGGTACAAAGAAGATTCGCTGTACAATCCGTATCCTTACAACGTGCACGTAACCAACAACCGGTTTTCCAACAAACACTGGTTCCCCACGTTTCAGAACGACATCGGCAAGCTGCTGGCCATGAAATCGCTGTTCAGTCCGCCTGATATTTTATACGATGGCATCCCTGATCCCAACCGTGCCGAACGCAACATCTGTATTGATGAAAGCAGAAAAATAACCTTCATTAATCTGGATGCGGCCAACGATTTCAAGGGGTTAACAAAAGATGTAAAAAACTTTGCCTGTAAGGCTAACGAAAAAGTTTCGCTGAAGTGAAATCAATACGTGCGATAACCGTACTGATGCTGGCTATTTCGTGCAGCCGGCCAAAGCCTGCTGTGGTTGTGGTAGAGGAGCAGCCGTTGGGAGAAACTGAACTTACCCTCCCCGGAGAAAAAATGCTTTCGGCCTATAACTTTTTTAAGGGTGACCTTAAAAATCTTGAACCGGCAGAAGGGGTCATCCACTATGAACTAAATTCACCGCTCTTTACAGATTACGCGCACAAAAAACGATTCATCCGGTTTCCTAAAGGCACATTTGCCAACTATAATGCTAACAATGTACTGGATTTCCCGGAGGGCACGGTGCTTATTAAAAACTTTTACTATACCGCTGATTTCAGAAAACCGACTGAAAACATCCGCATCCTTGAAACACGCTTATTGATTCTGGAAAACGGAACCTGGAAAGCCCTGCCCTACATCTGGAACGAGGAACAAACCGAAGCCTACCTGGATGTGAGCGGAAAAAATATTGATATACGGTGGATACATCCTGACGGCACCGTAAAGCAGGTGAATTATTCTGTGCCGAACATGAACCAATGTAAAGGCTGCCACCTCCGTGGCGATAAGATAGCGCCCATCGGGCCTACAGCAAGGCAACTTAACGGTACAATCCGCGGACAATCAAAAAATCAACTTGTGCAGTTAGCTGAGCAAGGTTTGCTGCATAATCTGCCCTCGCTTAATGAGGTACCACGACTGGCTGATTACGATAATAAAAACGAAGCGCTCGAACTGCGCGCCCGCGCCTGGCTTGAAGTAAATTGCGCCCACTGCCACCGCCCGGATGGGCCGGCAAAAACCAGTGGCCTTCATTTGCTTGCTGATGTGAAAAACCCATTTGAGTTGGGTATCGGCAAACCCCCTGTTGCGGCCGGCCGGGGTTCGGGCGGGCTGAACTATGATATCGTTCCCGGTAAACCGGAACAATCCATCCTGTATTACCGCATCAATTCGGCTGACCCTGGCGTGATGATGCCTGAACTGGGCAAAAAAATGATCCACCAGGAAGGAGTTGATCTGATACACGAATGGATCAGATCCATGAAACAATGAGTCTTAGTAAGATTAAGTTCAATCGAAATGAATGTGCGGGCGCTTTTGGCGACATCGGCACCGACTTTCCGCTGATTGTCGCCATGATTCTTGCGGCCGGCCTGTATACACCCAGCGTACTGATTGTGTTTGGCCTGATGCAAATTTTTACCGGGCTGGTGTACCGCATGCCCATGCCAGTGCAACCACTGAAGGCCATGGCCACCATTGTTATCTCCCAAAAAATAGCCGGAACAATTCTGCTTGGTGCCGGGCTCGCCATCGGGGTAGTGATGCTGATATTATCCCTAACCGGACTACTGGACAAACTGGCTCAATGGGTACCCAAAGCAGTTGTTCGAGGCATCCAGTTCGGTTTGGGACTTAGCTTATGCCTGCTGGCATTTAAAGAATACATACCCGCTACCGGGTTAAATGGCTTCATCATTGCAGCCATAGCTTTTGTACTGATTATTGCACTGATTGATAACCGCCAATATCCGGCTTCGCTTATCGTTATCCTGGGGGGGATACTTTATGCCGTTCTAACCAAACTGAATCTGCACGAACTTGCCGGGTCGGCTGGGTTTACACTACCCCATATACATACTCCTTCAATTGATGACATTGCTAAGGGCTTCGTGTTACTGGCCTTGCCGCAAATTCCGCTTTCACTGGGCAACTCCATATTAGCCACACGTCAGGTTGCACATGATTTGTTTCCGCAACGCACCGACCTTACTATTCGGAAAATCGGGTTAACCTACTCCATCATGAACCTTGTTGCTCCGTGGGTTGGCGGCATACCCTGTTGCCACGGGGCCGGGGGTATGGTTGGACATTATACATTTGGCGGCCGGACAGGCGGCTCGGTAATACTATACGGTGCGCTATTTATTTTGCTTGGGATATTCTTCGGAAACAGTATTCATCAACTGATTGAAGTTTTTCCTTTACCTGTACTTGGAACAATTCTGTTATTTGAAGGTGCTGCCCTTATTCTGCTTATCCGCGACCTGGCTCACGATCAAAAAGGACTTGTTGTTGCTATACTAACCGGTTTGCTGGCGTTTGGCTTGCCATACGGTTTCCTGGTGGGTATTGTAGTTGGACTATTGTTACACTACCTGCCCGTTAACCTGAACACGTTAAAGGAAATCGGGAGAAAAAAAGATAAAACCGGGTAGCTACTCCATCTCCCGGATTTCAAAATCCCTGCCCTTACCGTAACGGATTAAATCCTTGAGCAGAAATTGCTCGAGTGTATGAAGGTTCTTTACTTTGAAATCACCATCAGCCAGAATATACTCAACTACAAATTCGTTTACCTCGCCAAAATTGATTAAGCGGTATTTTTTTCCAACACGAAGCACATCAAACGAAAGACCCTGCATTACAATTCTTCTTCACGCTCCAGCATTAAAATGGAACTCTGGGGAACAATAAAATATTTCTCGCCTTCATAAATCACTTCAATAGCCCCCTTCTGTAAAAAGATAGCCAGGTCCCCCTCCTGCGCCTGGAGCGGAAGGTATTTTACCTGATCTTCCTTGCCTTTCCACAAGTCATCTTCATCGGCAGGCATGGGCAGCGGGTAGCCCGGACCTACTTTAATGACATAGCCGCTCTGGATCTTTTCTTTTTCCTGAACACCCGGAGGCAGGTATAAACCGCTGTCGGTTTTGTCGGATTGTTTTGACGGGCGTATCAAAACCCGATCGCCCACAACAATGATTTTCTTGAGTTTGTTGTCAGGTGTAAGTTTCATAGGCGACATAAAAGTACAGAGTTTTTGAAGAACAGCAGGCAGCAAAAAGGCAGACCATTTTGATCTGCCTTTTTCACTTGTTGTCAACCGGCAACTACTTTTTCCCCAGCACCACGCCTATCACGCCACCGGTAGCGCCCATCATTACGCCAATAACCAATGGATCAACTAAGGCACCGGTAAGGTTCATGATGTTGGTGGTGCCATACATGGTCAGGTCAACACCATATCCAATAATCAAACCAATGATTAGGCCCGATTTAAAACCTCCGCCAAAGGTGGTAATGTTGGCCCAGTTGCCAAAAATGTACACCAGCAGGTACGCCTGCAACAGGTTGCCTACAACCAGTGCCCACCACACCATTTCAGTTTCTGCGCGCATCACACCGGTTGCTGTGCCCTGGTTGCTGTTAAAGAAATCCATCAACACCATGCCATACAACAACCAGCCGAGGAGGAAGAATACCACAAAACCGGCCAGGGTAGCCAAGAGTCTTTTTTTCATGTCCATAGTTTTAGGGGTTTAGTTTATATTTTGATTAGTCTAATGCAAATCATTCTGCAATCACAAGCTACTACTCAAATAAATCCTTCTGCTCCTGTCCTTGCGGCTTATCGGTATACAGCGGGAGCTTGCCCAGGCTTTTTGATACGAGCGCTTCATCCATAGCAATTCCACGTTGTTCGGCATCGGCTTTTTGCTCCTGTATCTGCATGGCCAGTTCCTTGTTGCTGATTTGTTTTGCCCTCCGCTCGGTGGGAGGATTAAGTTTTTCGGCACGTTCAAACTCAATTACCTTGTCCAGAAAATCTTTCGGCAAATCGGCTTCGCTGCGGTAAACCAATTCAAAAAACTGCTTGGCAAAAAAACCGTCAATCTGAATTCTTCGTTTGGACAAATGCACAAACTTGCCGATAACGCGGCAAATGTTTTCGCGCTCTTCCGGACTAAGTTGTTCGGCAAATTCATAATCCTCAATTCTGCGCAACGAAAGAATGATGGGTTCGAGCGCATCGGTAGAGATAACATACACCGTATAATCGCTCAGCTTATATTCAAATTGTTGAATTACCTCGAGTGTATTGGTTGGCACAACCAAAAATACCTCTCTGCGTACATTTTCTTCCTTTACATATTTGTTTACACTTTCGGCCTGGTTGCGCAGGTAAAGCGGAAAATTGGACAGGTCGTCATTGCCCGGGCTTTTGGCATCAAACACAATATACTCGTCATTAATCTTTAAGGTGTTGTCGGGCTTTCCCTTAAAAGGTACGGTATCTACATACTCTACGCCATTCCGGCTGCAAATAATTTTAATCCGGTTTTTTACATCGGCTTCGTGGTGCGACCAGGTTTCTTTTAATTTACGGAGCCGCTCGTACTCAGCCTGTTTCTGCTTTTCTTCTTTTTCGTTTCGTTCTTTTACAATGTCTTCACGCAATTTTACCAATTGGCTAATGTTCCGCTCATGCTCGGCTCTGCGCTGTTCTTCCCGTGTTTTAAACTGCGTATTTTCCTCGCGCAGCCTGCGGTTATCCTGCTCTGTGCTTTCAACTTTTTGGCGGATGGCAGCAACTTCATTGGCCAGTTCCTGGCCGCGTTTTAAAAAACTTTCGTTCTTCTCTTTCAGTGATGCAATTTCCTTTTGCAGATCTGCCTTATCGGCTACCAGCCGGTCAATCGTTACCTGCATTTTTGAATTTTCGGCACGAGCCACATCCAGCCCCGAAACCAGCCGCTGCAATTCGGCACTGGTGTCAATTAACATGGATTTAATTCTTCTCCAGCGGAACAACCGGTCCCACAGCGAATACGACCGGAGTTCGTTAAACAACTCTTTAATGGTATCCAATCCGTTTTCCATAAGCTAAAGGTAAGTGAATTAGCGGGTAAACCGGTTAAAGATGGTAGCCAGAACCTGACAGCCTGTGTCAGTTTCGTAAGGAACGGCAAAACAGGCAAAATTGGGTTTGCGAGGCCTCTTTTGGTAACTTGCAAAGCGTTTTATTAAACAGAAACTATCCTGATTATGACTGATTTAATCACATCCAGCAGCAAAGCCATTGAATTAGAAGACCGCTACGGGGCGCATAATTACCACCCGTTGCCGGTGGTACTTACCCGGGGCGAAGGCGTTTTTCTGTGGGATGTGGAAGGCAAACGCTATTACGATTTCCTGTCGGCCTACAGTGCCGTTAACCAGGGGCATTGCCACCCGCGCATCATTAACGCGCTGGTTGAACAGGCAAAAGAGCTTACGCTGGTTAGCCGGGCTTTCTATAACGATAAACTGGGCCTGGCCGAAAAATTTGTATGCGAAACCTTTGGTTATGATAAGGCCTTGTTTATGAACAGCGGTGCCGAAGCCAACGAAACCGCCATTAAGCTGGCCCGCAAGTGGGGCTACACCAAAAAAGAAATACCCGAATACGAAGCCGTGATTGTTGCCGCAAAGAAAAATTTTCACGGCCGAACTACTTCCATTATTTCTGCTTCGTCCGATCCATCTGCACGAAAAGGGTTCGGACCTTTTATGCCGGGTTTTGAACTGGTGGATTACGATAATATACCTGCCCTCGAAAAAGCACTGAGCAACCCTAACGTGTGCGGGTTGTGGATTGAGCCTATTCAAGGCGAAGCCGGTGTGTACGTTCCGGCTCACGGCTACCTGAAGGCTGCGGAAAAATTGTGCAAGCAACACAATGTGTTGTTAATGATGGATGAAATCCAAACCGGTATTGCGCGCACCGGTAAAATGCTGGCAAGCGATCATGAGGGCGCGCGGCCCGATTTGCTGATTCTGGGTAAAGCTTTGAGCGGTGGTGTACTGCCGGTTTCAGTTGTGTTGGCCGATGATGACATTATGCTGGTTATTAAACCGGGGGAGCATGGCTCCACGTTTGGCGGCAACCCGCTGGCCGCTGCCGTGTGCATGGAGGCTTTGCAGGTAGTGAAGGATGAAAAACTTGCCGACAATGCCGAGCGGCTTGGAAAAGTCTTCCGCAAGCGGATGAATGCATTAATTAAAAAAACAAAGTTGGTTACGCTGGTGCGCGGCAAGGGTTTGCTTAATGCCATCGTCATCAATGACACACCGCAGAGTGAAACGGCCTGGAACATTTGTTTAAAATTTGCCGAAAACGGCTTGCTGGCAAAACCTACACACGGCAACATTATTCGGCTGGCGCCACCGCTGGTTATTACCGAAGAGCAGCTTCACGAATGCTGCGATATTATCGAGAAGTCAATACTGGCGTTTGATAATTAAATGAGCCTGAGTCGTCCTACGACTTGAAGTCGTAGGACGACTACCATTAATCCTCACCAAAGTAGTCACTATCAATCCTTTTTACTTCATAATTACTAACACTGGTAACGCCAATGTTGTAATCAATCATAAGTTGTGCAAGTCTGTCACCATCCACTAAAACTATTTTAGTTTCATTCCTAGGCACATAATCCAAGGCATCACGGGTAAATGAGGAGGTGGTTATAAATATTCCCTTTTTAGCTCCTTGTCCGGCTAACGCCCCTACAAACTTTTGTAATTCCGGGCGTCCGACAACATTGCCCGGCTGCCATCTTTTTGCTTGAATATAAATAATGTCAAGACCAAGCTTATCTTCTTTAATAGTGCCATCAATTCCTTCATCACCACTTTTTCCTATCGCCTTACCTGCATCTTTTATTGATCCCCCATAACCCATTTTAACCAGCAACTCAACAACAAGTCGCTCGAAAAAAGGGGGTGAGAGATTTAAAACCCGGTTAATCAAATCCTGAGCTAATGATTTTCTGATCCTTTGGTAGGCGGCTTCAAGGGTTTCTTCTGGCGTTTGAATTATTTTTTCCTCATTCGTATCGGAATCATTTTCAGTACTGCTTTCTAATCGCCTGGCCGGTTGAAATTCAACAAACTCAGGGAATTGCTTTAAAAATTTGACATCGATCGAATTGATATTCCTTTTTAAGACGTCAAGGCCTCGGTTGGTTATAGTAATAGTAGCTCTTTTAGGAGTGTCTATCAAGCCGGCCTTTTTTAAATAAGTTTTAGCCCATCCGACACGATTATCAAATATTGGCTGAACTCCACTTGGTAGCAACTCCCTTCTTTCATTTTCGGTTAATCCAAATTCTACTGATAATTGTTCAATTATGTCACGAAACTTGTGTTCAGCCTTGTCCGAAACCCTTCGGAGTAGTGGCAACATAATAGTTTGATAATCGGGTATCATTATTCTTCTAAAGAATAAGTCGTCCTACGACTTCAAGTCGTAGGACGACTATTACGGAACAATCGTGTCAATCACTTCAAAGGCGGCCCGTTCGCCTGATTTCAGTGCACCGCTCACCGTGCCGAACTCACCGGTGGTGTCGGTTGCTTCGCCTGCAAAAAACAGTTTGCCATCAACGGGCGCAGCCAGCGCATCCCGGTCGGCCGGAAGGCCCCCCGTTAACGGAAATGAAAATCCTCCCCTGGCAAAGGGGTCTTTGGTCCAGTCTTTAATGGTATAGAGCAGCTTATTCTCTTCGCCAGCCAGGGTACTTCTGCGCACGTTTTCGGTAGCATCGCCATTAAACCAAACATCCATCTCAGCGATGATGCTCTCCACCACCTGGTCGCCCGTCATGAGTGAATACGCCTCCGCTTTCGGCCCGTTAACGGTAATGCTCAGCGCTTTATTTAAGGTGCTTCGCCCAACACCGGCATTCAGCATCATCGGGGCCTCCGTGCTGCCGATAACCGCGGCCACATCTTCGCCCCAGAAGTTGCGTTTAAACTCAATAAGGATCCGCATACTGGCTTCCATGCCGATGCGGCTCAGGGCGGTTAATTTTGAAGCCGGCAAGCCGGGTGAAAAAGCAATATCGCCCGCTTTGAGGATCGATACGGGTACAGTTACAATCAGTTTATTTACGGTCTCGCTTCCGCCACTGTGCGTTATTTCAATTACATCGCCAGCATAGTTTACCGACTGCACAATTGTATTGAATTTAATACCGGACACCACCCGGCTGTAAACCGAAAGGAGTGTATCCTGCATTGGGTTGTTTCGTAAGGTCAACTCAACACCATCATGCTCAACTAATGAAAGGCCATTAGCCAGCGCATGGGCACCAATACGACCATGGGATGAGCCATACGGTATTCCAAGCCATGAATTAACAAGTCCTTGCATACTGGCAACAACACCAGCGTTGGTTGCTGCCTGCTCCACACTAAGCCCCGCCCCTCCGGTAAAAGTTGAGAAGTTATCTCTGAAGGTCTTTGCCGTGACGAAATCAGAATTTAATAAAGCCTCCGCTTCAGTTTTAACAACATTATCCAGCACATACCGGTCGGCACTCAGGGTTCTGAAATTAACCGTGGGTACCTTCCGGATTTTCAGAATCTCTCCCCATTTTGAATTGGATCCATTAACCCGATCGGCACCCAGTTCAAACGGAAAATCTGAATACGGGTAATTGTTCGGAAAGAAAATCAGTGAATCGCTGGGTGCATCGGTGCGGTGCAAAGAGCACACCCTGCCGCCTACCCTGCCGGTGGCTTCAAAAATTTTTACTTTAACACCCTTCGATATCAGGATGTCGGCCGCAATCAGTCCGGCAGCACCGGCACCAATTATACCTACTACGCCATCGTAGTTTATCTCCGGGCCGGGGCTTTCCTTATCGCACGAACTAAGCCATGCCGGCAAAGTAAGGCCGGCTGTTACACCTAAACCAATCTGCTTCAGTGCTTTTCTGCGCTTCACGAGTACCTGATTTTCTGAAAGATAATAAAATATGCCATTTTGGGCCTTATGGATACGGTAAAGCGCGCTTTGGTAAAACGGGTTGCCCTTGTTGGCCCCGAATGCACCGGTAAAACTGCCCTTTCAAAAGCACTGGCCCGTCACTATCAAACCGTGTGGGTGCCGGAGTTTGCCCGTACCTATATTGAGGGGTTAACCAGGCCCTATCATCAGGGTGATTTATTTGTTATTGCACAAGCTCAACTTCAATCAGAAGAAAACCTGGCAAAGCAGGCCAACCGCGTATTGATTTGTGATACCAACCTTATTGTGATTAAAGTTTGGAGTGAGTTCAAGTATGGCGCATGTGATAATCGCATAACGCAATGGCTAACCAACCAGTATTACCACCACCATTTTCTTACCGATATTGATGTGCCCTGGGAGGCTGATCCGCAGCGCGAACACCCCGACAAACGCGAATATTTTCTTGAAGTTTACCGCAAGGAGTTGTTAAAACTGAATGTTCCGTTTACCAAACTTAGCGGAACCCTGAAGGAACGACTGCACACGGCAACCATGATCATTGATTCCCTCCTTTCAGATAAAGATTAGTGCTTTGGCAAAATCGGGGAAGCAGATTATCAGAAAAAATTCTACTTTCCATTCAAATACCTGAACCCATGAGTAACCGCAGAAACTTCCTGCAAAAAGCCCTCGGCTTTGCCGGGGCCTTTTCGCTGGCTCCACTGGCCGCAAAAGCTGTTGCCGAAGATGTAACGGATGCCTTGCAGTCGCTTAATAAACTTAGTCCGCTTGATGCGGCTTCGGATGAGGACCTGTGGGCGCGGATGGCACAAGCCTACACGGTATCGCCCAACATTATGAACCTGAACAATGGCGGAGTGAGCCCGCAGCCGAAAGTTGTGCAGGATGCCGTTGACCGTTACTACCACCTGAGCAACGAAGCCCCTACCTATTATATGTGGCAGATACTGGACAAAGGCCGTGAGCCACTGCGCAGAAAGTTAGCTGACCTGGCCGGCACATCACCCGAAGAACTGGCCATTAACCGCAATGCCACCGAGGCACTGGATACAGTAACCTGGGGTTTGACTTTAAATAAGGGTGATGAGATTGTGATGACCAAACAGGACTACCCCAACATGGTACAGGCTTGGAAACAAAAGGAAATGCGCGATGGCATTAAAATCAAATGGATCAGCTTTAACCTGCCAGTAGAAAATGACGAAACCTTCGTTAAGGAGTTTATTAACGCCACCACCGCCAAAACAAAAATCTGGCACATCACCCACATGATTAACTGGACAGGCCAGATCCTGCCCGTAAAAAAATTATGTGAAGAAGCGCGCAAACGTAACATCATTTCCATTGTAGATGGCGCCCATACCTTTGCCCACATGGATTTTAAACTACCCGACTTCAGTCCGGATTATTATGGCACCAGCCTGCATAAGTGGCTGAGCGCACCCTTCGGCACCGGCATGCTGTATGTAAAGAAGGAAAACATTGCAGGATTGTGGCCGCTCTTCCCCAACGATAAACCCACCGACAGCAACATCCGCAAATTTGAAACACTCGGTACCCGGTCGTTCGCACCCGAACAGGCCATCGGCCAGGCCATTGATTTTCATAACGCCATTGGCAGCAAACGCAAAGAAGAACGCCTGCGCTATTTAAAAAACTACTGGTGCGAAAAGGTAGTGAAAAACCCACGCGTTAAACTGCACATCTCTATGAAACCCGAATATGCCTGCGCGCTGGGCACCTTTTCGATTGACGGCATGGACCCGAATGATGTGGTGAGCAAACTCTTCAATGAGCACCAGATTCACACCACCGGTATTAAATGGGAAAACATCAGCTGTGTACGCGTTACACCCCACGTGTACACCACCACCCGCGATTTGGATCGGTTTGTTGACGCAGTGCTTAAGATTGCCTCCTCATGAAAATTTGGTTTGCCGCTTTGCTTTTTGTTTTTGCCTGCCAAACAGAAAAGCAAAAAGCAACTGAACTGGTGGTGCCGGGCCTGCTAAAACCCGTTGAACTATTTCGCGACTCGGCAGGCATCAACCATATTTTTGCTCAAAATGAACACGACCTTTTTTTTGCACAGGGCTATTGTGCGGCCAAAGACCGGCTCTTTCAGTTTGAGGTGTGGCGCAGGCAGGCTTCCGGAACGCTTTCCGAAATACTGGGTGAAGATGAGGCGCAGCGCGATATCGGTGCGCGCCTGTTTAAATACCGCGGTGATTTAGAGAAGGAGTTCAATCATTATCATCCTCGCGGAAAAGAAATTATTACCGCCTTTACCAACGGCATCAATGCATTCATAGCCGAAACTGAAAAAAATCCGGAGTTGCTGCCGACCGAATTCGGTTTGCTGGGAATTAAGCCCGGTTACTGGACGCCCGAGCTGGTAGTGTCGCGTCACCAGGGTTTGTTGGGAAATTTAACAGATGAACTGAATATTGCGAGGGCTGTGGCCCTGCTGGGGGTCGAAAAAGTAAAAGACCTGAAGGCCTTTGAGCCCGGTACGCCCCGGTTAACACTCGACCCGTCCATTGATGCATCCGGTTTGTTTGAACCTGTTATCGGGTTGTACGAAGCCTTTCGTAAACCTGTTTTATTTACACCAAACCATCTGGCCGAAGGTGCCTCATCCCACAATAAACAATTTCAACAAGTTGCAGGTACCGACAGACCCACTTTCACAGAACTTTTCACTGATCCTGACCGAACCATCGGCAGCAATAACTGGATTGTAAGCGGCAGCAAAACCACGACAGGCTTGCCCATGCTGGCCAACGACCCGCACCGGGCCGTTACCGTACCCTCGCTTCGCTACATCGTTCACTTAAACGCCCCAGGCTGGAATGTAGTGGGAGGCGGAGAGCCTACTATCCCCGGAGTTTCCATCGGCCACAATGCGTATGGCGCATGGGGTTTAACCGTGTTTAATATTGATGTTGAAGATTTGATGGTGTACGAACTTAATCCGAAAAACGAACTACAGTACCGGTATAAAGGCAACTGGGAAAATATGAAAGTGGTGCACGATACCATCCGTGTTAAAAATGCAAGCGATGTTTACGTTGCACACAAATACACCCGCCACGGTCCTGTTACCTTCATCGATAAAAAACGTAACAAAGCATACGCTGTACGATGTGCGTGGCTTGAGCCGGGAGGTGCACCGTACCTGGCCAGCCTGCGGATGAACACCGCCCAAACGTGGGAAGAATTTCGTGAAGCCTGTTCGTACAGCCACGTACCGGGCGAAAACATGATTTGGGCCGATAAAGCCGGCAACATCGGGTGGCAGGTGGTGGGCATCGCACCGGTGCGTAAAAACTGGGATGGCCTGGTGCCCGTACCGGGCGATGGCCGTTATGAGTGGGAAGGATTTTTGCCTATAAGAGAACTTCCTCATCTGTATAATCCGGAAAAAGGTTACTGGGCAACCGCTAATGAAAATTTAGTTCCGGCTGATTACCCTCACCGCCATGCAGTGGGCTGGGAATGGGCCGACAGCAGCCGCGCAAAACGCATTGAAGCCGTGTTATCGGAAAATAAAAAATTCAGCCAGGCTGATTTAGCACAATTGCAATTCGATTACTATTCCCTTCCGGCTAGCCGACTCACACCTTATTTGAAAGACATTTCATTTTCTGGTGCAAAAACCGACAGTTTAAAAAATCTGTTGTTGCGATGGAACTACATGCTGGACAAAAATTCAGTTGAAGCCGCAGTGTATATGGCCTGGGAAAAGAGGTTGATAGAAAAGGCGTATCCGCTTTTTGTGCCTGAAAAAGCCCGCCCGGTAATACGGGGCGTTTCACTTCGAAAAGTAATCCACTGGATAGCCGTTAACCGGCCGGAGTTGGGCACCAGAAGCACCTTTTTAAAAACTTGCTTTGAGGATGCCGTTCAACAGCTTACTGTAAAACTTGGCTCCAATACTAAAAACTGGCAGTACGGCCAGCCGGCCTACCATCACATACATATTAAACATCCGCTGAGCAATGCCCTGAGCGATTCGCTGCAGAAGATTTTCAACTGCGGGCCCTTACCGCGTGGCGGATCAGCCTCTACACCTAATGTAACCAGCAACAACGATAACCAAAGCCATGGGGCTACCTTCAGGATGGTGGCCGATGTTTCCGACTGGGATAATACAACATTTACGAATTCGCCCGGGCAAAGCGGTGATGTGCGCAGTGTATTTTATCGAAATCTTTTTGAAGGCTGGGCTAAGGATACGCATTTTAAGGTTTATTTTTCACGTGCTAAAATTGAGAGTAATGCACACGAAAAAAACCTGTTAACCCCCCATGCCCGTTGATCTTTGGCTTTTGAAAAAAACGCTGCCCCAACTCAGCGAAGCGTTACAAAAACAGTTTGCCTCCGAAGGAACCGCAACCGAACTGGAAAGCGGTGCCGAAATCCTGAAAGAAGGTCAGTTGGTTAAAATGATACCCATTGTACTTGATGGGCTGGTGAAAGTTTTTACCCGTTACGAAGACAAGGAGTTACTATTGTACTACATCAGGCCCCGCGAAAGTTGTGTGATGTCGTTTCTGGCCGGCATCAAAAATCAGCCCAGCCGGATTTTTGCGCTTGCCGAAGAGCGTACCACGTTACTACTCCTTCCTTCACAAAAGCTGGAGCGATGGATAAACGAATACCCGCAACTGAATAACCTGTTTTATGATCTATACAACAATCGCTACTCTGAATTAATAGACACACTGCACCAACTCATTTTTCAAAAGCTGGATGCCCGGTTGTATGACTACCTGGTTGAAAAAAGCCGGCTTAAGGACACGGCCTTCCTGGATATACGCCACCGCGAAATTGCCCAGGATTTGGGCACTTCGCGCGAGGTTATTACCCGCGTGCTTAAAAAACTCGAAAAAGAAGGAAAAATCAGGCAAACTCATCTGGGCATCCACCTGCTATGATTTTTATCAGCCGGTGACCAACGTCACCGGTTTTGCCAACATGCAAACCTAATTTTGATTTATCATTTCAGTTATGAAAAACAAGGCCCTGAAACTCAT
This sequence comes from Flammeovirgaceae bacterium, assembly GCA_015180985.1. Taxonomy (NCBI): domain Bacteria; kingdom Pseudomonadati; phylum Bacteroidota; class Cytophagia; order Cytophagales; family Flammeovirgaceae; species Flammeovirgaceae bacterium. The sequence goes on from CP054185.1 coordinate 698,301, forward strand.
CGTGGTTTGTTTGATGTGCGTGGGCATTGTTTACCTGCTGGTTTGGATTTTTAAATAGAAAAACTAAAACCTCAATCGTTATGAAAAAGAACATGGGAAACGTTGATCGGATCATCCGGGTAATCCTGGCTGTGATTTTTGGCGTGCTGTATTTTACCGGAACGGTAAGCGGCACCCTGGGCCTGGTGTTGATTATTCTTGGCGCGGTATTCTTGCTGACCAGCTTGGTTAGCTTTTGCCCGCTCTACGCCATCGTGGGCCTGAGTACCTGCCCGACAAAAACAGCTTAAGTAGTTAGCGGGTTCTGGCTTGGTTAACGGTCAGAGTCCGCTTATCCTTTACTTTAATAGTCTTCGAACCACTGAAATGTTCGCAGCACGATGTGGTTTTTTTCCCTTCGGAGGTAATCCAGAAATGCCTGCGCCACCGGAGAATGTTTTTTACCCTTCAGCCAGATAAGACTCCAGGTGGTTTTGATAGGCAGCCCCTTTACCGGTATTATCTGGAGTTGGTGTTCATGCAGTTCATTTTTAATACCAATCAGGGGCATGATGGAATAACCCAGCCCGGCCAGCACCGCCTGTTTAACAGCTTCATTGGAAGTTAACTCCATTTTACGCACAACCGGAATATTGTTTCTGTTAATAAACGCTTCCATCGTTTGGCGCGTACCCGAGCCCTTTTCCCTGAAAATAAGCGGCAATTCGCGAAGCAGGTTTTTTGAATACGGTTCCTTCTTAAAAGCCCGCTCCATGTTACCGATCAGGTAAAGCTTGTTTTGCATCAGATCAATCCGATCAACCCGCAAAGATGTTGGCAGGATCGAAACCAATGAAAAGTCAACCTCGTTGTTTTCCAGGCTTTGAATCACCTGGCTTTTATTGGTTACATCGATGACTACTTCAACACCTCCGTGCTGCCGGGCAAATCCAGCAATGAAATGAGGCATTACGTATTTGCCGGTAGATACTACTGATATCCTCAGTTTACCGAATAACTGCCCCCGGTGTTCATACAACTTACCTTTGAGCAGGTTTACTTCTTCAAGAATGCGCGCTGCCGATTGAGCTACCTCCCGCCCGAAGTCGGTAACGTAAAGTTTACGCCCCACTACTTCGATCAGCGGCAAATCAAATTGATCCTGAAAATTTTTCAACTGGATGGATACAGCCGGCTGGGTAAGATGCAGGTCTTCTGAAGCCTTCGTTACGCTGCCGGCCTCAACCACTTTCAGAAAAATCTGAAGCTGATGCAATGTATAGTTCATAAGTATTATTTATGATTTTCATTTTAAAGTTAAATAAAAATATATGATTCTGATCTGCGATTTTCGCCCCGGATTTAACAAACAAACCAATGAACCGGATTACAATTGCCCGAGGTGATGGTATTGGACCTGAAATAATGGACGCTACGCTGGAGGTACTTATAGCCGCAGGTGCTCAACTGAAAATTGACGAGATTGAAGTGGGTGAAAAAGTTTACCTCTCAGGAAACTCCTCAGGCATTGCCCCCGAAGCCTGGGACATCATCCGTAAAAACAAAATTTTCCTTAAAGCGCCTATTACCACCCCACAGGGTGGAGGCTACAAAAGCCTGAACGTAACAACCCGGAAGTTTCTGGGGCTGTATGCCAACATCAGGCCATGCCGGAGTTTTCATCCCTTTATATCAACCAAGCACCCGGTAATGGATGTGGTTATTGTACGCGAAAACGAAGAAGATCTATACGCGGGCATTGAGCACCAGCAAACTGATGAAGTTGTACAGTGCCTGAAGCTCATCAGCCGGCCTGGTTGTGAGAAAATCATCCGGTATGCTTTTGAATTTGCCCTTCAGCAGGGAAGGAAAAAGGTAACCTGTTTTACCAAAGACAACATCATGAAGCAAACCGATGGCATGTTTCACAAAGTCTTTGATGAAATCGCCAAAGAATATCCTTCACTTGAAAACGAACATTGGATTGTAGACATAGGGGCAGCCAAGCTAGCCGATACACCGGAAGCCTTCGATGTGGTGGTTATGCCTAACCTTTACGGTGATGTGCTTTCTGATGTAGCCGCCCAGATTTCCGGTTCTGTCGGACTGGCCGGCTCAGCCAACATTGGGGAAGAATGCGCCATGTTCGAAGCCATTCATGGTTCAGCTCCACGCAGAGCCGGCCAGAATGTGGCCAACCCTTCAGGCCTGTTGCAGGGAGCCGTGATGATGCTCAATCACATCGGCCAGACGGATGTGGCAGAACAGGTGCAAAACGCCTGGCTCAAAACCATCGAAGATGGTATCCATACTTACGACATCTATTCGGAAGGAAGGAGTCGTAAAAAAGTTGGAACAAAAGAGTTTGCCCAGGCCATTATCAGCAACCTGGGTGAAAAGCCAAAAAGCCTGATGCCCGTTACATATGCCGGTAAAAAGGCGCTTCAGTTACCAAAGTACCAGCGGAAGGAACCGGCAAAGAAAGAATTGGTGGGTGTCGATTTGTTTGTTCACTGGGGCGGAACGGACCCAAATGAACTTGCCCGGAAATTACAAACCGTAAAATCTCAATCGGCTACACTTCAGCTAATAACAAATCGGGGAATAAAAGTGTACCCGAATGGATTTCCGGAGACATTCTGTACAGACCATTGGCGATGCCGGTTCATGCCTGCTGGCGGAAACGCCATTAAACCAACCGAAATAATTGAGCTGCTTCAAAGAGCGGTGCAAACAGGCGTTGATGTTGTGAAAACCGAAAACCTATACCACTTCGATGGAAAACCTGCATTCTCACTCGGCCAGGGACAATAAAAATTTAAATGATAGAACCATGATAAAATCAAGCATACTTCCGGCATTAGTAGTTGTTATAAGTGCAGTAATCTATTACTCCGATAATCCTATTATCTCACACCTGACATCCGCCCTGGTAATCATTGCTTCTGCCTTAATCATTCGCCACAAAACCAATTTCAAATCATGAAAAATACAGTTACACCAACCATTGCTTCGGTAAAACTTATTGATGGATTATTCAGCTCTCATGAAGCACAGGAAGTGCTGCTTGATTTAGTTAACAGTAAAATACATTTTCATGAGTTAAAAAACTTCAGCTCGCTAGAGCGCATTGGAAGGCCCGACCCTGTAGCGATTCAACGACTTCCGGAACTACGTGAAGAACGCAAAAGCATTATGGCGCTTACCGAGTATGCTGAAAAAAACAAGTGTACCCTGAAAATAACATCAGCGATAAGAATTGAACTTATTGAAGAGGGACGTTAGTCCGTTTATGGGCCAGACTTTTTGGATTGCTACCAAACACCAAAAAGAAGCCGTTATTGAACCCGTGCTGGCCAAAGAGCTTAACGTTACATGCAAAAAAATTTCCGGCTTTGATACCGATGCATTCGGTACTTTTTGTGGTACCGTTGCGCGAACAAAAACGCCTCTGGAAACAGCCCGGCTAAAAGCCAACGAAGGAGCACGATGTGTAAATGCACGTTACGTGATTTCCAGCGAAGGTTCATTCGGTCCTCATCCGCTTTACCCGATGATTGCCTGTGATGTTGAACTGCTTCTGCTATTGGATCGTGCAGAGGGGCATGAGTGGCACGTTACCCGAAGCAGTGTTAACACCAATTTTGGCAGTCAGCAGGTTGAAAATGAAAATCAGCTGGTTGCATTTGCCCGGTTAGCCCAATTTCCCGGGCATGGTTTAATGCTTCGCACCAAAAGTGAAATCAATAACACAATAGTAAAAGGGATAAGCACCTGGGCTCAGCTCAAACTTACTTATCGCAGGCTAAAATCAACCGGTGAAAACATCTTTGTCGAAACTGACATGCGGGCCATGTTTAACCCTACTCGTATGCGTTTAATCGGCCATGCCGCACGCGACCTGGCGTCTTTACTGCTTCGGGCTTGTCCTGCTTGTAGTTTTCCTGGTTTCGGTGTAACCGATATGATACCTGGCCTGGCCTGCAGGCAGTGTGGCTTAGCAACCCGGTCTGTAAAATCGCATATATACACATGCCAATCCTGCGGCTTCCTTCAGGAAGACAAATTTCCTTATGGCAAACAAAATGAAGAACCCCTGTATTGCTTTTTCTGCAATCCTTAACCCATGAATGTTCAACTACTCCTCGAAAACCTTACCAATCCGGCCCTTCTTTTTTTTGTGTTGGGCATCCTGGCGGTAACCTTTCGCAGCGACCTGCAAATTCCTCCAAACTCTTCCAAGTTTATCTCGCTTTACCTGCTCTTTTCCATTGGCTTTAAAGGAGGACAGGAATTGGCCCATGAGTCGTTTTCGTTTGAAATTGTCTGGTCAATTCTGTTCGGCTTAGCGGCCTCCTTTTTAATACCGGTGTACACTTATTTTATCTTGCGTAACCGGTTTTCAGTTTATGATTCGGGAGCAATTGCGGCCGCTTATGGTTCAATAAGCGCAGTTACTTTTGTTACCGCAACAACGTACCTGGAAGCACACCAATTAACCTTACAAGGTCACATGGTTGCTGTTATGGCGCTGATGGAAGCGCCTGCAATCATTAGCGGGCTTTTATTAATTAATTTCTTTTCCGGTAACGGGTATCAGCAATTCAGCAAACGAAAAGCAGTTTGCCATTCACTCACCAATGGCAGCGTGTTCTTAATTATTGGCAGCCTGGTCATCGGATTGCTGGCTAGCGAAGAGCAGGCACAGGGAATCAAGCCCTTCACAACGGATATCTTCAAAGGATTTCTAGCCATCTTCCTGCTGGACATGGGTATTGAAAGCGGGCGAAATCTTAAATCGCTCTTTTCTTTTGGCTGGTTTCCGATACTCTTTTCGGTGTTCATCCCCCTCATTAACGGTTGTTTATTTGCCTACCTGAGCGGCTTTATAACCCCCGATGTATCCAACCGGTTTATTTTCGCCATACTTACGGCAAGTGCATCTTACATAGCTGTTCCTGCCGCCATGAAAGTGAGTGTACCACAGGCCAACCCCGGACTTTATCTGCCTATGGCGCTGGCGATAACTTTCCCTATCAACATCACCATCGGTATGCCGCTTTATTATGCCATCGTCAACCAATGAATTACTTATCGCGGTAATCCAATGCAGGCTTTCGATCACCAATCAGCGCTGAGTATTTAAAATCAGGGCCTATGCGCTTTTGATAATCTTCCTTCGCTTTTTGGATTTGCGTACCGTCATTCAATAAATCAATACCGGTCAGGGCCAGTGTTTTTGCGGCCACCATCATTCCTTTAATCCCGATATCGACACCACCGCAAGCCACCGCCTGCCAGCTGTGGGCCGGCACACCGGGTACCCAGGTGGCTGTTACCAGGCCAACGGTAGGCACCACGTAACTTACATCGCCTACATCGGTAGAGCCGCCACTACCTTGCGCGTCTGTTTTAAAAGGATCAACCGTTGAAGCTGTTGATAATGCCGGGCTGGTGCCGATAAGTGATTGCTGAATTTTTTTTCCAAACTCCAATTCTTCGGGCGTATAGGTAACACCGCCCACCGTTGTAAGGTTAGCATGCATCAGGCGAGCCAGTGGTTCGTTGGGGAGTAAATCATAAACGCCTCCGATAATTTCGTACTCCACACGTGTTTCAGTGCCCATGGCTGCTGCATCAGCAATTTTTTTAATCCGATCAAAAATGCCGGCCAGTACATCGCGTTTAGGATGACGGGCATAGTAATACACTTCGGCAAAATCGGGTACTACGTTGGGCGCTTCGCCACCGGCTGTAATGATGTAGTGGATTCGGGTATCAGAAGGGATATGTTCTCTCATCATGTTAACCATGTAATTCATGGCTTCTACCGCATCAAGTGCAGACCGGCCGCGCTCAGGGGCACCGGCCGCATGAGCGGAGGTACCATGAAACCTGAACTTGGCCGAAACATTGGCCAGCGAAGTTGACGGGTTGGCGGCATTGCGGTTGCCCGGATGCCAGTGCATCACAACATCCACGCCATCAAAGAATTTTTCGCGTACCATGTACACTTTACCGGCACCGCCTTCTTCGGCCGGGGTGCCATACACTTTAATGGTTCCTTTTAACCCGGTTTGCATCATAGTTTCTTTCATCTCAATGGCAGCCGCAACCGAAGCAACACCAAACAGGTGATGGCCGCAGGCATGCCCGGCTGCGCGTGAGGGATCGGCCTTTTTTTCAGGAACTGCTTCCTGCGAAAGGCCCGGCAGCGCATCAAATTCAGCAAGAATACCAATTACCGGTTTACCTGATCCATAAGTAGCAACAAAAGCTGTTGGTATGCCAGCCACACCGGCTTCAACGGTAAAACCGTTTTTAGTCAACAACTCCTGCAACTGGGCTGTGCTTTTGTATTCTTTATACCCCACTTCTGAATACTTCCAGATGTTTAATGCAGCCTGCTTATAGGTATCATATTGTTTGTCGATACGGGCCATGGCCAACTTTTTAACCGCAGGCAAATCCTTTGACTTTATTGCGGTTTGGGCCCAGGTATAAACTGAAACAAAAGAAACTAAAAGAAGAAGTACTTGCTTTTTCATGACAATGGGGTTTAGGGTAACGTCAGGTGCCTTCTATTTAATACAGGAATAGAAAATAGTCAAGCTCTTTGAGGTAAGTAAATCAGGCTGAAAACCAGTTTGGAAACGACCAAACCATGTACCCATAGGCGGCAAACCGAACCACCCGCGAAATGCTAATGAGCAAAAACTGCTTAAACGGAAGGTTTACGCTGCCGGCCAGCATGCAGGTTGCTGAATAGGGTATCGGTGTTATGGCGGCCACTATTACCAGAAAGGCGCCATAGCGTTTTAGTTGGGCATCATATTGCATCAGATACCGGACGTGCAATTTTTTATAAGCGGTTGTTTTCGAAAAGTTGCTTCCTATCAGGTAGCCAATTACTCCGGCTAAATAGGAAATAACGGTAAGGATAATAAGATTAATTACAAACTGTAACAACGAAACTTTGTGTAGTATCCACACCAACATAAAAAATTCCGGAGGCACCAGGCCAAACAACACTTCAGAAGCAAAAAATACCAGAAAAAGAATAATTGGCTTATCCTGCAGTGCGTCAATATCTTTATGAAAAGTGGTTTGAATATATTCTTCAGCCAGAATGAAGACAGTAATAATTACAGCAAACCAGAGTAACCCGCGCAACAGGTTTTTTAATAAAAAGCCCGATTTGGTTTCTTCCTGTTGCATGCCGGCTGTTTAACTGATTATTGGAAAGCGTTTAAACGGTTTGCTCTCATCAAACAATTTACGGTAGGTAGCATGCCGTTTAACCACATGAGGGGTAACTTGTTCAGCCACGCGTATCATTTTGGGGTTAAAATCGCCAATCCAGTTCATTTCGTATTGTTCATACGGAAACGACCCGGAGTGAGCCATCCGCCTGAACGATTCAATAATGGCACCATCAACACCTTTACCCTGGTGTTCGGGCACAACGCCAAACAAAATTCCAAATGCTTTTTTATTTATGCCTGTTTTTTGATACCAAAGAAATTTAAGCTTAGCCGGTAGATTAAATTTTCCATTCAGGTATTTAAATATCTGGTTAAGTTCTGGTAGTGAAATAAAAAATACTACAGGTTCCTTACGGTAATAACCAAACCAAATCAATCGCTTATCCAAAACCGGTTTCATTTGCTTTACCAGGGCCAGGGCCTGCGTTTCAGTCAACTCGGGTATTTCGCCCCGCTTTGCCCATGCGCGGTTGTACACATGTCTGATCTCCACGGCAAGTTTCGTAACATCAATTTTATCCGGATGACCAAAGGTATACTCCTTGTCCTGAAATATACGCTCAGCCTTTTCAAGGAGTCGTGAATCCAGCGGGCCTTGTATGGGGCGTCCAAACGTAAGTTGGTAAAAATATACCCGGAAGCCATAGCGTTCAAACAACTCCCGGTAATATGGAAAATTGTAGTTGCACTGGTAATTAGGCTCCCGATCAAACCCCTCAACCAACAAGCCCCACCACCTGTCGCGGCTGCCGAAGTTAATGGGCCCATCCATGGCTTCCATGCCACGCGAGGCCAGCCAGTTTTTACAGGCATCGAATAATGTATTGGCGGCCTGCTGATTGTTAACGCACTCAAAAAAACCCATTCCGCCCGTTGGCTGGTCATTTCCTTTATGAACAGTTTTGTTATTCACAAAAGCGGCTACCCGGCCGATAGTTTGGTTTCCTTCGCGTAAAATCCATCGGATACACTCGCCATGCTGAAAAGTTTTGTTTACAGATTTATTGAATACACCTTCCACATCTTTATCCAACGGCCTAATCCAGCGGGGCTCATTTTTGTATATGCTTACCGGAAGAAGCAAAAACTCCCTGGCCAGTTCAGGTGTATTTACCTCAAGGAGATTCATGATTTCTTGTTTGCAAATTGAAAGAAGGAGCCTGCCCCCTGGTCGGCCCGGGCGTTGGGCAACTTAATGGTAAATGTAGTGCCAAATCCTACTTTACTGGAAACAGCAATTTTACCGCCCAGTTTTTCAACGGCATTTTTAACAATATACAATCCGATACCGGAGCCATCCGACCGCTCGGTTGCCCGGTAAAACATATCAAATATTTTATCCTGGTCTTCCTCGCTGATACCAATTCCATTATCAGCAAAAACAATGGTTGCCTCGGCCGGTGTAATTTCAACAGCAACATGCACCATCGCTTTAGCGGTTTGCGGCTGCCTGTATTTTATTGCGTTGGAAATGAGGTTACGGAAGATTTCTGATATTCGCCATGGGTCGCTGTAAAATTCCTGCTCCGACACACGGGTGGTTAATTCAACTTCGTTGGCCCCGGGCAGGTAACTCAAATCAGCAAAGGTCTTTGCGATGATTGATTTGAGATCGATTTTGCTGATACTCACCACCATTTTCAGGTTTTTGCTGTGGCTCAGCACATCGCTGATGAAATGATCCAGATCGTGTACTTTCTTTTCAATAACCTGAAAATAGGTCCGGAGATCATCGGTATTGCCGGGTAATTTTGAAAGGTTTATCAATCCCAGAATTGACGATAACGGAGCCCGCAAATCGTGCGAAACTTTATACACAAAATTATCCAGTTCGGTATTTCGGGTTTTTAGTTCTTCTTCGATCTTCTTTCGCTCGGAGATATCCACATAAACGCCATAAATACCGATAGCCTTATCGTCAAGTGTAACCGGAACACCATACAGGATAACATCCACCAGCCTGCCGGATTTATGCTTGCGGGTGGTTTCAACACTTATCAGGTTATTCGATGCAATCAGGTTGTTCAGATCAATGCCTTCGTTTTGAAGTTTTTCAGGAACAATAAAATCGTTCAGGTTCTTGCCCCGCAACTCGATTAGTTCATAACCAAACATTTCGTTAAAGCCGCGGTTCACCAACAGTACTTTGCCGTTAACATCCAGCATCACTACGGCCAGTGGCACGGTATTGAATAACTTCGTAAACAGGGCCTCATTTTTTTTCAACCGCTCTTCTTCCTGCCACTTACGCTCAGTTATATCAAGGATGAAGCCCTGATACTGTAACTCATCCAATGGGGCAGGGAGGCCTGTACGGATTTCTATCCAGCGAATGGTATTCTTTACCTGAATTCGTCCTATCCAACTCCATGGGCTTTTGTTTTGAAGCGCATCTGCAATGGTTGATTTAAAATTTTCGAGGTCGCCTGAAAAGATCACGCTTTCGCATGATGAATAGGTATCAAGCAATTCACCAGGCTTTACACCCAAAACTGCCTCGCAGTTATCCGTTAGCGACAACAATCTTGCCGAACCATCCGCACAGACGGCACATGTAAAAAATACAGCCGGAAAACCGGGAGAAAGTTCCTGCATGAAGAACCTGTGGTTAGGTTTAGTTAAACGTTATCAGGAGAGGGCAGATTAATTTTTTCAGGGGTGCAATATAGATTTTACCGTTTATTCTGCAAGTAAAAGCCAACGGCAAGCGAATAAAATTCTGAAAGTTTTACCCCAACAAGTCAAAAACTTCAAACCGATAATGTTCTTAAAATAGAGCCCGGCTTGGTCAGGAGGCCTTCAACGCTTCGGCACCGCCAACAATTTCGAGGATTTCTTTTGTAATAGCAGCCTGGCGGGTACGGTTGTAGCTTAGCCGAAGTTCTTTCAGAATCTCACCGGCATTTTCTGTGGCCTTATCCATGGCCGTCATGCGCGCACCGTTTTCAGCCGCGTTAGAGTCCAGTACGGATTTAAACAACTGGACCTTCAGTGATTTGGGTATAAGGCCTTCAAGTACTTGGGTGTTGTTGGGCTGGTAAATATAATCCGTTGTTTGGGTTGATGTTGAAGCCTGCTGAACCACCGGAAGGTACTGCTCGGTACGGAGAATTTGTGTAGCTACATTCTTGAATTCGTTGTACACAATTTCAATCTTATCGTATTTACCCGAACGAAAAGTGGCCATCAGGTAATCGGCAATACCCGAAACCGATTCGAACGACAGATGGCTAAACAGTCCGGCATAGTCATTCACCACACGGTATTTGCGCTTGGTGAAATATTCATTGGCCTTTTTACCTATAGGCAATATGCTTACCCCGCCTTGCTTAAACTGTGCAGCATACTTTTCTTCAATTACACGCTGAACGCCCTTGTAAACATTGGTATTAAAGGAACCGCACAGCCCGCGATCAGAACTGATGGCAACTATGAGCACATTGCTTTCAGGCCGTGCCTTGCTATACCAGTTATCGGTTGGTTCATTGGTTTGGGCAGCAGAAAGATTTTGAAGAATAACCGAAAGCTTCTGAGCAAACGGGCGCATCTGTAAAATGCGATCCTGCGACTTGCGGAGTTTCGCAGCAGCCACCATTTTCATGGCTTTGGTGATCTGCTGGGTAGAGACCACCGAACTGATGCGTGTTTTAACTTCTTTTAAGCTGGGCATGTTCTTTCTGAAATCAAAAAAGCCTGATTAATATTTAGCAGCCAGTTCCAGGGCGGTTTTTTTAATCGTTTCCAAATCCGAATCCTCCAGCTTACCGGCACGCAGGTTATTCAGTACACTGCGGTAACTGGAGCGCATCAGATCAAGGAATTCCTTTTCAAACTGGCGCACCTTATTTACCGGCACCTTGTCCAGATAGCCGCGGGTGGAGGCTGCAATAATAGCTACCTGCTCTTCAACCGGAACAGGCGCATACTGATCCTGCTTCAGGACTTCGGTGTTTCGTCTTCCGCGCTCGATGGTCAACTTCGTGGCGGCATCTAAATCAGAACCGAATTTTGCGAAGGCTTCCAGCTCGCGGAACTGCGCCTGGTCAAGCTTAAGCGTACCGGCTACTTTTTTCATGGATTTGATCTGGGCAGCACCCCCTACGCGCGACACCGAAATACCTACGTTAATAGCCGGACGGATACCCGAGTTGAACAAGTTGGTTTCCAGGAATATCTGCCCATCGGTAATGGAAATCACGTTGGTGGGAATGTAAGCCGAAACGTCACCCGCCTGGGTTTCGATAATGGGCAAAGCGGTTAACGATCCTCCTCCTTTTACCTTTGATTTCAGAGACGGGGGCAGGTCATTCATATTTTTGGCTACACTGTCGTCATTAATGATTTTGGCAGCACGCTCAAGCAGGCGTGAGTGCAGGTAAAAAATATCGCCCGGGTATGCTTCGCGTCCCGGTGGTCGTCTTAACAGCAACGACACTTCGCGGTAAGCAACTGCCTGCTTGGAGAGGTCATCGTAAATTACCAATGCGGGGCGGCCCGTATCGCGGAAATATTCACCAATTGCCGCACCGGTAAATGGTGCAAAGAACTGCATCGGTGCCGGATCGGAAGCTGTGGCTGATACAATAATGGTGTACGGAAGTGCACCGGCTTTTTCCAGAGCAGCAGCCACCTGGGCAACCGTTGAGCCCTTTTGACCGATGGCAACATAAATGCAATACACCGGTTTACCCTGTTCATAAAATTCTTTCTGATTAATAATGGTGTCAATCGCTACAGCGGTTTTGCCGGTTTGCCGATCTCCGATGATAAGCTCGCGTTGGCCACGGCCAATCGGAATCATAGAGTCGATGGCTTTAATACCGGTTTGCAGCGGTTCATTTACCGGCTGACGGTAAATTACACCGGGGGCTTTTCGCTCCATGGGCATTTCGAACAATTCGCCTTTCAGCGGGCCTTTGCCATCTACGGGCTCACCAAGGGTATCCACTACGCGGCTCAGCATGCCATCGCCAACCAGTACCGAAGCAATTTTTCCGGTTCGCTTAACCGTATCGCCTTCGTGTACGCCTTTCGAATCGCCAAACAATACGGCTCCTACATTGTCTTCTTCCAGGTTGAGCACCATGGCGCGGAGGCCATTTTCAAATTCGAGCAATTCACCTGACTGGGCCTGAGTTAGCCCATAAATGCGGGCCACGCCATCACCCACGGTAAGTACCGTGCCCACTTCTTCCAGTTGCGCATCGGTGCGTGCCTGTGCGAGTTGTTCGCGTAATATTGCTGATACTTCTTCAGGTCTGATTTCTGCCATATCAATTAGCTTATTCGTTCAACTTTCAATAACTAAAATTCCTTTATATAGGGATTCTGACTAAACTCTCTTTGCAATGCCTTTAACTGGTTATGGATAGAGGCATCAATCTGCTTATCGTCAACCGTAAGCACAAATCCTCCAATCATTTCCTTGTCCACCTTCTCAACCACTTCAACTTTTTTCTTGTCGCTTATTTTCTTTACGATGGCTTCAAATTCTTCGCGTAACTTTTTATCAAGAGGTACAGCAGTGGCTACCGTTGCCTGCACAATGCCCCTGTATTCGTTGTAGGCATTATGGAATTGTCGGGCAATTTCAGGCAGCAAAGGTTCGCGGTTTTTACGGGTAATAATGTCAAAAATCGCGAGGGTTAATTTGTGTACTTTACCTTTAAAAACCGTGTCCAGAATTTCTTTCTTTTTATCGTGCTTAATAACCGGGTTGCGCAGCATTAGGGTAAAAGCCCGGTTGCGTTCGCATACCTGGTTGAACAGTATCATGTCGTTATGTACTTCATCCAATGCATGCTGGTCAACGGCCAGGTGGAGCAGTGATTTTACGTAGCGATATGCAACCCGTGAGTCGGCCATGGTTAGTTAATCTTCAAATCTTTCAGGTAACTTTCTACCAGTTCCTTTTGCGTTTTATCATCGGCCAGGTTTTTCTTCATCAGCTTTTCGGCTATTTGAAGCGAGAACAGGGCCACCTGGATCTTCACGTCTTTTAATGCAGCCTGTTTTTCAATCTGGATGGCCTGTCGGGCATCATCAATAATTTTGTCGGCCGACTTTTTGGCTTCCATTTGTGCCTCTTCTTTCAGTCGGTTTGATGCTTCGCGGGCTTCTTTTAAAATCTTATCGCGTTCTTCGCGGGCTTCTTTTAATAACTTTTCGTTATCTGCCTTAAGCTGGCTCATTTCTGCCCGTGCTTTATCAGCCGTGTCGAGGGCGTTTTGAATTGAAGTTTCCCGCTCTTTTAATGAATTAAGAATGGGCTTCCACGCCAGTTTAGACAAGAGAATGAACAGCAGAATGAATACAATGGCCTGCCACAGTATTAATCCGGTTCCGGGAGTTAAAAGATCCATAGTATTGGTTATGCGTTGTTTTAAATTAAAAACGAAGAGGAGTTCCCGGCCTATTGCCGGATAAACTCCTCAACGGTTAGCCTAATGCCACCATCAGGCAAATAACCAGTGCAAACAGGGCAGCCACTTCAATGAGGGCGGCAATTACCAGCATTGCACCTTGAATTTTGCCGGAAGCTTCCGGCTGGCGGGCCATACCTTCCATCGCTGAGCCACCAATGCGGCCGATACCAATGCCAGCGCCAATCGCTGCCAGCCCGGCACCAATGCCAGCGCCCATGATTGCAAAACTCATGTCTAACAAAAGTGATAATAACATAGTGTTAAGTATTTATGTGAAACAACCCCGGCATTTTGCCGGGGATACCTTTAAATCTGTTAATGATGTTCATGCTCGGCTGTGGCCATTCCGATGTACAGCGAGGTGAACAGGGTAAATACATACGCCTGAATTCCCGCCACCAGCAATTCAATCAGGTTAATAAACAACACCATCAGTGTGGATGCCAGTCCAACGTAAATGCTGCCGAAGATGAACGTTAAACATATTAAACTCAAAATAACAATGTGCCCGGCCGTAATCGCCACGAATAAACGAATGGTGAGTGAAAACGGCTTGGTAAATAAGCCGATGATCTCAACGGGCAGAATAACAATACGAAGCGGAAGCGGTACACCGGGGGTCCAGAAAATGTGTCCCCAATAACTTTTGTTTCCGCTAACATTGGTGATGATGAACGTAAACACGGCAAGCGTAAGCGTAACCGCAATGTTGCCGGTCATGTTTCCTGCTCCGGGTAAAAGTCCCAACAGGTTGCCAAATAAGATGAAGAAGAAAAGCGTTAACAGATAAGGCAGGTACTTTTCGTAATGATGCCCGATGTTGGGCTTAACTATCTCATCCCGAACAAATACAATAATGGGTTCAAAAAACGACTGGATGCCGGACGGAGCTTTGCCTGAATTTTTTTGATACCGACCAGCCACCGTTAAAAAGACCAGCACCAGGAGCGCAGCATTGATAAACAACATGGCCACATTCTTGGTAATGGAGATGTCAAACACTGCTTTTCCTGTATCAGCCCGGTAAATGTGGTTATGCTCAAGCTTATACCCATTATATTCTACCACGTTGTGATGTTCATCATAAAAATTCCGCGATGAAAAAATATCCAAACCTTTCTCCTGCGAATACACAATTATTGGCAAATAAAGTGTGCCGTAGTGCCCGTCCCAGAAATGCCAGATGTGATCATCCATAACGTGATGGAGTATTACTTCACTGGCATTAAAAGCTTTTGTGCTGTCGGCCGGTTCAGCAGCCCGTGCTTCCCGCAAAAAGCCAAAAATCACAAGAGCTAAGAGTGTTGAAAATCGGGTGCTTTTTAAGAGAAAAACGCTCATTGGAAGGTGCTGACGGGGTTTTAAAATCCGACCGCAAAGGTAAAAATTAACGCTTCAGAATGAAATTTTTTATAGGTTTTTTGGCCTCGTAGCGGAGGTTCTTATTGATTCACTTTCCGGTACAGAAATGCTACCTCAGCAATCGTAAAAAGCAGGTAAACAATCATAAAAAAAACAACATTGGGGGTTGCACCATCCCGGTTTCGGGATATGACAAAAATCATGAATACGGCATAGGCCACCAGTTTAATGGCCATCGTAAGTAAATAAAACTGAACGAAGGATTCGGGACGCTCCTCTTTTGTATGAACCAGGTAATAAAACAAGCCAGCCGTACTGATGAACAGGAAGAACATAATATGGTAAAGGTGCGATGGCCAAACAGCTACTATTTGACTGTACACCAGGATGACGCCCGAGGAAATCAATACCAGCGTCAGTAAAAAGGAAGCCACCAATCTCACGAATTCAGGGATCGATACACCTGGTATAACATACCGGCCAGTGCCAGCACTCCGAATAACAACATAAAAACCGGAAAAGAAAATCTAAGATAGCTATCAAGCTTATAACCGAGCCACCCAAATACACCAATTGTTAAAAGCAACTGAAGGGCCAGCCCGCTGTATCGCAGGTAGGCGTTAAACGGATTTGGCTTCTTCGGTTCGGGTAAAGGTTCGTGTTGTCCCGATTCCATTCGTATCACCAATCTTAATTTCCTTTATGGTCGCACCCATTTTGCAAGAGCCGTTAAAGACTGCTCCGGGTTCAACAACCAATTTGCCTGTAATAATATCGCCATTAATTACTGCGGTTGCTTTCAATACAAGCAATTCGGCAATTTCAATTCTTCCTTTTACCTCACCCTCAATGTCGGCATTCTGGGCAGTAATGTTACCATGCACCTGCGAGGAATTTCCCAGGGCAACTTTTGATTTTGATTTAATGTGGCCGTTTACTTTGCCTTCGATACGAATATTGCCGTAGGTTTCAATGTTCCCTTCCAGATAGGTGCCTTTACCAATTGTGTTGCTTGAATTGCTGATCTCTTCAGCGGCACGTTTTTCTTCTTTTGATGCAAACATGTTTTTGTTGTTAAAACGTTACAAATTCTTCCGGATTAAGCGGGTTGCCATTGTACCACAACTCAAAATGAAGATGCGGACCGTTGGTTAACTCACCGCTGTTGCCAACTATAGAGATAATTTCGCCTGCATTAACAAAGGTACCAACTTTTTTATATAATTCGGCATTGTGCTTATAAACCGAAATCAGGCTGCCCTTATGCTGTATCATCATTACATAACCGGAGTCTTGTGTCCACGAAGCAAACACCACTGTTCCATCAGCAATGTTTTTAACCGGTTCATTGGTTTTGGTAACAATGTCCACGCCATAATGGCCCCGCTTCAGGTCAAACCGGTCGGAGACAAAGCCGGCAATCGGAGAGAAGAAAAATGTCTCCTGTAATTCACGGTATTTCGCGCTGGTAAATGTAATCAGGGCCAGATCGGATTTTTCAAAATCCTTTCTGAACTGTGAGTCGGCCGGAGCCAGTTTTAATTCAGTAGGTTTAATTACAGGTTTGCCATCAACCTTTAAAATCTCAGCCGCACTTTTAAAGTCTGATGTATCACCGCGAAGCACACGTTGAAAGTTGAGGATAAACTGCTCTTTCCGATCAACTTCCATCGAAAGAGAGTCAACCTTACCGGCCAGGTTAACCAGTTCACGATTCAACACCATCTGTTCAAAGCGCGGATCAAACCATTTAGCCAACAGGGTTTGAGCAAGGAACAGACTCACCACAAAAACGGTAGCAAACATTACGCCCAAAAAAAAGATTACCTTCGAGTAAGTAAAGCCAAAACTGGTCTTTTCGGCAAAGTTCTCCTCGTTGCGGATAATGAGTTGGTACCGGTTAGTTAGCCAGTTGGATAATGTCTTTTTCTGCTTCAAAAGGCGAATTTTAGCCGACAAAGTTAGATATTCCGAACGATTTAAATATGGAAAGCATCTTTTTTACGTTTCTAAAGGAACCGATAACGTTTTGAAAATCAGGCTTTCATACTTCCTGCCGGCCCTCCTGTTGTTGGCGGCCTGCTCGTCCGAATCAAACACCTGGATTAGCCGGGCATTTCACAACACTACCGCTCATTATAATGGTTACTATTATGCGCTCGAAGAAGTAACCAAAGTTGAGCAGGCCATTCAGCGCAACCACCGGGACGACTATAACCAAATTCTTTGGTTATTCCCGAGACTTGATTCAACGTTTGCTAAAAGTTACGACAAGTCCATCCAGGAAGCCGTTAAGATGGCTTCCATCGCCATTCAGCGCCATCCCAACAGCAAATGGGTTGATGATGCCTATATACTGGTAGGAAAAGCGAGACTATACAGTTTTGACTGGGGCAATGCCATCCAGACGTTTAAGTATGTGAACAATCCGAAAGTTACCAAAGACATTCACACGCGCCACCGGGCATTGATTTATTTAATCCGCACCTTTACCGAGCACAAGGAGTACAATAATGCCGAAGCGGTTTTTGATTACCTGCAAAAAGAACCTTTGAATAGAGTCAACAAGAAAAATTTCCTGCTTGAAAAAGCTTATTACTACCAGGTGCGAAACGACCTGGATAAAATGATTCGCAGTCTCTCTGAAGCGGTACCCCTTTTAACCAAAAAAGATAAGCCCGGAAGAATTTATTTCATCATTGGCCAGGTATACCAAACTCTCGGGTTCGAGGCCGAGGCATACAATTATTACCGTGAGTGTATTTCAACGAATCCGGAGTACGAAGTGGATTTTTACGCCCGCCTCTACATGGCCCAGGTAGCAGAAATCTCGAAAGCCCGTAATGTAGCCAACGCCCGTAAATCGTTTAGAAAATTGCTTAAGGATAGTAAAAACAAGGAGTTCCGCGATAAAATTTATTATGAAATAGGTGTATTCGAAGAAAAGCAGAACAATATTACTGAAGCCATTACTAGTTACAATCAGGCCATCCGCCTTGGCAATAATAAACTGGTGGACGGAGAGGCTTATCTGCGGCTGGGTGAGTTATATTATGATACACTTAAAAAATACGAACTCGCCCAGGCCTATTACGACAGTGCCGTATCGAGTATATCGGCACAACGACCCGACTATGGTTCCATTAAGCAGCGGCAGGAAGTACTCAGCGAGTTTGTCACGCATCTGAAAACAATTTCCTGGCAAGACAGCCTGCTGCTACTATCCGGCATGGATACTTCGGCAATTCGGTTACTTGTTAAGCAAGCTGTTGAAATTACTAAGCCGGTTGAAACGGGGAAAAGTAAAAAACGGAAACGGGAACGAACCGACATTACACAAAACCTTCCGGCTAATGAAAATTCCGGCCCTCCGCAAACCGGTGATTGGTATTTCGGAAATCCTTCGGCTGTAGGGTTAGGTCAGATTGAATTTGTACGAATTTGGGGAAAGATACCCCTGGAAGACAATTGGAGAAGATCGGAGCGGGCCATTCCACCTTCCGAACGCCTTAATCCGGTGGTTACCGGCAATGTGGCAGATACAGAAAAGATTAAACCCGAAAGCAAACAAAATCCGGCCGAAGAAGCCTACCAAGCACTGTTGAAACAATTACCTTTTACTAACGAGCAGAAAAAAGAATCCCTAAGCAAAATTGAGGAAGCCTATTTTGCCCTCGGCAATATTTATTACTTCAGGCTGAATGAAAAAAATAATGCCATAGTTTCATTTGAAAAATTACTCGAGCGCTTTCCACAAACTCTTCATAAACCGGAAGCACTATACCAACTTTACCTTATCCATAAGGATACCGATCCGAAACGCGCGGAAACATTCGCATCCAGCTTAATTGCCGAGTATCCCGAAAGTGCTTTTGCCCGTATTCTTGTTAATCCGGATTACCTCCTTGAATCAAGCCTTACGGCCGATAAGCAAAAAGCTATCTATAAGGAAGCGTATGAACACTTCCTGGCCGGTAACTACGCTGCATCCACCGAACTGCTCAACCAGGCACTTAATCTCGAAACCACCCCCTTTACGCCTCAAGTGGTTTTGCTAAGAACACTTATTACGGGTAAAACCGAATCCCTTTCGGTTTATCAGTTTCAACTGGAAGAACTCATTAAGGGCTATCCGGACACTGAACAGGCAGCTTATGCTAAAACCTTATTGTCTGCCTCACGGGAGTTTCAGACGAAAAATGAGAAAGCAAAAGGCATTGAGTATAATCGTTCATTTGAGCAACCCCATTATTTCATTATAGTCTTTACTACTACCGAGAAAATAGAAGCCGCTGCGGTGGAAGCGCTTAGTGCATTTAATGCCTTATATTTTAACGATCTTAATCTTAAAGTGAGCAACCTTATATTAAATGAGGAATATACCCTTACGATGGTGTCTGACCTGCCCCGCATAAGCAGCGCGCTGGAGTATTACAAAACATTCACCGAAAAACTTCAATCACTTACCGGGCTTAAAAACCGTAAATTCAATAGCTTTGTAATTACCAAAGACAATTTCAATATCTTTTATCGTACCAAAGGCCTTGATGAGTACCTTCGATTCTTTGAAAAAAACTATCGTACAGAAAACCCGTAACCTGCTGGCCGTTGAGCGGCCATGGATTAAACGGACCATCAAGATTATCTGGGTTGGTTTCTTTTGTGTTATCCTGCTTTTCCCGGTATTCATTTACACGGTAAGTATCGATCTGTTTGGTTTATATGGCGGCATGCCCAGCCTTAAAGCCATTGAAAATCCTGAGAATGATCTGTCATCTGAACTAATCTCTGCCGATGGGGTTTCATTAGGTCGGTATTTTCGGTACAACCGTAGTCAGGTGAATTATGATGAGCTTTCGAAGGACCTTGTTACTACATTGATTCTTTCGGAGGACCACCGGTTTTATCAACACTCCGGTATGGACTTTATTGCTTACATGCGGGTGCTCTGGGGGCTCATTACACTAAACCCAAAGGGCGGAGGCAGCACCATTACCCAGCAATTAGCTAAAAACCTTTACACGATGAACCCCGACATGAGCCTGGATGGTAAAATCGCCCGGCTTGGACGCTATCCGAAACGGCTCATCCAAAAAACAAAAGAATGGATTATCTCATACTACCTGGAGAAAAATTTCACCAAAGAAGAAATTATTGCCATGTACCTTAATACCACTTCGTTCGGCAGTAATGCGTATGGCATCCGGGTGGCAGCCGAAACCTATTTTAACAAACCGCCCGACAGCCTGAACCTGCAGGAATCAGCCGTGCTGGTGGGTATGCTGCAGGCTATAACCAAATTCAGTCCTGTCTATAATCCCGAAAACTCGCTGAAAAAAAGAAATGAAGTACTTTACAAACTCGTTACACACGGTTACCTGACGCGCGAGGCGTATGACTCGATAAAGCAATTACCCATTGAATTAAAGTACAAAGTACAAAATCAAAATGAAGGACTTGCCACCTACTTCCGAAACGTAATCCGTACCGACTTAATGAACTGGTGCCGCGAACACGGTTACGACTTATGGGAATCGGGGTTGAAAATTTACACCACAATTGATAGCCGAATGCAGCTTTACGCTGAACAGGCCCTCACCGAACATATGCAATACCAGCAGCAGTTGTTCGATGAGCATTGGAAGGGCCGTAATCCCTGGATTGACGATGAGTGGAAAGAGATAAAGGGCTTTTTGCAATCGCGGATAAAACAAACCGATACGTACAAAAACCTGGTAGCACGATATGGCGAAAACTCCGATTCGGTAAAAATCATGCTGAATCTGAAGAAGCCCATGACCATTTTTACATGGAAAGGCGAGCGCGACACAGTATTCAGCTCGATGGACTCACTCAATTACTACAAGCGCTTTCTGCATGCCGGTTTGGTTTCGATGGACGCCAACACCGGGGCCATTAAAGCGTGGGTGGGCGGCATCAACCACAAATACTTTAAGTACGACCACGTGCGGCAGGGCAAACGCCAGCCCGGCTCAACATTTAAACCATTCGTTTATGGCGCAGCATTGGAAATAGGCTATCACCCCTGTTTTGAGTTATATGATATTTCACCCAGTTTCACCGTATCGGGCACAACCTGGTATCCACCCAACTCTGACGGGAAATTCGGTAGCGGTGAAAAAATGAACCTGCGGCAGGCTATGGCTCGCTCTGTTAACTCCATTACCGCACAAATTCTGCAAAAAGTGCATCCTGAAAACGTTGTAAAGTTTGCCCACCGCGTGGGCATCACCAGCCCGTTAGACCCTGTGCCTTCATTATGTCTTGGTGTCAGCGATGTTTCGCTTTATGAACTGGTGGGGGCCTACGGTACGTTTGTTAACAGCGGAATTTATACTGAACCGTATTACATTACCCGTATTGAAGATAAAAACGGAAACGTCATTGAAAATTTTGTTCCTAAAACACGCGAAGCCATAAGTGAACAAACTGCCTATAAAATGGTTTACATGTTAAGGGGTGGTGTTGAAGAAACCGGTGGTACCTCGGGCGGGTTAGGTTACGATCTTAAAGAAGAAAATGAAATTGGCGGTAAAACCGGAACAACCAACAATGCGTCTGATGGGTGGTACATAGGCGTAACCCACAACCTGGTTACCGGAGTATGGGTGGGTGGTGATGAACGGAGCATCCATTACCGCAACTGGGATATGGGGCAAGGATCCCGCACAGCCCGCCCCATTTGGGAAAAGTTCATGCGTAAAATCTATCTCGACCCCTCCCTTGAATATAAAAAGGGTAAATTCAAGCAACCCAAAACCGGCCTCGATGTAACCCTCAACTGCGATCAGTACATGGTACCGGCCGACTCCATTCCGGTTGATGAAAAGCCCTGGGACGATTTCAATTAGCTGCGTTTATGAGCCGTGGCGACCTTAAAAGCTACGCACACCTGTTACCTGAAAATCCGGGAGTTTATCGGTTTTACAATACCGCCAACCAACTTATCTATGTAGGTAAGGCCAAAAATCTGAAGAAGCGGGTATTAAGCTACTTTGGGGCCAAACAAAATCTAAGCCGGAAAACGCTAAAGCTCGTTCATGAAACCAGCCGGATTGAGTATACAGTTGCCGAAAGTGAATTTGATGCGCTGTTGTTAGAGAATAACCTGATTAAACAATTCCAACCCCGCTATAACATTTTACTTAAAGACGATAAAACCTACCCTTACCTGTGCATTCTTAAAGAACGGTTCCCTCGCATTATCTCAACACGCAAATACATACCAGGCCAAGGCGACTATTTCGGTCCGTATTCCAGTGTTGTGGCCATGAAAAATGTGCTGGAACTAATTCGCAAACTGTATACTATACGAACCTGCAACCTGCAATTAACAGATAGCAATATCAAGCGAAAGAAATTTAAGGTCTGTCTGGAGTATCATATCGGCAATTGCAAAGGGCCTTGCGAAGGTTTACAACCGGAGAAAGATTACGACCTCGACATCGAACATGCCCGCTATATATTGAAGGGAAACATTACTCTTGTTAAAACCATTTTTGAGCAGGAAATGCAGGCGGCAGCTGATCGATTGGATTTCGAACGTGCACAGTATTACAAGGAAAGGCTTAATACCCTCGAAAAATTTCAAAGTAAATCGTTGGTTGTTAACAAGGCCTTAACCGATATTGACGTAATCACAGTAACAGGTACCGAAAAATATGCCTATATCAACTACCTGCTAATCAAGGAAGGCGCGATTGTCTACTCCCGGTCCGTTGAAATACAAAAAAAGCTTGGTGAACAAAATGAGGAGTTGCTAAGCCTGGCGCTTGTTGAACTACGGCAACAGGCCAACAGCAATAATACAGAAATACTTAGTAACCTGCCGGTACACACACTAGCAAATAACCTGAATAACACCGTACCTAAAATAGGCGACAAACGAAAACTGATTGCGCTCTCATTAAAAAATGCATTGGAACTTAAACGCGAAAAGGATTTGCTGCGTGCCGAACGGCCCACCAGAAAAAATCCGGCACTTGACGCCTTACGTAACGAACTTCAATTAAATACCCTACCCATAACCATTGAGTGCTTTGATAACAGCAACCTGCAGGGCACTAATCCGGTAGCTTCTATGGTTTGCTTTGTTAACGGCAAACCCGATAAAAAAAATTACCGGCATTATAATATCAAAACCGTTACAGGTCCTGACGATTTCGCTTCAATGAAAGAAGTGGTAGGCAGACGCTACCGGAAATTGATGGACGAACAATGCCCAATGCCTGACCTTATCCTGGTGGATGGCGGAAAAGGGCAGTTATCGAGTGCCTGCGAAGCGCTGAAAGAGCTTAACCTGTATGGCAAGGTGGCCATTGCCGGCATTGCCAAAAGGCTGGAAGAAATTTACCTGCCGGAAGATTCGGTGCCGTTGCTCCTCAGCAAAAAATCGCCCGGATTAAAACTTATCCAGCAAATACGAAATGAGGCCCACCGCTTTGCAGTAACCTTTCACCGGCAAAAACGAAGCAAAGCCAATTTACAAACAACCCTTCACGATATAGCCGGTATAGGCCGAACCACCATCGAAAAACTGCTCAGGCATTTTAAATCTGTTCGGAAGATCAGGGAAGCATCTTTTAAGGAACTTGAGCAGGTTATCGGAAAAAGTAAAGCAAAGCTTGTTATTGATTCCAATAAAAAAGCCCCTGCCGGATAGCAGAGGCTTTGCTATACTGTTGCGGATTAATCAGAACTCCCAAAGGT
The DNA here is from genome assembly GCA_015180985.1 of Flammeovirgaceae bacterium. Lineage (NCBI taxonomy): Bacteria > Pseudomonadati > Bacteroidota > Cytophagia > Cytophagales > Flammeovirgaceae > Flammeovirgaceae bacterium. The sequence goes on from CP054185.1 coordinate 722,062, forward strand.
TGTGTTCCTTCTCCATGAGCATCATTTCGGCCCACTCGCGCGCCCACACACTCTCGTAGTACGGTCGTCCGTTTGCCCGGTACACATCCTCAATGGTCTGGTCATCCGGGTTTTCAATTTTATCAATAGTTCCTTTAAATAGCCTTAATAAAAACGCATCGGCAAAGTTCTTGTTTTCAGCGGTATTCTGGCGGTTAAACCATACAGCCTTTGCCGGGTTGTTCCGGAAAACCTTTTCCAAATCTTTGTACTTAAACCACCCTAACGATTTAAATGTTCCGGTATTCAAATCAAACGCCTCGAGCTTAATAGCCTGGATGTCGTAATACAAACGTGATCTGCGCTTATCAAATATAACGTCCTCCATGAGGGTAAGCATATAAATATCACGGGGTAACACTGTTACCGGCTTACCACGTTGCGTAAGTACCCACTCGCCATTTGGGGCAGTACTTGGGTTTATACCGGTGTTATTATCAATTGCCGATTCATAATTTTTACCATTGAATGAAACGGCATCGCTCAGGTAATAGGTCATTGCCGGATCCCAGGCTTGCAGTGTTTCGCCTTGTGTAATAACCATTTTCGATTCAAAATCCTCTTTGGTCATTACCGAAGTAAGCGAATCGCTGTTATACACAGCCGGAATCTCACCGCTCCGTACCGCGTCAATAATCAATTTCGAGATTTCACCATTATTAGAGAAGAAACCCTTGTTCTGCTTCTCCTTCATATCAATCTTTCGCCATACGCGCAGTTTGTACAGGTGTTCATAACGCGGTATCGGATCGATGGAATTCGGGTTATACTGGGGTAGTTCTACTTGAGCATACATACCCAGGGGCACACATGCGGCAAGCAGTAACACGATCCCATTCTTCAACATGTTCATAGTCGTTATTATTGTACTGGAATATTGATAATATCACTACCACCTACGGCAACCGGTTCGGGGTTCCCTTTGTAGGTCATTCGCACCACGTTCTTTGGTTCAACCAAAATCCTGTCGCCCGGCCGCATAATGGCCCGCCACGCACCTAAATCAACCAATTCGCTTGTGGCCGTCATTTCCTGAACGCGTTGGGTACCACGCGCCAGAATAACCGACATGTTGCGTATCCGGTAGTTAGCATCTCTGGGAACCTCGTTTTTAAAGTTCTCATCAGCTTCGGCATTTATCCGAAGACCCGCAATTTGTCCGGCTGTTACACCATTTTTTAAGTCAATATCGCGGCCGTTGTTATCCTTTGCCACAATCCTTGGGCGTGGTACATTCTTAACGGCAAATTCTTCATTACCGATAAACGTACCGGAATTGTTTACAGCAACCGTAACTTTTCGCTGATTTGGTATAATAGTAACCTGACCGATTTTTTCACCACGTATAATTTCTGCGCCTGTCGCAGAAAATGAAGGGTTATAATCCGTACCCAGAGCAGGCACTTCAATATTTACCAGGTTACCACAGCCCATGTATAGGGTAGGGGCCACACCGGTAGTTACCCGGATGGTGGGTTTTGCAACTATATATTCGATGGTTTGCGGATAAACCTGATCGTTCAACTTTATCTCCGCCTTGAATGACTGCTTGGATTGACCTTTGGCATCATAATTTCCTCCGCGGGCAGTAAACTTAACTTTACCCATTTTAATGCCTGTTACCGGGTCAACAGCAACCGGAATGGAGGTGCCATTGTAAAACATCTCGGGGCTCAGTGCCGATGAAGATGCTGAAATAAACATATCGGCTTCATATGTAGCACCGGCAGCAACAACTGACGATTTGGGCCGAACCATCGGGATGACCGTTTCAAAACGCACCGTGGCTGCACCGGCTTCTTCGGCCAGTTTGCGCAAAGCTGCCGACTCGTATTCCAGTACTTCAGACTGAATTTGTGTTACTGAAGCAAGCGCTGCAATGACCGGGGTATTCTCGAAGGTAAACGTGAGGAAGTCCTTTCGAATATGGTCAGGGTCGTTGGCAAATTCTGGTATATCTTTAGGAGCCCTGGCCAACGTACCAAATTTCTCACCGGTTAGTTCATTCAGTTGCTTTACGTAATCGTTAAGTTTGGTTTCGAAATCTCTACCCCAAGGTGACTTTTTATCAATCATCATGGTAGCCACTGCCGAACCATGGTTATTGATCACTTTTTCGTCAACCTTGTCAGAACCGGAAACCTCTAACATTTTCTTTTTAAGTGTTTCAATCCAAGCCGAAGTTGCGGTGGTCAGTTCCCTTACCTTTTGCGCACGCTCAACAGCACTCTTAATTTTCGCTACTTCACTTTTTCCCCCTTCTTCAATAATTTTATTTAACTGCTGTTGGTTGGATTTTTCGGTATCATCAATAAGTTGATTAAGCGTTCCATTAATAATGGCGAACTTTTCCAACACTGCATTGCTCACCTGAAGGGCCAGAAGCGCGGTTAGTACCAGATACATCATACCGATCATCTTCTGCCGGGGGGTTTCTTTTTTACCTGCCATTTGTTGTGATGTTTAAATAATTGAAAACTTAAACCCTGATTATAGAACAGTACTCCATTATCCCTGGCCTCCGCCTTTCATGGCGGTAAGCATACTTCCGTACACTTTATTCAAAGCAGTCAAGTTATCGGTAAGCTTACCAAGTTCACTGGTAAACTTGGCTGTATTCTCTCCTACTTTGGTTAGCCCTTGCATTGCTCCGGTAAGGCTATCGTAAAACTTATTCATGTTCTTCACATGGCTATCGGCATCTTTCAGTTCCATTTCATAAACCGAATTCAAAGCAGCCAGGTTTTTAGTCACTTTTTGTACCTGCGAGTGGTACTCTCCGGCATCTTTTGAGGCATTGGCCATAGAACCAACAGCCTCAATAGCAGTTTTGTACGAGGCATTCATGTCTGACAACGCTTTTGATGCGGTCTTCACGTTGGTTGCATACTCATTAGTTGCCACTGCTGCATTGGACAGGTTGTTCATCTGCTTGGCTGATTCAGCAAGGTTTGTTAAGCCTTTGCCCAGGTTATCCAGCAAGTTCTGGTCAACCTTGGCGGTTTTCAACATTTCGTCAATTTTAAGAAGCGGTGACTCCGTAGAATGACCGGGTTTGCGAACAGTGGGCGAGGTTACCGCGGGTTCATAATCCTCAGCAAGTTCAGGATATACCTTTGTCCAGTCTGTTTCTTTTGCAGGTGGTTCAAATGCACTTAAAAAGAAGATGGCAGCCTCTGTTAACAGGCCAACCATCAGCATTTGGTCGGCCCCGGTAAGGTGCAAAATTTTAAACAGCGCACCAACAATTACAACTGCCGCACCAATACCATAAACTTTTGGCATTATGGTTTTAAAGAGTAGCTCAGCAAATCCGCCTTTTTTCTTGCTCATTGTAGTATGGGTTTAAGTGTTTGTCTTTTTGGATATGGGTTAAAGATAACGAGAGTTTCGGTTTGTTAAAATTCCCTGCCTGACGACCGCCCCAGGTGCGTAAGTGCACACCGGAATCCGATGTAGGCGCGGGTTGAATCTTTAAATTCGTATGTTCTTGTACCGGTTTCCAGGTAATAAGCCACATCTTTCCACGATCCTCCGCGTACAACTTTCTTGGGAGCAATTTTGGCATTGTACCTCGAATCTTCCGGGTTGGTTCTTGGGTCAATAAACTGGGGGTTTAAATCCCATACAGTAGGAACTGAAGCCGGGTTGAAGTCATCCAAACACCACTCGCTTACGTTACCGGCCATATCGTAAAGTCCGTAATCATTCGGGAAATATGCCCTTACCGGTGAGGTGTAAGCAAAGCCGTCATCGTAAAAATTACCGCGGCCCGGTTTGAAGTTAGCCAGCATACAGCCTTTTGAATTGCGGATGTACGGGTTACCCCAAGGGTATTTAGCCATATCACGACCGCCCCGGGCCGCATATTCCCACTCGGCTTCGGAAGGCAGACGGAAACTGGGCATCGGGAACTCGCCAACGCTCTTGCGGTAATCGTTCCAGTACGCAGTGCGCCAGTTGGCAAAGAATACGGCTGCATCCCAGTTAATGCCCACTACCGGGTAATCATCGTAGCCAGGATGCCAGTAATAATAGTCTTGAATCGGGTCGCCCATATGATGGGCGAAGTCACGAACCCAAACGGTAGTATCCGGATAGTATTTTTGTTTAAATGTTTCCTGATCAACTGTTTCGAAGCCTTCGATGCTTCCGTTCTCAACCAGGTGATAATTGGTAAACTGCCGGTATTCATTGTTGGTTATCTCGGTATCGTCCATAAAGAACGAACCAATAGTAACCTGTTTGTTATAATTGATTTGTGTTGATGCCGGATCCTCATCGGCCTGACCCATATGAAAGGTTCCTGCCGGAATTGGCACCATACCGAAGGGCCTGGTCATTACCCAACCTTGCCTGCCGGCAACACCCACAAGTTCGCCACCATCTCCACCTTTACCTCCGCCCAGTCCTAACAGACCACAAGCGCTGGCCGCCAGCCCGAGAAGAACAATCGCATATTTTGATGAAGCCGCCTTATCCATAGTACTCATTCAGTTTGCTTTTTTTGAGTTTCGAAAATACCGCTTAAAGTCTTATTTTTTGAAACAATTGATTACCAAATTCTATAAAATCTGCTTAAAACCAAAATAATTTACTGTCAATGCCTGTACCGGGGGGTTCTTACAACCTTTTTACCTACCCCCACACTTACCGGCAACTGGTAGGTTAGCATGAACTCATGCGAAAAATTTTCTTTCGCTGCCCTGTCTTTCACTACAAAATCAATTGAATAACCAATTCTTAGCGATTTATCCTTTAAAAAGCTATACCCCAGCAACAGGTTGGCGGCCTCTCCCGATCGGAACGCTAATCCGCCCCACATCGTATTGCGCAGGGTAGCTAATACGGCCAGGTCCATCGAAAATTCGTTAAAGTCGGTTTTTATCAGGATGGTTGGATTAATCTGCAGGTCGAAATTCACATCGTAAAAATAACCACCGGTAATATTCATATGGTTTTCCAGGGCATTGCGCTGGCTGACACCAAAATCAAACTCTGACTTAAGCAGGTGATTCATACCAATGGCAGCGAAGTATTTTTCACTGCGATATAAAATGCCAACGCCCAGATCCGGGCGTATCTGCGATTCCCTGCCGGTGCGAGGTATATAGGTGCCACTGATTGGATCGTAAATTGTCAGCAATGGATCGTTTGGTTGAATAGCCCGGTACTTATCAAAATCCAGCGTTTGAGAGTACATGCCCAGCTTAATCCCAAAACTAAGTTTGTTCTCGCGGATGCCCAGGTGGTAGGCATACATGGCCTGAATTTCGAGGTTGTTTTGCGGGCCGAGTTTATCATTCAAAACATAGGCGCCAAAACCACTTTTGAGTTTGTATATCGGTGAGTTAAATGATAAAATCTGGCTGGTGGGCGCAGTGCCATCGCCAAATGAAGATTCGTAGCCGAGCCACTGGCTGCGGTGAATGATTGTTGCTTCCGTTACGCCATCCACCCCAGCTGCCGCAGGAGTGAGGTAAAGCGTATTAAACATGAATTGAGTAAAGTGGGCATCTTGCTGGGCGGACGCGGTTCCGGCAAAGATTAGCAGAAGGCAAAAAGTGGTATTAAGACCTTTCTTAAGCATGATGCACAAAAATGCAGGATTTAAAGTAAACGCTTTTTTGGCATACTTTCAACCGCCAGGTAATTAAAGTGTAATAAAAAACATCACTTTGTAAAATCCAATGTATGAAGGGGTTATTTAGCCCCATTAACCTGCTTGATGTACAGTTCAATGGCCCCGGTCATAGAGGGTGCGTTTGGAAGGGGGGCCTCAATATCCAAAATGAGTCCGGCATCCTGAACGGCCCGGGCCGTTGCAGGACCAAACGCTGCAATACGGGTATTATTTTGCTTAAAGTCGGGGAAGTTGGCAAATAAAGAGGATATACCGGACGGGCTGAAAAAAGCGAGGATATCATAATACACCTCTTTCAGGTCTGACAGATCGCTGGCCACCGTCTGGTACATGATGGCTTCGGTAAAGTTGAAACCGTTTTCACGTAAAAAGTCGGGGATATCGTTCTTCCGGATATCAGAACACGGAAAGAGGTACTTTTCGTTTTTGTGTTTTTTAAGGATTTCGAGCAGATCCTGGGCGGTTTTAAGACCAGTAAAGATTTTGCGCTTTCGTATCACAATATACTTCTGCAAGTAGTTGGAGGTTTGATCAGAAATACAGAAGTATTTCATGTCAGCCGGCATTTCAATCTTAAGTTCGTTGCAAATGTGAAAGAAATGATCAACTGCGTGACGGCTGGTAAAAATTATTGCAGTGTGATTCAGAATATCTACTTTCTGCTTTCTGAACTCTTTTACAGGTACAGGCTCAACCTGAATGAACGGCCTGAAATCAATTTTCAGATTGAATTTTTCGGCCAGCTTAAAATAGGGCGAATTCGGATCTGTGGGGGCCTCTTGCGTAACCAGAATGCTTTTTACTTTACGCATCCTGTCGTTTACTTTTTCGCTCATATCAACACGTAACAGGGTCACCTACTTATAAACCTTGATAAGGATGAGAAAGGGTATTATTTCAGTGGCACAAATGTACAAAAATAAATGAATCACGCTGTGGCCGGCCTTATTCACCAGTTTAAAAAATATCAAGGCAATCCACCCCAGCAACAGCACGTGCACAACCTTAACTGTCATTGGTGTGTTAAAAAAATGTGAACCGGTTATGAAGTATTGAACCACCATTATAACCATTAGCAAACCAAATACAAAAAACAGGTAACGGACAAAATTGAAGAACTGAAAACCAGTTAACTCCTTTATATTAAACAGCACGGAAAATACCAAAATAAAAAAGGCTTTACTAAACAACAGAACCAGCAATGCCCCGCTGGCCAATAGCCAATTGAGTACCCAAACAGAAAACTGATCGGGATAAGCCAATCTTTGGTTTACTTCCACAGGCATCTGCACTAAGATGAAGGAGATTAATAAAGCCGCGTATAAATAGGCAAGCATGTTAGTGGTATTCCACATGCGGTTAAACATGGGATGATCCTCACTTTCGCGAAACGAAAAAAATGTTGCTGCTGTAAGGTAATCGGCTACCAGTTTTGGATTATACCTGAACATTATCAATAGAAAAAGAAACAATAACACGGTTGCCACTATCATAAAATTATGTAAGCCGTTGTCATGCCAAACAACGGCTGCGTTTGACTCCGCCTCTGGAATTTTTATTTCTGATATCAGTTGTGTTACCAAATCGGATTGAATACGAGGCTCCTGGTAAATGGCTATGAACAACTGGCCGGCCACGGCACGTTTGGCAAGACTGTCAACCGGAAATCGTACGTTTTCTTCGCGGTCGACCACAAGTGTATTGTTAAGAAAGACAGCAAACGGTTTTGCACTAAACAGTACCAGGTAATCCCCGATGAATTTGGAAGGATCAATTTCAAAATAGATTGTTGTTACAGCTTCCCCCTTGTACGCAGTAAAACGACCTGCTGAATAAATGAGCCACTCCTCTTTCAGGTTGTTCTTCACCACCTGGTGCTGCCCCATTACCGGTGGTATTACCAGGTGAACAATAAGTACTATCCTGAAAAGTATTTTCAGCATCCTGCAATTTGGCGGCTAAATTAACCAACACTTCATAAACCTGTATTTTTGCCAAACGATTTACCATGGCGGGCATTTACATCCACATACCCTTTTGCCGGCAGGCTTGCCATTACTGCGACTTTCACTTTTCAACCAACAGGCAGATCGAGCCCGACATGATTGCAGCCTTTGAAAAGGAGATGGAACTCCGCAGCGATTATATTGGTAACGAAGTGATTGACACGATTTATCTTGGCGGTGGAACCCCCTCCATACTAAGCCCCCAATCGCTTGAACGCATTTTCAACAAGATTAACCACCTCTTTACGGTGACATCAGTTGCTGAAATTACCCTGGAGGCTAACCCGGACGATCTGACAAAAGAAAAGTTGTTGTTGTTTAAAAATGTTGGAATCAACAGGCTTAGCCTGGGCGTGCAAACATTTGATGATTCCCTGCTTCGTTACCTTAATCGTGCACACAACGGCACGCAAGCCCAAGCCGGCTTTGAACAAGCGCGCGCTGCCGGCTTTTCCAATATCAGTGTTGACCTGATGTACGCTATCCCCGGTCAAACGATAAACGGTTTTAATGCAGATTTAGAAAAACTGCTCGTTTTACAACCCGAACACATTTCGGCTTATTGTTTAACCATTGAAGAGCGTACAGCTTTCGGGCATTGGCTAAAAACCAACTCGCTGCAACCGGTGGCTGACGAACAGGCAGCCGATTACTTGCAACTTTTAATGGAGGTTGTTGAAGCCACCGGCTATGAACAATATGAAATTTCAAATTTTGCCAAACCCGGTTATTATTCGCAGCACAACAGCAACTACTGGAAACAGGTGAGCTACCTGGGTATCGGGCCGGGGGCGCATTCTTACAACGGCACCAGCCGGCAAGCCAACATTGCAAACAATTACCGGTATGTAAAATCTATTTTGGCCGGTGAAATTCCGGCCCAAACAGAATACCTGACACGGGAAGAAAAAATTAACGAATACATTCTTACCACGCTGCGCACCCGGTGGGGACTGGATACGGCAAAACTCAAAGCAGATTTTGATTTTGACCTTATTCAAAAAAACAAGGCTCTGCTAACCCGCTTATTAGATGACCACCTTGCCGAATTAACCAATGGAGTCATTCAACTAACCCGTTCGGGTAAACTGCTTGCCGATAAGATAGCCGCTGATTTTTTTGAAGTGTCTTCGTAAGCTGAATCCAGTTGGTATCCGATTAGTATCAGCTCAAATAACTTTTGTAATTTACATGCTGTTATGTCAAAAACTTCGGAAGAAAAGCGGGTGTATATGCTCCTGAAAAGCGTTATCTTTCATTACCACGGGTTGGATGAAGAGGAACGCAAAGACCTGGAAAAAACAGCCCTTGAACTTGATGCCCAGGAAGAATACAAATGGGCTACCGAATTTGTTGCACAGGATTACCTGACCGCTTTTGAGCGCGCCCGCGATTTTTTAAACGACACCATAGCCGATTACCCCAAGGAAAAACGCGTGGAACTGATTAACATGGTTTGGCAGGCCAATAACCTGAAGGGCTACGTTACCGAAATGGAAGCAACCGCCATGCTAAAACTGGCTAAAGACTGGAACGTGCAGAAGGAATTGATTGAACTGGTATTAAAGTAGAGTCTACAAACTCATCATATCCTTAAACTTGGCGGCCTGCCTGCGGCTAACTTCAACCTTATCGCCTCCTTTTAGTTTCACCATCAGGCCGCCATTAAACCAGGGCTCAATGCCCTCTACCCAACTCAGGTTAATTATGTGTTTGCGGCTGGCCCTGAAAAATGCCCGGTCATCCAGTTTTTCATCCAATGCATTAAGCGATTTATGGATCATCGGGCGGTTGGTATCGAAATACACTTTAATATAGTTGCCGTCTGATTCGAATAAGCGAATGTTGGCCAGGCTTACAAACCAGCAGCGATCGCCATCTTTCACAAACACCTGGTCGTTTAAGCCCAGTTTTTTATCGGCTGCAACCTGCTCGGCTGTGCGCCTGCTTCGCTCTTTCTCAGCAATTTTTGAAACAGTCTCAGCCAGCCTTTCAGGCTGAATGGGCTTTAGCAGGTAATCGAGGGCGTTTACTTCAAACGCTTTTAACGCAAACTCATCATACGCGGTAGTAAATACCACCAGGGGAACCGAATCGAGTTCTTCCAAAAGCTGAAAGCCCGTTTTATCGGGCATCTGAATATCCAGGAAGAGCAGATCGGGATTATGTTCGTTTATCAGATGCGTGGCCTCATCGGCATTGGCAGCCTCCCCCACGACTTCGATGGACGGATGCGCCTCCAGTAATTTCATTAACTCTTTCCGCGCCAGGCGCTCATCGTCTACAATCAATGCTTTCATTGTTCTGTAATTTGAGGAATAACTATTTCCGTAAGCACAAAATTATTCATTTCATTCACAATCCTAAAAGAAGCCTCATCGCCATATAACAGGCGTAAGCGGTGTATGGTATTTTGTAAGCCAACCCCGGAGTTGCTTCGCCTGACCCCGTTAAGCAAATGCCCGCTGTTGCGGATCTGTATTTTAAGTTTTCCGTGATCAACAAGCGTTCTTACCTGCACTACACCACCGGCTTTAAGTTTTGACACCCCGTGTTTTACACCATTCTCTACCAGGGTTTGTATCATAAAAGGAGGAACGAGATACTGGTAGGAATCAGGATGAATATCGAACTCAGTCTTTAACCGTTCTTCGAAGCGAATGCTCTCAAGGCTCAGGTAATCGCGTACAATTTTCAACTCATCGCCAAACCGGGTCAGTCCTTTTTTATCGAAGGTAAGTGAGTTTCGCAAAATGTTGGACAGCTGATTAATAGCCAGTTTTGATTTTTCGGGATTCTCATCGACCAACGCCCGGATGCTGTTCAACGCATTAAAAATAAAGTGGGGGTTGAGTTGGGCTTTCAGGTTATTCAATTCGCTCTCAATCCGGGTGGCTTCGTATTTAAGCGACTTGTTGTAGCGCTCAACATAATGATAAGTGAAATAAAATACCGACCAGAGGAATAACAAAAAGATGTAAAAGGCGGCATAGCCCAGAATCTGGTCGAGCTGAAAAGCCTGCGATCGGACGCCCACAATATTTAGCCAATAGGCAACGGGTATTCGCAAAAAATATATGCCGATACCCAGCACCGCCACACTAACAACCACACGGGGTATCATGGCCGGAACAGGCAAACTAAGCCACTTCCACCGGTTAAGAACATATCTGAAAAAATGAGTTACCAAAAGGCATATCGCGGCCTCGCCCACAAAGAAAATAATCCTGCGGCTGCTGATGGTTTGTTGTGACTGCATACTGAAAAAAATGATCTGCAGCAGCGCATATACCGTCCATGTGCTTAGTTGGAGTATCCAGTAAAGCCTTCGCTTGTTATCAACCATGCGCTGCAAAATTACGCATTTGCCGGGTTGCTCTTAGTTCATTACATGAGCGGTAAGCTTAAAAGAATTTGTAGCGGAGGAGGTAGAAGAACAGAATGGCTGTAGCAACGATCAGCAACCAGGCGAGAATTACCAGCAGCTTTTTAACCCGTTCCAGACGGGGTTCATTGGTTAATGCATTCACTATAAATGCCGATCCGGCAAGAGCATAAAGCCAGAACTCCAGGTAATCGCTGATATAAAGTTGGTACAATCCAAAAGCGATAAAAATGCTGCCAAATAAATATTGCCGGATGTGTGCGTTCATAATGGTAAGCAAAGAAAGATAAAATCAGGTTAATTCAGGTTTTAAAAAACGCCCGGTGTAACTGGCCGGGTTTTGCGAAACCTCCTCCGGTGTCCCTGACGCCACAATGCGTCCGCCCTTTTCACCGCCTTCGGGGCCAAGGTCTATTATATAATCGGCTGATTTGATTACATCCATATTATGCTCAATAACCAGCACGGTATTTCCTTTATCAACCAGTTTTTGCAATACATCCAACAGGTGCGAAATATCCTGGAAGTGCAAACCGGTCGTGGGTTCGTCTAAAATGTACAGTGTTTTGCCGGTGTCGCGCTTGGATAGTTCTGTTGCCAGTTTAACCCGCTGGGCTTCTCCTCCCGATAAGGTGGTGGCATGCTGACCTAGGGATATGTATTCGAGACCTACTTCGCCAAGGGTTTGGATCTTGCGCAGGATTTTCGGCTGGTTTTCAAAAAACGGTATGGCTTCTTCCACCGTCATGTCGAGTACACCGCTGATGGACTTTCCCTTAAACCGCACTTCCAGCGTTTCGCGGTTGTAACGTTTGCCTTTACAGGTCTCGCAATGCACGTACACATCGGGCAGAAATTCCATTTCAATTAACCGGAGGCCGGCACCTTCGCATGTTTCGCAACGGCCACCTTTAACATTAAAGGAAAACCGACCGGGTTTGTAGCCCCTGATTTTTGCTTCGGGCAACTGTGCGAATAAATCGCGGATGTCGGTGAACACGCCCGTATAGGTTGCCGGATTTGAGCGTGGTGTTCGGCCAATAGGCGATTGATCAACTTCTATTACCTTATCAATGAACTCAAGTCCCTCAATTTTTTTATAAGCAAGCGGCTCGGTACGTGAATTAAACAAGTGTTTGTTTAAAATCGGAAACAGGGTTTCATGAATCAATGTTGATTTACCGCTGCCGGAAACCCCCGTGATGCAGGTAAATGTTCCCAGCGGAAGATTAAGGGTAACCTTTTTAAGGTTATTGCCTGAAGCTTCATTCAGCACCAATTTTTTTCCATTGCCTTTGCGTCTTTCCCTCCGGTAATCAATGCAAATTTCCCCTTTTAAATACTTCGCGGTAGTACTGGCGCTCTTTAAAAAAGAAACCGGATCGCCTTCAGCTACAACCTGGCCGCCATGCCGGCCGGCACCCGGACCGATATCAATAATATAGTCCGCTTCCATCATCATTTCCTTATCGTGCTCAACTACTACTACGGTATTACCCAGGTCGCGCAGGTCTTTCAGCGCCTTAATCAGCTTAACATTATCGCGGGCATGCAGGCCGATACTGGGTTCGTCCAGTATGTACATCACACCCACCAGTTGCGTGCCGATTTGTGTAGCCAGCCTGATGCGCTGCGCTTCACCACCACTGAGGGTGCGCAGCGGCCGGTTAAGGTGCAGGTAATCAAGGCCCACATCCAATAAAAAGCCGATGCGTTTTTTGATCTCTTTTAAGATCTCGGCAGCAATTATTTTTTGTTTGTCGTTGAGCCGGTTTTCCAACCCGGTGAACCATTGCTTCAGGCTAACGATATCCAGTTCGGCAAGCTCAGCAATATTTTTCCCGTCAATTTTAAAATGAAGCGACTCTTTTTTTAATCGCGCACCATTGCAGTCAGGGCAGGTTTTGATTAGGGTAAAGTCCTCCACCCAGCGTTTTACATTTTCGGTTCCTTCATCGCGCTGCTTTTGGAGAAAATTCACGATGCCTTCAAAACGGGTGTTCCATTCCGTACCGGGGTATTTTACCGAGGGCACGGCCACCGGCACATCATCGCCATATAACAGAATTTTCAGTACATCCGCTGGTATTTCCTTAATGGGCGTGGTGAGCGAACATTTGTATCGCTTTAGTATGGCTTCAATTTTTTTAAAGATCCAGATGTCGCGGTACTCGCCCAGCGGCAGTATGCCGCCCCGGCTTATACTCAGCCGTTTATCGGGTATTACCGAGTCTTCGGTAATTTCTTCAATCTGCCCAAGCCCGTTACACACCGGGCATGCACCATACGGTGAGTTGAATGAGAATGTGTTGGGTGCGGGCTCATCATACGAGAGTCCTGTAACGGGGTCCATCAGAAACCTGGAGAAGTGGTGTACCTTTCCGGTTTCTTCCAGCACCATAAGTACACCTTTCCCCTCCTTAAGTGCTTTGTTGATGGACTGGCCGATCCGAAATCGTTCCTTCGCATCGGCCACAATCCTATCAATTACAATCTCAATGTCGTGGATCTTGTACCGGTCAACCTGCATCTTGGCAACAAGCTCTTTAACCTCGCCATCTACGCGCACTTTGGTGTAACCTTGCTTTCTGATTTGCACAAACAATTCGCGGTAATGGCCTTTTCTTCCTTTAACTACCGGAGCCAGCAGGGTGAGTTTCTTCCCTTTAAAATTCTGCAACACGGCATCCAGAATCTGATCTTCCGATTGCCGGACCATTCTTTCGCCCGTCAGATACGAAAAGGCCTCGGCCGTGCGCGCATAGAGCAGGCGCATAAAGTCGTAAATCTCGGTAACAGTACCTACCGTGGAGCGCGGATTGCGGGAGGTGGTTTTTTGTTCGATGGAAATAACCGGGCTTAGGCCGTTAATTTTATCCACATCGGGCCGCTCCAGGTTGCCGATGAAACTGCGGGCATAGGCCGAAAAACTTTCCATGTACCTGCGCTGCCCTTCGGCATAAATGGTATCGAACGCCAGCGATGATTTGCCGCTGCCGCTGATGCCCGTTACCACTACCAGTTTGTTTCGCGGGAAGGTTACCGAAATATTTTTAAGGTTGTGCTCGCGGGCTCCGATTACCTCAACCTGTTCGAAACCGGCTGTCTCAACTTGTTCCTTCTTTGCTGCAGGGGTGGCCATAGCACAAACTACAAAGGTGTGTGGCTAATTGTTCTCAGGCAACAGAAAAAATAGTTAGGCGCTGCCTGATGCAGCATCAGGGAACATCTTTACCGGTAACTGCTTTGAGCATGGCAAACCAATCCTGCCGATCAACTTTAATATGGATGGCACCAGCCCCCTCTTTAACGCGATCAGGATTGGTTGTACCAAGAATGGGGAAAATGTTGGCCGGATGGCGCAGTAACCAGGCTAACAGCAATTGGCTAACCGTGCAGTTGTAGTTCGAGGCAAAACCTTCCAGTTTCATTTCAATAGTTTCGGCCTGGCCGGATGCGGTGAAATACTTGCCTCCCCCCAGGGGCGACCAGGCCAAGGGCGAAACCCGGTGTTTGATTAATGCATCTACTGTGCCATCAACCATCTTAACAGGGTTGAATAATGAAATCTCAACCTGGTTGGTAACGAGCCGAACGGGAACATATGCCTGAAGCATTTCGAACTGTGCTGCACTGAAATTGGAAACACCAAACCATAGTACTTTGCCCTGGTCCTTTAGTAACCGGAATGCCTCTGCCACCTCTTCCGGGTGCATTAGTGGATCAGGGCGGTGGATGAGCAGGAGATCAAGCCGATCAGTCGAAAGATTTTTCAATGAATTCTCAACCGATCGGAGTATATGTTCCTTCGATGTATCGTAATGTTTAACGCGATGCTCCGGGCGTGCAGCCGAAACCAGTTTTATGCCGCATTTGGTTATGAGTTCCATGCGGTTGCGTAATGAAGGATTCCCTCTCAGGATTTTTCCGAAGCGTTCTTCATTGGCATAATCGCCATAAATATCGGCATGGTCGAAGGAAGAGATACCCGCATCGAGGGCCGTGTAAATAAGGCGTTCAATTTCCGTTGTTTCCAACTTCCAGCGCCAGGCCCCGGCAACAATCCTTGATAAAGCAGGACCTCCGGCTGATAAATCTGCTTTCATGGTAAGCAAATTAATCAAAGAATCGGTGCCGATATGCCCATCGTTAAAAGGGGTTGGCTAAAACGTTTGCAATCCTGATACTTCTGCTAACTTGGCAAAAATTTTCATCGCTATGCAAGCCGATATCCTTGACTTTGTTAAGAAAAGAAATCCGAACGAACCTGAATTTATTCAAGCCGCAGAAGAAGTAATCCTGTCGGTTTTACCGGTACTGGAAAAACACCCCGAGTTTCGCAAACTAAAAATACTGGAACGTATGCTGGAGCCGGAGCGCCTTATCTCCTTCCGAGTAACGTGGCTGGATGATAAAGGTGAAGTGCAACTGAACCGCGGGTACCGCGTACAAATGAACAGCGCCATCGGGCCGTATAAAGGCGGACTTCGTTTTCATCCTTCCGTTACGCCCAGTGTGCTCAAGTTTTTAGCTTTCGAACAGATTTTTAAAAACGCACTCACCGGCATTCCGATGGGTGGCGGCAAAGGCGGCTCGGATTTCGATCCGAAAGGAAAGAGCGAAAATGAAATTATGAAATTCTGCCAGGCCTTTATGAGCGAGCTTACCCGCCACATCGGGCATCGGCTGGATGTGCCTGCAGGCGATATTGGTGTGGGTGGCCGCGAAGTGGGCTACATGTTTGGCGCTTACAAGAAAATCAAAAATGAATTTACCGGTGTGTTCACCGGCAAGGGCATCGGCTGGGGCGGCAGTCTCATCCGTACGGAAGCAACCGGTTACGGCCTGATTTACTTTGCCGAAAACATGCTGCACACGAAAAACGAATCCATCAAAGGAAAAACCTGTTTGGTATCAGGTTCTGGTAACGTAGCACAATACGCCATCGAAAAAATAATTCAACTCGGAGGCAAACCCGTTACTGCCTCCGACTCCGATGGGTTCATCTACGATGCTGAAGGCATAACACTGGCCAAACTGGAGTTCATCAAGGATCTGAAAAACAACAGGCGCGGCCGCATTAAAGAATATGCTGAAAAATATAAAGGCGTTGTTTATACACCCATTGATGCCAAAGCCAACAGTAATCCGCTTTGGAGCATTAAAGCGGATTGTGCATTTCCGTGCGCTACCCAAAATGAGGTAAACGGCAACGATGCCAAAAACCTGGTAAAGAACGGAGTTAAACTGGTTGGCGAAGGGGCCAACATGCCCGTGACCATCGAAGGCATCAACGTGCTGATTGATAATGGCATTATGTATTCACCCGGCAAAGCAAGTAATGCGGGTGGTGTGGCTACTTCCGGGTTGGAGATGACCCAAAACTACATGGGCAGCAACTGGACGCGCGAAGAAGTAGATGCCAGACTGCAGGGCATTATGAAAAACATTCACGATACCTGCCTGGCCGCAGCCAACGAGTACGGCAAGCCGGGCAATTATATGGTGGGTGCTAACATTGCCGGTTTCTTAAAAGTGGCCAATGCCATGAAGGCGCAAGGCGTGCTGTAACTTGCCGGAAAAATTCCCATTAAAAAGTCCGTACGTTGTGCGGACTTTTATATTTATAAGATTCTGCCCTTTTACCAATCAATCAGTACATTATGCTGGTAACCACAACAAACAATATTGAAGGCAAAAAGATAACGCAATACTATGGCCTGGTTTCGGGTGAGACCATTATCGGAGCTAACCTGGTAAAGGATTTCTTTGCCGGCATTACCGATATTGTTGGCGGCCGCTCGGGCGCTTACGAACGCGTGTTGAAAGAAGCTAAAGAGAGTGCGCTGGCCGAAATGGTACAACAGGCACAGGCCAAAGGTGCCAATGCGGTAATCGGGGTTGACCTGGATTACGAAACGGTTGGATCCGGCTCCAGCATGCTGATGGTTACCGCCTGCGGTACGGCCGTACGGTTTGAATAGTAATTAATTCTTTCTGCGATAAAAAACCAGGTGCGGTATGTGGCCGTCAACTTCCTCGCTTAAGGTGTAATACCCATTACCCTTAATGCTGAATGTGATCCCCTCACCGCGTGCCTCGGGTGCGTATGGAAGCACTTCGGGTGTTCGCTTTAGAGCATCCGCAATTGTTTCGTTCGGATTGCGCTTCCAGTAATAAACCGAGCTGTAGTCTTTAATCAGAATTTCGGAACCATCAGGCGAAATATCCCCGCCCACAACCTGGTTGAAGTACCGCGGATGGTAGCCCTTCACCTCGCCCAGCCGGTTAAAGTCAAGTTCAGGTGCCGCCAATTCGGCAGTAATAACCTCCGTTGTTGATTGCGGAAAAGGCAGGCGGTACAGGTTTACGCGCTTTTCGCGTTTTGAAAGGATGTACAAATCGCGCGTACGCGGATCAATCAATACTGTTTCTGCATCACGGTTGCCATCGGGGTAAATAAATTTTATCGAATCGATCTGTGTGAGGGTAGTATCGGATCCTTTAAAAACAGGTTCCTCAATCCGGTATATGTATTTGAATTCATACCGCGCATCGTTATCTCCGATTTCACCAATATAAACACAGGTTTTTGTGGAGTCCGGCCCAGGTCCTACAGCCATATCTTCCCAGTCGCGGTTTTTTATGCCAGCCAGATTTACGACCATCATGGTCCGTCCCAGTGAGTCAATCAAAAAAATGCGCGCCTTGTCGCCACTGTCGTTGTGCGTCCACAACATACCGGGGTTAACGGTGCTGGCCGCGATACCCGAAGCTTCATTGATGGCCCTGTCGGCCAGTTGACCCAGGCTGACACCCGGTTCAAAAAGTTGTTCATTAATCGGGGTGGCTGGTGGGGTGCTGCAACTCCCAAGCAAAACAACCGGCAAAAGAATAGCTGGTAATCTCATCCGTTTAAAAAATGCGATGCGAATATAACCACGATGTCGTCCAAGTCAAGCCGGAATCAGTATGACCGGGTTACGATCTATTTTGGTAGGTTTGCAGCCATGCTGAATGATGACCTTCAACCGGATGAAAATGAAGACGAACTCTTGTTCGAGCACCACCGCATAGTGGCCGATCCGGGTCAAAGTTTGTTGCGCATTGACAAATTTCTGAACGACCGGCTGCCCAACATTACGCGCACCAAAATCCAGAAGGGCATTGACGAAGGCTTTGTTACTGTTAACGGCAAACCGGTAAAGTCAAACTACAAAGTACATCCCAGCGATGTGATCGTGATTTCTTTGCCCGAACCCCCGCGCGATACGGACATCACTCCTGAAAACATTCCGCTAAACATAGTATTTGAAGACGACCATCTGCTGGTAATTAACAAACCGGCCGGCATGGTAGTGCACCCCGCCTACCAGAACTGGAGCGGAACATTAGTAAATGCACTGGCCTATCATTTCAAAAACCTGCCGCAGCTTCCGGGGAACGAAGGAAAGCCCGGCCTGGTTCACCGCATCGACAAAGATACTTCGGGCTTGCTGGTCATTGCCAAGTCGGAGCCGGTGATGACGGCACTGGCCAAACAGTTTTTTGATCACACCATCGAACGCACGTACCGGGCGCTGGTGTGGGGTGAGCCTAATCCCGCGGAAGGAACTATTGCAGTAAACGTAGGCCGCAGCCTCAAAGACAGGCGGGTGATTGCCGCTTTCCCGGAAGGCGACTTTGGTAAACACGCTGTTACCCACTATAAAACACTGAAGCCGCTGCGCTATGTTTCGCTGGTTGAATGCCGGTTGGAAACCGGCCGTACCCACCAGATTCGCGCGCACATGAAATACATCGGCCACCCGCTTTTCAATGATGCCACCTATGGCGGTGACCAGGTGGTGAAAGGAACGGTGTTTACCAAATACAAACAGTTTGTTCAGAATTGTTTTAAGCTGATGCCGCGCCAGGCCCTGCATGCAAAAACATTAGGCTTTGTTCATCCCGTTACCGGAAAGAAGATGACCTTCGATTCGGATTTGCCGGACGATTTCAAATCGGTGCTGGAGAAATGGGAAAAGTATGTGCAGCATAACTAAATGATTATCATTAATTCTTTTTGTTATTCTGAGCGAAGCGAAGAATCTTTCATTATTGAACAAACTTAAGAGATTCTTCGGTCGTTCCGCCCTCAGAATGGCAAGTCAGGGTTTTGCTATGCGGAGTTCGATCCATGATCGGTTAAGCACCTCCGACCAAAACAAGAACTCATTGAAAAAAAGTGTCAGCAGTTTGCCGTAATCACTTCACAAATCATCAAATAGCTTTTTTTGTTATTCTGAGCGAAGCGAAGAATCTTTCATTACTGAATAAACCAAAAGATTCTTCCCTCAGAATAGTACGTTAGGAATTCTTCTGTTTGTAGATCGTTCCATAACTGATTAAAGTCAAACAAGGGCCCATTAAGTGCAGCAGATTGGGTGATCACTTTCACAGATCATCAGGTGGTTCCTTTGTTATTCTGAGCGGAGCGAAGAATCTTTAAAAAGACGGAGAGAGATAAGATTCAAAAGAAGTGAAGAATAACCTGCCCGGCACCGGTAAAATGCCAGCGAAAACAAAACCCGGCTGGCGTCAGGCCCGGGATTTCAGGCTCCGATCCGTTTTCAGCGCCTGCCGAATCTCCTTCATCGCTTCGCGTTTAAAGCGCTTGTACTGCATCTCATCGCGTGAAGTTACCAGCATGTTCTTGATGTAGGCCAGCACCTTCTCCGTTTGCGATTGGTCCAATGCATTGAGCGATTCCAGGATCTGCAGCTTTTGTGTGGCTGTGGTCATGGTTGTAGTGGTTGATACTGTAAAGATAACGTTTATGCCTCAAAAAAGTTTGCTGTAACCTATTGATAATGAAAAAGTAACGGTCGGTTAACCGACAATCGGAGCCCCAAAAAGCCTTTTCAGCACCAGTAAACCGTTGGCTTAACCGCGTTGTAATATCTACTTCACGTATCTTTAATTCATGAAAAAAACGTTCCAATCCAAAAGCACCCTCAGCGTACATGCCGGCTCACCGGGCGATACCCAATTTGGCGGTTTGGTAACTCCGTTGTTTCCGGCCGCGGCCTACGATTACCACGGGGGCGTGCGGTACCCGCGCTATTTCAACACGCCCAATCACCGGGCAGCAGCCGAAAAAATAGCTGCGCTTGAAAACACCGAAGATGCGTTGGTATTCAGCTCGGGCATGGCCGCCATTTTCACGGCTATCATGGCGCAGGTAAAAGCCGGTGATCACCTGGTTTTTCAAAACGACTTGTATGGCGGAACGCACCACGCTGTAGTGAACGAACTGAATCGCTATGGCATAGAATACACCATGGTGGATGCAAGTGATTTAAGAAACATCGAAAAGGCTATCCGCAAAAATACGCGCGCCATTTATGTGGAAACACCCTCCAACCCGTTGCTTAAAATTACCGACCTGGCCGGTGTGGTTCGCATAGCCAGAAAACACAAACTCACTACCCTTATTGATAACACCTTTGCCTCTCCGGTAAATCAGAATCCGGCCGACCTGGGTATTGATATTGTGCTGCACAGCGGTACCAAGTACATTGGCGGCCACAGCGACCTGATGTGCGGAGTGGTGGCTGCATCAAAAAAGTTTATTGATCCCATCAAACAAAGCGCCCTGCACTTTGGCGGCAATGCCGATGCCAACACCTGCTGGCTGGTGGAGCGCAGTTTAAAAACCATTGTGCTGCGCGTGCGCCAGCAAAATGAAAATGCCATGCAACTGGCCGAATGGCTGAGCGCCAATAAAAAAATTGCCAGGGTCTTCTATCCGGGATTAAAGAAGCACCCCGGTCATGCCATTGCCGGAAAGCAGATGCCCGGAGGCTTTGGCGGCATGCTTTCGTTTGAAGTGAAAGGTGATGCCGATAAATTTATTTCAAAACTAGAATTGATAAAACCCGCGGTTAGTTTAGGCGGGGTTGAATCATCCATTAACCAGCCGCACAAAACATCGCACGCCAAACTCACACCGGCCGAGCGGAAGAAAGTGGGTATTTCTGATAAGCTGGTGCGGCTCTCAGTTGGGATTGAGGATGTGGAGGATATTGTTAGGGATATAAACTCGGCTATTTAATTAATCAGTTTTTTGAAAAAGCTTAACTTGGTATAAAATTGAACTATGAAAAAGGAAAAGGCATTGGAGGCTGTCAATGAGTTGCCGCAAGAATTTGACCTGGAAGATCTAATTGAAAAACTTGTTTTTATGGAGAAAGTTGAAGAAGGGTTAAAACAACTTGAGGATGGAAAAACGGTGGATCAAGCAAAGGTTAAGGAAATGGTAAAGAAATGGTGAAAGTTGTTTGGACCGAATTAGCCGTTGCCGATTTAAAATCAATTCACGAATACATATCAAAGGATTCAAAATTATACGCGGACAGGTACATAAATAAACTAATTTATAGAACTAACCAATTAGAGAAGTATCCTCAATCGGGGAGAATAGTCCCCGAGTTTGGGAAAGAAGATATACGGGAGTTAGTTGAAGGTAACTATAGGATTATTTATAGAATTGGTACTGACCTTGTTGGAATAGTGCGTGTACATCATTCAGCAAGATTACTAACGGATTTCTAAAAACCTTGTGATCTTGTGCTGGATTAGACACTGCCTAATTAAGTGTGTAAGTGCTGGGTAACGACTAAGCAACTGCGTAAAGGTTTTATATTTTGCATCTGCCTTCGAAGATAGTTAAAAATTGATTTACGATTAGTGGCCAGTTTCTCACGGGCAAGGTCCATTTTTTGGTGATCTCCCGTAAAGCCAGGTACACCGCTTTCACCACCGCCTGGTCGTCAGGGAACGAAAGTTTGTTGTTGGTATACTTGCGGATTTTTCCGTTGAGATTTTCGATAATGTTCGTGGTATAGATCAGCGTTCGGATTTCGATCGGATAATCGAAGAAGTGCGTGAGGTTATCCCAATTCGTTTTCCACGACTTGATAGCATGCGGATATTTTTTGCCCCATGTTACTTCAAGCTGCTCTAAGGCTTGAGCAGCCAGCTCTTTGTTTGGTGCTCCGTAAACAGTCTTCAAATCGGCTACAAATTGTTTCTTGTCTTTCCAGACAACGTAGCGAAGCGCATTTCTGATCTGATGAACTACACAAATCTGGGTTACCGATTGGGTAAACACGCTGGTGATTGCATCGGTGAAGCCCTTCAGATTATCGGTGCTGGTGATGAGAATATCTTCCACGCCACGGCTTTTTAAATCAGTAAGTACACTTATCCAGAATGAAGCACTTTCGCTTTCACCCAGCCACATGCCCAATACTTCCTTAAACCCCTGAGCATTAAGGCCTACGGCCAGGTAAATGGTTTTGTTGATCACCTTCCCATTCTGCCGGACTTTGAATACGATCCCATCCATCCACACCACAAAGTACACCGATGAAAGAGGCCTGCTTTGCCACTCCGTTACCAACGTATGTACCCGCGAGGTAACGTTGGAAATAGTGGCATCCGAAACATTCACACCATAGATTTCCCGGATTTGTATTTCAATGTCGCGTACGCTCATACCCCGGGCATATAAGGAGATGATAATTTCTTCGATGCCTTCTACGAACCGGCTGCGCTTGGGAACCAGGACGGGCTCAAACGTGCTGTTCCGATCCCGAGGTACTTCTATCTGTAGTTCACCTCGCGTGGTCTTGATGGTCTTACGGGTTTTTCCGTTCCGTGAGTTCCCGGAGTTAATCCCTTCTGGTGAATGTTTGGCATAGCCCAAATGGCCATCGAGTTCACCTTCCAGCATTTGCTCCATGCCCTTTTTGAAAAGTTCATCGATAAAGCTGTTGAGGTCTTTCGAATTCTTAAATTGCTTGAGAAACTCAGGGGTGAGCATCTCTTTGAGTAGTGGGTGTTGTTCTTGATTTTCCATGGTAACTGTGTTTAAAGTTAAGTCTTTAAATGCAACCGATTCGGCTGAAAGTGGTACATTCCACATCCCCTTTCAGCAAGGCCGAATCGGGCCTTTACACAGTTGCTTAGTCGTTACCCTGGATTATGATCCGTGATTCTCAAAAAAACCAGGTACTCCAACTGATGTACTGATACAGGCGTATTGATAAACTCCTTGTTGGAGAAGAACGCCAACAAGGAGTAAGATATTTTTAATGTTACCCCGCCAGTGCCCTCACAATGCCCAGCGCCTTGTCCAGTTCCTGCTCGTTGTTATAAATGTGCGTGCAGTGGCGCACACCAAATTCATCGCCCTGCGAACGGGGGCGCATGCGGGCGCGGTTCCAGAATTCATCCTGGAGTTTTGCCCCTGTGAGGCCGGCCGCGTTGTACACGGTAATGCCTGCGCACATGGTTTCATCAACCGGTGAGAAGATTTTTACCTTCGGCATCCTGCGCAACCCATCGCGCAGGTAGTTGCCTAAAAACTTAATGCGATCGTATACGCGCTGCGGACCGATTTCGTTGTGAAAATCCAGCGCGGCATCCATGCCAATCATCACCGAATAGTTTCCCGTACCCCGTTGTGTAAACCGGAAGCCCTCATCCTCGTGGTTGTTCCACTGGTAGCTGCTCACAGTAGTCCACAACGATTTGAGCAGTTCGGGCCGCACCCACATAAAGCCCGTGCCGGGCGGTGCGCCAATCCATTTATGAAAGCAACCCACGTACGCATCGCAGCCGATATCGGCCACATCTACTTTAATTTGCCCGATGGTCTGCGCGCCATCCAGTACGGTGATGATTCCTTTGGCTCTTGCCTCCGCGCAAATCTCTTTTACAGGAAGGATGGCCCCGCTGCCGGTAATCATGTGCGAGAGCATAAGCACTTTCGTTTCGAGAGCGAGGGCTTTGCGAATGATGGACAGTACTTCATCGCTGTTTCGGATCGGTTTGGGTAATGCCACTTCACGGTATTTAATGCCCTCGCGCTTTTCGCGCACAATCCACGAGCTTCGGCCGCCTCCGTGCTCCTGGTTGCTGGTGAGCACTTCATCGCCCGGTTTAAGTTCAAGCCCCATGGCGATGTAGCTCATGGCGCTGGTTACATTGTCGGTTAAAGCGATGCTGGCGGCATCGACATTGATAAGTTGCGCAATTTTTTTCCGGATGTCCGGCATCGGGTAGTACCCGCTTATCCAGCCGATGTCAACCTTGTAATCCCAGTCGGCCACATCGGTGGCCAGTTTTTCAAAATGCTCAGCCACTTTTTGCACAACTACCTTCGGCATGGCGCCTACCGTGCCCGTGTTGAAGAACACTTTGTCTTTCGACAGCATAAAGGCATCACGGATTTTTTTCCAGTAGTCGGGGTCGTTGACATCGGGGAGTTTCGGGGCGGGTTCACCGAATGCATTCATCACCGGCAACGCCAGCGAGGAAAGGGCGAGTGATTTGAGGACGGTTCTGCGGGTGCTCATGTCTGAAATTTTTACACCCCCTGTCCCCCCTTGAGGGGGGACACAGGGGGGTGTTACTATTCTACTTCTACAATCATCTCTACCTCAACGGCAATGTTGGAAGGCAGGGCGTTCATACCCACGGCCGAACGCGCATGCATACCTTTGGGGCCGAACACGGCCACCATCAGATCGGAAAAGCCGTTGATAACCTTAGGCTGGTCAGTAAATCCTTCGGTGCAGTTTACCATGCCCAGTACTTTTACAATGCGTTTTACTTTTTTCAGGTCACCGATTTCGGCTTTCAGGGTGGAGAGCATCGCAATGCCTACCTGCCGGGCGGCCATGTAGCCTTCTTCCACCGAAAGATCCTTTCCTACCTTGCCCTGGATGTTGGTGCCATCGGGTTTGGTGGGTCCGTGACCGGCCAGAAAGACCAGGTTACCTGTACGCACCGCGCGCACATAGTTGGCCATGGGAGCCGGGGGTGTGAATAATTCGATTTTCATTTCCTTGAGTTTGGCCTCCGGATCCTGCGCCAACATCATTAAGGGTGAGATGAGCAGAAGTAGTAAAAGAAGTGGCTTCATGGTATTGCAATTAAGTTTTACAGATTCATTAAGTTGGTGCTGACACAGCGCTGTCAGCCTTATAAACTTAGTTTCTTCTGTTAACATCAACAACTATGCCTGTAAAAGAAAAAAAACGGTGTGCCTGGTGCCTTAAATCCGAAGAATACATCAATTACCACGATACCGAATGGGGGGTACCTGTACATGACGACCGGAAACACTTTGAGTTCCTGATTCTTGAAGGGGCGCAAGCGGGATTAAGCTGGTCAACCATTTTGAAAAAGCGGGAAGGCTACCGAAAGGCTTTTGCTGATTTCGATCCGCAGAAAGTGGCCCGCTATACCGAAAAGAAACTGGAAAAAATTCTGCTTGACCCGGGCATCGTTCGGAACCGGCTCAAAGTATTTGCCGCGGTAAACAATGCCAAACGCTTTCTGGAGGTACAAAAAGAGTTCGGCAGTTTTGATGCCTACATCTGGCAATTTGTTAACCACAAGCCCATCGTAAACAAATGGAAGACATTAAAACAGGTACCGGCAACCACGAAGGAATCGGATGCGCTGAGTAAAGACCTCATTAATCGCGGGTTCAAGTTTGTGGGCAGCACGGTAATGTATGCACACATGCAGGCCTGCGGACTGGTGAACGACCACCTGGTGGATTGTCTTCGTTACCGGGAAGTGCAACAGTAAACGGTCGGATTAAAAGCCAAGGTTATAACCTACGCTGAAGAGAACCGGTATTACAAATTGATTCGTTGCCTTTGCATAATTTACAAATTCCTTATCACGAAAGGGAATTAAAAAGGCTAATGAGGTATAATTCTTTTGGCGATACTTGCCGGTAAGTTTAACCCCCATTCCAACGGAATAGCCATAGTATGTTTTCTCATCTTCGCCCCCTACAATTACTGCATTGTACCCATACATAGCCGTAATAAAGGCGGTTGTGGTTTTCCGGGGAGTAAATTTGATATCGAATCCAACATTGTAGCCCAGTCCCTCAAGGTTATAACCCAGCCCGACAAAAAGGCCAACCGGTTTGGCTGTTAGCAGCGATAACTTTGTTCCAAAGCCGCCATATTCCAGGCCCACACCAAATCCAAAGCTACCATTCGAGGTATATTCGGTGTATTCCTTTGGCGCTTCTATCGGGGCAAGCCGTTTTTTCTTCAGATAAACCGCAATACCATTCGACCGTAATGTATACAAGGAAACAGAATCCGGTTCATCCTCCCAAAACGAAATTGAGCGGATTACTTTCAGTGAATAGGTTGATGTCTGGGTAAAGAGCTGAAGATCGGTAACCTTGGTTACAACAACATTTGCCTTTAGCTCATTATCGAACCGAACGGTGGCCGGCTGGGCCTTCAGAACCAGACAGCCAAAAAGTGCAATATTAATGAGTAAAAAACGCACAGCACCAAGATACTCAATGTTGCTATGTAATTCACACTATTTTCTGGGAAACTTCTGATCGGCATTGGCGGCCAGCCACGCAAAAGCGGCCGTCATTACCGCATTGTGTTTCATGTCGCTCTCCACGGCTTTGTCGTACAGGTCCATGCTGGTGTGGTGTGTGCGCGTGCCGTACTCAATCGGATCCTGGATGAACTGAAACCCGGGCAACCCAATCGCATCGAATGATAAGTGATCGGTACCTCCTGTATTCCTCAGCGTTAACGTAGATGCTCCGAGCTTTTCAAATGGCTTAAGCCATTCGCGGAAAACAGGCCGCGCACCTTCATTACCCTGCATGTACACGCCCCGGTATTTGCCTGAGCCGTTATCCATATTAAAGTACACCGAAAATTTTTCGGCTGCAGGCGTAAGCCGGATGGAATCATAAGGGAAACTCCGGTCGAGGCGCTCGCCATAAACGCGCTTTACATACGATCGAGAACCGAGCAGGCCCTGCTCTTCGCCTCCCCACAAACCAATGCGGATGGTTCTGCGCGGACTAACACCCAGTGATTTAATGATACGCATGGCTTCCATCATCACAGCCGACCCGCAGGCATTGTCGGTAGTACCGGTGCCGCTGTGCCACGAGTCGAGGTGCGCGCCAATCATCACCACTTCATCTTTCAAATCGGTGCCCGGTATTTCTGCAATCACGTTAAAGCCCTGCTCAGCCGGGTAAAATTCTGTTTCAAGTGTCAGTTCCAGTTTTACAGGAAGCCCCTGCTGAATCTGGCGCACCATGCGGTTATAATGTTCGGCAGCCACCACAACCTGCGGTAAAATTTTAGGTGCATTGGCGCTGCGCGAAGACAACCTGCCCTCGAAGGGCGTTTCGGGCGGATAGGGAACGGTAGCGGCTGCCGCCATTACGGTTCCATCTTCAAGCCTGAAATTCGGACTCGCTTCAATGATGGCCACAGCGCCCTCTTTCATACACAAATCCCACTTTAGCCACGCCAGGCGTTGCGGCTCGGTGGGCGCCTGAAACCTGCGTCCGGTGAATGATTCGGTAGCGCCTGAGTTGGCAAGTTCCAGTAAATCTTTTTCATCCAGTCTCCGGGCATCCGGCTCAAAGCCCGGCTTTACCGGTGTGGGTAAACTGAACATTACAATCTTGCCCTTCAGTTTTCCTTTATACTTTTCAATATCACTTTCATTTTTAATGTCGAGGTAAACGGCATCGGTGGCGATGGTGCCTTTTATTCCGGGCGACCAGGCCTTGGGGTACGCGATGACCGGAAAGTAAACCGGTGAGGTTGCCGACAGGCTGAATTTTTTCAACTGCCAGCCGCGGCCAAACTCCTCTCCCCAGTAATCGAAGTGAACGTTCTGCAGTCCCCACGATTGCAAGGTTGCTTTGGCATAGTCGGCCGCCTTCTTGTAGCCGGGCGAATTGGTGAGCCGCGGACCGTGTACATCGGTGAGCATACCCAGGATACTCATTACCTGTGAACGGTTAAAGCCTTCGTCTTTGATTTTTGGAATCAGCGTGGTGTCGGCTTTCTGAGAAAGTGCAGCAAACGAAACCAGCAATAGAAGCAATAATGATGATTTCATGGATAAAATTTTTTGAAAAATAGAAAATGGAGAGATTTTACTGATACCGCTTATGTAAAGATCAATTAACCCGGTAATAATTAATCGTATCAACAGGCTGGTTGTTATCGTAAATGATTTGCCGGATACTCAGCAGCCCCGAATTATTGAAGAAACAATCCAGGAATGAAAAATTCTGGTTGAGTGCGCTTGTCAACCTTACTCCGGCCACATACTCAAATGGCACCCCATTGATTTCAAATACAGGCTGGCAAAATCTGAATGGTTCATCACTGACACAAATCAGTTCCCGCGAATCATCAAACGAAAGGGCCAGTTCTGTACGAAGCAGGCTCCCTGAACCTGACAGCAGGTATTCAAGTGCATCAGCAGTAATAACTTTCAGTACGAATGATCCGTCCTTCAGTTTATTGGGCGTTGATTTAAGCGGTGCAGCCACCAAAACAGGAAAAACTGAATCAGGTCCGGCCGTGCTGAAACGGGTTATTTCCAGTTCGAGAGTCTCATAATAGTAACAACACTCTACACAACCGGCATCTTCCATCGCCAGCTTAATAATTTCGAACTGTTTACTTACGGTTACGGGGAATTGTTCGCCTTCATCGTTTTCAAACTGGATTACCTGACTGTCGGTGTAAGGCAGTAAATGCTTCTGCGTAACTTCAAGCCGGTACGATTTATCTTCGGGCGTTTTCCAGCAACAGCCCGAAAAGTAAACGAGCATACTCAGCGCGGCCAGGTTAAGGAATAATACAGGAATTGTTTTGAACCACTTCATAGCCGTGTTGCCAATCCGTGCAACCGATTAGTTCTTTTTCTTCTTCAGTAAATTCTGGATAGCCTTCACGCCCTCATCCACTGCTTTCTTTTTCGGGTCTTCCGGTTTGGCGATGCTGTCCTTTTTGGCGCTATCGGATTTAGGCTGGTTTTTATTAAGCAACCCCGATACCAGTTCGTTGGCTTTTTTCTCGGCTTCCTGGGTAACGGCTGTGGTTACAGCTTGCTGCACCTGTTGTTTCTGCTCCGTCATCAGCAGTTTGGGCTGGGGATTCAGGAAGGATCCACCCAAACCGATATTGAGCGGGATCATCGCATTCGGATCGGTTTTGCCACCCGTGTACTGGCTGACAAAACTGTTAAACTGCGTGCCCAGTTTACCGGCCGGAACATCCATTTTCAGGGCATAATCAATTGAACCATCAATACCGGTACTCCCGGCAACCGTGGTTTTGTAATTGCCAAACTTTACCTCAAACGGTTTTACACTTAGCCGTCCGTTCTTTATTGAGGCCGACATGAGTACATCTTTCATCGTTACCTCATTGGTGTTATCCAGCTTGGTGAGCGAGGTGATACCCGAAACAAGTTTGGATTCCTTTAACGCAGCTTGAGCAATTTTCACCAGGCCATCGCCATTAACCGTTTTCAGGTTGGGCATCATGTTTTGTAACAATTCACCGCTGATTTTGAAATCGGTAGAGAAGTTGCCGTTAACCAGGCCGGCCACCGGTGCATAGCTGCGCACCAGCGAGAAGGAAGCGGCCGATTGGGCAATGGAGAGATTTTCAATCTTCAGGCCAAAATCGTACTTGGGGTGGGCCAGGTCGGTGGGGTTGTACGTTCCGTTTACGGTAAAGGCCCCGCCCAGCATGTTAAAGGATAGTCCGCTCAGGTTGGCGATGCCGTCTTTTACGATAATATCTCCAGCCGCATTGGTAATGGTAAAGTCCATCATGCGTACAGTGCGGATGTTTGATTTTAACAGGAAGTCAATATTTTTTGGTATCGCTAGTACACCGTATGAAGTCGTATCGGCTGTTGTCGTTTCCTCTCCTGTATCCGTCATGAATTCATTCAGGTCGAGCAGGTTTGAACCGAACGTCATGCTGCCTTTGAGTAATTCATTTTTACCGAACAGGTAGCCGATGTAATTTGATACGGCCCCGGAAACATTGAAATCACTGCGGCCGATGGTACCGGTAACCTGCTTCATCTCAATCTTCTTCGGATCGAAGGCCATTTCAGCCTGCGAAAGTGTTACGGCATAGGGCAGATCGTTTGAGGTGTATTTGAAATCTTTCAACGAAGCGCTGCCACTGGTAGGAAGTTTAT
This sequence comes from Flammeovirgaceae bacterium, assembly GCA_015180985.1. Lineage (NCBI taxonomy): Bacteria > Pseudomonadati > Bacteroidota > Cytophagia > Cytophagales > Flammeovirgaceae > Flammeovirgaceae bacterium. Next base: position 752,225 of record CP054185.1, read on the forward strand.
CGTAACGCTCGGCCTCCAGGTCACTCATTTTTCCTTTGGTCTGCAGGTCGGCCTTTACTTTTCCGGCAAGGGTCATGCCTTCGAGCGGAAAAATCTTTGTAATCTTTTCAAGGTCGATACCGCCATTGGCTTTTACATCCCAGGTGTAGTCTTCCAGGTTTTGGATTAACAGATCGGCTGTGAATTTTTCATTATCCATAACCATGGCGAAGTTTTTAACCGCGATGGTGGTTTCGGCCATTTTGCCGGAATTGTTTTTTATGCCGGCACTGAAAGCCATGTCCTGCAGCGGCAGGGGAAACTCCGATGACTTGACGTACCCGTTTGCCAGCGACATGGCCGCATCAATGGAGGGTATGGTTTTTTTCAGGCTGTCGTAAACACCTTTTGCTGTAAGGTTAATGGCGTAGTTTCCTTTCAGGTCAAGCCCCTGCACAGGGAACATCTTACTCACTTCGGCCAGGTTTAGTTTTGCCTGCAGGTTGGCATCAACCTGAGTAGGATAAAGTTTGCTGATGAGGGCGCGGGCATCGAATGGATTAGATCCGAAATCCATGTGAAATTTCTTTACATCAATCACCGTGTTATCGATCACACCGTCTTTATTGTCCACCAGCATGTCGAGATTAATGTTGTTAATGGGTGTGGGCAGATCGGGGTATTTAAACATGGCATCGGTTACCTTGAGGTTTACATTGAACGCGGGCATCTGCTTTTCACTGTAAATTCCTTTTACAAAACCATCAAAGGCCAGTTCCCCATCTGTCTGGATATTTTTAAAACTTTCGGAATACATGCCGGGAACCAGTGAGAGCAAACTTTTGAAGGTGTTTTCGGGGCTTTTAAATGAAATGTCCATGTCGAAATTATCGTCATTCATTTTCAGCCAGCCGTCAAAACTCATGGCGAAGTCGTTAATCTTTGCCGCATTTTCTTTAAAGGTGTATTTGGTGTACTCTTCACTTATCGAAATAACGGCATCAATCTGGGCACGCTTGTTGGCCAGGTACATGTCACCGGCATAGCCAACATTAACCGTATCCACCACGGTTGAAGTTTTCAGGTCAAACGAAGCCTGTGAAAAATCACCGCTTCCTTTGTGATTCATGTTTTTGAGTTCAAGTAAAAACGGAATGGACTTATCGTCATACACCACATCGCCCTCAACCACCTGCCAGTGATCAATGCCAAATGAAAATTCACCTGCCTCTTCGGAGGTTGCAGTCGTATCGCCCGCAGGAATAGCAATGTCGTAATTGGCGCGGCCGTCTTCCAATACACGCACGTTAATAATGGGCCGGATTAATGAAATGCCCTTAATCCTGAGTTTATCGCCAAACAGAATATCTTTCAGGTTTACTTCAACTTCCAGCTTTTCCGTAGCAAACAACACTTCACCGGCAAAGGGTTCGCGGTTGATCACGCCAAAATCACGCATTTCAACCGTGATGTTGGGGAAATTACGGAACAGGGTGAGGCTGAACTTATCGGCATCAAATACCACATCGGCATTCACCGATTTGGCCAGCTCACGGTCGATGGCCGCTTTGATGTCATCTTTAAAAACAATCGGCAAAACGAAAGCAGCGGCAACCAACACAACCACAAAAATCAACAATCCGATGGCAATCTTCTTGAACATATTCTTTAAGGTTTAACAGGACTGTAAAAGTACGAAACCGGCCGCGTAAATGCCGGTTAAGTTTCGGTCAAATCGGGTGCCGGCTTACATCCAACGAATAAGCCAATCCATTATTTTTTTTGCCCGATTGGTATAGGGTGGGTAAAAAAGTTGAACAGAAGTAAAACCGCTTCGCTGCCGTAATACAGGTTTTTCATTTGAGAATGCCAAAAAGCCGTAATACCCGTGCGATTTACCGATGCCGCTGTTGTTTACCCCGCCAAAAGGCAGGTTAGGATGAAGAAAGTGAATGGCACAATCGTTTATGCAGGCTGCGCCTGATGAGGTATTGGCCAGTATTTCACGCTGTTCTTTCTTGTTGGTACCAAAAATATACAGGGCCAGCGGCTTGGGTTTTTGATTGATAAACCGGACGGCCTCATTGATTGTTTGATACGCAACAACGGGCAGCACCGGTCCGAAAATTTCTTCTTCAAGTACCCGCGAATGTTCCGGAACCTGCGAGAGAATAACCGGATGGATGAGCCGCGCAACTGCATCAACCGGCCCGCTCATTTCAACCCGGGCGCCTTTATTTATAGCGTCCTGAACAAGTTCATGGACACGGTTAAAATGCTTTTCATTAACGATGCGGGCATAGTAAGGCGACTTTTCGATGGAACCATCAACAGCAAAACGTTTTAACGTTTCCTCACACAATGCGGTAACGAAATTTTGCACGACCGATTCGTGCACCAGTACATAGTCAGGGGCAATACAGGTTTGGCCGTTATTGATAAACTTGGCCACAGCAATCCTGCGGGCTGCATCGCGCAACCGGACTGAAGGCGTTACAATAACAGGCGATTTGCCACCTAATTCAAGTGTAACTGAAGTAAGGTGTTTAGCCGCAGCCTGCATTACTACCTTACCAATGGCCGGGCTGCCGGTAAAAAAAATATGGTCAAATGGTAGCCCCAGTAATTGCTGCGACACCCCTACACCACCTTCGAAAACAGCAACAACCGATTCGTCAAACAGATCAGAGCAAAGTTTGGCAACGACAGCCGATGTAGCTGGAGTGAGTTCGGACGGTTTAATAATGGCGCTGTTGCCGGCCGCCAGCGCAGAAACTAACGGGCCGATGGACAGATTGAACGGGTAATTCCAGGGAGCGATGATGAGGCAAACGCCTTTCGGTTCATATACAATGGCCGACCGTGTGCCCAGCATGGTTACCGGTGCATCAACTTTTACCGGCTTTGTCCAGCGATCCAGGTTGGTCAGGGCATGGTCAATCTCAGTGAGTACAGCAAAAATTTCAGTGGCATCGGTTTCAACTTCAGGTTTTCTGAAGTCGGCATAAATGGCCTGTTGTATAAGCCTGCGGTTCGTTTTAATCCAGCCGGCAAGCGCCTTCAACCGCTTTTTGCGCATCGAAATTGATTCGGTACGCAATACCCAGACTGATTGCTTTTGCCGGTTGAAAATCTCGTTAATCCTATCTGTGGCTGTGAAATCGCCAATAGCAGCTCTCATAAAGCGAAAGTTGGCGAATTCTGCGAACCTCCCAAATGTTAATTAAATGTTACGTTATGCTTTGATTTTATTAATCTATAATTAATTTTGTTAACATTAGCTTAACATTTAGATAACAATGAGGGGGTTGGGCTTGGTTTTAATGTTGATTTGGGCCTTTGGCGGATGGTCGAAACCGATTAATCCGGCAACAGAGCGTTATTTAGCTACTTTTTTGGCAACCAGCGGAAATGCAGGTGATCATGAGCAGTTCATCCGTCACCTGAATTACTTACAGGGAAAGCACCATAAATTCCGTTCGGAATCAGCGTTTGTACGGCACATTTTTACAAGCACGCATAGAAAATTTTTAAAGCATTTCAATGCACAAGCCACCTTCGGCCTGTTGTTTAAGGACGGCTCCTACAATTGCCTTACCGGCACAATCCTTTACTCGTTAATTCTTTCCGATTTCAATATCCGTCATCAGGTAATTGAAACCAACTACCACATTTTCATTTTAGTCAATACAGAAGTTGGTGAGCTTTTGCTGGAGGCCACTGACCCGATAAACGGGCTTGTAATCGGGGCTGACGAAATTTCAAAGCGAATGCGGGCCTATAAAGCCACTGCGCCAACATTGACCACTGCGGCAGATGACTACATGCACTATGATTTTTCATTTGACTTGTTTGACACGGTAACCATTGAGGAGTTGGCGGGCTTGCTCTATTATAACCTGGCGATTGAAGCGTACAACAAGCAAAACCTGGCACAAGCCGTTTTCTATCTGAACGAATCCATTAGCCGGTATTCATCACCGAGGATTGAAGAAATGGCCAGGCTGTTGCTGATAACCGTGCATGAAAGTAACCTGAACGCCAGCGAAAAATCGAGATTCAAAAAGGCGCTTCAGGCGATCCGTTACAAGGCTTTACCTGTTGTAGCCAGCCTGGAACCCTGAATCAATTTTGTAAAATGCGCACCTCTACCCTGCGATTAAGTCTGCGGGCCTCCGGTGTATTATCATGCGAAAGCGGCATGGTGCCGCCAAAGGCTTTCGTTTTTACACGCTCCTTTGAGATTCCCTTTTTTACCAGGTACTCCTTTACTTCATCTACGCGTTGCTGAGAAAGTTTTTGATTTTTTGCCGGATCTCCTGCATAATCGGTGTGCCCTTCTAACTGAATGACCATGCTTTTGTGTTCATTCATCATAGCCACCAGCAGGTCAAGTTCCTGGTAAGATGACGGATCAATTTTGGATTTGGCCTGCTCAAATATCAGGTTGTCCAACCGCATTACGGTTCCGGCCGAGTGCTTTTTGCTGACGTTGCCGGTGGTGTGGTGCAGTTCAATGTCTTTCACAATTTTACCATCGGTTGCTTCGGCCGGGTCAATCATATACTTAGCTGAAGCATAACCGGTAGCTTCAACCGTAATGGAGTACCGCTCGCCATCAAAGAGCGGAAAACTAAACGTGCTGTTGTTGATAACTCCCATGCGGTTGCCGTAGGGCAAACTCTGGTAGGTTATACGTGCCACCAACGGCTCTTTTGTATCGGCATTAAGCACCCGGCCGGAAGCAACTACCGTATTTTCTTCCTGAGCCAACAGGCCTGTTGAACTGAAACAGGAAAGAAGAATAACAATCCATCTTGCTTTCATGGCTTATGCGGTTATAGTTTAATGATTTTAAACTCAACCCTGCGGTTCTTTCTGCGGGTTTCGCGGTTGGTATTTTCAACAGCCGGTTTGGTTTCGCCAAAAAACTGAACAGCTACCCGCGAAGCCTCAATACCTTTGCTGATAAGGTACTTCTGTACCGACTTAGCCCTGCGTTCGGATAGCCCCAAATTGTATTGTTCATCTCCGATGTCGCAGGTATGCCCGTCAATTTCAACCTGCATGGCCGGCCGCTCTTTCATTAACGATACAAGCCTGTCCAGTTCAGGGAAGGATTCCGGTTTTAACGTTGCCTTATCAAAATCAAAGAAAATGTTGTTCAGCGTAATGGTTGCATTTTCATCAATGCGGGCTACCCGTATGGGTTGCAGGTTGAAGTCTTTATTCTGGATAACCATGTCTGAAGTAATGTTCCGTAAATCCAGGTTCTGGCTTTCGGAAATATGATCTTTGGCCTCTGCGCGGATGCCATACAAATGGCCGGCCGGCAATTTAATCTCATACTCACCGGTTTCGGGATTGGATTGCGCAATGCCTAACTCGGTTCCATCGGGCAGGCGCTCATAAATAATTTTAGCGCCAATGGGCTTTCCGGTTTCACCGTCAACCAGTTTACCCTTTACAGTAACCCAGGGTTCAGGACTGCGCATGATGGGTAACTTTACTCTAAAAATATCGGTGTTGGTTTCGGTTACGCCACGGGAATAATATGCATATTCACTTTCGGCCGGGATATTGAAAAACAAATCTTCCAGCGGTGAGTTTATTTCCGGGCCGAGGTTCTCGGGTTCTGACCAATTGGTCCACGTGTCATCCAACCGTTTTGAAACATAAATATCCGTACCACCATAACCGCTGAAGCCGTTGGAAGAGAAATACAGCGTCTTATCATCTGCAGCGAGAAAAGGGGCCGACTCTTCCCCTGCCGAATTGACCACCTTGCCCAGGTTAAGCGGCTCAGTCCACACGCTGTCGTCTTTCATAAATGAAACATACAAATCGCGATCGCCCTGAGAGTCTTCACGCTCAACAGACATAATCAACGTCTTCCGGTTATTAGTAAGAAAGTAGTTGGCTTTCTCGTTGAAGTTGTAATCGTTGGTAATGTTCAGTGGTACGGGTTCTGTCCACCGGCCGCCTACGTTGGAACTTACCGAAACACCGGCCAGCATTTTTCCTTTTGGTAAATATTTGTTACCTAATAACATTACTGCCGTGCGGCCATCGGGTGTAACTGAATTTATAGAGTTAACAAAATTGGGGTGCTCGTTATTAAACTGCGGGCCCATGTTTTTGGCCAGTTGCCACTTGCCGTCTTCGCCCAGTTCCGAATACCAGATGTCTTCCTTATCATTCACTCCCCCGATATTCTCCGGGTGATTCCTCCGGCTGAAGTATAAGGTCTTTCCATCAGGCGACAGGATAGGATTCAGTTCGGCATACTCACTGTTTACTTTTTCATCCAGTTGCTCAATAATGATTCCGGATGCCAAAAGCGAGGGCTTTGGAATAAAAGCGATGATTGGATAGTTTGAGTCGCTGATGGCCACCGCATCAATTCCGTAATAATCCGGTACAGCCGCTCCATCAAACTCCAGTTTAACTGCAGCCACCTTGTATGGGGTTTTCTCGACAAACAGATTCAGCATGCGGCCCTTCAGGGGTACAGCCTGCGGATTAAGTGTGCTTACTTCATATTCCTTTCCGCTTTCATCATACAATAATACCTTAAAGAGGGCGCTGGGATTGTGCGACTCAGCGATGGCGATTTGTTGAATGTTAATGGGATTGTCAAAGCCCAGTTTCAAAAACTCTTTCCGGTTGGGTTTGTCCGGTGCCCATGCGTTGGGGTTTTGTCCTCCGGCCGGCAACACGTTGGGTTTACCCAGCGCCTGCTGGGCCGAATACTGAACCGGGGTCAGTTCTGATGAAAAGCCCATAACCTTAGAGGCCCACTGTACAACCTGGGCAGGGGCATGAACAAACACTATAAGTGAGAGAAGAAGGGGGAGTAAAATTTTCTTCATGAATGCTGTGGCGGGTTTATTTTGAGGTTTAAACATAGCTAAATTTTAAAAAACCTCCGAAAAGGTACATGAATTAACCGCCTGCCCCCGGTTGTAGCCATGTATAAAAAGTTCGAATAATTAACCCTATAGGGCATGTTATTCGAATACATGCTTATTAAAAAGCAAAAATCCTACATGTAGCATTACGCCCAGGCGGTTTTCTTTATCATCATAATAGTTCAGGCTAAGGCTAACCGGGCCTATGGGCGAGTGGTACACCGGCCCGGTGGTGGCTGCAAAAAATACTTTGGTCAGTTCGCTGTCGATTACCGCTTCCTGATTGGCCCCTTGCCGGATGTACTCAATAGGCTTGAAGAGGTATCCATCCAATCGCCAGTCCAGTGTTCGGGGCTTGATAATTATAGCATGGCGCAAACCAAAAGCCAGGTAATTAAATGCCCTGAAGTTTTCGAGTATTACCGTGCGACTATCCTGCAGGGGCAAAAATGCCGGTGCATTAACAACGGTACCAAAGTAATTCCGAAACACGGGTTGATTGGAGAAAACTGCCTCAACATAATACCCCGGCCGGAACCACCCCTTACTATAAAACTGCTGAGCTGTTACCCGTAGTTGAAACCACTGAAGGTTTCGGTTTGGGCTGTTTTGAATGGACGGGTCAGCGGTGGTGCCGGCAATGTACTTTTCAGTTACATTAACATACGCAAGCGCAAGTGAGAATGCGCTGCCGGCCGATGCATACTGTTTTCTGTCAAGCGTGCTGGACGTAAACTGAAATCCTGTTTTATAACCCGCCAGATCAAGCTTATCAAGTGTATCGGTACTGTTAAATGACTTATAATTGGAATACCGGTCCTCGTTATTGAAGCCGGTAAAAGTAACATTGCTTTTAATTGTCCGCCCGATGGGCCAACCCAGGTTTAACGTGGCCTGGCGATCGAACCGGTTCAGCACGGTGGGTGAGGTTTTCTTCAGTAAATCATTGCTCTCAAGATAATCGTATCCGTTGTACATCACTTCGGGCTGTACGTAAAACCGACCAAAGAAGGGGAAATCAAGACGTGCACTGGCCAGCACCGATTGATAGAAACTGCCGGTTTGAAACGCGGTATAAAAATGACTCAATGCCCGGTTAAAATAAAAATAGTTTAAACCAAGATAAATGTTGCTTACGTTTCGGGTAGCCAGCACTCCGCCAAAATCAACCCTGAAATTTTTTTGTGGTCTCCGGGTTAGGTGCAATCGATAAAGGGAGCCAGAGGTGTCATAAGAAATACTTGGATAGATATTGTTAAAATAAGATTCCGATACCAACTTAAAATAACCTTGTTTAATTTCCGACAGGCTTAGCGGATGATTTTCGGGTTTGTCATTAAAGATCCTCCGAATATATTTTCGTTGCTTGGAATTACATGAATGAAATAAGAGCGGGCCGAAGCGTAGTGGAATTTTCTGTATGTGAAATGCTTCACGCGCTTGCGTTAGTTCCTGCACGCTGCGCTGCACCAGAATTCGTGATTTTATTTCGGGTAACATGCGCAGTGTTTGCCGGTACCCACTGTCAATCAGCGCCCGGGCCTTATCAAAGTCAAAAGAGGTGTAGCCTTTCACGTCAGGCTCAATGTAAATACCCATGCTATCCAGGTCGGCCGGATCGGAATTATCGAGCAACATGTACAATAATGAACGGGCAATAAGTTTCTCATCTTCACTGGCAGGATACTCTTTATAAATTTTTGACGACACATTGCTGCCGATAATCACATCGGGATGAAACTCCTGGCTGGCCACATCCACGGGAAAATTATTGTAAATGCCCCCATCGAACAGGTACTTTCCATCCACCCGGATGGGCGTATAGAAAAAAGGCACCGTTTGTGTTGCCCGTAAGGCATCAGCCAGCGATCCGCGTTTAAGAATTACCTGACTTTGCGTAAATACTTCGGCTGCTACCGCCCGAAACGGAACCAATAAGCTATCAAAATTTTCACGGGCAGCTGCCGAGGCCTGCGCCAGTTTTTCCTGCAACATAAAGTTTAACGAAACATCACTGGCAATACTGGCATTTAGCTGAAATGCCAGGGCCGAATCGAGCGACAGGTTCAGGGTAACAAAATCGGGTGAGTTGTCCTGACTGTAGTAATGGTAGTTATAACCGCGCTCCGGCAACCCGCGTATCCATCGTAAAAAATCATCAGACAAAACCAGCTTCTCGATTTCTTCCGGGCTGTAACCGGCCGCATAAAAGCCACCTACAATGCCCCCCATGGACGTGCCCACGACATAATCAATTGGAACGTTATGCTCTTCTAAGGCTTTTAATACACCAATGTGGGCAATGCCCTTTGCCGCACCGCCACTTAACACTAAGCCTACTTTTTGCGCAAAAGCGACCTGGGTAATCAAAAAGCCCATTACCAATCCGATAAGCTGTGTGTGCCGGCTCATGTTGTAAACATATACGAAAACCTGCACCGTAAAGTGCGCAAAAATTTAATTTTTTGGGATTATAGTGCCGAAGCCAGAATTACCTGGCTGGCCGATGGAATTGCCTGTAACCGAATCATGATCTTGGTTTTAACTTCATCAAACTGTACACGATTGACAGCCTGAATGGGTTGTGACGGGGGAAGTTCTACCTTCAGGGCATCAACCTGCTTGCCGTTTTTCCAGAACCGATAGCACAGATGCGGACCGGTAGCCAGGCCGGTGCTGCCTACATTGCCTATCCATTGTGCCTGTTTAACGCGCACCCCGCGCTGAATACCGGGAGCAATTTTCGACATGTGCAGGTATTGTGTAGTGTACGTGCTGTTGTGCCTGATTTTAACGTAGTTGCCGTTATTGGAAGTGTACCCGGCTTCTTCAACAATACCATCGCCAACCGAACGAATGGGCGTACCGGTTGGAGCTGCAAAGTCGGTGCCCAGGTGTGGTCGGTTTACTTTAAGCACCGGATGGAACCGCTTACCCGAATAACGCGAGCTGATGCGCGTAAATTCAATGGGATACTTGAGAAGCGCTTTACGTAAACTGTTTCCGCTCTCATCGAAGTAATTAAGCCCTTCGCCCTGATCAAAAGGAATGGCGTAGTAAGGGTTATTGGAATGATTAAAATAAATGCCGCTGATTTTCTGGATAGCTATCGGCCTGCCTTCAACCTGAAGTTCTTCGTAAATGAGTTTGAACTCATCGCCACGCTGCAGCCGCTGAAAATCAACCTGCCAGGCAAAAATATCAACAAACCTGTTGGTAAGTTCATAGGAGATGCCCAGTTGAGCTATGGTGTGGAATAACGTTGTTCCAATTACTCCGCTGATTTCTTTTTCAATTACCTGCACCTCGCGCTGGCAAACATCTACCCAAAGCGATTCATCAAACCTAAATACGATGTAATCCACCGGATTGGGTTCGTATATAAATGCTTTAGGTGTACGTAACGAATCGGCTGAACAGATAAATGTGTACTTCTTATCGGGGGCTACTTTACGTACATCAAAAACCGATCGCGGAAGCGATGCCATTTGGTTAATCAGTGCGGCCGGCACGTTAAACTGTCGCCACAAATCAGACAGAAATTGATTTGGCTTGATCTTATCCTCAATAACCAGGTTATTATCTATGGGTACCCCGTATCGGGTAACCGGAGCATTCGGGATGCTCACAGGAAAATATACAGCGGCAGGTTGTGCTTCTGATTGCTCAGGTGGATTGACGCTAAACAATCCAAGCATCAGGAAGCCGCAAATTGACCCGACAATTACTTTCTGCATTTCCGTGAACTTAGTTCAGCAGTTGTTTAAAAAATACCGGACAAGTTTAAAAAATGAGTTGTGTAAAGATAAACCTTTTTTGAAATGGTTTAGGATAAAGTCCGGCTGCCTACTTGTATAACTCGGCAAACTTCTTCTTGCCACTGTCAAGAAAGGCAGCAAACTTTTCCACGCTGCGATCGTAGCCATACGGCCAGGCCAGCACACGTTCATCTTTACCCACCAGCACATAAAACGGCTGGGCGTTATTATCAAGGTTGGTTATCTGCAGGTCGGCATTTTTCTTGCCGATGGTTTTCTTCACTTTGTTATCGTACGAAGAGGTTATCCATTCGCTTTCGGGAAGCGGGGTTTTGTCATCCACGTAAAGGGCCACAATCACGTAATCATTTTTCAGCCGTTCAAGCACCAGCGGGTCGCTCCACACCACGGCTTCCATTTCCCGGCAGTTGGTGCAGCCATGACCGGTAAAGTCAATAAACAACGGTTTGTTTTGCTGTCGCGCACAGTTGAGGGCCTGTTCGTAATCGAAATAACCTTGTAGTCCGTGCGGAAGGTGCAAAAAGTCGGCATACTTGGGTGCATCGCAAATTTCATTGGCGCGCGTGCTGCGCGTCATGGCTACCAGGTCAAAATCGTGTGTGTGCTGCGGGGGCAGGTAACCTGCCAGGGCCTTAAGTGGCGCGCCCCACAAGCCGGGTACCAGGTAAATAACAAACGAGAAAACCAGCGTGGCCAATAACAACCGTGGTACAGAAATCCTCTCAACGGGGCTATCGTGCGGCATGCGGATTTTGCCGAGCAGGTAAAATCCAAGCAGTGAGAAAATGACAATCCACAAGGCAATATTCGTATCGCGATCGAGCAGCCCCCAATGGTAGGCCTGATCGGCTATGCTGAAAAATTTCAGTGCAAGGGCAAGTTCAAGAAAGCCCAGCACAACTTTTACTGCGTTCAGCCAGCCACCCGATTTTGGCAGGCCTTTCATCCACTCCGGGAAAATGGCGAACAGGGTAAACGGAATGGCAAACGCCAGCGAATAGGAAAACATGGCCAGGATCGGTTTTAAAATCTGCCCACCGGCCGCCAGCACCACTACATTGCCAACAATGGGTATGGTGCACGAAAAAGAAACCAGCACGAGGGTGGCTGCCATAAAGAAAATTCCGGCCAGGCCGCCCTTTTCTGCTTTTTGATCGGCCTTGTTTACCAACTGGTGTGGTGCAGTGATTTCGAACAGACCAAGAAAGGAAAGTGCAAACACAATAAAGATGACAAACACAAAAAGGTTTGGGGCCCAGTGTGTAGCCAGCGCGTTAAGTCCTTCTGCGCCCAACAGCACGGCAAAGAGTGTTCCGGCCAATGTGTAAATGGTAATTATGGAGGTACCAAAAATGATGGCATTGCGAATGCCTTCTTTCTTCGATTGGTTGTCGCGCAGAAAAAATGTTACCGTCATCGGCACCATCGGGAATACACAGGGAGTGATCAACGAAATAAGCCCCAGTACAAAAGCAAATACCAGGTATCCGAAGAACGATTCATTGTTCAGGCTATCGGTTCCATCCAGAATGGATTTATCCAATACCGGCCCTTTAACTCCGCTATAGGTTATTTGTGGTTGCACGGTGGTACCTGTTGTTTCATCAGGTTGAGGTTCGGGTTTGTCGGATAGTGTTTCATGTTGTTGTATTTCAATTTCCTTACCGGAAACAGTTATTCCGGTAAACTCAAAATCACTTTCAAACGGAATACACTTACCATCTACTTCAGTGCAGGTTTGCCCTTCAATAATACCGGCCAGTTTCAGCTTTGCAGTTAAAACTTTTATCCGTTGCCTGAATTCGCCCGTGTTCTTAAAAATCTTTACATCGCAGCCGAAGATTTCATCGTGCTTGGCAATGGGGTTAATGGCCTTCAGGTTGCCCACCAGTTCAAATGAATTGTTCTTCTCAAACGTAACGGTGGTGAGCATCGGCCCGCAATCGGGGTCAAAGTCGTTGGCATACACATACCAGTTTTTGTCGGTTGTTACCGTAAAAATCAGGTCCAGTTCTTCACCGGTTTTTACGGAATTTTTCTCAGACCGCCACGACCACGTAACCGGTTTAAGAATTTGTGCCTGAAGCACAGAAACGGAGCCAAGGATCAGGACTATCAGTATTCTGCCAGCCATAATAAAATTTCAAATACAAAGCATAACGTTAAGTTCGGTAAAAAAGTTGACGGCTACGCACGGGCATAGTGTTTATAAAAGGCGATGATGGTTTCAATGCCGAGCATAAAATTCGTTACCCCGTAATGCTCGTTGGGCGAGTGAATGGCGTCCGAATCGAGGCCGAAGCCCATGAGCACGGTATCAAGGCCGAGTTCCTTTTTAAACAAAGCAACAATCGGAATGCTGCCGCCATCGCGAGTGGGTATAGGGCGCTTGCCCCATACCTCTTCAAATGCAGTGCTGGCTGCTTTAAATGCTTTTGAATCCGTTGGTGTTACGGCAGCCTGCCCGCCATGCAGGGGTGTTACTTTTACTTTTACCGATTTAGGTGCAATCGACAAAAAATGCTTTGTAAACAATTCGGTGATTTCGTGATTCTCCTGGTTAGGAACCAGCCGCATAGAAATTTTAGCAAAAGCTTTTGAGGGAAGCACCGTCTTTGCGCCTTCACCGGTATAACCACCCCAGATGCCGTTTACATCCAGCGTTGGCCTGATGCCGGTGCGCTCCAGTGTGGTGTAGCCTTCTTCGCCCTGCACCTCATCGATGGCCAACTCTTTCTTGTATTGATTCAGATCAAATGGTGCTCTGTTCAATGCTTCCCTGTCAGCCGCACTGAGTTCAACTACCTTATCGTAAAAGCCGGGAATGGTAATACGGCCGTTCTCATCGTGCAGCGAAGCAATCATTTTCGCCAGCACGTTGATGGGGTTGGCTACTGCGCCACCGTACACCCCCGAATGCAAGTCACGGTTCGGGCCGGTTACTTCCACCTCTACATAGCTGAGCCCGCGCAGGCCCACGGTAATTGAAGGATGATCCAATGATAGAATGGCCGTATCTGAAATCAGAATAACATCGGCTTTCAGTTTTGATTTATTTTCCTTAATAAAAGTTGCCAGGTTTTCGGAGCCCACTTCCTCCTCACCTTCTACCATAAACTTCACATTGCAAGGCAGCGTATTGTGCTTCATCATGGCTTCAAACGCTTTTACGTGCATGTACACCTGGCCTTTGTCATCGCACGCCCCGCGGGCGTAAATCTTATCGTCTTTGATTACCGGTTCGAAAGGCGGTGACGTCCACAGGTTAAGCGGGTCGGGTGGCTGAACATCGTAATGGCCGTACACCAGCACGGTGGGTAATGATTGATTGATGATTTTTTCGGCATACACAATCGGGTGGCCGCTGGTTTCACACAATTCAATTTTATCAGCCCCGGCCATTGTGAGTTTTTCCTTCAGGAATTCTGCAGCTTTACGAACATCATTTTTGTGTTTACTGTCGGCACTCACCGAAGGAATGCGAAGCCAGTCGAACAACTCATCGAGGTAGCGCTGTTTATTGGATTGGATGTATTCTCTGACCATGAAATAACTGGTTTTAGGTAAGGCGTGAAATTAGTGGTTATATTTAATTGAATCAGGCGATCTCGTAAATTAGTTAGGATGCGTTGAGGGGTCAGCCTTGAAATACTTTCCAAGCAGCTTCTCGTCAGTCGTAAAACGCTCACATAAGGTGTCGATCTTGCTGTATTCGGTACTGTTTGCGGCGCGAAATACCTCATACGCTGACTTACTCTTCCACCTATCAATAGTCAAATATTCAAGCGGGTTATCGGCAGACTTCAGTAAATCAGTGCCCATGTATTTATTTGTTGATTTCCGGAAAAATTTCGCCCATTCGCCATCTGCTGCATACCACTTGAGAAACTCATCGAGAAAGTCAGGGTTGATTGTATAACGCCAAATGATCCGGTACATAACACTGATCTTGCTGAAGTGACCCAAATTAACCACTCATCAGAATCCATCGTCCTCTTCCTTTTTCTCCTGCTTCTTTTTGGCAGTGCCGGCACTCAGGCTATAGGGAACGTCAATTCCGTAGTAGTCTTTCCGGAACCGGTTAATAAATGCCAGCGTTTCTTCTTCGGTGCCGGGAATGAAAATCATCTCGCCCACTTTGGCTTTGCCCGAATTGGTACGCTTGGAGACGGTGGTGTTGAATACGTCATTTGATGAATACATGAGCAGCCGGTTGTCTTCGTACCCGAAGTAATACCATGAATCAGGCGAGGCTTTGATAAACACATTGAACACCGGTGAGCCGTCTTCGTTTTTCTTTACTTCCATAAAACCTTCAAAACTTCCGTTGATGTCGGTTCGGTTGATGTTGGAAAGGCCCAGGCTGCCCTCGCTGTAAAAGGCTTTGTGTTTAGGCGACCACTTGAAATTAATGTTGGCAAATGTAAGCGGTTTGGCTGTTTCGGGCAGCGTAGCCAGCGATACATAGCCTTGTGTGCTTCGCTTTTCATAGTCGCGCGCAACGCGTTCGCCCACGATATCGGCAATTTTGTATAGTAGATCGGTGCGGTCGCCCAGTCCTTCTTCCACCGATTCGTTCTTAACGACCGCGGCAATGTCGGCAGCCATGGCATCAACCGCAGCCGGGGCAACCGGGGTATTGATAATGACCATCGCGTTCATCTGGATTTCATTGTTTTGCATGTTGCCCTGCCCTATGGCGGTTGCTTTAACGTTGAAATCTTTGCTGCCGCTAAACAGGTTTACCGGTCCTTCAAAGCGCACCAGCTGGGTCTCATCATTATAGGCAAATACTTTACCGCTCAGTTTATTGCCGGCCGCCTTTTCCCTGTCTTCAATCTTATACTCCTTGCTGGCAACATCGTAAAACAAGGTGCCGCTGGGCAGAAAGAAGTCTTCGTCCTCATCGCGCTTTTCGTTTAAGAATGAAATATAGAGGTTGTTATCAAAGGCTGAGAGGTGCAGCCCGGCCGAAACCCTGCGGCCATCTTCGGTAAGGGCATTATCAAAATCAATCAACACTTCGGTTTCTTCACCGGATTGTTCGTAGCGGATCCAGGTGTTGTAGCCTTTAATGTTTTTAATATCCAGTTTAACCGAGCCGCTCAGTTGTAATGCGGGGCGCGTGGCATACATGGTCATATCGCCCTTGTAAAACATGCCGGCTCCCAGCACCAGGTGCATTTGTTCGGTTACGGAGCCGGTGGCTACGGTTTGCATGGAGGCCGTTGAATTTTTCCGGGGGGTTCGCTTGGAGGAAACAACTTCAGTTACCGGTTCAAGCCTGAAGTCGGTCATTTTAATGGCGAAGGTGTCTTTCAGGAAGTTAACATACTGATAGGTTGCATGACCACTAAATTCCTTTCTTGAAACAATATCTACTACACCATCGGTTAAGCGGTGATAACCGTTTAGTGTGTCTAACACGATCACGGTGTTTTTCAGTGTACCAATGCGGGCATCTTCAAGAACGAGCACCTCGTTGTTCTCGGGGGTGATTTTGGCATCAGCAACAATAATATACGGGATGCCACTTACTTTGAGTTGTTGTGTTTTCAAATCATACTCTGCCTTTTCGGCCATGAAATTGAGTGAGTCCAGTTCTTTGCGGGTAGTGTAGAAGTACGAGTTCTCCAGCGGCACATTGGGGCTTTTGGTCATGGAGATTTTCTGGGTGGTTAAATCCCAGCGCGCATTCGGAATAGAGGTTTTGAACTGAGCATACGGAAAGTTGATAGCGGCCTCACCTTCAATCTCCGGGCTGATGTCGGCATAGTTCTGGGCCAGGTTAAACTTTATCCGTACATCCGTACCGTCAATCAACGGCTTGGAAGGATCGGCCGATTTAGCGCGGAAACGCGAATGCCTCGCGCCAAAATCTTTTGCCGAAAAACTCATCTCGCGCGAGAGCAACTCCGACCCGCGGGTTTCCAGTTTTCCCGCAGCAGTAACCCCAGTGCGCGAAACGGTTAAAATTCCGTTCAGTTGTGCGGTTGAATCATAAAGATTAAATGGCACCGACTGATTTTTCAGCCGCATCTGGTCGCGCTTCGGGTACCACTTCATCTGAAAATCGGGTAAGGATGCCTGCGGAAAGTTTACAGCACCGATTTGCTTTTCATCCAGGCGTGCGCGCTGACCTTTGGCAATAACGCTATCAGGATAAAACACAAAATCAGGCGACTTGACCGTAGCGGCCAGGTAGGTGATGGTTCCGGTTGAGCGGATACCCCGGTTATCGAGTGTAATAACGCCTTCAAATTTTCCATCACCTTTGTATAGTTGATACCCTCCGCGCGGAACGATGTGTTCAAACCCCAGCGATTTATCGGGCATGGTATGCAACTTCTCTTTGAAACTTGGAAACATGCCGCTGGAAACAAAGGTACCCTCAAAATTAATGGAGGTCGGATCGGCATCGTTCAGGCTGTCCAGTTTAAACGGAGGCACCACAAAAAATACAGACCGGTCGTACACGCCATTGAGCACTTCGGGCCTGTCAAAATAAATCACACCACCCGTGGTGGCATCCAGCCTGGGGTAATTGGGTATTTTTTTCTTGCCCGATTTATTATCGGGCCGGCTGATGTACAGGGTGCCCGATGATTTCGAAATATCGCCCAGTCCGCCCTCGGCTGCCGCGGTGGAGTCAGCACCTACCATCGAGTTGTTGATTTTTCTGCGCACCAGCTGGCCACGTGCATTTTTTTCCATCGCATAAAAATTGATGGAGTCAATCTTATTCAGGTTAATAAAAAAGCTGTCGTACTTGAGTGTAAAATCCTTGCCCGTTATTTCAAAGTTCCCGGCTGTAATGGTGCCGTCAAACTTGATGTCGCGGTTCTGAAGCACGGTAATCACGCTGCTATCGGGTTTGATTACCACATTCAGTGAATCGCTCAAACTGAATTCTTCCACACCCCGCACCACCAGGTTGCGGTTTTTAAAACTCAGTGTTGCGTTGGCGTGTACGGGCTTTTTCAAATCGGCCATTACATACGAGCCCATAACCGAATGGATCTTCATGTTGTCGTAATCTACTTCGCCTTTGTGTGCCAGGTATTGTGTAATGGCCTTTTCTTTTACGATAGCCAGATCCTTTTCGGGCCAGTATTCAATCAATCCTTTAATAGCCAGAAACTCGAGTGCTTTCTGTGCATCAAAAATTTTAATGCCGTAAACCTGGGCCAGGTCTCCGCTGTGTACTTCACGCGTGTTAAAGTCGATACAATATTTAGCTACAACGGCCAGCGGATGAAAATTGAATCCGGAACCATGCAATTGATGAAAGTCTTCGGGATCATAGTAATCGCGCGATTCCAAAATCAAGGGTACCGTAGAACGCCCGCCAACAGTGGAGATGTCCAGGCTATCGGCCTTCAAATTCCAGCGAATAAGGTTGGCCGAAAAATCCAGGCCGAAAAACGATGCTGTGAATGGAGTATTTTTTAACGGGCCCTTTTCGCTTGTGATAACGACCGTGTTCTTTGGAAAGTTATAGTACATCTGCACCGAGTGGTGTGCCAGTGAATCGTTTTGCTGGTAAATGGTAAAGGTCGTACGGTCGGAGGTTACCGTTGAATCCGTAAATACAAACGCACGCGATTTTGCCTGGAATTGCTTGCTGCCCAGGCTGTCGAGTACATCCAGGGTAGCATACTCATTATTTACGTTGGTGCTCTTTATACGTGTTCCGTGCAACGAAAATCCACCACGGTATTTCATGCGCTCGTTGCCAAAGCCCTGTATGGCCAGCGTGTTCTCGTACGAGGTAAACTGAGGCCACGAAGATGGTGTGCCCGGTTTACGCGGCTGCGACTTAAACTCAAACTTGCCGTAAATCAATCCAGGTGTTTTACCGGTGTAATTAAACTTTACCAGGTCGGCTTTTAATTCGGGTTTGTTAACTCTGAAATTATACACCGTAAAATCGCAGTACACCGAATCCGCACTCAATCCGGCTGACGTCCAGTTAAATTTTCCCTCCTCGCCTACAAACAGGTTATCAGTTAGCGAAAAAACTCCTTTTGTATTACTCAGCCAAACAGAATCAGCCGGTGTGATAAAATTCAACGACACCCGGTTAAACCGAATTACCGGTCCTTCAACCACCGGCTGCGGTGCAGGGGTCATCCAGTATGGTTCAACCACTTGCGGCAGGGTGTCCACGGGTTCATCCTGCCAGTCATCCCAGTTGGTCTCTTCAACTGCTGTGGTATCTGCCGGTGGAGGAATGTATTCCATGTATTCAAACCGGTAGTCATCATCACGGGCATACAGCCGGTATGTTTTATCGTAATACAAGGCATGATGGAGGAAGAACTGCTTTGATGAAGACAGAAACTTCAGCGTCTTATCCGGCTTGTAATTTTCAACAACTTTATCAACCACATTCAAAAACTGGTTCAGCGTGGCCATATCAGCGCCTTCAACGCTAACTGCATTAACAATGCAGCCGAAATAATCAACAAAATGCGGGCGCAGTTTATACCCCTTGCGTTTCATCCGGTAAAACTGGTTTTGAATGCGAAACTGCTGATCCTGGCCAAGGTTATTCCAGGCTGTAGTAAGGCCCCCGCCAATAACCATGGCTTCGGTATTACGGGTATTTTCCAGTACAACGCGGATGCTGTCAGGGAAGCTGGTAAAGGTTACCGGCTTATTGCGGTTTTGCGCCAGCACACCCGTTACCAAAAAGAGCAGGGAATATTGAAAAAACGCTTTCACACCGGTAAAAACTCCTGAAATTCGGAAATTATCGCCTCAAGCCCAAACTACCTTTGCCCTTACCGGGCCAGCAACAAACTTGCCCAGTTATCGCGCACATCGGTTTGTACATGCTGTAACGCATAACGAAGCGCTTCCGTGAGTAAATCGGGAATATCTTTTTCATAAAAGCCGCTGAGCAGCAACCGGCCGCCCGGCTTAAGGTAAGCCACATACTGATGCAGTTCTTCTAACAGGATGTTCTTGTTGATGTTGGCAAGGATGATGTCAAAATCACCTTCGAAGGTTAGATCACTCAGCTTACCCTGGCGAATGGAAATGTTCGGACAACCATTTAAATCTGCATTTTCTTTACTGTTCAGAATGCTCCACTCGTCAATATCAATTGCCTCTACCCGGCTTGCTCCGAGTTTCGATGCCAGGATGGCCAATACACCCGTTCCGGTGCCGGCATCCATAACAACTTTGTTTGTATGATCCATTTCAAGCTGAGATTTGATCATCAGGTAGGTAGTCTGATGATGCCCTGTACCAAACGACATTTTGGGGGTGATAATGATCTCGTATGGATATGTCTTTTCCGGTTGATGAAACGAGGCCCGAATGAGGCACTTGTTTTCAACAAGAATAGGTTCATAGCTCTTTTCCCATTCTTCATTCCAGTTTTTCTTTTCAACGCGGTCCAGGTAAAAGACAACCGGTGTTATACCTGAATACTTTTCTTTAACTTCCTGAAGCTTGTCCTTCGTATATTGATTTTTTTCTACGTATGCCTCAAATCCCCTTTCGGTTTCCATAAAGGTATCAAAGCCTGCTTCGGCCACTTCGGCCATGAGTATTTCTGAAAACTCAGGTGAACAAACAACCTGCAGGCGGGTGTAGTACATGCTCCGATCAGTTGGACCCTGCTCTGATGATGTCAACAAACTCGCTGGGCTTAAGCGAGGCCCCGCCAACCAGTCCGCCATCTACATCTGTGCTGGCGAACAGTTCTTTGGCATTTGCGGCATTCACGCTTCCTCCATATAAAATAGAAATACTTTCGGCTGTTTCCTTTCCATAGCGGCCTGCAATGTGTTTGCGGATAACGGCATGCATTTCCTGGGCTTGTTGTGCGGTGGCGGTTTTGCCGGTACCAATGGCCCATACAGGCTCATAGGCGATTATAATTTTTTTTATTCCTTCAGCAGGCAGGTGAAACAATCCTTCTTCAATCTGCGATTTTACCAAATCGTTTTGTTTGTTGTCTTCGCGTACAATCAACGGTTCGCCACAACAAAAAATCGGGGTGAGGTTGTTGGCCAGGGCGGCATCAACTTTCTGTGCCAGTACCGCGCCTTCTTCGCCAAAATATTGCCTGCGCTCGCTATGCCCCAGTATAACATATTTAATGCCCATAGATTTCAACATAGGAGCAGAAACTTCGCCAGTGTAGGCACCCCATTGATGCTCGCTGCAATTTTGCGCGCCCACCGAAAACCGGGCATCATGCTTTGTCAGGTTGACAACCTCGGCCAGATACGGAAACGGAGGGCAAAAAATTACGCGGGGTAACTCCGCGCCCGGCTGTTGAAAGGCCGCTAATACCTCAGTAGCCAGTTGACCGGCCTCTTGGTAGGTTTTGTTCATCTTCCAGTTTCCGGCTACAATTTTTTGTCGCATGGTTATGGGATTGGAGTCATCAAAGATAAATAAAGTGCAGTGGAGCCTGCCTTATTTTTTTACCGGTTTATACTTCGACTCTTTAAACAACTTGTCGGCATTGCTTAACTGCATCAATTGCTGCAGCGTAGTTTCAGGGTGCGCCTTCATGTAACTGTTCACAATCTCCCAACCCACCCATTGGCCAATACGGCCCGGGCACTTGTCGCCTACCTCCAGGGTCTTTGGCCGATCACCCAGATAGCGCTGTTTAACAAGGTGGCTGGTTTCATACAACACCTGATCCTCAATGAGCCGCAGCCATATCAAATCATGATTGGCGCGGGCTCCCTTCATTTCCTCCTGCGAGTACCAGATAAAAATGCTGTCCGGAACGCAAGGCAACATGTGTTTGGCAAAATAAAACGACTTGCCATAGGCAATCATGTCGGCTAAAACGGTTTTATCAGATGGATCCGTAGCATTGTATTGAGCGCTTATCCCATTGAGCAGCATCACCGAGGGTACAATGTTTTGTGGGGTGTATTGCTGTAAAAGGTATTCGTACATGTTGGGCCGGTAGCGGGCGCCCTTACCCAGATAAAAATCCAGCCCAATTATGATCAGCGAATCGGTTACCACCATATCGGTATCCAGGCCGCTGATGGCTGTTATCACCTTAGGAACTTTTGCTTCGGGGTAATAGTAAAGCAGGTTGGTGTAGGCTTGATTTAATTCTTTTTTAAGTTCCTGTTCATCACCAAACACTCGCCTTACTTCAAGCAACAGTGTATCAAGATAGGGATTGGTAAACCTGCGGTACAGTTCATTGATAAACACCGAATCATTCGGATAATCACTTCTGTGAAAAAAATAATCGCGCAATACCGGGTAGCGGGTTAATATATTCACCAGTTCTGTTTTTGAGGTGATGGCCGGCAGTGAATCGGAAAGCGACAAAAATTGAACCGATACCTGCTTTTCAGGGGCCGGGATGAAGGCACATTTCTCTTCATCACTACCGCAACCGAATACCAGAAGCGCTGCAACCACAACCAAATACCACGATACTTTTTGCATAATTATCAAACGAGTCGCGCAAATATACATTGCAACCGCCAGCAATAGTTACTACATTCCTGAACCAAACCCCTAAACCAAAAACATGGCTACATCTCCGCTGCACCATTTTCTGGCTTGGGAAGCCTCCCAACCCGATGCCATTTTTCTACGGCAACCGTTTAACCGCCAATGGAAAACCTGGAGTTACCGGCAGGCCGGTGCAGAGATTCGGAAAATTGCGGGCGCCCTCGAAGCGCTTCCTCCAAAATCCAAAGTGGCCATCCTTTCTAAAAACTGTGCACACTGGATTATGGCCGACCTCGCCATTATGATGGCCGGACACATCTCCGTTCCTATTTACCCGACACTGAGTGCCGATGCCATCCGCCCGATACTGGAGCACAGCGAATCGGCCGCCATCGTTATCGGCAAGCTGGATGACTACAAAAATCAACAGGCCGGCATCCCGGCATCGCTTATGCGGATAAGCCTGGAGGTTTATGGACACCAGGAAGGAAAAAGCTGGGAGAAAATAATCGCAACCGGTATGCCCATAAAAAATCCGGCCACCCCGCAACCCGATGATCTGATGACTATCATCTACACCTCAGGCACTACAGGAAAACCAAAAGGAGTAATGCACACGGTCGGAAATTTCAACATCGTGCTGGGCATTGTAAAGCAAATTCTTCCGCAATTGCCTGACGGCCTGCGCATGTTTTCATACCTGCCGCTGAGCCATGTGGCCGAACGGCTGGGCATTGAACTGCTGGGCATTTATAAAGGAGCTACCATTTCATTTGCCGAGACGCTGGATACGTTTGCACAGGACCTTAAAGACACGCAACCGGCCATATTCTTTGCTGTGCCCCGGATATGGACCAAGATCCAGGAAAAAATTCTTGCCAAAATTCCGCAGAAAAAACTCGATTGGCTGCTTTCTATTCCGTTAATCAGCACGCTGCTGAAGAACAAATTGAAAAAAGAACTAGGCCTGGCCAAGGCTATTTACATCTGCTCGGGTGCGGCCCCGCTGTCCGTTCCGATCATGAACTGGTTTCAAACGCTTGGCATCACTATCTATCAGAACTACGGCATGACGGAAGATTGTGTGCTTTCGCACTTTAACCTTATCGGCCAAAACAGAGTGGGCACCGTAGGCAAACCCCTGCCGGGTGCTGAAACAAAAATTTCATCCGAAGGCGAGTTGCGCATCCGCAGCAAAGCCCTGATGAAAGGCTACTACAAAGAGCCGGGGCTTACAGCCGAAGTTTTTGATGAAGAAGGCTACCTGAAAACGGGCGACATGGCCGAGTATGATGCAGACGGTTACCTGAAAATTACCGGACGGGTAAAGGATCAATTCAAAACCGACAAAGGAAAATACATATCGCCAGCGCCCATCGAACTGATGCTTTCAAAAAACACCGATATTGAACAGGTGTGTGTTGTCGGCATGGGCGTGCCCCAGCCGATGGCACTTGTTGTACTTTCAGCTTCAGCGAAAACTAAAAGCAAGGAAGCTATAATTGCAAGCCTGAGTCAAACGATTGCCGAGGTGAATAAAAAAGTTGAAGCCTACGAAAAACTGGAAACAGCCGTGATCATGAAAACCGACTGGACAGTAGATAACGGATTGCTAACGCCCACGCTCAAGGTAAAACGAAATGAAGTAGAAAAGATTCACCTGCCTAACTATCCGAAGTGGTTCCACCAGGAAGGCCTGGTGGTGTGGGAGTGATGAAGATCATTGAGGCGCTCTGATTTTGATCAGACGTAAACTCCGGGCTCCTGGGTATTTTGAAGTCGAACAAACTACCGGAGCCATGAAGAAGAACACGCCCGTAAGCACCATCATGACAAAAAATGTTTTCACAGTTCAGTTGGACGATAAACTGGCCGATGTGCACGAACTGGTGCGCAAACAGCACATCCGCCATGTGCCGGTATTGCATGGAAAACAGTTGGTGGGCATCATCAGCAAAACCGACCTGAACAGGCTTACCTTCAGCAGTTTGTTTGCCGGTGAAGGCGATGCGGATGAAGCGGTGTTCGAAATGCTAAACATCTCGCAGGTGATGTCGCACAAGCCGCGCGTAGTGAAAGAAACCGACAGTATTAAGCGGGTTGCCGAAATTCTCTCCACCGAGGAATTTCACGCCCTGCCTGTAGTAGATAAAAAAGACGAAAGCAAACTGGTGGGCATTGTTACCACCACCGATGTGATAAAGTTTATGCTGGAAGAACTGATGTAAAAAATCGGTCTGCTTACTTCAGCCGTGCTTTAAAAAACTCTACCGTATTTTTAAAAGCATCTTCAGCAAATTCTTTATTGTGCTTCGGGTTGCTGGGGTTAGCAAAAGCGTGGTCGGCCTCATAGGCTTTTATCGTCAGGTTCTTTCCGGCTGCCTTCATATTCGCTTCGAACTTATCCATCACCGCTTCGTTAATCCACTGGTCCTGCGTAGGCCAGATGTTAAGCACATCGCAGTTCAGTGTTTTAAGCCTGTCCACATTTTCTTCCGGCATGCCATAGTACATTACACATGCTGCCGCCTGGGGCCCTGCGGTTAATGCAGCCTGCAGCGACTGCCCTCCGCCAAAGCACCAGCCTACCGTTCCGATTTTTGCATTTCTGCCGGCATAGGCCAGGGCGCCCTGCACAATGGCGTTACCCCGATCTTGCTTAAACGCTCCCATTAACTTGCCGGCTTCTTCACGTTTGTCGGTAACCTTGCCATCATACATATCAATGGCCAGTACATTTACATTACCCAATGCATTATAAAGTTGCTCCGCTTCGCGTTTGATGTGGTCGTTCAGGCCCCACCACTCCTGGAAAACAAAAATCCAGTTGTTTGTTTTTTTCTTTGCTTCCAGCAGGTAGCCGTTAGCATCGGGGCCGCTGGCGGTTTTAAACGTGACCATCTTGCCCACCTGGCTTTGGTGCGTATACGGCAGCGGATCAGCATGGGCCATATTGAATTCCTTGTTTGAAGCAAACAACGCAAATTTCTCGGTGGCCGGAGTATGGCAAATGGTGATGCCATCCTGGGCCAGGGCAGCAATGGTGCACAACAAAATAACTGCAGGTAAATAAATTTTTTTCATATCAGCAGGTTTTAATCTTTCCATTGTCCGCGAAGGATGCGATCATACGTTATAAAATCTGTATTCACCGGTTCATACCCTTTTTGCCTCATCAGCAACGCCACTTGCCCCCGATGATAGGATGAATGATTAACCAGGTGAATCATAATAGCTTCTACGTTGTTGGTGTACGGCTCTCCCTTGTAATTCAGGTAACTCAACTCCTCATTAAAGGTATCGTGTTCGGCTACAAATTGCAACCATTGTTTACAGGCCGATTCACTCATAGCGGTAATCTCTTCCAGTGAATAGGCTCCCCACAATTTTACTGCGGGCGCAGGCCAATGCTTTACCCGGTGCAGCCACAGCAGTTGTGCAGCCACCACATGACCCATGATTTCAAGAATTTTTGAATCCGATACCTGCTGCACTTTGAGTGCCTTCAGCACACGGCTGTTCGCCCATTCGTTGTATTGATACAGTTTTAAAAAATAGGGTTTCATCAACAGGTGCTTCAAAAGTAACAAGAGAAACTGAAAAAAAGAGGTCCTCTGCAATTCATGTGTCCTGTAAAGATGTTACTTTACCTGCCGAAACAATGAGTCTTTCAGATCTTTATAAAGAAATAACAACACAACTGGAAGCGCGTGGAATTCCGTATATGGTTTCGGGCAGCATTGCCCTGCTGGCGTACAGCACTGCCCGAGTAACCCGCGATATTGATGTAGTGATTGAACTGGATGCCGCTTCCCTCGATTTGTTTTGTGAAATATTCAAGGATAATTTTTTTATCCATCGGCCATCAATAGAAGAAGAAGTACAAAGGCGTGGAATGTTTAACGTTATTGATAACCGTTCCGGGTTTAAAATTGACTTCGTTCTTAAGAAGAACTCTCCGTACCGGAAGACAGAATTTGAAAGAAGGGTCAGAAAAAAGCTTTTCGGACATGAGGCCTGGATCGTTTCTGCGGAAGACCTGATTCTTTCTAAACTTATTTGGATTCAGGATATTCAGAGTGACCGCCACCTGGAAGATCTGCGAAATCTGCTGGAGAATCCGGTTGACCATAAGTATCTCCGGTACTGGTTAATGGAATTGCAACTTAATACCTTTGGGGTATTATGACCGACACACCCGATCATATCCGAAAAAAACAAAAGGAACGCTGGCTTTCATTTTCTGATGCCGAGCGGTTCAGATTGGGTTTTGAAATGATTGATGAAGTAAACGAACAAATCAAATCAAGAATAAGGGAGCAAAATCCTGATTTTACTGATCGTGAAGTTACCGCAGAGTTTGTGAGACAACTGTATAAAGAAGAATTGCCTGCCGCTTACCTGGCTGAGGTGCTAACGTGGATTCGCGCCCAGTCAGTCAGCCACACTTAAAGCAGAAATTTTTCCTTATCCAATATCCACCCGGTTATGCTTAGCCGCTCACGGGTAGCCGGCAGCACTTCGTGTTCAATACGGTCGCTGCGAAAACAAACAAGCCGGCCGGCAACAGGCAACACATCGCGGGTGCGGCCGGGCAGGTACATCCGCAATTCGCCTCCATGCTCAGGCTTCCAATCGGTATTTAAGTAGCAGATAACCGAAAGTTTCCTGTGATCGTCCTGCTTAAACTGGTCGAGGTGGCGTTTGTAAAACGTACCGGCCGGGTAAAAAGTAAAATGAACTTCGTAATCTTTAAGACTCAGAAAAAGATTCCGGTTAAGGTACCGGATTAGTTCATCCAGTCGCTGCAGGTAAACTTTTGCGGCTTCCTGCGCAGTGGTTTTATCAATCCATTGGATGTAATCGCCCCGGATTTCCTCCTTTACCTGTACCTGTTTGCTGATGCCGGCTTTTTTAAATGTTTCTCTCGATTGAAACTCAGGCAGACCTAGAATAGCATCCACTTCATTTTGGCTTAAAAATTGGTCGGCAATGGCAAATTCCTGTTCGGCCAAACCGGTTGCAATACTGTCGAAGAGGAGATTCATGTAACAAAGTTAGCACGAGATTGTCTATACTTACGCCAATGGCAATGAAGCGTAAAATCACCAACACCCCCCTTGTTCCCCCCTCGAGGGGGTATAGGGAAGTGTATCTATTACTATTATTATTCTTTCTTTTTCTTGCCTCCTGCAGCCCAAAGGAAAAAGTAGAGTTGCGCAGAATAAAAGATGTTGTTGTTGAAGTTAACACCGAGCCGCTGCTCCGGGCCAATGCGGTACTGTACAATCCCAACAAAATCAGCATGACGTTACGCAAAATTGATATGGAGGTTTTTGTAGATGGTAAGAAGGCGGCATTGATTGATCAGAAACTGAAAACAAAGGTTCCGGCAAAAGCTGAGTTTACCGTACCGCTTGAGGTAAAACTTAATCTGAAAGAATTAGGCTTTTTCGATACCGTATTGGCTGTGCTGGGCGGGAAGAAGATGAAAATCCGGTATAAAGGCTCTATCCGGTTTACCTACAAAAGTGTGCCGGTAACTATTCCAGTTGATTACCAGGATGAAATCCGGGTGCGTATCTGAACGCAAATCCGTACCTTCATCACTTCGAGTTGCATGAAAGATTTACCTTCAGACCATTCGAAACAGGTTGAATTGCTTCTTCAGAAAATTGAAGAACTTACTCAGAGTCAGCGCCACCTGCTCACCATCGCTTCACACGATGTAAAGTCGCCATTTAACCGCATGCATGCTTTGTTGCAACTGCTGCAAATGAATGTAACAAACTTAACCGATGAGCAGAGGAACTACCTCGAAAAAATGCACATCGTTATTGCCGATGGCATGGCCATGATCCGCAACCTGATTGATTACCGCAACCTGGAATATCAGGGCCTTAAACTGATGCCGGCCCCTTTTA
This sequence comes from Flammeovirgaceae bacterium, assembly GCA_015180985.1. Classification (NCBI taxonomy): domain Bacteria; kingdom Pseudomonadati; phylum Bacteroidota; class Cytophagia; order Cytophagales; family Flammeovirgaceae; species Flammeovirgaceae bacterium. The sequence goes on from CP054185.1 coordinate 780,275, forward strand.
GCCTTCGCGAATTTATCCATACCTCGCTAAAGGCAATTGATGGTGTGGCACGCAAGAAGCAACTTACACTTATAGCGAGCACGGTTGACGATTGCGAATTGCACACCGACCGTCACTGCCTGCAGCGTGCGTTTGATAATTTACTCTCCAATGCAATTAAATTTTCCTTTCCGGGAAAGTCGGTACATGTTCAGGCTGCTGTTTCCGGTAACCATGCCTTGATTGAAGTAGCTGATGAGGCGCGTGGATTTCTGCCCAATGAACGTGCTTCGCTGTTTAAAAAATTCAGCCGGTTTTCCAACCGCCCGACCGGAGGGGAAAGCAGTACAGGCCTTGGCCTGTACATTACGCAAGCCATGATGCAAAAAATAAGAGGAGGTGTGGAGTGTCAGACAACCGAAGGTATAGGCTCCGTGTTCCGGTTAACGTTTCCGACACGATTGCCGTCCTGAGCCACACGTAGGACCAATTATCCGAGTCAACAAATTAAATGATGCTTCGCTGAACTCAGCATAACAAAAAAAGATTGTCGTCCTGAGCCACGCGAAGGACCTCCTTATCTGGGTCACATAACAAGAGATGCTTCGCTAATCGCTCAGCATAACAAATAAACAGATTGTCTTCCATAGCCACACCCAAGCGGGGCGAAGGACCTCTTTACCAACGTTCTAAAAATCTTTTACTTAGTAAGCCATTAATTAATGAACCACCGCTTCTACACCTATATTACAACCAACCCATCTAAAAGGGTTCTCTATATCGGCATGACAAATCAGTTGGATCAACGGATTATTGAGCATTACCTGAACAGAGGAAACCCTGAAACTTTTGCCGGAAAATATTATTGCTATTGCCTGATCTATTGGGAAGATTTTCAATGGGTTCACGATGCCATTGCAAGAGAAAAGGAACTTAAGGGGTGGACCCGGAAAAAGAAATTAAACCTGATTCGAAAAAGTAATCCCAACCTGAATTTTTTGAATAAAAGCATTATGCCTGATTGGCCACCAAAAAATGCACAATCTCGTTCAGCACCGAGGAAGAAAAATTAATGTATGGAACAAAAGATGCTTCGCTGAACTCAGCACAACAAAAAAACAGATTGTCTTCCGGAGCCACGCCAGAAGCGGGCGAAGGACCTCTTATCCGAACCAACAAACAAAAGATGCTTCGTCACGCCTTCAACGTGGCTCGGCATAGCAAAAAACTTAGTTGACCCGAGCAAAACGAAGAAACTTTGTTAAAATCAAAAAAATTTGTTGTCCTGAGCCACGCATAAGCGGGGCGAAGGACCTCTTATCCAGGTCATAAACAAAAGATGCTTCGCTAATCGCTCAGCATAACAAATAAAGTTTGCCGTCCTGAGCCACGCCCAAAGCGGGGCGAAGGACCTCCTTATCTGGGTCACATAACAAGAGATGCTTCACTACGTTCAGCATAACAAATAAACAGCAAGCCAACAAATTAAGAGATGCTTCGCTCTCGCTCAGCATAACAAATAAGATTGTCGTCCTGAGCCACGCCTAAGCATGGCGAAGGACCTCTTATCCTGGTCATAAAACAAGAAGATGCTTCGCTAATCGCTCAGCATAACAAGTAAAAAATAGCTTTAATTGAAGAGGTAATAATCTTCATCCTTGCCCTCGAGGATGGCTTTGATGGATTCAATCACGCTGTCATCTTTAATAACGTAATCACGAACCCCCTTCCGGATAAAACTCAGCACCAGGTTGCCATCGTCAATAGCGCTCATCATGATGAGTTTGTTCTGATCTTTCATCTTGGCTTTAATGGCCTCGTAAAAATCAATGCCGGTTTTTCCGGGCAGTTTGTAATCCACAATAAAGGCATCCGGTAACGGGCCGCCATTCATCGCCTTCAGACACTCTTCGGCCGACTTGAAACTCTTTATTTTGAGGTTCGGATCCTGCGCAAGCGCCCGCTGAATGAACTCAGCGTAAATCTCATCGTCTTCGATGATGTGAATGGTCATAGGTAACAGGCCAACTAAATTCTGACGTGCAATATAATAAAGAATCGTTTGGCTGACATCGCTAAAAAAATCAAAAATTTGATTGATTTCATGTAAAAATCCGGGTTTTTAATTGCCGATGGAAGTAAATTCCTCCCGCAAAAATCAACACCATGAAAAAAATCACTGCGTTTATTACTGTGTTGCTGTTGCTTAGCATCCGCTGCACAACACCTACAGAAAATACAGCCAAACTGAAATTCTCCGTTTCCTTCACAGCCGAAATGAGCGACCAGGCGCAGGACGGCCGGCTGCTGCTTATGCTGGCCAATAACGACAAGTCGGAACCGCGCCACCAGATTGTTGACGGTCTCTCCACACAACTCGTATTCGGAATTGATGTGGAAGGCATGAAGCCCGGTGATGAAATTACAATTGATGCAACCGCCTTTGGCTACCCGATACAAAGTTTAAACGATGTACCGGCCGGTGAGTATTACGTGCAGGCGCTGCTTAACCGCTACGAAACCTTTACGCTGAAAACCGGGCACACGGTAAAACTCCCGCCCGACCAGGGCGAAGGCCAACAGTGGAACAGCAAGCCCGGCAATTTTTACAGCACACCGGTTAAAGTTTCGGTTGATCCGTCAAAGAAAGAAACAATCCGCGTGGTAATGGACCAGAAAATACCACCCGTTACCGAGCCGAAAGACACGAAGTACGTTCGCCACATAAAAATTCAAAGTAAAATGCTCACGGAGTTTTGGGGGAGACCCATGTTTCTGGGCGCCCACGTGCTGGTACCCGAAGGTTTTGATGATCATCCGGAGGCGCGGTATCCGCTCATGATTTATCACGGCCATTTTCCGAGCGACTTTGGCGGCTTCAGCGAAACTCCGCCCGACCCGAACATGGACACCACCGATTACAGCACCCGGTTTAACATTTACGGCTACCGGAAAATACAGGCACAGGAAGCATACAACTTTTACAAACAGTGGACGAGCAAAAACTTTCCGCGCTTTCTCATTATCGAAATACAACATGCCAATCCCTACTACGATGACTCGTATGCCGTGAACTCAGCCAACCTGGGGCCGTATGGCGATGCCATTATGTACGAGCTTATCCCAGAAATTGAAAAACAATTCCGCGGCATCGGACAGGGCTGGGCCCGTTTTACCTACGGAGGTTCAACCGGTGGCTGGGAAGCGCTGGCCGTGCAGCTGTTCTACCCCGATGAACTGAACGGATGTTTTGCCGCCTGCCCCGACCCCATCGACTTCCGCGCCTACTGCCTGGTGGATATTTATAAAGACAAGAATGCCTATTACTACGAAAGCGATTTTAAGAAACTGGAACGCCCCGGTTTCCGCAATTACCTCGGCCAGATTACAGCCACCCTGCGCGAGATGAACCACCGCGAACTGGCCCTCGGCACCAAATCACGCTCAGGCCAGCAGTGGGACATCTGGGAGGCCGTGTACTCACCGCAGGGTGAAGACGGCTACCCCAAGCGCCTGTGGGATAAAGTTACAGGTGAAATTAACCACACCGTGGCTGAATACTGGCGTGAGCACTATGACCTGCGGCACATCCTGCAACGCGACTGGGCCACCCTCGGTCCGAAGGTGCAGGGCAAAATTCATATCTACTGTGGCGACATGGATAATTATTACCTGAACAATGCCGTGTACCTGATGGAAGAGTTTTTGAAGAAAACAAAAAATCCGTTTTACGGTGGCGAAGTTGATTATGGCGACCGGGCCGAGCATTGCTGGAATGGCGACCACAACAATCCCAACTACATTTCACGGCTGCGCTACAACACCATGTATTTACCTAAAATATTGAAGCGCATTGAAACCAGTGCGCCCAAAGGAGCGGATTTGAAGAGCTGGAGGTATTGAAGAACTTACGGGTTCATCCCAAACAAACTAGTGGTTACCAGAATCATTGCGGCCACCAGTATGCCTATGACCAGGAATACAGTTCTGCGCAAATTGAGGGCTTTCATTGTGTGTACGCCTTATAGACTGCCAATATGAGCAAAGAGTTGAATGGCTCGCAAATTTTTGTTGCGAATCGTTGGACTGTCGTGACGAACTGTCGTTAACAGGTGATGAGTCAGGGCAGAATTTCTCACAACAAGGTTTGTTCCTTTAATCATCCAAATGACAGGTAAGGATTGACGAATTAAGTCATAAATTCATCCTATGGATGTGCATTGAATTTTTACCCTCATAACTTATGATTGATTTTAATTATGTTTTTATTATCAGCGACCAACCCCAAACTTATCCTAAGCGCGGTAATAGAACTGATTTAATTCTCGATTTATCTAACACGAAGAATCGAACGCAAATACATCATTGTTTAAGCGATAACTGTAACTTTACTTTTGTAATAGACGAAACATGAAAGAAGGCCAAAAACTCTGGACGCGTGAAGATCTGATCCTAACGATTAACCTTTACTGCAAACTCCCCTTTGGTAAACTTCACAGCAGAAATCCTGATGTGATTGAGTTAGCAAACCTGATTCATCGTACACCCGGTTCGGTCGCTTTTAAACTTGTGAACTTTGCAAGTCTTGATCCGCAACTTAAAGCAAGAGGCATTAAAGGTGCTTCGAACGTAAGTAATTTAGATAAAGAGATTTGGAATGAGTTCTTCAACAATTGGGATAACCTGTTTATAGAGAGTGAAAATCTATATGCAAAGAAGAAAAAAATCACTGTTGACCGATTATACGAAATTGACTTAACTGATTTGCCGAAAAGTGGCGAAGAAAAAGAGAGAATGGTTAAAGTAAGAACGAATCAAATTGTGTTTCGAACATTAGTAATGACCAATTATGATTTTAGTTGCTGCATCACGGGCATCAATCAACCTGAATTACTGATTGCAAGTCACATTAAGCCTTGGAGTCAGGATACCACTAACAGGTTAAATCCTAAAAATGGATTATCGCTGAACGCACTTCACGATAAAGCTTTCGATAACGGACTCATTACCATTACTGAAGACTATAAAGTAAAAGTGTCCTCAATTTTGCTGAAGAAAGAATCAACCAAAAGCATCAAACAAAACTTTATACAGTTTCATAATAAGCAGATTACACTACCAAAAAAGTTTATGCCCGATCCAGAATTTTTGAAACATCACAATCATGAGTACTTCAAGAAATAACCTAAAATTCAATTACAAATACCGCGATACAGGTAACTATAAAGTGTTTGGTAATGTGATTTTTACTAATCCTGATGAATACTCTCTTGAACTCGTTGAGAGTAAACTAAGAGCTTCTTTAATCGATTCTGAATTCTTTGACCCTAATGATTGGAAACTACCTCGTTTAAAATTTGATGACTGGGTTCCTGATTTGGACCAGACATGGAATGAATATGAAAGTGTTGAGTACACTTTAAAACTTCCAACACAAGAAAGATAAAATAAGTGAATTTATAGAGTTTATTGACAGGCTGCCTCGATATGAACAAAGTCACAATATTTAAATATGCTTGATGTAAAATAAGTTAACCGGTCTGCTGGCCTAGCTAATTTTTATATTTTGTCTTTAACAAAGATGATTGATAAAAAAATTGCCGTTCTTATAGGGAAAGCTATAAGAGAAGGAAAATATCTAAACATTACTTATAAAAATAAGAGTGGAGAGATCACGCCATTCTGGATTAGCATACAAGACATTAATGCAAATGATGAGCTGTATGTACATATGTTTAATGTCACAAAGGACGAACCACTTTTAAATAAAAAAATATTTATCTCAGGAATTCAGTCAGCTGAAATTCTGAAATTTTCACACTATGAAGTCCCTGAAGAACTAATAAGAAAACTGGAGGAGGATAAGAGTTTGCAGATCTATGATTTTCACAGGTATGACAATAACATTTTGAATTATTACCTCGAATGCTACAAAGCAAATAGAGACCCCTTTCTGCACAAAACCTATCTTATTCAAGGCTTAGATCTCCCAGAATTACAAAAGAAAGCTCCCTATTCATTAACGGATACACAACTAAAGCAAATAGTTAGGGAGATCTACAACAATGAATTTAATTCCTTCAATGACTATGATTTGGCTTTATGTGAGTTTTCTATTGACTTATTCTCGAGAGGCAAATTTGTAGTGGCTTTCAGAAAGCTAACGTTTGACCCTGTTCAAAAAACGCTACATCTTGGCAGCAAATCAGAATTTAACCCCAATTTCTACATACAAGGGATTAAGCATACGCTTTCTTACTACACAGATTTAAGTCCGGCTGATTTTGAAGCAATGTATGCCAACAATAAGGCTGAAACCATTGAGCTGTTGAAAGGTAATTTTAAGATGGGTGAGCTGCCTAATACAAGACCTGAAGTAGTTGTTTTGGGGTATACTCAGGTTGACATTGCTCGAATTTATGACAACATAAATTCAGATCACAAGAACAATGAAGTACAGATTCCTATAAAAGCATTTTTTCAAAACCCCTCACTGCTGGACAGAAAGAATAGAAAAGAGCCCCACATTGTTTTGTATGATAATCAGGTAAACATCGACCAGCTCCGTACGGTCTACAATGCCCTAAAATACCCGATCACGTACGTGCAAGGCCCACCCGGCACAGGTAAAACCCAAACACTGTTAAATATCATTGTGAATTGCCTGGCCAATGGCAAAAAACTTCTGATTTCGTCTAATAACAATGTGCCAATAGATGGCATAAAGGAGAAATTGTATTTAGGCGAGTATCGTGGAAAAAAAATATTACTTCCCGTAATCAGGTTGGGTAATAACGAATATGTAGCAAAGGCATTAAGAATCATAAAAGCCTTGTATGCATTTGAAACAAAGGACGTACCTAAGGAGGAGCTGTTAATTAATTTGAAAGAGAAGTCGAAAGAGAATAATAAGTTATTGCTAAGCAGGTTAAAACAGTATGAGGATCGGCTTGACGTAAAACAAAACCTCGAATTCGTAAATGGATTATTGTCAAAAGAGCAAAACCACCTGCTGGAAAAGGAAAAGAATAAACTAGAGGAAAAACTTGCTCAGCTACCAGATATTACCAATGAGGACTTAAAAAACATCTATGAAGTAATCAAGGGCAATCATCAATTGCTTCAATTCTTTTACTTCGAATCATTGCGTTGCATTAAGCGATTAAAAACCAAGGATTACGCTCCACTTATTGAAATCCTGAATAATGAAGATGAGCAAGCCCAAATAAAAGAATTTAATAAGTGGATCGCTGATGATGATAATCTGGAGAAATTCACAAAAGGGTAACGACTAAGCAACTGTGTAAAGGCCCGATTCGGCCTTGCTGAAAGGGGATGTGGAATGTACCACTTTCAGCCGAATCGGTTGCATTTAAAGACTTAACTTTAAACACAGTTACCATGGAAAATCAAGAACAACACCCACTACTCAAAGAGATGCTCACCCCTGAGTTTCTCAAGCAATTTAAGAATTCGAAAGACCTCAACAGCTTTATCGATGAACTTTTCAAAAAGGGCATGGAGCAAATGCTGGAAGGTGAACTCGATGGCCATTTGGGCTATGCCAAACATTCACCAGAAGGGATTAACTCCGGGAACTCACGGAACGGAAAAACCCGTAAGACCATCAAGACCACGCGAGGTGAACTACAGATAGAAGTACCTCGGGATCGGAACAGCACGTTTGAGCCCGTCCTGGTTCCCAAGCGCAGCCGGTTCGTAGAAGGCATCGAAGAAATTATCATCTCCTTATATGCCCGGGGTATGAGCGTACGCGACATTGAAATACAAATCCGGGAAATCTATGGTGTGAATGTTTCGGATGCCACTATTTCCAACGTTACCTCGCGGGTACATACGTTGGTAACGGAGTGGCAAAGCAGGCCTCTTTCATCGGTGTACTTTGTGGTGTGGATGGATGGGATCGTATTCAAAGTCCGGCAGAATGGGAAGGTGATCAACAAAACCATTTACCTGGCCGTAGGCCTTAATGCTCAGGGGTTTAAGGAAGTATTGGGCATGTGGCTGGGTGAAAGCGAAAGTGCTTCATTCTGGATAAGTGTACTTACTGATTTAAAAAGCCGTGGCGTGGAAGATATTCTCATCACCAGCACCGATAATCTGAAGGGCTTCACCGATGCAATCACCAGCGTGTTTACCCAATCGGTAACCCAGATTTGTGTAGTTCATCAGATCAGAAATGCGCTTCGCTACGTTGTCTGGAAAGACAAGAAACAATTTGTAGCCGATTTGAAGACTGTTTACGGAGCACCAAACAAAGAGCTGGCTGCTCAAGCCTTAGAGCAGCTTGAAGTAACATGGGGCAAAAAATATCCGCATGCTATCAAGTCGTGGAAAACGAATTGGGATAACCTCACGCACTTCTTCGATTATCCGATCGAAATCCGAACGCTGATCTATACCACGAACATTATCGAAAATCTCAACGGAAAAATCCGCAAGTATACCAACAACAAACTTTCGTTCCCTGACGACCAGGCGGTGGTGAAAGCGGTGTACCTGGCTTTACGGGAGATCACCAAAAAATGGACCTTGCCCGTGAGAAACTGGCCACTAATCGTAAATCAATTTTTAACTATCTTCGAAGGCAGATGCAAAATATAAAACCTTTACGCAGTTGCTTAGTCGTTACCCAGCACTTACACACTTAATTAGGCAGTGTCCACAAAAGTTTTTCCTGTTATTCTTACCACCAATCTATCCAGCCGTAAACTGGGTAAAAAGTATAAGTTTGATTTACTCGCCATTGACGAAGCCGGTCAATGTGATGTAGCAACAAGTCTTATCCCAATTTCAAAGTGTAAGAATATCGTGCTAATAGGTGACACCAATCAACTAAAACCCATTGTTCTTTTCGAGGAAACCAGAAATGAAGAGTTGATGAAACAGTTCGCTGTAAGTGAGCCATATGACTACTTCCATAATTCCATTCTTTCAACCTACAAGCGAATCGACAACATATCGAGAGATATTTTATTGAGCTATCATTATCGCTGTGGTAAAAAGATAATCAACTTTTCTAACATGCGGTTTTATGAGAACAAGTTGAATCTTTCAATGCTTAGTAATATCGGAGAGGTGCGACTGGTTGATGTGAATAATGTAAATCATAAGCTAAAGAATTCCACACTGGAAGAGGCACAGGGTATAGTCAACTACATTAAAGAAAATAAACTATCCGATGCATTTATTATTACTCCATTCCGAAACCAAGAAGATGCTTTAAATCACTTGTTGCAAGCAGCAAAAGAAAAGGGTGAAATTGATCCCTCCGTAAGTTGTGGCACAATTCATAAAGTTCAGGGACAGGAAAATAAGACTATTATTATATCAACATCTATTTCAAGAGATACAACACCTCGTACCTATGATTGGGTAAAGAACAACAGTCAGTTAATTAACGTAGGGGTTACCAGGGCGCAAGAGAAATTAATTGTATTTACAGATAAAAAAGCTATCGAAAGTTTATCCAGAAAAGATGATGACTTATATGCGCTAATTGAATATGTGCAACAAAATGGAACTACACAGGTCTCTCAAAGCACGGTAAACAAGTTCACCATTGGTTTCTCAAATAATTCAGTATTCGAAGATGAATTCTATAAAACGATGAGTCATTACTGTTCGATTCAGGGATCGAGATTTAAAAGAAATGTAAAACTAACAGACCTGTTTCCAGAAGAGATCAATAATCCAGCTTTAAATAAACGAGAGTTTGATGGTGTTATCTATGTGGGTAAAGTACCTCAGATAGTATTTGAGATCAATGGTGCTGATCATTACCACAATAGAAAACGGATGGAGTCTGATAAACTTAAAGGTCAATTGATTAATAGCAAAAATCTCAAATTGATTCTAATCCCAAATCAATATGTTAAGCACTATGAATATATACGAGAGTTAATGAATAAAATCAAAGGGGGTACTTATCAAAAAACTTTGTTTGAAGTCTGATTTTTCACTACTCCTTTTACATTTGGTGCATTTTTTAACCCGTAAAAATCAACCCTCATGTACAACGCCCTATCGCCCACCTGCTGTTTAAACCTTATTACAGTGAAAACGAACACAGCGGCCAGACTGGGTTAGCTTCAAGCGGCATACAGACAAGCGGCAGTGGGTCTATCCAAAATACCCCACCCCTCTCGCCATCAGCCCGGCCAGCAGCGGGATAATGAACAGCAGCACCAACTCCAGCCGCAGCATCCAGATAACGGAGGCGGGCACCATCACTTCTTCCTGCGGATTTCCTTTGCGGTTTTTTAAAAAGAAAACTGTAGGGTAGATGGACAGCAGACCAATGGTGATGAACAGGGTGAGTTTGATATGAAAAATCCAGTTTTTGGTATATACCACCGCGGGCTTGCCCACACCGCCCAGCCAAAGGGTTAGTCCGGCAATAAGCAGCACTACAGCCGCCACGCCATACACGGCATCAATTTTTGCCAGCCGGCTTAGTTCGCAGCGGGTAAGCGTTTTCTTCAACAACAAATGCTCGGAGGCCAGCGCTGCCACAATGGTAAAAATACTGATGAAGTGTATGTAGCGAAGGAAGAGTTCGGTGGTCATATCGTTTGCTTTTTCAAAAGTACAACTCTTAACGGGTTAGCCACGAAGCCACTCCAAAACAAACTTTCCGCATCAGCCGGTAGTGTGGCTTGTCTTTAACCAGGCGGTTGTGAAATCCCTCTTTCCATTTCTCCTTGAAACTGACCTGCATCAACTTTTCTTCTGCCTGGCTTATCGTTAACTGAATTTTTTCAGGCTCGTTGACATCAACTTTTTCCAATGCATCAAGAAACCGGTTGTAAAAAGAGTCGCGCATCATGCGTTGCTGTTGATGATCCTTTGTGATCTTCCGGGGCGGCCGAACAAAGGCCGGGTTCAGGTTAATCTCCCACAGTTGCAATTTACCGTTAACCAAAGCGTAATCAGCCCGGCCATAGGTAATGCCGGCTTGCGCGAAAATGGTTTTCAACCAGGCTTCATGAGGATTCGTTTGCATATACGTTTCCACTTCGGCCCTACGGCTTCGCATCAGGTCATCATTCGCGTCAACCATCGATTTCACCTTCCACGAACGGCTGAAGTTGAGGTATCGCGGCATTACCCTGTCGCCCAATACAAAGGCGGAATATTTTGAATAGATCCCATTATCATCCGCCACATCGAGGTACTCAATAATCAGCAATTGGTTGGTTCTGTATCCGAGCAGATTCAGCTTTCGAAGCTCGTGTTTTATTTCATCGGTACTGTACAATAACGTGGTTAGCGGGCCGGTATGCCGATCGGCCTCACGGATAAACACGGGATACCGGAGGTACCCCAACGGTCCATCGGCACGGGTAACGTCAAAACTGTTGACTCCCGATGCCGCCATTCTTTTTAGCAAGTCGTACCGGAGCAAAACCTTTTCAGGATTGTTGAGCAACCTGAGATGAGGGTACCTGCTGTAAAGTTGGTTGTAAATCTGCTTTGCAACCTCACGCTGTTCACCATTCAGAAAGTCAATGTCTGAAAAGATAAAACTACCCGCCCGTAAATCCCGCAGTTGTCCGATTTGTTCCCACGGAATAATGCGTATCCGATCGGCAAAAATTTTTCCGCGTGAGCGCAGGAAATTCCGGATAGGAAAGCTGTTGCGCGTAGTAACCAGAAAGTAAATCATAACCGGGTAGATTCAACAGTTACCGATTGAGTTGCTGCAGGGGTTGCTGTTCCCCGAAGCATAACTGACGTTACCGTGCCAATTTCCGTCACATTCAGCACCGTTTTGAATACATCCGGAATAGCATCCACGGCTTTTAAGACCATCACCCCTTCCAGCGGAATGCCTGCGGCAAGAAACACGGGCAAGCTGTACACTTTGCCCATCTGGGGCAACCCCGGACTGCCAAAGCTTGTAATCATCATTAAACCAAGGAACATGAGCAGGTTTGGCCACTCCACGGGTAAGCCATACAAGCGCGAAAGCAGGAAAAACGAAAACGGATTGGCTACCATGAGGTTGATGCGAAAAAAAGAAACAAACAGGGGCACCGCCATACCGGTTATCTTTTCCTCGCCTGTAAACTTTGTTGTGCTCACCAGCAGTGCCGGAAGTGATGCCAGGGATGAACTGGTGCTTGCAGCCAACAGCTGTGACGGAAGCATTGCATGCGCAAAATGGCGTACCGGAGTTGAGCCGAAGAGCAGCACAACCACATACATCAGCGCTGTAACTACCACCAACACGGCACAAACACCTGCCACATAAAATCCAACCGTACCCGCCAGTTGCAGTCCGTTTTGACTGGTAATCACAAATGCAATACAACCGACTGAAAGGGGCAATGTCTGGAACAGGATTTTCAACCAGTTAAACAATTTTTTTACAGCACGGGTCAACCGGTCAATAACCGGGTAGCGGAAACCTTTTCCAATGCGACTCAAAATTATCGCACCAACAATTGAACACAGGATAGCAGGTATAATAAAACGCGTAAGCAATTGTTGCGTCTCTGCCATTACCGACAGAATCCTGAAAGAAACCGTGTTATGAAGCGCAGTGGTTGATGCAAATGCGGTAGAAGGCAGACCCCGACTCAGAAAATAACTTAGTCCAACCGATACCACCGCACCTGAACCCAATAACAGAATATGAACAATCAATCCGCGCACAGCCAGTTTTCCAAACAGGCTTGCCTGGAGCAGTGTTAAAAAGCTGATAATCAGATTACCAGCCACCAGCGGTATCGCCAGTACAAGCAAAACCAGTATCCAGCTTCTTGAAAAGACTTCCGCGCTCAGAAACAGAAATTCAGTCAGAGGGGTACTTTCCGAATACAATCCGGCAGTAATTCCAATCGTCAGACCAAGCAATGATCCAATCGAAATCCAGTGTGAGGGTTTAGGCATTTTCACACCCGGGTTGTAGTTGACGAAACCACGAGTTCAAGTTTATTCGATCGGGTAACCAACGAAGCGATGGTCATCCCTTCGGTAACATTAAGCATTGTTTTAAACATATCGGGAATAACGTCAATGGCCTTGGTAAGTACAATCATTTCGAGCGGAACACCCAGTGCCAGAAACACCGGCATTGTCGCCAGTTTACCACCACTCGGCAAGCCAGGACTGCCAAAACTCAGTATCAAAATAAGACCAAGAAAAAGCAGCGTGGATACCCCATCAGTCGGGATAGCATATAATGCAGTAAAAAACACATACGAAAAAACAGATGTGATTGCCCTGTTCAACCGGAACACGGAAACTGAAAATGGAATAACCAACCTGGATACCGATGGAGGAATGCCTGCCCCCTGTTCGGCACTCGTTAGCAAGGCAGGCATGGTGGCCAGTGATGACCTTGTGCTGGCCGCAACGAGTTGTGCTGGAAACAACGCTCGGGCAAAAACTCCGAACGATACTGCACCGAAACTTCTGGCAATCAGGTAAAGAACCAGGGTGAACGCCATCAGCATCCCGATGAGTGCCAACACATACTGGCCCATTATTCCCGCCAACGTGTATCCATGCCTTGCCGTAAGCGCGAATGATAAAGTGAGTGCAGCAACCGGCAGGAGAAGCAGCAATCCATTCATTGCCGTTGTTGCTCTTTCAGAGAGATTGTGTACACGCTCAAGCCAACGATCACGTTTGAGTTTGTAAAACCGGGTGATGATCAACGCGGTTACTGCGAATGCAAGAAGTGCGGGAAGTATGATCCGGGCGAGTGATGTTTGTACGACATCCGTCCAGATAATGAGTTGATGAACTGCCCCAGTCCCATCCGTTGTTAAATCCGGGCCATCTGTGTGCAAAAGCAACGTAAAACCGTACGTTATGTAGTTGGTAATGGCGTAACCTACCGACAGAGTAAAGCACATGCCCAACAGCATGATCAGTACATGAAATACCAAGGCATGCCATCCTATCTTTCCGGCAAGCCTTCCACCGGACATGGATGAAACAATACTGAAGAGATACGCACCTACCAACGGAATAGCCACCGTGATCAACAAGGTGAGCCACACCTTACCGGTTAATTCCGCCCAGAAAATAATGTCATTCCAGTTTTTCTGATGCTCACTCACCAGCCAGCCCGATACGAATCCGGTAATGAGTGCAAGCATTGCAATTAACGCACTGTTGAATGAACCTTTGTTTGTAATTACCGCCATTCCGGTCAAAAATGAAATTTAGCAAACGTCTTTCAGCAGCGCTGTACCGGTTATCAATAATTTTCGTTAGTTAGCAATTCATGCACCAGCCCATTCAGCTACACTTTACCACCGGCAACACCTGGGTACTTAATTTTTGCCTGGCGGTAATTATGTTTGGCGTTGCCCTTCAATTAAAAACCGATGATTTTAAACGGTTAAGCAAAACACCCCGCACCGCCATGGCCGGCCTGGTGGCACAGTTCTTGGCTCTGCCTGCCATAACCTACCTGCTGGTACTTGTTATTAACCCCTCGCCCGCCATGGCACTTGGGCTTATTCTGGTTTCGGTATGTCCGGGCGGAAATATTTCCAATTTTATGTCGAGCCTGGCAGGCGGTAACGTTGCGCTTTCGGTGGGCCTTACGGCAGCCGGTTCGTTTCTTTCAGTTTTTTTAACACCGCTCAACCTGCAATGGTGGGGCAGTTTATATGCACCGGCTTCTGCGCTGCTGCGCGAGGTAGAAGTGAGTTTCTCCGAAGTGTTCATCACCATTTTTCTGATTGCCGGTATTCCGCTGATGTTCGGCATGCTCATTAATCACCGGTATCCGCTGGCGGCAAAAAAAATCAGCCGGTGGCTCAAGCCTGTGTCTGTTCTGCTGTTCATCGGGTTTGTTGTTGTGGCGTTTGCACAAAACACCGATGTCTTTCTTAATTATATTCACCTGATTTTTTTTGTTGTGCTTGTTCACAATGCGCTGGCGTTCACCACCGGCTACTGGGTTGCAAAAATCGGGCGGGCCGGTTATACCGATCAGCGCACCATTGCCATCGAAACCGGCATTCAGAATTCCGGGCTTGGCCTGGTGCTGATCTTTTCCTTTTTCAATGGCCTGGGCGAAATGGCGCTGGTGGCCGGCTGGTGGGGCATCTGGCACATTGTATCAGGCCTGGGCCTGTCGTATTATTGGTCGCGCAACCCGGCTCCGGCTGTATGAACAAACTATTGTATTACTTCCTCCGGATTTATGTATGGTGTGCCTTACACATCTACTTTAAAAAAATTATTGCACGCCAAACCGAAAACATCCCCCGCAAAGGGCCTGTGCTGTTTCTGGCAAATCACCAAAACGCCTTGCTGGATGCCCTGGTAATAGCGGTTACTGCTCCGCGCTACTGTTATTTCATTGCCCGGGCCGATGTTTTTAAAAACAGCATCGCTGCCCGCCTGCTTAGCCTGATTAATATGCGGCCCGTGTACCGCCTGCGCGATGGCATAAAATCCATACCCAATAACAAATATACATTTACATGGGCCAGCAGCGTATTGTTACGAAATGAATGCCTGTTATTTTTCCCCGAAGGCAATCACAGTTTGTTGCGAAGAGTGCGACCGCTGAGCAAAGGCTTTACCCGCATTGTAGGTGAAGCGCTGGTGAACAACCCCTCATTGGATTTACAAATTATCCCGGTGGGCATTAACTACACCAACCATACCGGGTTCAGGGGCTCAGTAAGTATTTATTATGGCAAGCCGGTCGGGGCCAGCCTGTTCAAAAACAACCTGCTCCCGCTTCGTGATGCAGTGGAAGAAAAATTAAAATCATTAACCACGCATGTTGAGGATGAAGCAACCTACCATAAAGTAATCGGCAAGCTGGAACAAACTTTACCCGACTACCTCGATCCAATCGAAACCAATCGCAGGATCAGGCTGATTGAAGAGGGCCTGCCGGTGGATACAGCCGTTGTAAAGAGGTCTTCAAAATCACCCTTCCGGTATATGTTGTACCCGCTCTACTGGCTGTGCCTGCTGGTTAATGTTATACCCTTGCTTCTGTGGAAGTGGCTGAAGAAAAAAATAACCGATCCGGTTTTTACCGGCACCATCCGGTTTGCCGTAGGCATTACGGTAGTGCCGGCAACATACATGACTGAAATTTTAACTATAGGCGCATACTCCTTTTCAGGAGGTTTTGCTTTGGGTGTCTTTTGTTTGTTGTCGTTGCCACTCGGGTTTTACCTCAAGAAACAAATTGCTTAGGTAGCAAAAAAGATTCATATCTTCGAATAGCCTTGCCATGATGAAACCATTTACCCTGCCCGCGCTCAGCATTGTAATGCTATCCTCCTGCGCCACCCTTACTGATTCTCCCAAGTATCAGTTAAGCAACGGCCATTACGATTTCCGCCAACAAGGCAATAAATACACAAAGGTGTTTGTTGAGGTTACCGATGACTCGGTGAAAATCTACCCGAGCAATGGCGAAACCATCAGCATCATTCCTTCAAAAGATGAATTTTTCAGAACGAAAAATTTTGATCTGGATGTTACCACCATTGGTTTCCGGTACCGGCCGGCCACACAAAACCTGCCGCGTCAGCTCAATGCCAACTTCAACGGCAACTTGTATTTTGGTTACCGGATTGATCGCTTCCAGATTGATTTTTTGGAGACACCTGCCGGTATTAAAAAAATACATCGCCACCGCGCCTTTACCATTGGCGCTTTCGGTGGAATGGGCTCAACGTTTGTAAGTCCGTGGACAACCAACAACCAAACAACCGATGAATATGATGGTTTTATTCTATCGCGCGGGTTTGCTGCCATGGCCGGCATCAACAACTTAACGGTAGGTGTTGCCCTGGGTTGGGATTACCTCACCGATCGCGATCAAGATGTTTGGATTTACCAGAACAAACCGTGGCTTGGTTTGATGATTGGGCTGAACATTAACTGAAATTTTAAGCTGATACCTTCTTCCTGTAAAACGTATCGCACGCAAAATGGCCGGTGTTGCCGCACGGGCCCGGGATTTTTTCAAACCCGTTTCTCTCATACAGTTTCATCGCCTGCTTCATGGTGTTAAAGGTTTCGAGGTAGCAGTATTTAAAACCAATGGCCGTTGCTGCTTCCAGGCATTTGTCCAGAACCCGTTGGCCCAATCCTTTGCCCCGGCCTTCGGGTAAAAAATACATCTTCTTCAACTCGCAGGTGTCTTCATCACCCTGCTCCAGCGGGGCCACACCTCCGCCACCCAATATTTTTCCGTTTTCTTCACAAACAAAATAGGCGCAGCGAGGTCGGTTATATGCACCATACATATCATCCACCTCCTTGTCATGAATGGCAAAGCCTTTTCCGCTGGCGCCAAACTCCGGCATCACCGTACGGATGATGGCAGCCACCTGCGCGTTGTCTTCCTTTCTTATAGGCCTGATGGTCATTCGTGTAAATGCCGGTCTGTCGGTGCCAATTTAGTTTAACTTGGCAGCAAAACTAAATTCCTATGCGCCTGGCCTTTTATTTTTTTCTGCTTGCTGCAACAGCAACCGCTCAGCAACTCACTGAACTTACCGTTGAAAAAATCATGCGCGACCCGAAATGGATAGGCACCGCGCCATCGAACATCCGCTGGTCGCACGACAGCAAAACGGTGTACTTCAACTGGAACCCCGAAAAAGCACCGGGCGATTCACTTTATAAAATCACGCTCACCAACCGGGTGCCCCAAAAAGTTACGAAGGCCGAACGGCTGGCACTGCCTTCGGGCAACGGCACGTACAACAAAGCCTTTACAAAATTCGCCTATGAAAAAAATGGGGACATTTATTTGCTGGATGTACCCACCGGCCGAACGATACAGATTACCAATACATCGGGTCGCGAAAGCAATCCGTATTTTTCGGGTGATGAGAAACGCATCGTCTTTACTTACGAACAAAACCTGTATGGCTGGGAAATAACCACCGGCAATGTAACCCAATTCACCGATTTCAGGCGCGGCAAAAAGCCCGGCACACCACCGGCCAGCGACCAGGAAAAATGGCTGAAAAACGACCAACTTGCCTACATCCGGGTATTGCGCGAACGCAAGGAAAATCGGGATGCCGCTCAGAAAAAACAAAAAATTGAAGAGCCCAAACGCCCCAAAGAAATTTACCTGGACGACCGCACACTGAGCCAGTCTCGGCTAAGCCCCGATGGCAACTTTGTAACTTTTGTGCTCACTAAAAATGCTTCAGTAAAAACAGCCATTGTTCCGAATTATGTAACCGAATCGGGATTTACGGAAGACATCAACACCCGCACCAAAGTAGGCGCCCCGTTAAGCACGTCCGAGTTATTTGTTTACGATGTGAAGCGCGATACCGTGCTGCAGGTTAAAACCGATGAGGTGCCCGGCATTTTTGATCAGCCGGCTTACCTGAAGAGCACTTCAAAAAAAGACGATGGCAAGGAGAAAAAGCCGCAACCCCGTCCGGTAACATTTTTTGGTCCGATCTGGTCGGCCGATGGTGCCTTTGCCGTAATGCAGTTGCGCGCTGCCGACAACAAAGACCGGTGGATTATGCTGCTCAACCCGGCAACGCAAAAGCTTACGTTGCTCGATCGCCAGCACGATGACGCCTGGATTGGCGGCCCGGGTACCGGAGGTTTCGGGGGTGCAGGCATCGGGTGGCTGGCCGATAACAAGAGCGTGTGGTTTCATTCGGAAGAATCGGGTTATTCGCACCTGTATGTAGTGGATGTAACCACCGGCAAAAAGCAGGCGTTAACAGCAGGCACTTATGAGGTGCAGTCGGCCCAGCTTTCGCGCGATAAAAAATACTTCTATATCATCACCAACGAAGTGCATCCCGGTGAAAAACATTTTTACCGGTTGCCGGTAACGGGCGGCAAGGCCGAACGGCTCACCACTATGACGGGCGCCCACGAAGTTGAACTGTCACCGGATGAGAAGATGATTGCCTTTCGCTACTCGTACAGCAATAAGCCGTGGGAACTATTTGTACAGGAGAATAAAGTTGGTTCAAAGCCTCAGCAAATCACCAACTCGGTAACCGATGAATTCAAATCGTACCCGTGGCGCGACCCGGTGGTAACCACATTCAGGGCGCGCGATGGCGCCCAGGTATACACCCGTTTGTACAAACCGGCCAAGCCCAATGGCGCTGCCGTAATTTTTGTACATGGTGCCGGCTACCTGCAAAACGCACACAAGTGGTGGAGCAGCTACTTCCGCGAATACATGTTCCACAACCTGCTGGCCGATAAGGGATATACCGTGCTCGATATGGACTACCGCGCCAGCGCAGGCTATGGGCGCGACTGGCGCACCGGCATTTACCAGTTTATGGGCGGAAAGGATTTAACCGACCATGTGGATGGCGCGGCCTGGCTGGTAAATGAACACGGTATTGATCCGAAACGGATCGGCATTTATGGCGGATCGTACGGTGGATTCATTACGCTGATGGGCATGTTTACAACGCCCGAGGTATTTGCTGCCGGAGCGGCATTGCGCCCGGTTACCGATTGGGCGCATTACAATCATCCGTACACATCAAATATTCTTAATCTCCCCTATACCGATAGCCTGGCCTACGCGAAGAGTTCGCCCATCTACCATGCCGAAGGATTAAAAGGCGCCTTGCTGATTTGTCATGGCATGATTGATGTGAACGTGCACTTTCAGGATGTGGTACGCTTATCACAACGGCTTATTGAACTTGGAAAAGATAACTGGGAACTGGCCGTGTATCCGTTAGAGGACCACGGCTTTGTTGAACCCAGCAGCTGGACTGACGAGTACAAGCGGATTTTAAAATTGTTTGAAGAGAACCTGAAGTAGCCGCTCAAAAATTACTTCGAAACTACCGGCAACACTAACCGCGAAGAGAAATTCATTTCGTGAAATATTTTTTGCTGAGCCGGTTGAAGATTCTTCTCACTGGCTATTTCCGTTCCGGTACCAGGGTTTGGATCATAATGTGGCGCCTTGCTGCTGGTAATCTGCAAGCGGATTCGATGGCCTTTCTTAAAAACATTGGCGGTATATAAGGAGCCGATTCTGATTGGATAAACTTTTCCCGGTTCCATCAATTCCTGTTTATCGAATCCGTTACGGTAGCGCATGCGCAGATAACCGGCATCCAGTCCGGATAAATTAATCGAACGACCATCGGGATATACATCGCACAAGGTTATGGAAAAATCGGTGTCGCGGGCCGATGAACTTACAAACAACTCAGCAATAACTTCACCTACCACTTCAAGATCTTCCGTTAACGGATCGGATGTATACACAAGTACATCCTTGCGCGATTCTATTTCACGTTGATCATATGGGTACGACTTCTCGTACGATTTATCCCACAATGGATTTGCCGGGTCAAAAACGTAGGCATCACTTTTTTCTTTTCCGGGCACTGACAGGCTCAACCGGCCATCTGACTTATCTGCTCCTGCATTGCCCTGGCTGTGCAAATAAAAAGCAACCGGTTTCACTCCGGGCAAGGGCCACTGTTGTTCATGACGCCACTTATTTTCACCCATTACAAAAATATTCACGGGCGCTAATGCATCCCCGGAGTGTTTGTCTTTCAACGTTATGTCATACCACTCCAGCAGCGCCTGGTTGTAATCGAAACCGGCTGAGGGACCGAAATCAATTTCTCCAAAACGAGTTTTGCGGGTTGTAACGGTGGTGTGATTCCACGGTCCTAAGATGAGTTTGGTGTGTTCACGGGCTGCCTTTGCTTCGCTTTCTTTCATGATTTTATTGTATGCCCGTATAGCTCCCTCCGGCCCATAGGCAGCATCATACCAACCGCTGAGTAAAAAGACCGGGGCCTGAATTTTTTTGAAGTCATTCTGAATCTCCACAAACGACCACCACGCAGAGGAATCCGGGTGAGCCAGCCATTCATAATACTCCGGTGCATATTTTTTCAGTAAAGGCAATTCCATCAGCGGTCGGTAGCCATACCACTTTTGCTTACCCTTTTGCCACTCTTCTTCGGCAACATCATCGCTCCATGTTCCCGATGTATCGTTAGCCCGCTGGCGTTTGTCGGGAATAATTAACGTTGTAAACCAATCAAGCCAGGGAAACGAGAACGCACCACCATAGTAAAAAAAATGATGGCTGCCGATGGGTGTCATTTCCGGTGCGGCCGCTTTCAACGAGGGTGGCGCCTGCGAAAGCGCCTGCCACTGCACAATACCCGGGTAAGAGCCGCCATACGTACCCACCTTGCCGTTACAAAATTCATATCGGGCAGCCCACTCAATCACATCATAACCGTCCTGCTTTTCATTTTTATAAGCTACAAATTCTCCTTCGCTCGAATACCTGCCTCTAACATCCACCAGGAAAACAACATAGCCGTGCTTAGCCGCCTTTAACGGAAATTCGGCATAGCCATCATAATTCTGAGCTCCGTAAGGCGTCCGGTAAACAATGGCCGGGAATCTTTCATTTTGATCAGGCCGGTAAACAATGGCACCCAGTTTAACGCCATCGCGCATGGGTACCTGTATTTGCTCGCGGACCACATTAAATGTGTGTTGAGCGCTTATTGAATTTACTGCCAGAAAAAATAAAAGAACTATATATCGCACGATTAAATATGGGATTCGTTGAGTTGGTAATGCCGGGTAAAAATAAGGAAGGACTCCTCCCGGAATCCCTCCATCATCAGAATATTTATTGCTTCAGTATTTAATTCGTTATAACAGCCGGGATATTAAATTCCTTATACTGTTTGTTGTAATTAGCAATGTCGGTGCTGATTAGCCGGTTCATTTGTTCTTTATAGGCGCTCCACTGCTTTTCCAAATCCGTAAACCGATCGCGGGCGCCTTGGGTTACCCGCGGGTCGTGGGTATCCGCTACGGCACGTACGGCAAAGAATTCGGTGTTGAGCTTGCTCGGAAAATTGATTACATCCTGAAAGTTTTTCTGTTTGGTTTGCACTACGTTCTCCTCCCATTTGTCAATTTTTTTAATCAATTCCTTTCCGGATGTTACCACATCTTTTGCTTCGGCACGGTCTTTCAGCAGGTCGTTGTAGTTTTCAATCTGCTTTTTCACTTTGCGCATGGTGTTAACAGCCGCACTGATTTCGGCCAGGCGGGCTTCAACCTGCTCCATAAACTGTTGCTGTGCAGCCCAATCAGCCGGAGAAACTTTCAGGTTGGGGTCCTGCGTAATTTCAAAATCAACTTCCGATGTTTCTCCTTTGTAGGTAATCCGCGCCTTGTACTTTCCGGGTGCCACACGGTGGCCGCGGTAATCGCCATACACATAGGCGTTATCAATAGCCGGCAGCGTTTCGGTTCTGAAATCCCACGCAAACCGGTTTACACCGGCTTCTGAAGGTATAACTGCCGGTTCGGGCGGTCCTCCGGGAAAACGTTTAAAGTTCTCATCCTTTTTGTTGGTAAAACTTCTGATCTTTTTACCACCCGCATCCAGTATCTCCAGCCGGACGGTATTTGTATCGGCCTTCTCTTTCAGGTAGTAATCCAGCACCACACCGTCCATCGGGTTCATGCCCAGGCCGGGAATATTGCCCATCCATTCCGGAATGGTGATAGCCGGATACCGTACCGTAGGCTTCGGCTGGTAGAGTTTTACTGCACTGCTTCCAAAATTTCCTTTCGCTTGCTGAATCGCGCTGAGGTCGTCCAGAATCCAGAACGAACGGCCCGCAGTGGAAGCAACAAGATCATTTCCCTGAATAATCAAATCGGTTACGGGAACAACCGGCAGATTAAGTTGCAACTTGTTCCAGTTCGCTCCGCCATTAAACGAAACATAAAAGCCGCGCTCAGCGCCTGCATACAGCAGGTCTTTAACTTTTTTGTCCTCGCGTATCACTTTAATGAAATCATCGGCATCCACACCGGTGCTGATTTTCGTCCACGACTTACCGTAGTCGGTGGTTTTGTACGTCATGTTGGAATAGTCGTTGAACTTGTAGCGCGATGCCGAAATGTAGGCCGTTGCTTTATCGTGTGGTGAAACTTCTATGGAATGAATCATGCACTCCGGTAAACCGGCAGGCGTAATGTTCTGCCAACTCGCTCCTCCGTCTTTGCTAATATGTACCAGGCCGCAGTCGCTGCCGGCATACAGCACGCCTTTTTCATGTACGGATTCAATGAGGTAGTAAATGGTATTATAGTTCTCTCCGCCCGCTCCTTCATTTGTAATAGGTCCGCCTCCCTGTTGCTGTTTGGTGGTATCGTTTCGGGTAAGGTCGGGGCTAATCACCTGCCAGTTTATTCCTCCGTTGGTCGTTTTAAACACCACGTTGGATGCGTGGTAAATTGTAGTCGGATCGTGCGGAGAGGCAATTAACGGAGCATTCCAGTTAAACCGGTATTTCATGTCTTTGGCGCGGTAGGCCAGGTTGGTGGACGGATACTGCATAATATCCTTGCGCTCGTTGGTGCGTGTATCAAGTACATCAATATTGCCCTGGTAGCAGCCGCCATACATCAGCACCGGGTTGTTCGGGTCGAAGGCGATGTAAGCGCTTTCGCAGCCGGGTCCTTCAAACCAGTCCTGCCCGGTAATGCCAAAACTGTTGTTCCGGCTTTTGATGACCATCGAGGTATTATCCTGCTGCCCGCCATAAACCCGGAACGGAAAAAGATTATCAACGTTTACGCGGTAAAATTGTGCAGTTGGCTGATTGTTTAATGGCGACCAGCTTCTGCCTCCGTTAAAGGTTACTTCGCCTCCGCCATCGTCACCCAAAATCATATTCTGGTTGTTGTTGGGGTTAATCCAAAGGTCATGCGTATCGCCATGGCCCACGCGAACATTCTGAAAGGTTCTTCCGCCATCAATGGATTTCATCATCGGTGCATTAAGTACATACACCACATCGGCATTTTGCGGATCGGCAAACACTTCCATGTAATACCACGAGCGTGAAGTAATGTTCTGATCGCTGGAAAGGTGATTCCATTTTTTTCCTCCATCATCCGACCGGTACAATCCGTCTTTACCCTTTTCTGCTTCCACAATGGCATATACCCGGTTTGGATTGGCCGGTGAAACCGAAACCCCGATTTTACCCATCAGTTTGGGCAGGCCTTCATTGATCTTCGTCCACGTATCACCCCCATCGGTTGATTTCCAGATGGAACATCCTGCTCCACCGCTTTCTACCTTCCAGGGGTACCTGCGGTGTTGCCAGGTGGCGGCATACAGAATGCGCGGATTGGTTTTATCCATAGACAGCGATGAAGCGCCTGTGTTCTCATCCACATACAATACTTTTTTCCAGGTGGCACCACCATCGGTTGACTTGTAAATTCCCCGGTCGGAACCAGGCCCGTGCACGGGGCCTTGCGCAGCTACGTAAACAATATCCGGATTGGTGGGATGAATAACCACATCGGAGATGTGGCGCGTTTTTTCCAAACCCATGTTCTTCCAGGTTTTTCCTCCGTCAACCGATTTATACACACCGTCACCATACGATGTCATTACACCCCGCACGGCATGTTCGCCCATGCCCACGTAAATCACATTCGGGTCGGCCTCGCTTACCGCGATGTCGCCTACCGAACCGGTTTTGAAAAAACCATCCGAAATGTTTCGCCATTCAATACCTGCATCCGTTGTCTTCCAGAGACCACCGCCCGTGTAACCGGTGTAGTAAACCTGGTCATTCCCTACCACACCCGAAACGGCATTGGAGCGGCCGCCCCGGAACGGCCCGATGTTGCGCCACTTCAGGCCTTTGTATAAATCGGCATTGAACGCAGGTGCCGGAACTGCAGCTGATGGTTTTGATTTCTGCGCAATGGATACCGGTGGCAACACGAATAATGTGCACACCAATAGGGTAAAAATTCTTTTCATATGGTTGGATTTAGAGGCGGAGAAGTACGGAATTTTTTTCCGGTTCGCCAATTATCTTTTACCCTTGCTATCAAAAGATGATCAGCGGTTTTTTAACTCCTTCATGGCGTTGGAAAAAGCCGTTTTGATGACATGCCCGTTTTGATGATGCTGATTCTTTACCACCCATTTTCCGTTAATGATAGTACCCAGGTTGCGGCTTGAATCGGACGTGTACAGAATTGACGGTAAAAGATTGTCCTTTGAAGTGTCGGCAAAGAGATGGCTGCCGGCATTGATAACCAGCGCATCAAGCGGCTGGCCAACTTCAAAATGCCCGGATGTGTTGCAGCCCATAGCCAGCCGGCCCCGCATGACCGACTCTGAAATAAAATAATGAGCCGCGTTACCGCTTACCGTATTGCGCTTGTTGGTAACCAGGCGCTGGCGGTAGTCAATCATCCGGAATTCTTCAAACGGGTTTAACCCGATGTGGCTGTCGGTGCCGATGCACCAATGCCCGCCCAGGTTTACATACTCCTTCATCCTGAAAATGCCATCGCCCAGGTTACCTTCGGTTGACGGGCACAACACTACATTGGCTTTTGACGCTGCTAATCGTTTTAATTCATCATCATTCAAATGCGTGGAGTGCACGAGGTTGAACCGCTCATTTACCGGCAGGTTATCGAGCACCCATTGCATGGGGCGCTTGTTGCAGAAGGCGAGGCAATCTTCAACTTCCTTTTTTTGTTCAGCGACATGCAGGTGAAACGGAATGGTTGATGGTCCTTGCTGATGGGTTTTGATAATATCATTCAGATCAACTGCCCGTAACGAGTGTACACTAAAGCCCAGTGAAGCATGCTGAAAATCTTTTATCGCAGCAGCACTGTCATCCAACAAATGAAAATAATCATCAATTGTTTTCGAGATAAACCGCCTCTGCCGTGGCTGTGGCTCCAGTCCGAACCCGCCCTTCTGATAAAAAACCGGAATGAGCGTTATTTTGATTCCGGCTGCTAAAGCGGCTTCTACCATCCGTTCGCCCATCTCGGCCAGGTTCGCATACGGTTTTCCGCTTTTATCATGATGGAGATAATGAAACTCGGCTACATGCGTGTACCCCTGCCTTACCATTTCAGCATAAAGCATGGCGGCAATAGCCTGGGCCTGTTCCGGATTGACCAGCAGCGCACATTTGTACATTTCTTCGCGCCAGGTCCAGAAGTCGTCATCCGTTCCTGTGGGATGGTTCTCGGCAAGGCCGGCCATAGCATATTGAAAGGCGTGCGAATGAGCATTCTGAAATCCGGGTAGGGCCAAACCATTAACCGCTTCAATGGCTACCGGAGTTTGCGGTGGTTCGGATGACAGGTAAAAAACACAGCCGGACTGATCCACACCCACATAAGCGGGACTAATCCAGCCGGAGGATTGGAGGAGGGCGTTGAAGCGGAAGAATTTACCCTCACCCCCACCCCTCTCCCTTGGGAGAGGGGTGCCCGAAGGGCGGGGTGAGGGCCCTACCCGCTCTTTCAACTTCTCTGCAATCTTTTCCAAAACCTTCTCTGTTTGACTAATTACTTCCTCATTCGAAAACCGTATTACCTCAATTCCAAAATTATTCAAATAGGCGGTGCGTTCTTCATCATACTTTACCTGTTTCATCTTGCGATGAACAGGCCCATCAACCTCTACACCAAGTCTGCCTGCTTCGCAGTAAAAATCAAGAATGTACTTCTGAATAGGCTGTTGCCTCCGGAACTTAAACCCATTTAAATTCCTGCTTCTTAAAAAATTCCAAAGGATTTTCTCTGCTTCAGTAGACTCTCTTCGCAACTGCCGTGCATTTGCCAGCAACCCATCGGGCACCTTTTCCCGCGGCCATTGCCACTTCTGATAATCCTTGCTCATCTTACCTGCTCAACTGCTCAGCTAATGCAGCCAATGTTTTCAATAGTATCCTCTTGATCCGGTTTGCCCTCGATTCATCGTAATGCTTCTCGGTATCATCCATGTAATTTACCTTACTCATCTCCAGTTGCAGGGCATGCTGGTCATCGGCAGGCTTACCGAAAAACCGTGTAATGTAACCACCTTTAAACGGGTAATTATGACTAACAGAGTAGCCGTTGCCCTCCAGGTTTTTAATGGCTGTTTCAATCAGCCCGGGTGAGGCGGAAGTGCCATCGGCATCACCCAGAATCAAATCGGGAAATTTTTCTTTGTGAATGGTGGGCACATGCTGACGAATGGAGTGGCAATCCCACAGCAGCACGTTTCCGAATTCTTGTTTCAGGTTATTGAGTAATTCCTGAAGTTTATTGTGATATGGGCGATAATACGCCTCTATCCGCCTCCTTATCTCCTTATCCTCTACAACTTTTCGGTCATCCCTGTAAATTGGCTCACCGAAAAAAGTTGTGGTGGGGCACAGCGTGGTAATGATTCTCCCATCGGAGTAAAGTGGTTTGTCGTTCGGGTTGCGGTTTAAATCAATAACCCAGCGGCTATACACAGCATGGATAAGCGTAATGCCCATGGCCGGGGCAAAATTATACAAGCGGTGAACAAACCAGTCGGTATCGTCAGGGGCGAAAGCAAGTTTTGGGTTGAATTCATTCTTTAATTCATCCGGAAATGCCGTTCCGCAGTGCGGTACGCTAAGCAGGATGGGCACACGCCCGGATGCAGGTTCAATAACCTGATAAGAACTCATGGCTATCTCCCCGATTTCTTTTTCTGCGCTTCTTCCAGCGCTTTTATGGCTACATCGCGTTGTCGATTCGCTTCCTGTAGTGCCCTCTCTAAGGCCTCCTTCATTTTTTCGATGCGCTCACCGGCTTCCTCAGCATCCACAATGGCTTCTTCGTATTTTGCTTTCCATTCCGCGGTTTCACGTTCAAGTTTGCTGGCCTTGCTGTAACTGTATATACCGAAAGCAAGTGAAAGGATGGTAACGCCTGCCAATATGGTGGTAACGAATTTTGAATTCATAGAAGTATTATTTCTTTGTTGATTTCTTTTGAACTTCCTCAATAGCCTGTTGTGCAGTTGCCTTTTCCTTTTCAAGCGCTGCCCTCAGTTTGGCTGCCTCCATGCGGGCGGCTTCGGCTTCCTGTTGCAGTGTTTTAATTTGGCGGTACAGGTCTTCCACTTTTGCCCGCTGCACTTCGGCCTCGTGCCTTTGCGAGTAGCCATAATAAATGCACAGCCCTGCAATCAAAAACATAACAATAGCCCTGATTTTATCTTTCATAGCGTTGACTATTTTAATTTTTTGGCTTCGGCTGCTTCAAGCCTTTCAACAGCCTTCCGGTAATTTTCTTCAACCCGCTGGCGTTCGGCCTCGGCAATACCTTGCTGCAGGGCTGCCTCTTTTTTCAATACCTCAAGTTGCATTTCTAATTGATTAACCCGAACACGCATTGCATCAGCCTCATTTTTTTTGATAATAGCATATACGAGCATCAAAAGAGAAAATACCGTTGCCAACCCAAAAGCAAGTGCAGTAGCACGTGCCCTCCGTAACTGAACTTTTGCTGGTTCGCCCTTCACTTTTTCCGTTTCTTTTTGCTCTCCTGCTTCCCGGCCACCTCAATTAAAGCCTCTTCAGCTTGTCTCAATCTTTCCTGGTTAAATAGCAACAGGCTGTCCTTTTCAGCAAGTTGTGCCTGCAACTGCGCCAGTTCATCACCATAATAACGCTCAGCTTCTCCACCCAGCTTTCGCTTAAGTGTTACTATCCTCCTGAACGATTCATCAATCCGCGAAACGGGTATGGTTCCATCCAGAACGAAATTACGAATTATTGCATGCACTTTGTCAACCGTGTGCTCCCGGCTTCCATGGATGTTGTTGGTAAAACAAAGAATATCAACCCCGGCCAGTATGGCCAGTTTAATGGATTCCTCAAATGTATAATGTTTGGAAATGGCGTGCATCTGCATGTCGTCTGAAAACACAACCCCATCATACCGCAGCCCTCTGCGAAGCAACCCGTTAATAATTTTGGGCGACAACGTGGCCGGGAGTTTATCCTGATCCAACCGTCCGTTAACAATGTGGGCGGTCATCACGGCATCAACCATTCCGTTCTGAATCAGTTTGATATACGGAGTGAGTTCCTGTTCCATCCACGTGTTGGTAATGTCAGTCATGTCCAAATGGGTATCGGTTTTTGAACTGCCGTGTCCCGGAAAGTGCTTGAGCGCAGTGAACACCCCCAGCTTCCGGTGTTCACTGATGAATGCTTCGGCATATAGCGCAACCGAGTCGGCATTTTTTGAAAACGCACGCTCTACTTTGGCAATGATGGGGTTATCAGGGTTTGAGGCCAAATCCACCACCGGTGCAAAATTCATGTTTATGCCCAGGCCGGCCAGCGTGGCGGCAGTAATCTCACTATAAAACTTTACCGAATCGAGTTTTGATTTGCCCAGCGTTGCTGCTGATACCGAGCGTGGAAATCCGTACTTCTCTTTAAGCCGGTTAACGCGCCCGCCCTCCTGATCGATGGCAATGAATAACGGTATGGGTGCGGCCTGCTGATAGGTCCATGTGATTTTCTTCAGATTCAGATAAGAATTTTTTACCGGAATGTTTTTTTCAAAAATGATTACTGAGCCAACCTTTCCTTGCCGGACAGATTCAAGCAGTTGCGGATCTACCTCGGCTTTCGGAAAACCGGTTAAAATCATCTGCCCGATTTTTATATCGAGACTGTCTTGCGTGTAGGCAGTTGTACTCACGACTATGAGCAGAATGATCAACCGGTTTTTCATCAGTAATTATCGCGAATGCGTTTTAATATGCTTTCCATTTCCCTGCGCAACTCAGCAACAGGTGCCGTAAAGTTATTATTCATAAAACTGAAAATAAGCGTACGACCCTTTTTTGTGATAAGATAACCACTTAGCGAATGGTTATTGCTCAGTGTGCCGGTTTTCCCGTAAATGTAGGGTACATCGGCCTTGTACCAGTTTCGCAGCGTTCCGGTTCGGCCGCCAGCGGCCAGCAACCTAAAAAGTCGGTCGTGTTCTGCTTCCGCATAAATCTTTTCCCACAGCGTTACAATGCTTCGCGGGGTAAACAGGTTATACCGCGATAAGCCCGAACCATCAACCCATACCGGTTTGTCGGGCAGGTCTGTCAGCCGATTCTGTTTCATGTAACGAATGGTTATCTCCGGTTGGAGCGTATCGCTAAGAAGCTGCGAGCACATCAGCAGCAGTTGTTCAGCGATGAAGTTATCGCTCTGCTGCATCATCGTTTTCAGCAAACTATCCGTGGGCACCGAAAACAATGTTTTCATTTCGCCCGCATACGGCCGGGAAAGGATCCGAACCTGCCGTTTCAGCGTATCGCTCAATAAATCGGTTACCAATACTGCGCTGGATTTAAAGGGAACTTCCCACTTTTCGGTAGCGCGATGATTCCTGCCCGGAAAGTAGTCTATCCGGTTCGAGCCGATCTCACGCGAAATTTCTGATCGTTGCGTGCTGTCGGCCAGCCAGAAGTATTTTTTAAAGTAGGCCGGTGATACAGAAAGTTTTTTGCCGGCATCGCGACTCACTACAAAAAAATTGCCGTACACCGGAAAGGCCGATCGCTCCACCGAATAACTGTACAAATAATCGCTCCAGGCCCAGCCGGGGCCAAGTGGTGAGGTGTTGAAGAGGCTCTCCGAATAGTAAATGTCGTGCGGTGTGTTTTTCAGAAAATCGTAGGCAACGGAATTCGAGAACGTATAGGGATAGAGAAAGGAAGGATCGCCTGTGCCTGCTATTATTAATGAATCGCCTCGCTGGATGTACCGCAAACCCGGCACCGAATCACCCAATATTGAGAGTGTAGCATAAAAGGTAAAAATTTTGGTATTGGAGGCGGGAGTAAAGTAACGCTCACCGTTATAAGAAAACAAGGTTTTCTTCTTCGCGGGGTCATACAAAACAAACCCGGCATGATGCTGAAACTTTTGCTCCGTTGACCTGAATTTTCTGGTGAGTTGATTTTTTGAAACAGACGAACACCCTATTGCTACCCAGGCCATTACTGAAGTGATAATCAGTCTTCTCATTTCAAATAACGCTCAATAAGAATGTTCCGGTGGTGCACTTCGTGCCCGGCAATTACGTAACCCAGGTTGATAACGGATATCAGGTTGTTGTTGGCTTTGCCGGAGCGTCTAAGCATTTCGGGCGTAAAACTTTCGAATAAGTCAATTGTTGAAACGCGCAATCTTTTAAACTCATCGGCCATTTGGTTCAGTGTGCGGCTGTGGGCATTGGCATGCGGGGCATACTGCGCTTCATCAAACCCTGGCAACTCAGTCTGGTCGTTGCGCGCAAAGCGAAGCGCGCGGTAGGCAAAAATCCGTTCGGCATCAAGCATATGGCAAAGCAATTCTTTAATAGTCCACTTATCCGGTGCATACCGGTAATCGCCTTTTGCTTCGGGTATCGAGCGGATGAGTTTATCGGTGGCAGCAATCGTAGTACGCAGGGCGTCCATCACATCCAGGTTGCTGACATTGGCTACATAGCCCTGGTAAAATGGAGGCAGCGTTGCCGGGTCTGGTGAAGTCTTCATGCCGGAAATTATACAAAAACTCCATTCTCTGATATGTTATTCAGCTATTCTCTTTTCAATGGATCGCAGCATAAACCTCCGGAGAAAGCCTTCGACCGGAAGGATAACAAAGGCAATGCCTACCTGAACAACAAATTCAACAACCGGCCCGCCACCGGTAGCAAAGGTTGAACCGGCAATGGTTTGAATAAACTCGATGAGAATAATTATGGAAAGCAGCGAAAGCACACGGCTCACAAAACGATACCGGTTACTGAGCCGGAAGGACGCAAACACCAGCAGCGTAAACACGGCAAACTCCAACGCGTAAAACCAGGGGCGCTTCCAGTAAGGCGGCAATACGCGGATGCGCACCGGCTCCATGTCGGCAATCCTTCCAAATATGTCTTTCGATTGAACGGCTAATGAATAATCGCCCGGAGGAAGGTATGGAAAATCAATCCGGTTGTTTGAAACCGACCAGCCCGACCAGTCATCGTTCAGGCCATTCATCTGGTAGCGGTATTCCACAGCATGTCCGCCAATGTAATCGGGTTTAACCACCTCCACCCGAACGGAATTATTATCCTGATCAAGCCTTAGAAAACTGGCACGGGTAAACGAAGTGTTGTTTTGTTCGATCCACTTCAGCAGCAACGGATAAGTCGTTTCAACCGGCAGGATGCGGGCTGTGTTGAAGTGCACCAATTCGTTATTGCCGGTAATCAGCCAGAGGTTTTCACCGTTGGCATCGGTAGTCATGTACCGGATATCCTGAAGCAGGTTAAGCAGCCTTATTTTTTGCTGATCGGCACTGCCCAGCACGTACCAGTTGTGCTCATCGCGGAACCAAAGCTTGCTGCCGGCTGCAAAACTTACCAGCGGACGCTCCAGCGTGTCGATGTGAACCAGTTGTCGGCCTGGTTCATCAAAGCTGTAAAAGCCTGCAGATGTGGCAAACATAACCTGTCCCTGATTAACATTACCAAGCACCCAATCATATGCCGTCAACTCGAAATCCAATGCCAGGAGTGGGGCCTTACCCGAAAGTGAAACGCGATAAATCCGGTCGATACCGCAGAACCAAAGGGCCGCTCCGGGTTCTTCAAAAACGTAGCTTACCGGATTATCAATAGTGCTGATTAGACTATCTTCTTTCCATGTGTTCTTATCAAGGCCAATGCAGTGCAGTTTGTCATCGTAAGTAGAAACAATCAGCGAAGCAAGGTTATCGGATGCAAAAAGAAATCGAACCGGGTCTTCAATTATCGGCCGGACGGTTTTATCATTAATTTCAAAAGCCCCGCTAAGCCCCGAAGCAATAAGCCTTCCCTTCCACACTGCAAGGCCGGTAACTTTAGAGTCAATTCCTTCAACGCGTTTATACTGATAATGCGAAGCGCGCAAAATGCGCTTTACGCGCTTTTCCCTTTTATAGCGAACCTTTTGTGAGGCAGCCGGCCTTTGCTGATCGACTGGTTGCTGTACGGTTTCAGTTTGTGTTTTTTTCTTTCGCAGAAACCCGAATAATCCACCCTTTTCTTTCGGCTGCTGCTTTACTTCAACCGGACCAGGAGTTTTTTTTATCGCCTCCGATTTGCCCGTCTGCTTAACCGGAACATCTACGTAGTAAATCAGTTCCTCATAAAAATCTTCCCGCTCAAGGCTGTACAGCCCGAGTGACGTGCCCACATATACTTTTCCGTTAACACGTTTGGCGCACAACAAATTACCCTGTAAACCCTGGTAATACCGGAATGACCGGAAGGGAAGAAACGGTGCGATGCGCGTAAAGCCATAGGCATGCGCTACCCATATATTTTGGTTTTTGTCGCAGGCAATGGCATAAATTTCATTATCGGGTAAACCCGTTGAGTAATTAATAATTTGCTCGGTTGCACCTGTTTTTGGATTGATGAACAGCACTCCGCCACGCAGCGTTCCCAATGCAACCAGATCAGCAGTAACCCAGGTTGCATTTACAATTACACTGGCCGATGCGTATGCGGCATCGGCCAAAACAATCTCACGCGGTTTAAGATTTTTACCATACAGGTAAATGCGGCTATCGGATGTACCAAGCAAATACGTATCGCCAAAGCGTTTGGCAAAAATCAAGGTAATGCTATCGGTTTCAAAAATAGTTCGTGGTTCTACCCGGTTATCTGCCAACGTACCGGTTATTTCGGCATCTGAACTTACCAATACCTGGCCGAACACTTCATTGAGGGCAATCCACCCTGTGTTGGTTGAGGCAACCAGGTTTACAGAGTCATTCTGGTATCGAAAAATATTACGGTCATTCAAAAAATACAAGGTCTCATCTGCTGTGTTGACCTGAAAGGAGAAAGCCGCCTGGGGATCTTCATAAACCGGCTGATAGGTTTCCAGGCCCGGGTCGTTAAGGTTTATCCGGCCAAATCCTTTCGAACCCGCAACGTACAGCAAGTCATCGTTAACCAGAGCGAGTGAATAAGCGGCCCCATTGGTGCGAATCTGATCCCAACTCCGGCCATCAAAGCGGAGCACACCGCGCTGCGTGGCAAAATAAAACAGGCCACGCTTGTCCTGCACGATGTCATAGCAAACTGTATTGCTTCTGTCTTGTTCGGGAGAAAAATGCGAAAGAAAATAGCTGCCGGTTTGAGCCAGCGAGATGGCCGAAAAAAGAATACCCGCCAAAAAAAGCCACCGCTTCGTTACCATACAGAAAACCAAAGTTAAAAAATCCCGGATTAGCTGATTCGGCTCCAGTTGGTAGAGGCATGCTGAAACAAAGCGACCTGATTCCGAATCAGTCGGTTTTCGGGCTTTGTCAATTCAGGATCATGCTTTAAAACAGCAAGGGCTGTCTCCCGTGCGGTTTGTAACAGGTTGCCGTCTTTGCTTAAATCAGCTATCAGTAAATCAAGAATGCCGCTTTGCTGCGTGCCCATCAAGTCGCCTGGTCCGCGTAACTGCAAATCAACCTCGGCAATTTCAAAGCCGTTGTTGGTACGCACCATGGTGTCAATGCGCTTTTTCGATTCAGCTGTAAGTTTAAAGTCAGTCATCAGCAGGCAGTAGGATTGCTCAGCTCCCCTGCCCACCCGCCCGCGTAGTTGATGTAACTGCGATAGCCCAAACCGTTCGGCATTTTCAATCACCATAACCGAAGCATTGGGTACATCCACACCCACTTCTATTACCGTAGTGGCAACCATTATCTTCGTTTCGCCTTTTACAAACCGCCTCATTTCATACTCTTTGGCTTCCGGCTTCATTTTGCCATGCACAATACTTACGGCAACATCCGGAAACGCGCGGCATACGCTTTCATAGCCGTCCATCAGGTGCTTTAAGTCAAGTTTTTCCGATTCATCTATCAGCGGATAAACAATATATACCTGCCTGCCCTTATCCATTTGTTCTTTCAAAAATCCGTTTACCTGCAGCCGGTGCGAATCAAACCGATGAATTGTTTTGACGGGCTTTCTGCCGGCAGGCAATTCATCTATTACCGATACATCCAAATCGCCATACAACGTCATAGCCAGCGTTCGCGGAATAGGCGTGGCTGTCATCACGAGTACATGCGGAAGGATGTCCGCATTTTTTTCCCAGAGTTTTGATCGCT
The DNA here is from genome assembly GCA_015180985.1 of Flammeovirgaceae bacterium. Classification (NCBI taxonomy): domain Bacteria; kingdom Pseudomonadati; phylum Bacteroidota; class Cytophagia; order Cytophagales; family Flammeovirgaceae; species Flammeovirgaceae bacterium. Next base: position 815,257 of record CP054185.1, read on the forward strand.
GGGCAACACCAAACCGATGCTGTTCATCCACAACGGCCAGGCCAAGTTTATTAAACCTCACTTCATCTTCAATAAGCGCATGAGTGCCAATCAGTATTTTCAATGATCCGCTTTCCAGGCCGGCATGGATAGATGTGCGATCGGATTTCTTTATTGAACCGGTAAGAAGCGCAATGCTGATTCCCATCCGGTCAGCATAGCGTTTCAGATTACTGAAGTGTTGCTGAGCAAGAATTTCAGTTGGAGCCATCAACGCACATTGCGCACCGCCACCAATGGCAATGAGCATGCACACAAACGCAACGATGGTTTTACCGCTGCCTACATCGCCTTGCAATAACCGGTTCATCTGCTTGCCGGATTTCATATCGGTATAGATTTCGCGGATTACTTTTTTTTGGGCATTGGTTAACGGAAACGGCAGGTACTCGTTATAAAAAAGGGTTACCAGGGCAGCATCATTAAACACATAGCCCCGCGATTTCTCCTGCCTGACCAACCTGAGCATTAACAATCTCAATTGAATGTAAAACAACTCTTCAAACTTGAGGCGGTGACTGGCCTGGGCGAGGAGATTATGATTTTGCGGAAAATGGATGTTGATTAACGCAGTGCGCTTATCCATCAGGTTATGCTGTTGCAGGAGTTTATCCGGAAGCGTTTCACGTATTTTATCTTTAGCCAGGATAAGAAGTTCACGTTGCAGTTTCGAAATGGCTTTACTGTCGAGATATTTTAACCGCAGCTTATCGGTAAGCGGGTAGACGGGTTGGAGGTACCCGGTTTTTGTGTTGGCTTCTGTTTGAGGCTCAAATTCAGGATGGGCGATACTGAATTTTTTTCCGTACCGCACGGGCGAACCAAATACCACGTATTTAACACCCGCTTTAATTTTCTCCTGAACCCACCGTATTCCCTGAAACCACACCAGCTCCATCTTTCCGGTTTCGTCTTCGGCATAGGCCACCAACCTGCGTTTGCCTCCGCCTCCAGCTATTTCCTTGCCGGTTATTTTAACAACCAATTGTACTGCGGGCATCTCTTCAGTAAGTTCTGCAACTTTGTAAAACCGGGTGCGGTCCTCATAGCGAAACGGGTAATGCTGAAGGAGATCGGCAAATGTAAAGATGGAGAGTTCTTTATTCAGCAGGGCTGCTCGTTGCGGACCTACGCCTTTCAGGTATTCAACCGGTGTTTCAAAAAACCTCCTGGGGTCAGCCTCCATGCTAATGAATTTAACGGAAAGTTAATGGAGCGCAGAGATTAAACCATTGTTGTGCTGTTCTGTCTATCTTACGGGTTACTATCTTTGGAGTTCAGTAATTCACGTCTATGAAAGTTGGCCCTCAATCGTATCGTGGAATTGAGTTTGTATGCCTGGACGATTTGCCTTCCAGTCAGCAAATGCTGTTAAGCAGTTCACCCGATTTCCCGGAGCGCATCAAAATCCTCATCGACAACAAGACCGTTGAGAATTGTATTCAGTACAAAGACTACGAACAGTGGTTTTATGCTGTGTATAAGCGTTCGGTTGCCCCGCCCGAAAGCCTGAACAGGCAAACGGCCAAGAGTATGGGGGTAAAACTTGCCTTTGATAAAGCTTAACCAGGCCAGATGCCCGTATCGGGAACTATTTCCAATACATTGCCTTCGGAGTCTTCAAAATAAAACGACTCTTTGCCGCTTTGCCATACCACTTTGTCGGTAATTGTTATTCCTTTCGAGACAATCCATGCCTTGGCGTGTTCATACTCCTGTTCGCTTACTTCAAACGCCACGTGTTGCTTGCCTCCGCCATAATGGGGTGGCGGACTGGATTTTGATTTTGAATCATCAGGATTGAACAGTAATAATACCGAAGTGCCGGCTTTAAAGAAGGCGTGTTTTCCGGGTATATACGTAATCAGTGGAAGTTGAAGCACCGACTCATAAAAACTCTTAGCCCGTTCCAGGTTAACAACATACAGGCAGGTCTCTTTTATCTGTTTAAAATTCATTGGCTGGCCGGCTTGCACAAGGTTTTTTTTAAGGTGAGATACTCAGTCCACATGGCGTTTAAAATTTCGGCTGCCGGCTTAATCTCCTTAATCGCAGCGGCCACCTGGCCTATTTCCAGTTCGCCCTCGTCCAGGTCGCCTTCAAACATGCCCTTTTTTGCGCGGGCACGACCCAAAAGTTTTTTTAATTCATCGGCCGATGCGCCCCGCTGTTCGGCTTCGGCCACCTGCTGGTAAAATTTATTTTTGATTAGCCGTACGGGCGTTATTTGCTTTAAGGTAAGGATGGTGTCGCCTTCGCCTGCTTCGACAATTTTTCGTTTAAAATTTTCATGAAGCGATGCTTCAACACTTGCAGCAAACCGGCTGCCCACCTGTACGCCCTCGGCACCCAGTGCTTCGGCCGCCAGTATACCGCGCCCATCAGCAATGCCTCCGGCAGCCAGCAGCGGTATGGAAACCGCATCGCGCACCAGCGGAATCAACACAAAGGTGGTTGTTTCCTCCCGGCCGTTGTGGCCTCCAGCTTCAAAACCCTCAGCAACAACCGCATCCACACCGGCCTGTTCGGCCTTACGTGCAAACTTTACACTTGAAACCACATGAACTACCGTAATGCCCTTGTCTTTCAAGTAGGAGGTCCAGGCTGCAGGATTGCCCGCGGAAGTAAAAACGATGCGTACTCCTTCTTCAATAATGATGGAAACCAGTTTATCAATATCAGGATACAGCAGGGGTACATTTACTCCAAAAGGTTTTGTGGTTGCCAACTTGCACTTCTGTATGTGCTCGCGAAGCACATCAGGGTACATCGATCCGGCTCCCAGCAAACCTAATCCGCCCGCATTGCTAACAGCCGAAGCCAACCTCCATCCGCTTGTCCATACCATACCGGCCTGGATTACGGGTACATCAATATTAAATAACTGTGTAACCCGGTTATTGTATTGCTCCATGTGGCTGAAAATACCAAAAGACCGCTGAAATGATGGTGTATCATTCTGAATATCTGAATCTTATTTAAACAAAGAGCCTTCAGATACCCGGATTTAGTTGTCCACAAAGAAATGATTGATTTTATGTTGTATAATTAACTGTAAATCAATTGTTTAACTGTAAACATTCCGGTAATGTGGACAACTGCTCTTTTTTGTGGATTTCTTTTTGGCAGATTTTACACCATTTCTAAGTACCTGAATTTTAGGCATTTTGCCGTTCATCAAATTGTGTGGAAATAACCCGGCCAAACATCAGCCTTGTCATTATTAAATTGGGAACAACTTTTGCCCAATAGCCGTTTTTGAACCTGATGAAAACCACCTTACTACCTCTACTGCTTACCGTAACACTGGCCGCCAGCGGCCAAAATGCCCCTCTTATTAAACTGCCTCAGTTGCAGCAAATGATGACCCGGAAGGGCGACCATATACAGGTTATTAATTTTTGGGCTACCTGGTGTGCCCCCTGTGTAAAGGAAATACCACTATTTGAAAAACTGGGGCAGGAACGCGCGGATGTTAAAATAACCCTGGTGAGTATGGACCTGGATCTGGATCCAAACCCGGAAAAAGTTTACCGGTTTATTGCCAGGAAAAAACTCCGGTCGGAAGTGGTGATACTGGACGAAAAAGACCCGAACAGCTACATTAACCAGATTGATAAGAACTGGTCGGGGGCTATTCCGGCCACCATCATCATCAACAGTCGTACCGGTAAAAGAAAATTTGTTGAAAAAGAACTTCACGAAGGAGAACTTGAAAAACTTATTGCTGAAGTAGAATAAACCGTTAAACCAAAAACCAAGTAGATATGATCAAAACATTGCTTACTGCCGTTGCTTGTGTAGCGCTGTTAACAGCCGGTGCCCCGGTTAAATCAGGATACGATGTTGGCGATAAAGTAGCCGACTTTAAACTGAAAAATGTGGATGGAAAGATGGTGGCGCTCTCCGATTACAAGAATGCCAAAGGTATTATTGTAATTTTTGATTGCAACACCTGCCCGTATTCACAAAAGTATAATGATAGAATTATAAACTTGAGCAGAATTTACTCGAAGAAAGACTTCAACCTCATAACAATACAGCCAAATGATCCCAAAATTTCTCCCGGAGATTCCTATGACAAAATGAAAGAGTTAGCAAATAGGAAAGATTATGATTTTCCATATTTGTTTGATGAAACCCAACAAGTAGCAAGAGCATTTGGTGCAACTAATACCCCCCAAGCCTTTATACTTAAACGTAGCGGTAATGATTTTATAGTAGCTTACATCGGAGCGATAGACGATAATGCTAAAGATGCTTCAGCAGTAACCAACAAGTACGTGGAAAATGCAGTCAATGCTTTGCTAACTGGAAAAGAACCAGAAGTAACCAAAACTAAGGTTTTAGGTTGCACTATTAAGTGGAGAGAATAAAGGTTTTAAATTTCGGACTTAAAACCTAACTGTATATGAGAAAATACTTGTTTATTTCTACATTAATCCTTTTATCATGTAATGATAATATTGAGCAGTTTAAAGACATTGAAATAATTAGAAATGCCGTGGTTGATGTTGATAAGTACTACAGTTCTAATGAAGCTAAGTCTGCAAGCATTGGCCAAATGCATTCTAAAATATACCAAATATCTCAAATTCACGATGTAAAAATCATACCATTAACATATGCTCAGTACCTAGATTTTTATTACAATTGGAATTCTCTTAGAGTCCAATCATGCAGCGGTCAGCCCGTTTCTATTGAGGTGGTCGATGAAGGAAATGGTTGCATAGGAATTGTACGGAAGTATTCTGATTATTCCGCATCAATAACAAGCTATTGTTTTAGTAATGGCTCCGTGTCAGCGATTGGAACAACTTGTTATTCTGAATAGGAAAATTGTTGACACATTAATACAAAACCCCGCTTAGGTTGCGGGGTTTTGTATTACCCTCTTGCTATGAAACTCCCTTCTTTTCAAACCCTGCTTGGCGGATTTTTTGTAGTTGCCAGGCGATTTCCCCTTGAACTGGCGGCCGCGCTGGCAGGTACGGTAAGCGCCATGTTACTTTTTGAAGAGGCTTATCCTGAAAATCAGGAACAACTCATCCTGTTGTTGTTATGCAGCAACCTGGCACTTACGCTGTTTTTATCGGTTTCTGTTTTTACGGAGTCGAGTCAGCTTGCCTCAGCCGGTCGATTAGCCTTAAAGCTCGCTGGTGTTGTTGTAATGATTATTATATTCTTTTCACTGGAGCCGATTTCAGATGAAACCAACATCTTTCGTATTGCATTTTTGGTTCTGGCTTTTCACCTCCTGGTGTCATTCGCACCAGTTGTTTTCAGGGGCTCAGTGGAAGGTTTCTGGGAGTATAATATGCGTATATTCATACGCATTCTTACAGCGGGGTTGTATAGCACTGTGCTTTATGCCGGCTTAGCGATAGCTTTACTTAGTGCGGATGCCTTGTTTGATCTTAAAATCAGGTCCGAAATTTACGGCCATTTATTTGCCATCATATTCGGACTATTCAACACGGCTTTTTTTCTGGCCGGCTTCCCTTCCGATTGGAAGAACCTGGAAGAGCCACAGCCTTATCCGAAAGGATTAAAAATCTTTACCCAGTATGTGCTTATACCACTGGCCACGGTTTACCTGGCAATTCTACTGGCCTACGAGGGGAAACTGGTAATAGAATGGTCACTACCAAAAGGATTGGTAGCAACACTGGTGTTGGGCTATGCCGTTTATGGCATGTTGTCCATCCTGCTGGTACACCCGGTACGGTTTGACCAGGGCAATCGGTGGATAATGACTTTTTCGAAATTTTTTTACCTTCTGCTCATCCCGCTGATTATCCTTTTAGGTTCAGCTGTATATCTTCGGGTTAATCAATACGGTGTAACTGAAAGCCGCTATGTTCTCATTGTGCTAAGCTTTTGGCTTACCGGTGTTACCCTCTATTTTCTTTCCAGCCGGTTGCAAAACATAAAGGTTATACCCGTTAGCCTGTTTGTGGTGGCATTACTGGCTGCCTGGGGGCCGCAAAGTGCTTCGGCTGTTTCCAAACAATCGCAACTGAAGCGCCTGTTTTCATTTTTTGAACAAAAAAGTTCAGTCATAAACGGTAAACTTGTACCGCTTACCAATACCTCCGGAAGCGGAGAGGCAACAGAAATACTCCGTTACCTGGTTAACCGGCACGGCCCCGGAGCGCTCCGCGGATATTTACAGGTAGATCCCGATTCACTTACCCGTTCGGCCGATACACTCAAGTATCGCTACGCGCGGGAGTATGAGCGCTTTGAACTGCTCAGACGGTACCTTAAACTGCAATACAGTTATGAAACGGCTGAAGAGATTCATTACTATTCAGCCGAGACCACTACTGGCGACAGTCTTTCTATTTCGGGCTATCGGCATTTGGTTAAGGTGCAATATCCTGTTTACTATACCGATGCTCCCTATACATGGAATGTTGATGAAACCCGGTTCAGCCTTAACGGAAAATCTTACCAGGCAACATTTGATCTTCGTCCTGTAGCCGAACAGGTTGTGAATAAATGTACAGGCGAGGTTCGCTACATCAAAGTGCCGGTGGGCGAACTTTATTGCATGGACGAAACAACCGGCCACCGGCTGATTATTGAGTACCTGAGTTTTCGGCTGGATAACGGGAAGCCCGAAATCCAGAATTTTAATGGTGTTCTGTTGCTGCGATAACAGTGTTGGAATTTAATTAAGTTTTAATCACCTCATAGTTTTGTGGCAACCTTGCTACATTAGCTTTCGGAAAATTAATTGTTATGCGTAACCTCACCAGCCTGGTCGTTTTAATTTTCATTTTTGGATGCTCCCCCAAAAAAGAAACCTATCCCGTATTAAAAGAATCCGTATCGGGCTTGTATGAACCTGCGCTGGCGCCCTTCTATCACGGTGTGGCATCAGGAGATCCGCTAGCCGATCGGGTAGTTATCTGGACGCGCGTAACGCCACCTGATTCATTACCAAAGATTTCGGTTACCTGGGAAGTTTCAACCGACAAGGAATTTGCATCAATTATTAAATCAGATACCCTTAGTACTTCACCCGCACGCGATTATACCGTAAAAGTTGATGTAACCGGTTTGACTCCCGATAGGTACTACTACTATCGCTTTAAAACATTAAATGCCACCTCGCCAACCGGGCGAACCAAAACCACACCAACGGGCACACGCGACAGCCTTGTGTTTGCCGTGGTGAGCTGCAGCAACTGGGAGTGGGGCTACTTCAACGCGTACGCCAGCATTGCCGATAAAAATGTGGATGCCGTATTACACCTGGGCGATTACATTTATGAATATGGCGTTGGGCGTTACGGTGATACAACCATTGGCCGTTTTAATTTACCACCATATGAAATTGTTTCATTGCAGGATTACCGCACCCGTCATTCACAATACCGGCTCGATGCCGGCCTACGCGCCATGAGTGCGGCCCATCCGCTCATCGCCATCTGGGATGACCATGAAGTTGCCAATAATTCTTATAAATCAGGCGCACAGAATCATCAACCCGATAAAGAAGGCGATTATCTTGCAAGAAGGGATGCTGCCCGCAAAGCATATTACGAATGGATACCCATCCGCGAAAGCGATAAACACTACCGGTCGTTTTCATTCGGCCAGCTGGCCAAACTGATTATGCTTGATGAACGCCTCGAAGGTCGCGATGAACCTCCGGCAACGCCCGAAGAAGCACAACAACAGCGATCCATGCTCGGAGAAGAACAACTACAGTGGCTGCTCGATAACCTGAAAACCGATGCCCACTGGAAAATAATCGGCAACCAGGTTATCTTTTCGGATGTTGATTTGCGGTCCGTCTATCCGAAAATGCCGCGCAATCTTGATTCGTGGGACGGCTACCTGACGGAAAAAGAACAAATCAAGAAATTTATTCTTGCCAATAAACTTAAGGACATCGTCTTTGTTACAGGCGATACGCATGCCGCCTGGGGTATAGAGGTGGCTACCGATGTAAGCAAAACCTATAACCCGAAAACTTCAGCTGGTGCTTTTGCGGTAGAGTTTGGCGCTACCAGTGTAACCTCGGCTAACGATAATGAATACAAAAGCACCGATACAGTAAAGATGATGGAGAGGGTTATGCTGGCCAATAATCCGCACATCAAATACCTCAACGATCGCGACCACGGCTACTTGCTGGTAACACTAAAACCGGATAAAGCAAAAGCAGAATACTATTTTATGGAAACGCTTCGCCAGCCCGATAAGCGCGAACGGCTTGAAAAAACACTGGAGGTGAAAAGCGGGGCTACCAAACTTAACTGAATCCTTCCTATTATGGCAGGGGTTTCCTAAGTTGCCCTCATGGCTGAAACGAAAAAACTTTTCCTTCTGGATGCGTATGCCCTTATTTACCGGGCTCATTTTGCCTTTACCAAAACCCCGCGCATCAATTCAAAAGGAATAAACACCTCGGTACCGTTTGGTTTCACCAATACGCTGCTGGAAGTCATCCAAAAACAAAAGCCCACCCATATTGGCGTTGCTTTCGATACGGCAGCCCCGACTTTCCGCGATGAAATTTTTGAAGACTACAAAGCTACCCGGCAGGAAACTCCGGAGGATATCCGGTACGGACTGCCAAAAGTAAAGGAGATCATCAGGGGTTTTAACATACCCATTCTTGAACTTGACGGTTATGAAGCCGATGATATCATCGGCACCCTGGCCAAGCAAGCTGCCAAAAAAGGCTTCGAGGTGTACATGATGACGCCTGACAAGGATTTCGGCCAGTTGGTTACCGACAAAATAAAACTGTACAAACCCGCGTACATGGGCAATGCGGTGGACGTGCTGGGACCGAAAGAAGTTTGCGAAAAATGGGACATCCGTGAGGTATCTCAGGTTATTGATATGCTGGGCTTGCAGGGCGACAGTTCCGATAACATTCCGGGTATTCCGGGTGTCGGGCCAAAAACTGCAGCAACCTTGCTGAAACAATACGGCAGTATCGAAAACATTTTAAAGCATACGCACGAACTGAAAGGCAGGCAAAATGAATTGTTTGAACAGTATGGCGAGCAGGCCCTGCTCTCGAAAAAACTGGCTACCATCATAACCGATGTGCCCGTAGAGTTCAACCCGAAAGAACTGGAGTACTCCGGGCCCAATCCTGAAATCCTCAAACCAATTTTCCAGGAACTGGAGTTTAAAACTATCATGGCCAGAGTGTTTAATGAGCCGGTTTCATCACCTGTTAAGCCGGTGGGCGCCCAGCTTTCCATGTTTGGTGGCAGGACAGCGCCAGCCGCTGAAGAAATGGATGACGAGTCCACTGTACACGAACCGGACTCAATAACAACAGGCACGATTGCCACTACAAGCGTTGAAGAAACAAGTAACACGAAATCCGTTGTTGATGCGCTTAAAAAAGCAAAAACTTTTTCGGTTGAAGCAATAACCAACAAGGATGAATTGCAGGCCCTTGCATTTTCGTGGCAGCAAGGCAAAGCTGTGGTTGTGCCAGTGGATGCTGACAAAACGCTCGCTACGCTGGAGTTAATACTTGGTGATTCAGCCTTGTTGAAATGCGGTCATAATCTGAAGGCCACCGTTTTGGCATTAAAATCGGCTGGTAAAAATTTAGCGGGCCCGCTTTTCGACACATTGATAGCCCATTACCTGGTTGAACCCGAATCGGCACACGATTTAGCTACACTTGCAGGGTTCTATCTCAAGACTCAACTTCATGACGAAACACAGGCAACGAACGAACAACTCGCTGCAGAAAGAACTGACATAACGTTACAACTTAAAAGCAAACTGGAGGCCGACCTGAAAGCACGCGGGCACACCAAACTGATGGAGGATGTTGAAATGCCGTTGCTTGAAGTATTGGCCTCCATGGAATACGAAGGTGTTAACCTGGATACCGATGCACTGGCCGTGATGTCGGATGAGTTGCGTAACGCCAGCGAAAAGTTGCAGATGGAGATTTACAAACTGGCCGGTGGTGAATTTAATATTAACTCACCAAAGCAGTTAGGTGAACTGCTGTTTGAAAAACTGAAACTTGGCGATAAGCCAAAAAAAACCAAAACAGGCCAATACGCAACCGGTGAAGATGTGCTGCTTAAACTGGCCGGTGAGCACGACATCGTGAAAAAGATACTCGACTTCCGCGAATACGAAAAACTTCGATCTACGTATGTGGATGCACTGCCTAAACTAATCAGCCCGCGTGACAGCCGCATTCACACCGATTACCGGCAGGCCGTGGCAGCAACAGGAAGGTTGAGTTCCAACAACCCCAACCTTCAGAATATTCCCATCCGCACAGAAAAAGGAAGGCAAATACGCAAGGCGTTTATTCCACGTGACAAAAATTACCTGTTCATGTCGGCCGATTATTCGCAGATTGAATTGCGCATTGCCGCTTCGTTTGCCAAAGACCAAACCATGATTGACGCCTTCCGCAACAAGCGCGACATCCACACCACTACGGCTGCAAAAGTTTTTAAAGTGCCCATTGAAAGCGTAACGCCCGATATGAGGCGCAAAGCCAAAGAGGTGAACTTCGGGATTTTATACGGCAGCACGGCCTTTGGCCTTTCGCAGAACCTGAACATACCGCGCTCGGAAGCCACCGAAATCATTCAGTCGTACTTCCATGAATTCCCGGCCATTAAGCAATACATGGACAACGCCATTCTGAAGGCCCGTGAACTGGAATATGTGGAAACCATTTTAGGCCGGAGGCGCTACCTGCGAGACATTAATTCACGCAATATCGCTACACGCGGCTTTGCCGAACGCAACGCCATCAACGCGCCCATACAGGGCAGCGCTGCCGATATCATTAAAGTGGCCATGGTGAACATCCACCGTTGGCTGCAAAAAGAAAAACTGAAAACGAAAATGATCATGCAGGTACACGATGAACTCGTGTTCGACCTGCATAAAGACGAGGTGGATGTGGTAAAAGAAAATGTGGTGGCGCTGATGAAAAATGCCGTTCAGTTGGAAGTGCCCATGGAAGTGGAGGTGGGCATCGGCAAAAACTGGCTGGAGGCGCATTAGGAGTTTCTTGTAAAGTAACCCCAAAAATCCGGTGAGGACCATAGACCCAACTTACAAAAATGTAACTTACAAGGTTGTAACTTACAATCTTGTAACTTATCTTTGGCCTGGCCATGAAAAAGACGCTTGTTCCGTTTGTCTATGGACGCATTGTAACGGGTTATGAGTTTGTAAACCGCGAAAGTGAGGTAGAACGACTAAGGTTAAACCTGACTTCAGGGCAGAATACCATTCTCATCTCCCCGAGGCGCTGGGGTAAATCCTCCCTGGTGCATCGGGTTATCGAGAAGATAGTCGGGGAAAATGACCAGATTAAAGTTTCTCAACTCGATTTGTTTAATATCCGAACAGAACGGGATTTCTACGAAAGTTTTGCACGCGAAGTGCTGCGCAGTACCTCAACAAAATGGGAAGACTGGATTGAAAATGGAAAGAAATTTATCAAAAGCATAACTCCGCGATTCAGTATAGGGATTGACCCGGCTCATGACTTCAGCGTATCGTTTGATTCGCCCCCGGCCAAAAAGTCTGCTGAAGAAATACTCATGCTGCCTGAACGAATTGCTCAATCAAAAAAAATTAGAATCATTGTTTGTATTGATGAATTTCAAAATCTTTCTCATTACAAACATCCCCTTGAATTTCAGAAGCAATTACGGGCGTCCTGGCAAACGCAAAGCAGGGTATGCTACTGCTTATTTGGCAGTAAGCGCCATATGATTGCCGATTTATTTGAAAACAAATCCATGCCGTTCTATAAGTTTGGTGATTTGATATTCCTGGATCGAATACGCGAATCGCATTGGATTGAATACATCAAGTCTTCATTTAAGAAGACGGGGAAAACTATCCAGACCGAGGCAGCACAAGCCATTGCGCAGGCCGTTAAAAATCATCCGTACTTTGTTCAACAACTGGCGCAAAAAACGTGGATACTTACATCCACAGAAGCAACTCCAAACACGGTTTCTGTTGCCCTGGAAACCATGCTCCACGAAAATTCAATTCTCTATCTTAGAGAAATTGAAAACCTGAGCAACACCCAGGTTAATTTATTAAAAGCACTATGCGATGGTGTGCAGCAACTGAGTGCATCGGATACGCTTCAACGGTATAACCTGGGAACCTCCGCTAATGTATTACGCATAAAATCTGCATTGGAACAACGGGAAATCATCGATTTTCTTGGTCCAGAACCGGAATTTGTTGACCCTGTTTTTGAACTTTGGCTGAAACGTATTTATTTCCATGATTACCCGCGAAACCATTAACCAGGCCCACGAACGAATCAAACCCTACATCCACCGTACACCGGTGATGACCTCATCGGGTTTGAATGAACTGGCAGGCTGTACGCTGTACTTCAAGTGCGAGAACTTTCAGAAGATTGGCGCCTTCAAAGCCCGCGGAGCGATGAATGCCATCCTTTCTTTAATCCCTGAACAACAGACAAAAGGTATTGCCACCCATTCGTCCGGCAACCATGCGCAAGCGGTAGCCCGGGCCGCTAAAATTGTTGGTGTACCCTCCTATATAGTGATGCCCAAAACCGCACCAGAAATAAAGAAGCGGGGTGTTCGGGGCTATGGCGGACAGATCTTTGAATGCGAGCCTACGGTTGATTCACGCGAAAGCATGCTGGCCGAAGTTATCCGGAAAACCGGGGCCACCGAAGTGCACCCGTTTAACAATTACGATGTGATGGCCGGCCAGGCAACCGCAGCCAAGGAATTAATTGAAGACGTAAACGAAAAACTGGATGTTATTCTCGCACCTGTTGGTGGAGGTGGATTACTAAGTGGCACACTGCTCGCAGTAAAATACTTTTCACCAGAAACCATAGTCATTGCCGGAGAACCGGCCGGCTCAGACGATGCGTACCGGTCGCTGCAAAGCGGAAAAATAGAAACAGCCCAATCCAACACCATTGCTGACGGGCTGCTTACTTCATTGGGCGACAAAACCTTTCCGATTATCCGCGACCACGTAAATGAAATCATTACCGTTACCGATGCCGAAATTGTTGGGGCCATGCGGCTTATCTGGGAACGCCTGAAAATTATTGTTGAACCCTCGTGCGCGGTACCCTTTGCCGCGGTGTTAAAGGCGAAGGAAAAATTTGCCGGTAAAAGGGTGGGCATCATCCTTTCCGGAGGCAATGTGGATTTGGAGCGGGCGTGTAATCTGTTTGCCGGTAGCAAAACTTAGTTTAACCGGAAGCGCGCATTTACTCCCAGAACCGTAATATCCCCAAAAATCTCATAGCTGTAAATCTGCAGCAGTCCGCCCACAGCAACTTTCTGTGACATAAACCGCCCGCCTTCCAGCGAAAGACCGTAACCGAATTTGCTGATAACTAAAGTTTGAATATAGTTGGGTTCAATAAAAGAGGTGGAATGAAAATAGGACAACCCACCTGAGATCCTTACATAATTACGGTTTTCAGCAAAACGGGCGGTGTGATTTAAGTACACACCACCCGAAAGGCATCCATACGACACGAAGCCGTTACCAAGATCATCAAAATGAAACCAGGGCATAGAATAAAAAAAGCCAATCCGGCCGGAAACCGAAAACCGTTTACTTATAAAGCGCTCGTACTCTGTGGTGAGCATGAACCCGGGGTTGCCAATATTGTTCTCGCTTCCATAAGAAAAGGATGTGGAGATTTCCCAGATCTTATTTGGTGCTGATGTTAACTCACTAGTTTGGCCATGCAAAACCAACCATGAGAAAGTGAGTAGAAAGACAGAAATCCCTTTCATTTGCTGGTCTTGAAAATGACATAACTAACTCCCAACGACCATGATTGCATGCGCGTGTTCATAGGAAAATGTGTTCCGTTATAATACACATCGTTGAAGATGCTTGTAAGGCCTTGTTCATAGTAAAAGTAAATATGCATGGGGCCAAAAACATAAGATGCCCGCACGTAACCACTAAGGACGAACCTAGAAAAGGCATCAGAAAGTATTTGATTTACATTTTCCGGACGGGGAGGCTGACTGGGATAACCTGAGGGGTCCTCACCAAATGATTTCTCTTTTAATTGATAGGACCCAACCAATCCGGCATCCAGGGTAATATTTCTAAATATCCTTGTGCCATATCCAGCATTCAGCTTGAACATTCTGTGCTGGTGCTGCAGCCGGCCAGGCCAGCCTGGAAATGCGGTGAGCGTATCCGGCTTTAAATCCAGGTAGGCTTCAACTGACCAACATTGAAAATAAGACAACTCTGTCACAACGAAACCTTTCCCTTGTATTAATCTTGCAAACGTACCAATACGAAAACCATCAAGATTTTCTTCAGGGTCAAAAATATAATAACGGTCAGCAATAATAGCGCTTACCAAGGTGTTTACATTGGCTGCATATTCACTTAACAGGCCAAATTGAAATTCTCTCTCCTGCCTCTGAGCAAAGCTTTCCAGGGTTGCAAAAGCAACGAATGACAGAAAGATTAACAAGGATCGTATTCCAATCATTCTGTATCAGCAACAGCGAAGCCTTAATAGCAACTTAGTGGTAATGAGTACCGTGTCACAGAGTGTATACTGCCTGTCCAGGAAGGCCCATAACCCAAAATATACTCAGGGGTGTTGCCAAACTGTGACTGAAGAGACACTAAGTAACTCCTTAACCAGCGGTCATTTGAAATAAGTGTATTCCTCGTTCTTACATTAATTGAGTAATTCGAAGTAATCGTTTGCCCTGCAAGATTGATCCATTCGAGAGTACCAGTAAATGTTTTAATATCGTGCGTTGGGTCCTTTTCATATACTGCAAAAAGTAACCGGGGATAAGCAGTACTCCAACTTGTTTCTAAATCCTCCCATGCTTCTGTCCAAATGGCATTCCTTGCGTTGCGTCTTCTCACATAAACTTGAATCTGCTTTTCAAAACTGGTAACTGTTGATCCATTCTGGCTTCCACGTGCAAGGCCAATCCTAATCTCTGCACCTCCACCATCATTAAACGAAACAAATGGATCGTATTGATGATAATAAATTTTAACATATCCGGCCGAAACTTTGAGGCTATTACCTTGACAATTCTGTTGGTTGGCCTGTGGATAGATTTCCACTCCTCCGTCTCCAACAACATGCGTTTGATACAACTCGGCATAATTATCGTTCACAAGTGTCATATGTCCTGGAGGATTTATGATGTCCGGCTCAGGACCATAGGGCTGATATGCCCAGGCCTCATCTGCTTCAACAGTAGCGGGCACAACTACAGGTATTTGGTTGTACCCTGACGTTTGCTCATGATATGGAAAGTAGATATAAATATCGCCATTATAAAAATAATCATCATTCATCTGCCGGGCATTCTGATTTCCAAGGGCCTCTTCAAAGTATTGCTTAAATAGTCCGGCCTGTACTCCTCTTGCCCGCGCTCTCTCTTTAAATGATTCCATTTGGTATACAGGGCTTGTTTCAGGATTCAGTAAATCCTTCAGCATAATGGTTTCATCAACATAATAACCCGTGGCCACCGCAGCATTCACTTCCTCAACAACTGAACGATTTCTGTATATTTCACGAAGTACCTTAGTAACAGTATGGATTCGCTCCGCTTTTAGCTTATCATCATCCGTTATTACAACTGCCGGGTCGATAAAATCAGGAGTCTTTTTAATAGTCTCTTCTCCAGAGAACTGGGACTCATTACACGAAAACGGAAGCAGGATCACTAATAGTAAATAAGCTACCAATGTCCGCCATTGGGGGGGGGGGGGGTATTTGTGTTTTCATAAAAGGGGGTTTTGGTTGTTAAAAATAACGTCTTAAATGAAAATAAGCAATACGTCCCTGGTATCTGAAGACAGACAATAAAGGTCCTAAATCCGGTATTTAATTCGTCCCCTTCTTAAACTGATCAAACTTTGATTCGGCCTGGCGTTTTGGAAATACGTTGTCGGCTGTGTTTACATCGGCTGTTTCAAAGTTCGGGTCAATCACGATGTTGGTCACCTCTTTTTCTTTGATGAACACCTTGGTTACTTCGTTCTCGTTGGTGCGCCAGATTTCGGCCGGTATGCGCTCAATTTCCTTGCTGCCGTCTTTGTAGGTCCATTCAATAACCAAAGGGGTTACCAGGCCACCTGTATTTATGAACTTCAGTTCGTAAATATTTTTGCCGGTCAGTTTTTGCCGCACGGCATTGTCGTCAATGCGGTTACGGAATTCCCGGTACGCATCATCGGGTGTGTTGAGTACTGTTATCTCCTGGGGGCCGTTGCTGAAATCCGCAGGCTTTCCGGTGTTCTTTGCTCCTGCAGTCAGCTCGCCCTGCTTTGCTTTTTTGGTTTTGTTTTCCGGATCAATCGTTTCGTTTTTCAGCCTGAACCACTTTACTTCATCCAACGTAACATCCACATGATCGGTGGTGAAAAACCAACCGCGCCAGAACCAGTCCAGGTCAACAGCCGAAGCATCTTCCATGGTGCGGAAGAAGTCAGCCGGCTTGGGGTGTTTAAAAGCCCAGCGCTGCGCGTATTCTTTAAATGCTTTATCAAAAAGTTCGGGCCCCATAACTGTTTCGCGCAATACCGTTAGTGCCGCTGCCGGTTTGGAATACCCATTGTTGCCGAAGCTGGATCCTTGCGTATCGGAAGAGGCCATCACCGGGCGCATCACACTCTTATCGCCTTTCATAAAATTCACAATGGCTTTTGGCGTATTGTCGGTATAATTCAGGTGCGGGTAACGCTCGCGCATGGTTTCTTTTTCAAGAAAAGAATTAAGCCCTTCGTCCATCCAGGTGCATTGCCGTTCGTCTGAGTTGATGATCATCGGAAAATAGTTATGACCCACTTCGTGCACAATAATATACACCATGCGCACACGGGTACGCTCTGAAATGGTGCCATCTTTTGCGGGCCTTCCGCCATTGAACGATACCATCGGGTACTCCATGCCACCGCCAACCCAGTTTACTGAATAAGCGGTTGGGTACGGATAATCAATAGTTCGTGCCGAGTAAACATCCAGCGTATTCTTAATAGCCAGTGTAGATTCCTGCGCCCACAACGGGTTGCCTTCTTTCGGATACAGCGATTGCGCCAGCGGGGTGTTGTTGCCGTTTTTCACGGCCATGGCATCCCAGATGAACTTGCGCGATGAGGCAAAGGCAAAGTCGCGCACATTGTCGGCATGAAACTCCCAGGTTGATTTTTTCTTCGAACGCTCCTTCTCTTTTTTTCTCGCCTCTTCTTCGGTTACGATAAACACCGGCTTATCAAAGGTTTTGCGGGCTTTTTCAAAGCGGTCCAACTGCTCTTTAGTCAATACGTCTTTCGGATTTTGCAACCAGCCGGTGGCACCCACAATGTGGTCGGAAGGAACTGTTATGCGCACTTTGTAATTACCAAACACCAACGCAAATTCACCTGCGCCTAAAAACTGTTTATTCTGCCAGCCTTCGTAATCATCAAACACGCACATACGCGGAAACCACTGGGCGATAAAATAAATATAGTTGCCGTCCTCAGGGAAGTACTCCATGCCGCTGCGGCCGCTTACTTTCATCATGTCGTTGATGTTGTACTTCCACTCCACCGAAAAGGAAACCTGTTCACCCGTTTTCAGTGTTTGCGGCAAGTCAATGCGCATCATGGTGTTGTTTATGGTATAGGGCAGCGGTTTGCCTGCAGCATCAGTTACTTTGCCAATCGTGTATCCACCGGTATAATCGTGCAGGTTAAGAGCTCCGGCAATAAAGCGGGCAGCAATGGAGTCACGAATAACCGATGAACGGGTTTTAGCTAGCGAATTGTCGGGCGAATTGATGTTCTGATCAAGCTGCAGCCACAGGTAAGTAAGCGTTTCGGGCGAGTTGTTGTAATAGGTTATGGTTTCGCGGCCCGATAACACCTGGGTGTCGTCATTGATTTCCACATCAATAATGTAATCGGCCCGCTGCTGCCAGTAAGCCGGTCCTGGAGATCCGGAGGCGGTACGGTAACTGTTGGGCGTTGGCAATAGCTGATCGATCTGCTCAAATTTTCCCTGCCATTGCTGTGCTTGTGCTGCACCGGTAATTAAACCAAGCATGATTAATGCGTACTTCATTTTCAGCCTATAGAATAACCTTAAAGCAAATTTCATCCGTAACGCGGTGTTTTAGTTTCCTTTTTTAAAAGTATCAAACTTCGATGGCTCGCTTCGCTTCGGAAACACGTTGTCGCTGGCATTCACATCCGTTGTTTCCTTAAACGGATCGAGTACAACCGATACCACTTCTTTCTCTTTAACAAACACTTTAGTTACTGTTTGTTCATTGGTACGCCAGATTTCGGCCGGGATGCGTTCAATTTCCTTGCTGCCGTCTTTAAAAGTCCATTCAATGATCACCGGCATCATCAGCCCGCCTTTGTTCGAAAGTTTGATTTCATAAATATTCTTATTCTGCAGTTTATTGATAATAGCCTTGTCGTCAAGCCGGCTGCGGAACTCGGTGTAAAACCGTTCATCGGTTGGCAGCACGGTTAGGGGTTCAGGGCCTGCTGAAAAATCGGTATAGGTTTTGGCCCCGGTCGAAGCGGATGCACTGCTCTTTTTTACAGAAACATTTTTTTCGGGAGTAGTCTGTTCATTTTTAAGTTTATACCACTTCACATAATCCACCGTCTGATCCACATTATCGGTAGTATAAAACCAGCCGCGCCAGAACCAGTCCAGGTCAACAGCCGAGGCGTCTTCCATGGTGCGGAAGAAATCAGCCGGCATGGGGTGTTTAAAGGCCCACCGTTGCGAATACTCCTTAAAGGCTTTATCAAACAAATCTTTACCCATCACCGTTTCGCGCAGAATGTATAAACCCGTTGCCGCCTTCTGATATTGCTCAGCACCGAACTGCAGCACCTGTTCGGAGTTGGTCATTAGCGGGCGCTGGTAACTGCGGTCGCCTTTCATATAGTTAACCAGTGCTTCGGGTTTACCGCGGCTCCAGTCGTCTTTCGGGTAGCGTTCCAGTTCGGTAACCAGTTGCACAAAACTGTTAATGCCTTCGTCCATCCACGTCCACTGGCGTTCATCGTTGTTGATGATCATGGGGAAGAAGTTATGCCCAACTTCATGCACGATAACGCCTATCATCCGCAATCGATCGGAATTGGAGTAACTGCCATCTTTTTTCGGCCTGCCGAAGTTGAAGCAAATCATGGGGTACTCCATGCCGATAGAAGCAGCATGTACCGAGATTGCAACCGGATACGGATAGTCTATGGTCATCCTTGAGTACACCTCTATAGTATTTTTAACCGCCAGTGTCGACTCCTTTTCCCACAGCGGGTTACCTTCTTTCGGATAGAATGACATGGCCAACGGTGTGTTGTTACCGATTTTTACCGCCTGGGCATCCCAGATGAATTTTCGCGAAGTGGCAAAAGCAAAATCGCGCACATGGGTTGCATGAAACTCCCACGTTTTTTTATCGGTTGCCCGGGTCTTTTCTTTTTTGGTTGCCTCCTCCTGGGTAACAATAATCACCGGTTTATCGAACGAGGTTTTGGCTTTTTCAAAACGATCCTGCTCCGTTTTGGTAAGTACCTGCTGCGGGTTTTGCAGCATACCGGTTGCTGCAACAATATGATCGGACGGCACGGTGATTTTCACTTTGTAATCGCCAAACGGAAGGGCAAACTCTCCCTGACCTAAAAATTGTTTATTCTGCCAGCCGTTCACATCATCGAACACGCACATGCGCGGAAAAAACTGGGCAATGGTGTACACATAGTTGCCGTCTTCCGGAAAATATTCCAGGCCACTGCGCTGGTTGTCGCGCATCCGGTCGCCAATGTTGTAAAACCATTCAATGGAGAACTGATACCGCGAGCCGGGCGCCAGTGGCTGGGGCAGATCCACGCGCATCATGGTGTTGTTAATAAAAAACGGCAGCGCCTTTCCGACAGCATCGGTTACGGATTTTATCTTATGGCCTCCATCAAAATCGTAAAGAGCCAGTGATCCTGCAACCGTTTTTGCTGCCACGGAGTCGCGCACACGCGTAACCGATGTTTTCTCCGTCATGTTGCCTTTGGCCAGGATGTTCTGATCCAACTGCAGCCAGAGGTACTTCAGCGTTTCCGGTGAGTTATTATGATAGGTGATGGTCTCTTTACCCGTTATGGATTGGTTGTTGTCGTTCAACTCAACGGCAATTTCATAATCGGCTTTTTGCTGCCAGTATCTGGGGCCGGGTGAACCGGAGCCGGTGCGGTATTCATTGGGTGTGGGCAATAGCTGCTCCAACTGTTCAAACTTACCTTGCCATTTGGCGGGTTCCTGCGCCCAGGTTGTTGCAGTGAACAATGCCATCATTAAAATTCCTAATCCTCTATTCATTTTATTTAATTGATTTTTACTACCAGAAAATTTTATCCTTCATCAGCACCAATGCCATGCCGGCAATTAACGATGACACCACCAGTTTCCAGTCTCTACGGTTTACCGTAAACAAATCCACTACAATAAACGCTGTAGTTAAGAACACGATAACAATTATTATCTGGCCGAACTCAAGGCCTACATTAAAGGCAAATAGCTGGGATACAATGCTGCGATCTTTACCTAAAATACTGCGCAGGTAGTTGCTAAAACCCAGGCCATGAATTAAGCCGAAGAAAAGCGCATAGCCGTAACTCAACCAAAGCGAGCGGTCAGACAAGTGCTGCTCATTTTTAAACAGGTTTGATATAGCGGTTATAAAGATGGTTAGCGGAATGAGGAACTCAATCAACCCGGCATTAACTGAAACAATGTTGAGCGTTGCCAATGCCAGAGTTACAGAGTGCCCGATGGTGAAGGCCGTAACCAAAATCAAAACACGCTTCCAGTCGCGCCAGGCATACAGTACGCACAAGGCCACAACAAACAAAATATGGTCGTACCCGTTGCTGTAATCCAGTATGTGATTTTTGCCTAAGCCGAAGTAAAGCTCAAATTCGCTCATTCAACTGATTTTTCAGCCAGCAAACATACGGATTAAATGAAAATACCATGGCGAGGTTTAGCCTTCGGTTTTGGACTTTCTTTTGTTGTAATATTGAGCAATGGTTCTGTCGTTTATTACCTCCATCATTCTTGCCTTGCATCCGATACACGTATCGGTAACTGATATTGTACACGATGAGCAGGAACGCGAGCTTGAAATCATCATGCGGATTTTTACTGATGACCTGGAGACATCCATCCGTGCCCTGAAGAATAATCCGGAGCTCGATTTGTTAAACCCGGACCAATCCACAACCGATGAACTGGTTAAACAGTATGTGCTGGAGCGGTTTGCTGTTTCGCTGGATGGCAAAAAGCAGGTGTTGAATTTTTTAGGCACCCAGCAAGAAGATGACGCCTTGCTTTGTTTTATCCAGGTACGAAGTGTAAGAAAGTGGAAGACCATTGAGGTTATGAACAGCGTTATTACCGAAACTTACGATGACCAGTCGAACCTGGTACATGTTACTGTTGGCGAAAAGGTGCGCAGCCTGCGGCTGATGAAAAATAATCCTTCGGGTAAACTGAGTTTTTAAGCAGGCCTAAGTAACAGCTGCCTTATACTTCCGGTAAACAGCTAATCCTTCTTTAAGGCTGGGATATTTTATACCGTGCTTCGCATGATGTGCACTAATGCTGTACATCTCGTCCCAATGGCGGAAGATGGTACGCCAGGCTGTAGTTAAGGAGAAACCGGGTTCATAGATATGGGCTGGTTCAGCCCCGCAGCCGTTCAACTCAAGGATTTTTACACGCCCCTGATAAAGCGCTTCAAGGTTTTCGCATCGCAAATCAAACCGGCCGAAAAAAAAACCATCAACCTGTTTGCTGATGGCATCAAAACTGCGCTCCAGTTCGGGTGTAATGTATTGTTCTCCGTTAATAAACTTTGTACCCAGGCAATGATTGCCAATGGAGTTGATTTCCCAGCTTTCACCGGCCGCCAGAATGGTTTCCAGTTTATCGTGGTATTTCACGCGTAAACGCTCCCACTGCAGTTTCGATCGTTCATTGTCAAGAATCAGTTCACGTAACGTTCGCCTGCCATCGCCTGTAACGGTTAACATCTCTTTCAGGTTAAGCGAAGTTACCCGCCCGGTTGTTTCAGTCGGCTTACGTATGTAAAACACGCCACACTCAACAGGCAGATCAACCAATTCCTGAATAATAAAATCAACTTTAATTTTTTTGCAGTAAGCCTTTACATCATCGGCCGAAAAAATCCGCTCCACCATAAAGCCGCGCTCACCTATATCGGGTTTAAACACAAGCGGAAATTTGAGTCCGTTTTGATCAAGCGCCAGCATCACCTGTTCGTACGAGACCGGGAATTTCATCAGCAGCATGCCGGGTCGTAAGTGCGCAGGTAATTTTAACAGAATATCATATTTGGATTCGCCAAACATGCCGCCCATCGGGATACCGGGGTTGGAGGCAGCAAAAAACATTAGCGAGCGCGCTTTAACCGATAACCAAAGCCAGTACAGTATTACCGGGAACTGAAAAATTTCGAAAGGCCAGTATTCCCAGCGTCTTAATCGGATAAAAAAATTGCTGTTCAGGATTTTTCGGAAGAGGCGCATTCAGGATGAAGCCAGGGCAGTTTTTTCCTGGTACCGGATGGTAGAGGCCGCAATACCGAATTCAGCCGGCAAGGTTATATAAGGTGCTGCTTCGCGGATGCCGATTTTCATAATAGCCATGTGGTGTACGGCATGTTCAATGTTGTACACCAGCTCGCGGGTAAAGTTGGTTTGCACAACCGTAGCCTCATCGTTTTTCAGATTATAGCCCACCTCAAGTTGCAGGGGTTTGTCGGCTGGCTGAACCGTTACGAAATCTTTAATCCTGGTAAGCGCTGATAATGCAATAAACTTATCGCTTTCGATAAGCTTATCGTGCTGTCGTTTATCATAATTTACAACCCCTTTCTCGTACCCGTTCTCCAGGCAAATAAAAAATTCAAGCGTATGCCTGAGGTGCTGCCCGATGGTGCTATTGCCAAGTGCGGCAACAGGTTTTGAAAAATCCTGCGGGGTAATCTGTTCAACCAGACCTGTAAGCTGCTGTAAGATGTCGCAGCAGGCGGTAGTAAGCTTCATAGGTGTATATAGATTCTGCAAAGATAACGTAAAAGAAAGCGCAAAATAAAAGCATTTAGCCATGGACAATTTTTTCTGCTAACGGATGATTTTAGCCCAATTCCGGTCGGCTGCTTCTTTCAAAAGCTTTTCGTTTTTATTCCAGGAGGCAAGGGTATTGGTTGTCCAGAAATTATAGAACAGGTATACCTTGCCATCAACGATTTTATATGTTTCCGGATCGATCTTGACTTTTTCACCGGTTTCGCCCATGGCATAAGCGCACCAGCCGCCATAAGCAGGTTCATATTTTACAGGATCAATTTTAAATTTTTCAAGATTGGCCCGGGTAAGAAACCGATAGGTTACCCCCTTGTAACGGTATTCGATATCCTCCTTGCCTTGCTGGGGTTTGCCTGTAAAGTAGGTAACAGGATCGTACCCTTGAATGGCCAGGCCATTTTTCAGGTTAAACTGCTTTATTCGCTGTTCATCGTTTTGTGAGGAAACAACACCAACCGCAAACAGAAGCAAAACAATAAATGACGCCTTCATACTTTTTCTGCTTTAGAAAGCAAAAATGGCAGCAATTCGGCTACTAAAATGTCGCAGAGATTACAAAGATCATTATCCCGGGAACTGAACTTTTATTTCCTTCCACACCAGGTCAGGTTCATATCCTTTTGCTATAACTGCTTTGGCCACTTTATCGCGTAGCCGGTATGGATTAACTTCGGCTGTATCCCTTATTTTTTTTCTTATCAGCCTTACTAAGGTCTGTCTGTATTCCTGTTCATCAATCTCTTTCAACCCGATCCGGATGCACGTAGCGGTAAGTCCGCGGGTCTCCAGTTCATGAACAATTTTCAGCCGGCCCCATTTTTTCAATCTGAATTTTCCACCGGCAAAGGCTTTGGCAAAACGTTCTTCATTAATAAACCCTTCGGTAATCAGGTGGGCAATCAATTCATCAACCTGGGCGGAACGCAATCCCAGTTCAAATAACTTATTTTGTACTTCACGGTGGCACCGCTCCTGGTATGCACAGTACCGATAGATCTTTTTTTTGGCTTCTTCGAATGTAGTATTCATCATTCTGCCAAAAACAACCTCATTCCCTATTTAATGTATCCTTTTGTTTTCAGTATGCTCGCCAGAAATTTGCGCTCGTTTTCTGTGTTGAAAATTTTAAACGGCAGGTAAATAAGCTGGGCTTTATTAACAAAAAGTACAAAATAATCCTTGCCGATGGCTGCTCGTTTTATCTGATCCCACTTTAGGGGCATGCCTTCGCGCGGGTTGAGTTTCATAACAATTTGCTGGCTGGTAATTTCATACGAAAACTTTTCAAAGAGCATTTTGCCCTGCTCCAGTTGAGTTACGCCAAAAAACTGTATCCACCAGAACAGCACATATAACCCCAACCCGGTGATGGCTACGATAAACCACCAGATGCTCGGTATCCAGAAATAGCAGGCGCTGATAGCTGCAGCTGCCAATACGGCAATCCAACCCTGTTGCTTCAATACACTCTTTAGCGCCAGGCGGATGTAGGTTTTCTTTTCGAGTTTATAATTTTTTGTTTTAACAATCATAGCATCTAATCCACATCGGTTACGAACACACTTTCAAACTCATATCAAGGCTTTTTGCCGAATGGGTAAGGCCACCCACGGAGATAAAATCAACACCACATGCGGCCACCGCAGCAATGGATTGCCCGGTAATGCCTCCACTGGCTTCCGTAAGGCATTGGCCATTAACCAGGCTAACAGCCTCTTTCATATCGGCAAGGCTCATGTTATCCAGCATGATGATGTCCACCCCGCCAGTTGCCAGTACTTGTTTCACTTCAGCCACATTTCGAACCTCCACTTCAATTTTCAAGTTGAGATTACGGGCGCGAAGATACGCTTTTGCCCGATTGATCGCCTCGGCCACACCCCCGGCCATATCAATGTGGTTGTCTTTTAGCATAACCATATCGTAAAGCCCGATGCGGTGGTTGTGCCCCCCGCCAAGGGTAACCGCCCACTTTTCAAGCAGGCGGAAGTTGGGTGTTGTCTTTCGTGTATCCAGCACACGGGCGTGTGTACCTGCCATGCTGTCAACCAGTTTTCGGGTTGCCGTAGCAATGCCGCTCATGCGTTGCATGCAGTTAAGCACCAGCCGCTCGGTAGTAAGAATGGACCGGGCCGGGCCGCTTACCGTAAAGGCTATTTCACCGGGTGTTATCTGATCGCCATCATGCCGGAGCACAGTTACCGTTAAGGATGAATCATACCGTGAAAAGATTTCTTTTGCCACATCCACACCGGCAAGAATGCCCTGCTCTTTTATTAATAGGCGGGCAGTGGTTTGCTTGCCGGCATCAACTGCGGCCAGGGTTGAATGATCGCCATTGCCAATATCTTCGGCAAGCGCTGCTTCTACAAACTGCGTAAGAAACTGTTCGGTAATATACGGTGGCCGCACCGCGCAAAAATAGAGGGCCCCGGGCAGGAAGGCTATTGCTTCACAAAAGAAATTTCCTGGATAACCTGCTGATTATCGGTTGCTTTAAGTTTCATCCAGACACGGTATGTTTCGTTCTGGCTTTTGTATTGGCCTATGGCAAACGGCTGCCCGCCTTTAGACTGACCCTGATGAATAATGCTGAATTCGCTGGGTGGGTGCGCCTTAAAAAAATCGCGCAACACAAACTCAGCCTGCGCCTTACTGTAATTTTCCACCTTTCCTTCAATGGTCACATCCACCGTTGGATTTAAGTATTTGGTAAGCTCTTTGGCACTACCCGCTTTAATGGTTTCAGTAATCTGGGCGATAACATCAGCATTTTGCGCTACCGATGTAAAACCGATAACCATCAAGATAAATAAACCATACAAAGCCCTTATCATAACATGCAAATTAACCCAAAATTATGCCATAACCGATGGAATCTAAGCCGGAATTAATTGGTTAAGAACCCGACCCGTGATCCTTCATGCCCACAAAGAACACAGGTAACCCCCAGGGTGGGGCATAACCGGTATATTTGAGTTTTAAATTTTACGATAGTCCGGAATCATACCTAAAGGTTTAATCTTTTTCAGTATGTTCAGACAACGCCTTGGCCAATCTTTGGTCTGGCAGTGGCATGTGCGGATTGGGCACAGCGTTGGATGAACATACGGGGCCATACGGCCCCGGAGCCTAATCACTTGAACCTTCATACGAATATCATATTTAGGTAAGTTTGCGGATTATCAGATTAAATTTAAACGGAATGAATAAGAAGGTACTGCTGATGATTCTGGATGGCTGGGGAATTGCCACAAATAAAAAGGTCTCAGCAATCGATAATGCACACACTCCGTTTATGGATTCGCTTTATCCCCATTATCCCAACAGCCGGCTGCAGGCCTCCGGCCTGGCTGTGGGCCTGCCCGAAGGGCAGATGGGGAATTCCGAAGTGGGGCATATGAATATCGGAGCAGGCCGGGTTGTGTATCAGGATTTGGTGCGCATTAACAAAGCCATTGATGAGAAGGAACTGGATGGTAATCCGGTATTAAACGATGCATTTAATTACGCCTTGAAGAATAATAAGAATGTACACTTTATCGGACTGGTTTCTGATGGAGGTGTGCATTCACACATTTACCACCTTAAAGGCCTGTGCACCCTTGCTCACAACAAAGGAGTTAAAAATCTCTTCATCCATGCCTTTACCGATGGGCGGGATACCGACCCGAAAAGCGGCCTTGGGTTTTTACGCGATCTGCAAAATCACCTTGCCAGAACATCAGGCAAAATTGCCAGCATAATCGGCCGCTATTATGCCATGGATCGCGACAAGCGCTGGGAGCGAATCAAACTCGCGTACGATTTGCTGGTGCACGGCCGGGGGAAAGAAGTTGCTGATCCGCTTCGGGGGGTGGAGCAATCTTACTCTGAAAACATTACAGATGAATTTATCAAACCCATTGTAGTTTTTGAACAGGGTAAACCGGTAGCCGTAATTAAAGAAGGTGATGTAGTGCTGTGTTTTAACTTTCGCACCGACCGCGGCCGGCAGATTACGATGGCATTAACCCAGCAGGATTTCCATGAGCAGAACATGGCCGCCCTGAAACTTTACTACATTACCCTGACCAACTATGATGATACGTTCAGGGATATAAAAACCATTTTTGATAAAGATAACCTGGCGAATACACTTGGCGAAGTGCTGGCGCAGCATGGTAAAAAACAAATACGCATTGCCGAAACCGAAAAGTACCCGCATGTTACCTTCTTTTTTTCAGGTGGCCGGGAAGAAATTTTTCAAGGCGAATCGCGCATTCTGTGCCCTTCGCCAAAAGTGGCTACCTATGATCTAAAGCCGGAGATGAGCGCACATGATATTAAGGACAAAATTATTCCGGAACTTGAAAGAAAAGAAGCAGATTTTATTTGCCTCAACTTTGCCAATCCGGATATGGTAGGTCATACGGGTGTGTTTGAAGCTGCTGTAAAAGCCTGCGAAACGGTTGACTTCTGTGCCGGCAAGGTTACCGAAGCTGCGCTGAAGAACGGGTACACCACATTGATAATTGCTGATCACGGAAATGCCGACTGTATGATTAATGATGACGGCTCGCCCAACACCGCACATACCACCAGCCTGGTACCGTGCATCCTTGTTGATTCAAACTACAACGGAAAAATCAGCGATGGAAAACTGGGTGACCTTGCACCGACCATTTTAACACTAATGGGGTTGCCCATTCCAAAGGAAATGACAGGCCATGTGCTTATTGAACCGAATTAATCTTTTTATGTTTGCAGGGGTTCTCCTGGTTGCTTCATCCTGCAGGCAAGCCGGAGGTGAAGCATCACCCTATTACCCGGTTGACAGCCTGATTCGTGCCCAGGCGCACCAGCTTGCATTGTGGCAGGCAACACTCACCAAGCAGGCACAAATTAACGGTGTTGACGAAACAACCACTTTTACCCCGGCCGATTCAACAGCCTGGCTAAAGGAACTTGATATTTTTACCACACTCAATGCCATCAACAAACCGGTATTCAGGAGTTATTATACCGTAACCATTGAGCCTGATAAGGAGCGTGATCTTACGGTTTGTACCTATACTGCAACAACCGATTTGCCGGTGGCCTGGCTGAAGCTATTGTACCAAGATAACCGGCAAAACATCCGGGGCATTGAAGCCCTTTACCGTGAAGAGAGTTCCTTGATGAAAGGCACACGCATGCTGGTGATGCAGTTTCAGGAGGTAAACAATAAAATCAGCCTTACTTCCTACTCTCTAGAAGGAGGGCAGGAAATATTTCTTGGAAAACCTGTTGAATTTACACTTACAGGAACAATAACAGTATCATCATGGCAAGAGGCAAGCGCGTACCGCTAAGTAAAGAAGATAAGCGGGCCATCAACCCGTCAAACCTGAAGAAGCTTTTCGGGATTTTTCGCTTTGTGTGGCCTTACCGGTGGCTGTTTATATTGGGCTTAACTTCCCTGATGCTTTCAAGCGCTACGCTGCTTTCATTTCCTTATTTCGCGGGGCAGTTGCTTGATGTAGCCTCCGGTAAATCAGTTCCGTACTTCAACAACATAAACCAGATTGCCCTTTTATTGCTGATCATCCTGTTTGTGCAGGCCATTTTTTCGTTTACGCGTGTTTATACATTCAGCATTACCAGCGAGCGTACACTGGCCGATCTGCGCAAGCGCGTGTATGAGAACATCATCTGGCAACCTTTAAGTTTTTTTGACAGCCGAAGGATCGGTGAGTTAATGAGCCGCATTACTTCTGATGTGAGTACCCTGCAGGATACATTTACATTTACACTGGCCGAATTACTCCGTCAATCGCTTACTCTCCTTCTGGGCGGAATAATTATTTTTTACCTGGCGCCCACACTTACAGCATTTATGCTGCTTACCTTTCCGGTGTTGGTCGTACTGGCGCTGCTGTTCGGCCGGTACATCCGTAAGCTTTCCAAAAAAACACAAGACAAACTGGCCGATGCTAATGTAGTGGTTGAAGAATCGCTGCAATCCATCCAGGTGGTAAAGGCCTTTACCAACGAATTGTTCGAGATAATCCGTTACGGCAAATCATTAGGCGAAGTTGTAACGGTTGCCGTGCGAACGGCCAAGTTCCGCGGATTATTTATTTCGTTTTCCATTTTCGCTTTGTTCGGGGGTATTGTTGCCGTTGGTTGGTTTGGGGCCGCCCAGGTTCAAAACGGAACGCTGTCGGTCGGTATGCTTTTTTCATTTATCATTTATACTTCGTTCATTGGAGGCTCCATTGCCGGGCTGGGCGATATCTATACGCAATTGCAGCGATCGATTGGCGCATCGGAACGACTACTGGAGTTGATGGAGCAACCGGGAGAAACCGATGGGATTCAGCAGCCTGCTCTCCGTTTACGGGGCACTATTCAATTCAATAATGTTTCGTTTAGCTATCCTTCGCGACCCGATTTTCCGGTACTGAAAAAACTAAACTTCCAAATACAGCCGGGCGAAAAAGTTGCGCTGGTAGGCAAAAGCGGTTCCGGCAAATCAACTATTATCAACCTGTTGATGCGATTTTATAACGCTACTTCCGGAGAAATAAATGTGAATGGCAAAAACATAAACACCTATCCGCTTACGGCTTACCGCAGCAACCTGGGCATTGTACCACAGGAAGTAATTCTGTTTGGCGGCACCATAAAGGAAAATATTGCCTACGGCAAAACCGGAGCTACAGATGAAGAGATTTGCGAAGCAGCCCGTAAGGCCAACGCACTTGAGTTTATTGAAAGTTTCCCTGAAAAATTTGAAACCCGGGTGGGTGAACGCGGTATTAAACTTTCAGGAGGCCAGCGGCAACGCATCGCCATTGCAAGGGCAATATTAAAAGATCCGGCCATTCTGATATTGGATGAAGCCACCAGTTCGCTGGACGTGCACGCTGAAATACTGGTACAACAAGCGCTGGAGCAACTCATGGCCGGCCGCACTACTATTATAATAGCACACCGGCTGAGTACGATAAAAAAGGTTGACCGTATTTTTGTGATAAACCAGGGCGAGCTTGCAGAAATGGGATCGCATAGTGAACTTGCACAGTTAACTAACGGCTTGTACAGCAACCTGCTTAAACTTCAGTTACACGAACAATGACTGGAACAAAACGGCTATTAAAAGAGTATCAGCTTCGCTTTACACCCAGCCGCCAGGCCATCCTTAATTTATTTCTGAAAAAGAATTTTGCACTCTCGCATGGCGATATTGAACGGGCGGTGCCAAGCAGTTTTGACAGAGTAACTGTTTACCGAACTTTAAAAACCTTTTTGGACAAGGGCCTGATTCACAAAGTGCTGGATGATGAAGGCGGAATTAAGTATGCCTTATGTTCGGCCGCCTGCTCGGCAACCGGTCATCACCACGACCATGTACATTTTAAGTGTACCATATGCGGACAAACCAACTGCCTGAGTGTGAACATTCCATCGGTAAAATTGCCGCGGGGGTATAAAGCCAACGAGCTCAACCTGCTTATACAGGGAGTATGCGAAAATTGTTCATGATTGATAAAAACAGGGGTTTCCTTAACCGCCTGTATCTGATTAATCGCGATACTGATTTTTGCCTTTGAAAAATAGTTGTACTTTTGAAACCTCCGGGGCTCTGAGTGCCTTGATAATGAAGGGTTTAGACCCGGCAAAAGAACCTTTGAAGACGAACGTAGTTGGATAACCCTCTCAACATACTATTATTCTCTCTGTTTGGCGGTAATGAACGAGAGGTAATCCTGTTTGCCATATTCGGGGCTATCATCATTTTGTTTTTGGTGCTCGACCTGGGCCTTTTTCATAAGCAGGCCCACAAGGTCTCTACCAAGTCAGCCCTGTATCAATCTATTTTCTGGGTAACCGTTTCGGCTCTTTTCGGGTACTTCATCTATGTGTATGACGAAAGCGGAGCCGTTGGCGCTGTAGAGTATTTCTCGGCTTACTTAACCGAAAAAGCCCTATCGGTTGATAACATCTTTGTTATCCTGCTTATCCTCAAATATTTTCAGGTAGATGAAACATACTATCATAAGATACTCTTCTGGGGTATTCTGGGTGCAATTGTGATGCGCGCCATCTTCATTTTTGTTGGCGCTTACCTGATACACAAATTTCATTGGATACTTTACATCTTCGGGGTATTTCTTATCTACTCCGGTATCCGTATTTATTTTGAAGACGGTGATGAAAAAATTGAACCGGAAAAGAACCCGGTGCTTATTTTTTGTAAGAAGTATCTTCCAATTACCACCGATACGAAAGATGGTAAATTTCTGGTATTCGAAAACGGCAAACTCTGGTTTACACCCTTATTCCTCGTTATCGTGCTAATTGAAACAACCGACCTGATTTTTGCGGTTGACTCCATCCCGGCAGCCTTTGCCATTACCCAAAACGAATTTTTGATTTATACCTCCAATATTTTTGCCGTTATGGGGCTGCGCGCCATGTTCTTTCTATTGTCAGGCATCATTGATAAATTCTACCTGTTGCAAAAAGGCCTTTCTATTATTTTGTTCTTCATAGGCGCAAAAATGATTCTGGAGATCTTCCAGATTGATATAAACGTTTACTTATCCTTCTCGGTAATCATCGCTACACTTACTTTGTCCATCATCTTCTCCGTCATCATCCCGCGAAAGTCAAAAATTGTTTGATTACGATTGCCCGGTGAATAAATTCTTGGGCAGTATTTTCAGCAACACGGGCAGTGTTAAAAAGTTCTCCGGCAACGCAATGATTGCAAATGTAGGTATTGTTTTAAGCGCCCGGATAAGATGAAGACGAACGGCCTGACTTTCATCGGCTGTTAACACTTCGGCCTGCGCTTTCAATAACAGGTTCATTATCGCCTTATTATCCTGGATTTCTTTCAAAAGCCTGCCGCGGTTTTTATCGGCAATGCGGGCCACGCGCGAAATAAAATGTTCACTCACCCGCTCGTAGTTTTGTTTGTCTTGCAGGTATTCCAGTTCCTCCCAGTGTTCCAGAACAAAGCCTTCAATGGCAATCAGGCTGTTTTCCAGATCATCCTCAGAAAAACCCATGTGCGTGCACAATCGCTTCAGAAACTCATGCTCACTGTCTTCCACCCTGCGGTCGGCCCACATGGTCAGGATGGCTACTTCCAGATAAAATTTGCGGAGAATCCACGAATTATCGGCTGGCAGGTTGATGTCCTGAACGGCCACCCCCGATTTAAAGATGCTCAACGCCTCCTTTCTTCGCTCGGAAGGTATTTCAGTGCCCTGGATAAAGTATTCAAACAGTTTTTGCTCCTCAAAATCAAGCACGTTATCGGAGTGTGCGGCAGCGGCAATTACTTTTATAACTGAAAAGCGGAGTTCTTCCCGTTCGTACCGGAAAAAATCGGCTACAATTTTATCGGCATTGGTATGTATCCACTGCCCGAAAATGAAAATGTCAAGGAACAGGATACTGTTGTGAAAAAAATAAACCCAGAAATTCCCCCGGTGTTCAAATGTGCGATCAATGCGTTTCTCAAGAATACGCTCGGCCAATTCAACGGTTGATCGTTTCTTGCCAAACAGAGTTTTGGTGGGTGTAGCCAGTTCCGGAAAAATAGTGTTGTAGAAGGTGGTTATTTTTTCGAGCACCCGCGTAAACAAATCGGCCAGCTCTTGCTGGTTAGCAATGGGCTTGCCGTGAAATAAAATTGAACTGCTGATAAGGCTTTCGGCCAACAACACCTTCATCCGGTCCTTCTCATCCCAGGAGGCAGCATCCGGATGGTTGATGTTGCCTACCGATTGCCCGTACATTAACCCCGTGGGTTGTATAATCCGGTACAGCGCATACTCCGGGTGAGAGTCCTTGCGGTGATCTGCAAGCTCGTTAAACAGATCTTTTCTAAAATCAAGATACTCGCTAAGCCAGCCTTTATTACTTGGCTTCATAACAAGGTGAAGGTACCCAAATTTCTGAACAATGTCAGGCGAGTTTGCGCCATCCCTTCTTTTCGATATCGCGGGCTGATGTTTCTACTTTTGTTTGAAGACTTTTTTTAAATGCATCCAGTTTGCCGGCTACAGTCTTATCAACCGAGCCAATAACCTGCGCGGCCAGAATACCCGCATTACGCGCACCATTTAAGGCTACCGTGGCAACCGGCACGCCTGAGGGCATTTGCAGAATGGATAATACGGAGTCCCACCCGTCAATGGAGTTGGAGGATTTAACCGGCACACCGATTACCGGCAACGAGGTGATGGAAGCCACCATGCCGGGCAGGTGAGCCGCACCGCCTGCTCCGGCTATAATAACTTTAAGACCTTTTTTGCGGGCATTTGTTGCATACTCAACCATGCGCAAGGGCGTACGGTGTGCCGACACTACGGTAAGCTCGTAAGGCACCCCCAGTTCTTCAAGTGCTTCAGCCGCTTCTTTCATCACCTTCAAATCCGACTGGCTGCCCATGATTATACCCACTACCGGTTTTTTCATGCAATAACTTTAAGAGTTCGCTTTACAAAGTTCACTTTCTCGCGCAAACTGGCAATATCCGGATCTACAATCGTTACATGGCCCATTTTGCGGAATGGTTTAGTTACCTTTTTTCCATACAAATGCACGTGCACACCGGGCGTGCCGATTACTTTTTCAAATCCCTTATACCGGGCCGGGCCGGTGTAGCCGGGCTCTCCCAGCAAGTTCACCATCGCACTCGGTAACAGCAGGTGGGTCTCGCCCAACGGAAGGCCGAGTAGTGCCCGCAGATGTTGTTCATATTGCGATGTGGCGTTTGCTTCGATAGTATGATGACCGCTGTTGTGGGGACGGGGCGCGATTTCGTTGATTAGAATTTCGCCTTTTTTGGTTACAAACATCTCCACAGCAAGCAGACCCACCATTTTTAGTTCATTAATTGTTTTGCACGCAACAGCTTCTGCTTCCTGCTTAATGGCCCGATTGAGTTGAGCAGGCGCATAAAGGTATTCCACAAGGTTTTTTTCCGGATGAAAAACCATCTCCACAGGAGGGTAAGACTTTATTTCTCCATGCTCGTTCCGTGCAACGATAACCGAAATTTCCTTTTCAAAGTCAACAAACTGCTCAAGCAAACCCGGAGCGTCAAATGCCTTACGCAGATCTTTTGTTGAGCGGATAACCTGAACACCCCGGCCATCGTAACCTTCGCGTCCGAGCTTATGAACGGCCGGTAAAAAATCCTTGTACTTTTTTACATCCGCACGGCTTTCAGTAAGGTAAAAGGGCGAAGTGGGCAGGCCGCATTCGCGATAGAAAATCTTTTGAGTGCGTTTGTCTTGTATCAGTTCAATAACTTCGGGCTGCGGGTAAACTCTTTTGCCTTTTTTTACCAGCTCCTTCAACGCCCGGGTGTTTACATTTTCTATTTCGATGGTGATAATATCGCAGGCCTCACCAAATTTCATCACGGTACGGTAGTCAGTAAGTTTACCTTCCCGAAATGGGGCCAATCCGCTGCAGGGCGCTTCGCTGTCCGGATCGAGTACACGAAAGGAAAGGTTAAAATCTATGCCCGACTGGATGAGCATGCGGCCAAGCTGGCCGCCCCCCAGGATACCAATGGTAAAATTTTGTTGAAACTGCCGGCTCACCTTGTAACTGTGGCCTAAATTTAGAGAGTTTCAGTTATAACTCGTTATGAATACCCAGTGTAATGCCTAATAGTATTTTTGATCTTTTCATTACCTTCAACCATGAAAAGACCAATTCTTATTATACACTTTGCATTATTGTTTTTAGCACCGGTTTCGGCACAGGTAATCGGCACTACTTTTCCATTAATGGAAGCTGAAACCGTGGAAGATAAAAAAGTGACGTTGCCAGAAGCAGTTAAAGGAAAGTATACGTTGCTTGGACTGGCCTATTCCAAAAAATCTGAAGATGAGTTGAATACGTGGTTTCAGCCGGTATTTGAAAAGTTTATTCAGAAGAACAAGGGCTTGTTTGAGGGATTCGGGTACGATGTTCACGTGTACTTTATCCCCATGTTTACCGGTGTTAATGCGGCCGCTACAGGTACAGCCAAGCGCAAGGCCATTAAAAATGTTGATCCGCAGCTGCTGCCATACATCCTTTTTTACAAAGGAGAACTAAAGCCCTATAAAGATGCACTTGATTTTGAGAAGAAAGACATCCCGTACTTCTTTGTGCTGGATAAAGAAGGTAAGATTCTTTACGCCACCAGCGGTAAGTACAGTGTTTCAAAAATGGATGAAGTAGAAAAAGTCCTCGAATAGGTATTCAATGGATATCCTTATCCTGCTTGCGCTTGCTTTAGCCCCCGGTATTGCCATTGGGATCTATATCTACCTTAAAGATCATCATGAACGGGAGCCGATTGGTTTATTGCTCACCAGTTTTTCCTACGGTGCACTGAGTACGCTGGTAACCTTTGCCATAAGCTGGCCGCTGGAATTCCTCGTCTTCCTAAAAGAAGATAGCGTAACCGATCAGTTTACCAATGCCTTTTTCAAAGTTGCATTGGTTGAAGAGTTCAGCAAATTCATTTTTATCCGGTTTATTCTCTATCCAAATAAAAATTTCAATGAACCGTTTGACGGCATTGTGTATGCCACCATGGTGGGCATGGGGTTTGCAACTTTTGAAAACATCCTGTATGTTTTTCACTATGGCGTGCCCACAGGCATTCTTCGCATGTTCACTGCAGTACCCGCGCACGCCTGCTTCGCGGTGCTAATGGGGTATTTTCTCGGTAAGGCTAAGTTTACACACCGTAAAGAAATTTACTATTCGATTGTTGCTTTGCTGGTTGCTACTGCTTTTCACGGAGCGTACGACTACTTCTGGTTTATTTCTTTTGTACCAGGTATTTGGATTGGTGCGATAATATCTCTGATTGTTGCGTTGGCGCTCTCTAAAAAAGCCATCTTGCTTCATCAGCAATCTTCACCGTTTATTAATGCAGACTCAACCCGAAACAATTCGTAATAAACTGCTCAGGAGTTTAGCTCAATCTCCTCCCCTTCCTTACTGAGGAATTTAAACTCCGTTATACCCACCGAAGAATCAACCTCCATGTTCACCCAGCGTTTGTATTTAAAAAACCATTTCACCCGTTGCGAAAAAATGCCTTTGGTAAAATAGGAGTGTAAATACGGATGAAGTGCCAAAACCAGTTGCCGCTGGTTTTGCTTCACCAGCAGGTAATCCAGCGTTTTCTCAATCTGGTCCGATACCAAAATTGAGGCGCCAATTTTACCGGTACCATTGCAGGTCGGGCACACTTCTTTGGTGGCAATATTTACCTGAGGGCGAACCCGCTCACGGGTAATCTGCATTAATCCGAATTTCGAAAGCGGCAGAACGGTGGACTTGGCTTTGTCTTTTTCCATCTCCTCTTTCATGATCTTATGGATCTGCTTTTTATTATCGTGGTTCTTCATGTCGATGAAATCAACCACAATAATGCCTCCCATATCGCGCAGGCGAAGCTGGCGGGCAATTTCTTTAGCCGCCTCTATGTTAACCGAAAGAGCTGTGTTTTCCTGGTTCTCTTCGCGGTTCGATTTATTTCCGCTGTTCACATCAATTACGTGCAGGGCTTCGGTGTGCTCAATAATCAGATACCCTCCGCCTTTTAAACTCACCGTTTGACCAAACGCTGATTTGATCTGCTTTTCAATGCCGTAATGTTCAAAGATTTTAACCCGTCCGGTATAGAATTTTACAATCTTCTCCTGTTCTGGTGAAATGGTGCGGATATAAGCCCGGATTTCTTCATAAATCTTCTTGTCATCAACATGAATGTTGTCGAACGATTCGTTTAATAAATCGCGTACCAGCGAAGAGGTTTTGTTCAACTCGCCAATCAGTTTGTCGTTCGGTTGGGCCGTGGGCAGCCGGGTGATGCCTTCTTCCCAGGTTTTAACCAGGTTGCGCAGGTCGCGATCCAGATCGGCCACTTCCACGCCCTCGGCAACTGTGCGAACGATCACACCGAAATTTTCGGGTTTAATCGATTGGATAAGGCGCAGCAGGCGCTTGCGTTCATCGCTGCTGGTAATCTTTTTTGACACGTTAACCGTGTTGGAAAAGGGCACGAGCACCAGGTAGCGCCCGGCAAGGGAGAGTTCACAGGACAGTCGCGGGCCCTTGGTCGAGATAGGTTCCTTTACAATTTGCACCGGTATGAGCTGGCCCTTGGCCAGTTGCTGGCCTATTTTGCCATGCTTGTCAATATCCGGTTCGAGCGTAAATTTTTCCAGCTTGCCGAAAATTTTCCGGGCACGCACCAGTTTGGTAAACTTCTGTAGCGAACTGAACTGCGGTCCCAGGTCGAGGTAATGAAGGAATGCATCCTTATCATACCCCACATCAATGAAGGCTGCGTTTAACCCCTGCACCACTTTTTTAACGGTGCCCAGGTAAATATCACCCACGGTGAACTTGCTGCCCTCGGTTTCCTGATGGAATTCAACAAGTGTTTTATCCCGAAGAAGAGCTATACGACATCCGTCCTGAGCATTGCTTATTATTAGTTCATTGCTCACAACGTATCAGATTAAATGTGTATAGATTTCGGATAAGCCACCCGCCAGCCGGGCGGGTGGCTTCCCTGGCTTACTTCTTCTTATGTCTGTTCTTTCTCAAGCGCTTTTTACGCTTGTGCGTAGCCATTTTGTGCTTCTTTCTTTTTTTTCCGCTTGGCATAATTGTTAATGTTTTAACCCATGCCCGCTGTGGCAGGGGTTGGTTTTTAATTTATTTCAAGTCGTTCAGATACGAATCTGCGGTTGCCTGCACTGCAGGATCGGTATCCAGTTGTTTTACTTTTTCAAACTGTTCACGGGCTTTCCTCCTGTCGCCTGTGTTCATGTAAGCCACCCCCAACAACAATAACCCCTGCACATGGTTTGGGTTTACCACAGTAAGCTCCGTTAACCGTTCTATGGCACGGTCATACTGGCCCGACTGGATGGACAACATGCCCAGGTTGAACAAGGCCGTTTCGTTTTTCGGATCGGCCGCCAGCACTTCGCGCAGCAGGGTAATGCCCTGCATGGGGTTGGCCGATGACATATAGGTCATCGCCAGTTTTGATTTTACATCCAGGTTAGCAGGTTGCGCTGCCAACACTTTTGCAAAATACTCCTGTGCTTTTTGGGCCAGTTCACCTTGCCTGCTTTCGTCCGTAGCAAAGGTATAGGCCTCGTAATAGGCGTTTCCGGCTTTTGCCCAGCTTTCCAGTGTATTAAAGAACGTTGCAGCCTTTTCAGCAAACCAGGCAGCACTATCAAACCTGCCTGCTTTGCTGTATAATGCTGCCAGCGAATCGGCAAAGATAGCATTTTTTTCTGCGGTACTGGTCTGATAAGCCCTTCTTACCTGGACAATAGTCTGTTTCAATTGCTGCGGTACCTGGTGTGGATCGGTAGCTGTAGGTTGACCGGATGAGTCGGACTGAATAGTTTGTTCATCGTTGCGAACAACTGCTTTGGGCAGCATAAATAAGGCAGCGATCAATGCGGCACTGATCACGACAAGGATAATTCTGTTTTTAAGCATGGGGGTTCAGCGGGCCTGTGGTCAGGCCTTTTCAGCAAGCTGTTTTACTTTATCGCTGTTTTTGATTTTGCTCACAAAAATCTTGGCGGGCTTAAAACTGGGCACATAGTGTTCATCAATCACCAGGGCTGTGTTACGCGAAATGTTCCGGGCAATTTTTTTCTTCCTTTTTTTATTAATGAAACTGCCGAACCCACGAATGTAAATATTGTGGCCGTTGGCCATGTTGCTTTTAATAACACTGAAGAAGGCTTCTACCGAAGCCGTTACATCAGCTTTATCTACTCCGGTCTTTTCAGCGATTTCGTTAATAATATCTGCTTTGGTCACAGTGGTAAATTTTAATTTCTGCTTTTTCGGGAGGCCAAAGTTAATTTGTGGCTTCAGATTTAAAAATGAATATTGAAAAAATTGATAATCAGGAGGATGGACAATCGTTATTTCTCTCAAAAAGTCGTTGAATGGTACCTGAAAAACAAACGGAATCTACCCTGGCGCAACACTACCGACCCGTATAAAGTCTGGCTTTCCGAAATAATTCTGCAACAAACCCGCGTTGAACAGGGCCTTCCTTACTACAGCTTGTTTATCAAAAAATTCCCTACGGTAAAGGCGCTGGCCGCTGCACCGGCACAACTGGTATTGCGGGCGTGGCAGGGGCTTGGCTACTACACCCGTGCCCGTAACCTGCACCGGTGCGCGCACATCGTTGCGCAGCAGTTGAACGGAAAATTTCCCGACAATTATGCCGCCCTGCTTACGTTGCCGGGCATTGGAAACTACACAGCCGCTGCCATTGCCTCCATTTGTTTTAATGAACCCGTTGCCGTGGTGGATGGAAACGTTTTTCGCGTATTGGCCCGGGTGTTTGGTATTTATGAGCCGATTAATTCCGTTTCAGGTAAACAACGCTTTAATGAGTTAGCCAATATACTGATTGATAAAGAGCGGCCCGCTTTATTCAATCAGGCGATAATGGAATTCGGAGCGCTGCACTGCACACCGCGAAATCCCCTTTGTGCAGATTGCATATTTAAAAAACAATGCGTTGCCTATGCCGGTATCCTGCAAACTGAGTTGCCGGTGAAGATTAAAAAGAAACCCGCACGTAACCGGTACTTTACATATGTGGTTTTTCGTAAGGGAAACTTTTTATTTATGAATAAGCGATCGGCCGGTGACATCTGGCAGTCGTTGTATGATTTTTATCTTGTTGAAGGGCGGTCTCAAAAGCTAACTTTGGCATGGTTTAAAAAACACCATACCGAACTTGCTCCGCTGCTAACGCAAGTAAAACAACCCGGGGCAACCCGGTGGTACCGGCACAACCTCAGCCATCAAAAAATATTTGCCCGTTTTCTGGTGGTTAACGGAGTTCCCGATAAAAAACTCGGACTGCGAAAATTCAGTCTGAAAACCGTGGAAAACCTGCCAAAACCCGTGCTTATCAGCCGATTTTTGAAGGACGCTCAACTTTTATAGTTGCCCCCGTATTGGTATTTTTGCTGCCCAGTTGGTTGTCATTGCAGGGCACACAGGCACGTATGCCGGGCAATGACTTCTGTTTTATAGCACGAAATGAAAATATACCCGTATGTCAGGAGTAAATAAAGTAATACTTGTTGGTAGGCTCGGAAAAGATCCGGAAGTGAGGAATTTAGAAAGTGGCGTTTCAGTAGCAAACTTTACAGTGGCTACCTCAGAAACATACCGTGACAGAACCACAGGCGAGAAAAAGGAAATTACGGATTGGCACAATGTTGTGTTGTGGAGGGGGCTTGCTGAAGTAGCACAAAAATACCTGCATAAAGGCGACCTGGTGTACATCGAAGGAAAACTGAAAACCCGTTCATGGGAAAAGGATGGTGTAACACGCTACACAACCGAGGTTGTGGCCGATAATATGACGATGCTTTCAACCCGCGGCAGCAATACCGCTGTTTCCTCTGAAAATCAAGGCTATGCTTCACCCAAAAATACCAGCACCGAAAGCATGCCGCTCCCGGCCGACACGGGTGGTACGGACGACTTGCCTTTTTAAGTAAATCCTTAACGCTAAAAACCGTTGGACGAGCCTCCCAGTCAACCCTTGTTACAAGTGTTATCGGGTATTAACCCGATGGTGGTGATAAGTCTGGCCGTTATTTTTCTGCTGCTGATTATCTCGGGGCTGGTTTCCGCCTCCGAAGTGGCTTTTTTTTCACTTAAGCCGGATGACCTGGATCGGTGCCGCGACCGCAACTCAAAATCCGACCGCGCCATCATCGATTTATTAAATAATCCGCGTCAGTTGTTGGCCACCATTTTAATTATGAACAACACGGTAAACGTGGGGATCGTAACCATATCAACTTTTCTGATGTGGGAACTGGCCGGCACCCGCAGGCCCGAGGAATTGATTGTGCTGGGCGTAACCCTGGCCGTAACCATTGCCATCACCTTTTTCGGTGAAATCCTCCCGAAAGTATATGCTACCAAGCACAACATCAGCATGGCACAACTGATGGCCGGGCTGTGGCGTATTTTAATTGCTTTGTTTAAGCCTGTGGCCACACCGCTTATGAAGATGAGCAACCTTGTTGAAAAACGATTTGAAAAGAAGGGCTACCAGGCTACCGTGGAAGAACTGCACCAGGCCCTTGAAATTGCCACCAGCACCGATGAAACCACCCGCGAAGAAAAAGAAATTCTGAAAGGCATTGTAAACTTTGGTACGATAACCGTTAAGCAAATTATGCAATCGCGGGTTGATATTGCTGCAGTTGACATGGAGAAAAATTATCATGAACTGGTGGACTATATCCGGGGTTATGGTTTTTCGCGGATGCCGGTATATCGGGAAACACTCGATAAAGTAGAGGGCGTGCTGCATATTAAAGACCTGCTGCCCTTTATTGACCGGGAGCCCGGTTTTAAATGGCAGTCGTTGATAAGGCCCGGGTTTTTTGTTCCTGAAACCAAAAAAATTGATTCGTTGCTGAAGGATTTCCAGGAAAAGCATGTGCATATGGCTATTGTGGTGGATGAGTATGGGGGGACCTCCGGCCTGATTACGCTTGAAGATGTAATTGAGGAAATTATTGGGGAGATAAACGATGAGTTTGACGAGGCCGGTCAGAAATTTCAACGGTTAGACGAGCTAAACTTTATCTTTGAAGGACGAATTACCCTTCATGACTTTTGTAAGGCCCTGGATATACCTGCCGATACATTTGATGATGTACGCGGAGAAAGTGAATCACTGGGCGGGCTAATCCTTGAATTAAACGAAGGGTTTCCTGCAGTGGGCGATCGCATTGCGTATCGCCAGTTTACCTTCACTGTTGAATCGCTTGATAAAAAGCGAATCAGGCGGGTGCGCGTAACCATATCGGAATAGCCACATGACCATCACAAAAATCTCATTGGTACTGTGCATGATTTGCCTCGTTACCGGCTGCCAGCGCGAATTCCTGC
Organism: Flammeovirgaceae bacterium; assembly: GCA_015180985.1. Classification (NCBI taxonomy): domain Bacteria; kingdom Pseudomonadati; phylum Bacteroidota; class Cytophagia; order Cytophagales; family Flammeovirgaceae; species Flammeovirgaceae bacterium. Next base: position 857,455 of record CP054185.1, read on the forward strand.
CAAAACCCATCGGCTACAACCGCCTTGTGATGCCTGACCCTGAGTACCTTCCGCTACCCGATTCGCTGCCGTACTCATTTGAATATTCCCGTCATGCCCGGCTGCTGGCCGATACTTCGGGTTTCAGTGAACGGTACTGGATTGAACTGTATTATCCTCTTTTAAAATCAAATATTCATATCACCTACAAGCCTATTCAAAACAGCGAGCAACTGCTGAAAGAGTTTGTAAACGATGCCTACACGTTAGCGGCCAAACACCAGATAAAAGCCTACGCCATTGATGAGGTGATTGTAAAAACACCTTCGGGCAAAACCGCGGTGGTGGTAGAGTTACAGGGCGAAGTGCCCAGCCAGATGCAGTTTACCATTACCGATTCTACCCGAAATTTTCTACGCGGTGCGCTTTACTTCAACACCAAAGTGCACAACGATTCACTGAAGCCGGCCATTGAGTATATGAAAAAAGATATTATGCATTTGATTAATACCTTCGCCTGGAAACCTGTTAAAAAGTAAATGTTTACATCCAAACGCAACAAGTTTACTTTACCGCCCGCCATTGTATACCTCAACTGCGCCTATATGTCGCCCCTGCTGAAAAGCGTGGAGAAGGTCGGTATCCGAGCGATTCGGAAAAAGAGAAATCCGGCAATGATAACGGTTGATGATTTTTTCACAGACACTGAATTGCTGCGTGCTGCATACGCTCAGCTCATCAATGCACCGGAGCCAAGGCGCATCGTTATTATACCCTCCGTTTCATATGGAATGGCCAATGTGGTTAAAAACCTGCCGATCAAACGCGGTGAACATATTATTGTAGCCTCCGAACAATTTCCCAGCAATTATTACCCCTGGAAAAGCTTATGCGATGACACGGGTGCAGAGATAACCGTTGTATCACCCCCTGATGGGTTTGTTAATCGTGGCAAACAATGGAATGAACGCATCCTTGAAACCATCAACAACAAAACAAAAGCAGTGGCCATTGGCCATGTGCATTGGGCTGACGGTACCCGTTTTGATTTGGAGGCCATCCGCAAACGTACCAGAGAGGTTGGCGCATTGCTGATAATTGATGGAACCCAATCGGTAGGCGCGCTGCCATTTGATGTGCAAACTATCCAGCCCGATGCGCTTATTTGTGCCGGCTACAAGTGGCTGCTCGGCCCGTACTCTATCGGCCTGGCTTACTATGGAGAATTTTTTGACAATGGTAAGCCGGTGGAAGAAAACTGGATAAACCGCAGTGCCAGTGAAGATTTTGCCGGGCTTGTGAATTACAAAGACACCTACCAGCCGGGATCACTCCGCTATGAAGTTGGAGAACACAGTAATTTCATTCTGGTGCCCATGCTGCTAAAGGCCATTCAGCAACTCAATAACTGGAAGCCTGACAGAATACAGGAATACTGCAGCCAGCTAAGCGCTCCCGCTATCGATTCGCTAAAGCACCTGGGTTACCGGATTGAAGATGCGAACTGGCGGGGCGGCCACCTGTTTGGCATTCGATTACCGGATACGGTGGCCATGGAAAAAGTTAAACAAGCGCTCCTGAAAAACAAGGTGTTTGTTTCGTACCGGGGCAATGCCATCCGGGTGGCTCCGAATGTTTATAATACCGATAATGACTTACGTAAACTGGTCAGGGTTTTAACAAAGTTCAGATAGACTGGCCCAGGTCAAACTCCTGAAAGACTTCCCAGATTTTTCCGTTATGCTTTAGCAAAGCAATTTGCTTCGCTAAAAATTCACCACCGAACGGTTTATTCTTAAACTCCTCCCACGCCATTTTAAAGGCTGTCTTTTTTAAATCGCGGAAAGCCAGTGTTACGTGTGGATGAAACGGATTGTCTTTGTGTGTGGCATTGAACAGGTTCAGCACTACTCTACAAAACCGTGAAAGTTTCTTATGCAAATTTTCCAGCGGTTCTGATTTTTGGATATCAATAAATAGTACACGCGGTGGAAAACACCCGAAGTTTTGAAAATGAATCTGAACAGGAGAACAAGCCGAAAAAAAATCACTCAGTTTGTCGGTAAGGACTTTCTCCTTTCCAGGCCGCCACTGAAACGGCATGTGCAGGGTAATGTGGGGCGGAGAATTAAGTGAAGCCCTGCTATTGTACTGGTTACTGAAATGAACTTTTAACTCCTGCGCTAATTCATGGTAGGGCTCGGGCAGTATAATTGCTATGAAATAAAGGGCTGTGCTTGTCTGATTCTTTTCCATCAACTCTTCAAAAACAAGATTTCGTTGTCTCAGGAGGAACTAAAATATACCACAAAAATCACATTGCTCTCCAACTCTTCTGCGGCTAATTTGGCCAGTATTAAACCCAAAATGACATGAGATACACTATGTTGACCTGGGCAATGGTAATAGGTTTTGCCATTTCCTGCAGTGATGATGAGGAGAAACCATACCAATGCACAGACTGCGCACTTACACCAGAAGCCGTGGCTGCGAACGACAATTCCGGTAAAGGAATTTACAAAGGACTTGTTGTTGGTTCCAGCGGCACAATTAAGTTCAACATTGCCAATAGCGGATCTACGATTGATCTTAATTCTTGACGGTGTTACCATTCCGCTGACGACTACAGCAACCTACGATATTGCCAATGGCTTTGAGGGCTACTTTACCAACTCTACCAGCAGTGTATCCATTGGATTTTACGTAACTGCCGATGGTTTGGATTATGCCGTATTTGATCTTGAGATTGACGGACATCCAGATGCCATGATTGAAGTGGTTAAAGAACTTTCAACTGCTTTGGTTAAAGTGTTCGAAGGAACCTACTCCGGTGACGGAAATGGCGCATTCAATATGCTTGCTAAGGGAAGTGAATGGGAAGTTCTGATTGATGAGGGATACCTTTTTTCAGGCGCTATAGATGAAGGCGGTAATTTATCCTGTGATTTTGATGATTGCGAGTTCATAGAAGTTACGGGCAAAATCATTGGCGATACCGCTTCCGGTAATTGGAGTTCAAATTTCGATGACGATAACGGAAAGTGGAAAGCTGAACGAACCCTATAGCTGTTCTACAGTTTTTCCAGGATGAAGTCCGTCATCATGGTGTACAGGTGGTGCCGCCTTTTGGCACCTCGTACTCCATGCGGGTCATCCGGATAGTAGAATGACCTGAATTGCTTGCCGGCATTGATGAGGGCATCCTGTAAGGCCACGGAGTTTTGAAAGTGTACATTATCGTCACCCGTTCCGTGAATGAGCAGAAAATGCCCCTGGAGCCTGTCGGCATATTTTATGGGCGAGTTGTCATCGTAGCCGCTGGCATTGTCTTTCGGCAATTGCATGTAGCGCTCGGTATAAATGTTATCGTAGTACCGCCAGTTGGTAACCGGTGCCCCGGCAATACCCAGTTTATACACGCCTGCTCCTTTTGTCATTACCAGCGATGCCATGAATCCGCCATAACTCCATCCGTAAATGCCCAGGCGCGAGCCATCCACATAGGGCAATGAAGCGAGGTATTTTCCGCCAGCCAGTAAATCCTCCAGTTCCAGCTTGCCCATTTCTTTATAGGTTTGCTTTACAAACTTTTCTCCGCGGTAGCCCGACCCGCGGGTATCCAGCGTAACCACCAGGTAGCCCTTTTGAACAAGTAATTGGCCCCAGGTATCCGGGCCGTATGCCTGGCGCACACTGGGTGCACGCGGGCCGCTGTACTGAAATACCATAACGGGGTATTTTTTTGATGGATCAAAATCGCGCGGCTTCATTATGGTTGCATCCAGTTGGGTTATGCCATCAGCCGATGGATAGGTAAAGAACTCCCGGCCTACAAGTCCGTATTCTTCCGCGCGTTTGCTGAGCGCCTCATTGGTCTCAATCACTTTCACCTGCTTGTTTCCTTTTACCTGAAACAAGGTTACCTGCAGTGGCTGCGAAGCGCTGGTAAAGTAATCAAGGTAGTATTGGTAGTCGGTGCTGAGATTGATGGTGTGCGTACCTGGCACCGAAGTTAAAGCCGTTTTCTTCTTGCCGTCATAGCTGATGGCAAAGAGCTGTCGGCCAAGGTGACCTCCTTCTGTAGAGATGTAGTACAGCGTCTTTGACTTTTCATCGGCACCCAGAAATTCAGTTACTTCCCAATCGCCCCGGGTAATCTGGTTAACCGGTTTGCCGTCAATCGTGTAGAGGTACAGGTGCTTGTACCCGCTTTGCTCGCTGGAGTGAACAAAATGCTTTCCATCATTCAGGTAGGTAAGATCATCGCAATAGTCGATATCAATATACTTATCGTTTTTTTCGGTTAGCACTACTTTGCTTGTTCCTGTACTTGCATCGGCATGAAGTATATCGAGCACATTCTGGAGGCGGCTTAACCTGCGGATAGAAAGGGTGTTTGGGTTGGTTGTCCATTTAACCCGAGGAATATAAATATCGGTTTCACTACCGATGTCGGCTTTTATTTTTTTGCCGGATGCCAAATCATAAATCCATATCTCAACCACTGAATTAGCTTCACCGGCTTTGGGATATTTAAACACGTAGTCTTCCGGGTACAGTGCACCTTTATTCCACTTTTGCATGGTGTATTGCCTCACGTTCGATTCATCGAAGCGATGGTAGGCCAGTTTCTTCCCATCGGGCGACCAGTAGAATGCTTTGGCGAAACTAAATTCCTCTTCATACACCCAGTCGGTGCTGCCGTTAATGATGTGGTTAAACTTCCCGTCATCGGTAACCTGTACTTCCTTCATGCTTGAAAGGTTAACATAAAACAGGTTGTTGCCGCGCACAAAAGCCACGTTGGCTGCATCGGGCGAAAGGGCGGCATACGATTGCTTGCCGTTTGGCGATAACTTTTGTACTGTTTTAGTTGCTAAATCATAGATGTAATATTCGGCTTTGAAGGATCTTCTGTAAATACCTTCGCGTTCCGTCATCAGCAAAAGTTTTTTCTCATCGCTGCTGAATTCATAATCCTGAATAGAAATTTTCGGTGTGAGTGCATCACCATCGCAAAGCATTTCCTCGGCCTGGCCGGTGGTTATGTTAATCCTGACAATCTTATTTCCATCCTGAGAAGAATAATACTTGCCATCTTTCATCCAGTTAATACCATACACCGAGCGTGTGGCAAACGTGTTTCGGAGGGTAAAGTCATCAACGGTGATTTGTTTTTGAGCGCTAATAGCAAGCGACTGAAGTATGAGCAGGGCTGTGATTAATTGTTTCATCCGTTAGAGGTTTAATTCTGTCTTCAAATTTTGCATTAAAAAAATTGAAATAGCAATTCAAAGGTACAGGCGGGTAAATTACCGGACGAACCGTATTGCCAATTTGCTCAACCTTGGTTACAAACAAACTGGTGTGGCAAGGAAAGATTCAATAAATACATTTGACTGTTAGCCAGGAGAACACACGTTCTTACTACTTTTAGTTCCATGAAACCCGAAAAACAGTCTGTTGATGAGATCATTACTGATTTACCCATACATGAACAGGTAATCGTGAAACGGCTTCGTTTACTTATTCTGGAATGCCTGCCTTACGCCAGGGAAAAGAACAACTACGGTGTGCCATTTTATACACGCAACCGCATGATCTGTTTCATCTGGCCGCCCAGCGTGTATTGGGGACCAAAAAAACAAGACTATGCTAACAAGGGTGTGACACTTGGATTCTGCCAGGGAAATTTAATGGCCAATGAAAACAATGTGCTAAAGGCAGAAGGACGCAAGCAAGTCTTTTGCATGTATTTTAAATCCCCGAATGATATTGATGAAAAAGTAATCCGGTCTCTGTTGTTCGAGGCTGGACTCATTGATGATGGATTCTCGAAAAAAAGAAAGGCTTAATATTCAATTGGCACAGCCACCACGATTTGATCCCACAGTAAAATCATTTCCACCTCCTCGCCCATTTTTTCAAACTGAATAGTAAACTGCTCAAATACGCGTTCCTGCTTCACGGCATGAACAGGAACGGAGAGTACATCAAGTGCCGGATCGCGGTTGGCTTCCATCTTGCTGTTAACGCCCCACTGCCCGTATTCTGAGTTAAAAATAACCGTCCAGGTTACCGAGTCGGGTATCGTCCACAGGCTGTACTTGCCGGCTGGCAATTTTTTTCCTTCAATGGTTAAGGCTTTGTTGGTTTCAAATACAGTAGCCTCGTTGGCACCGGTGCGCCATACCTTGCCATACGGTACCAACGCCCCGAAAATTTCACGGCCTTTTTTATATGGGCGATTGTATAGCACCCGCAAGCGCAACCCATTTTCTTCAAAAACCACTTCCTGCTCCGGACTAAACGATTTGGTGTGTTTGTAACGGATGTACTGAACCGTGAGCACCAGCGCAATAATGAGCACCGCGCCCACAGCCGAAAAGATCAGAAATTTCTTCATAGAATAGGGTTGTTTTGAGGGATGAACCCGGTTACTAAGCTTAAAAACAATTTCCAATTCTGCTATAAAAATTATCCCGTCAGGGCTATTTTTACAGCGCACAACCAATTTTCGCAGCTATGGATGCATCCTGGACTCCCTTTTACGTAGTTATTGCCTTGTTTGTTCTGGCCATTATCTCGCCCTGGGTTTTCCCAAATAAAATGGTGAGCAAAGACGAGCACGACAACAAGTACTAAGAGCAACCTACCCTTATGAACATTGCCGTTTTCTGCGGCTCAGCAACGGGTAAGAATTCTGTTTATGCTGATGCCGCACGAGAACTGGGTGTTTTGCTGGCGCAGCGCAACCACACCCTGGTTTATGGCGGTGGCAACATCGGGCTGATGGGCATTCTGGCCGATGCTGTATTAAACCACCATGGCAAAGTAATCGGAGTAATTCCCGGATTCCTTTTTGCAAAAGAAGTGGGCCATACCGGCCTCAGCCACCTTGAAATTGTGGGCAGTATGCATGAACGTAAGCAGCGGATGGCCGACCTTGCACATGCTTTTGTTATGATGCCGGGCGGGTGGGGCACGCTGGATGAAACTGCCGAGATTTTAACCTGGCGACAATTGGGCCTCATTAACCTTCCGGTTGGTATTCTCAACATTAACTCATTTTATAACCCGCTGATTGCGCAGATGCAGCGAATGACGGATGAAGGCTTTCTAAAACCCGTTTACCTCAATTCCGTTATCATTGAAGATTCACCGGCAGCGCTGCTCGATCGGTTAAGCCTCCTGTAAAGAAGGGCATTAAATTTAATTACCTTGTCGTAGAAACGACATGAAAAATTTTTTATTCGCTTCGCTTTTAATCGGGGTATGCCCTTGGATTACCGCTGCGCAAAATCTCGGTTTCACTATTGCAGACGGCAGGCAGCGCGTGGATATACCCATCGAGGTGGTAAACAACCTGATTGTTGTTCCGGTCATTCTCAATGAAACACTGCCGCTTAAGTTTATTGTTGATACCGGTGTTCGCACGGCCATCCTCACCCAAAAGGCATTCTCGGATATTCTTCAACTGGAATACAGCCGCAAATATTCCATATCCGGTGCAGGAGGCGAAAAGGTTATTGACGCCTACGTAACCAACAATGTTTCGCTGCGACTGCCGGGAGTGGAGGGCCGGGGGCATGCCTTGCTGGTACTGGAAGAAGATTACCTGGAACTTCGTAATTACCTCGGTACCGATGTTCATGGCATTCTCGGATATGAATTGTTCAGCCGGTTCATCGTTAAGTTTGACTACCAGAAAAAAATCATGACCTTAATGTTGCCGCAGAAATTCAAACCGGGTCGTAAGTACACGCCTATCCCCATCCGCATTCAGGACACCAAACCCTACCTGCTGGCGCCCATCAGTATTGATGAAGGCCACGCACTAAATGCAAAATTGCTGGTGGATACCGGAGCCAGCCATGGCTTAATGCTTGAACCTGAGTCGGACGAACGTATCCGGTTGCCGGAAAAAACCGTAAGCGGCACCATTGGCAGAGGACTTGGCGGCCCGATATCCGGCAAGATTGGCCGAATTGAATCAATTGAGTTGGGCGGGCGCATATTGCGCAGAGTACTCGTTAACTTCCCTGACAGTAACAGTTACTATGCCGACTCGCTATACATCGAACGGGTTGACCGCAATGGTACGCTGGGTGGTGAAATCCTGAGTCGTTTCCAGGTGATCATCAATTTCCCACAGGAGAAAATTTACCTGAAGCCCAACAGTGAGTTTAACAAAGAATTTTATTTTAACCTCAGCGGCATCAGTGTTCGGGCCAAGGGTTCATCGCTCAGTGCTTTTGAGGTATCGGAAGTGCGGCCTGCTTCCGTTGGTGAGCGTGCCGGTGTTTTGCCTGGTGATAACATTGTTGCCATTAACAACATCCCGGCCAATGAAATGAAACTCAATCAGATTAATGCCTTATTCAACTCCAGGCCCGGGCGAAAACTAAGATTGGAGATTGATCGGGCCGGTGTTAAAAAAATAATTAACCTCGTTCTCGAAAATCAGATCTAACGCAACAATTTCAACAATTCGCGCTTGCGCTTGTTATAGGCTTCTGCCAGATATTGCCGGGTTCTTCTGAGTTTTAATGAATTCCTGATTGTATTGTACAGGGCCTCCCCTGTAAGATTTCTCTTTAATACATAATCCGCTATCTCATTGGAAGGCAGGGCCTCCTCAAAGTTGGAATTTTTCAGAACCGTAATCGGCACATCTTTGGTTTTACGATTGGCCGAAAGCGTAGCCACGGTTTGGCTAAGTTCCTGCCTGCCGATGTTATCGTCTATCAGAATAAAGTTCGGACGAAACTGCAACAGCCGTTGCCAGATGCTCTTCAGGTCAAAGGCAATTTCGGCCATTACCCGATACCCAGGCACCCGTTGCAACAACTCGCGCATTTTACTCAACTCAATCGGATTGTTACCGACCAGCAGTACATTTACTGCTTTCTCCGGTTTGGGTGTAGTTTTGATATTAGTTTCCATAAGCCAACTGTAGTTTAAACATAGGAATAACAAAAAAGGTTACTCTTGCCGCATGTCTTTTTATTACCTTTTCTGAAAAAAAAATAACCAACTCAAGTAATTCTTTAAACGATTTGAAGCAGGTTGCAATTATTGGCGGAGGGTTGGGGGGGTTAATCGCTGCCATCCGGCTGGCCGGGGCTGGCGTGCCGGTAATGTTGTTCGAAAAGAAAACGTACCCCTTTCACCGCGTTTGCGGTGAATATGTGTCGAACGAAACCCTGCCTTTTCTTAAACACAACGGGCTTTTTCCTGAAAAATTTAAACCGCCTTCTATTTCCAGGTTTCAGCTGAGTGCAGCAAATGGACAAAGCACTTTTCTTCCGCTCGATCTGGGTGGCTTTGGCATCAGCCGGTACACGTTTGATCATTTTCTTTCACAGCAGGCACGCGCAGCAGGTGTTCAGCTTTTTGAACAATGCGAGGTTACTGATGTACATTTTGATACTAACCGGTTTAAAATACATACTTCAGAAAAAGTTTATGAGGCAGATGTAGCTTTGGGCTCCTTCGGAAAGCGCTCCCGGTTGGATATTCAGCTTAACCGCGACTTCATCAAGAAACGTTCACCTTACGTTGGGATTAAGCATCACATCAAAACTGATCATCCTGATGATTTAATCGCACTGCATAACTTCAACGGTGGATACCTCGGCATCAGCAACATTGAAGCCGGCAAAACCAATATGTGCTACCTGGTTCACCGCAGTTTGCTTAAACGCTACGGAGCGATTCCGGCACTCGAAAAGCATGTGCTCTTTCGAAATCCTCATATCAGGCATATTTATGCAAACGCAACATTCCTGTTCGAAAAACCGGAAGTGATAAACGAAGTTTCCTTTGCTCCGAAAGAGCCTGTTTATAACCACATGCTGATGGTGGGCGATGCAGCCGGCATGATTACGCCCCTGTGCGGCAACGGCATGGCCATGGCCATACACGCAGCCAAACTGGCTGCCGATTTGGTGTTGCAACAAATTGCCGAAAAACAATCCAGATTGTGGCTGGAAAAAAATTATGATACCGCCTGGAAGAAAATTTTTGAGGGCCGGCTGCGATATGGCCGCAGGGTACAGCATTACCTTTTCGGAAGCCCTTTGCGTTCGAATTTGGCCGTTCAACTCGCTATTCACCTGCGGCCGGTAGCCCGTTTACTGATTAAACAGTCGCACGGAGAGCCTTTTTAGAAGGCATCCAACACATGGGTCGAATCCAAAAACAGGTAAATAAAAAATCCGTTCAGGCAGGTGGCAGAAATAAAATTCATCAGCATGGTGTTGGAGTAATTCGCTTTTGATGCGTCTGTTCGTACCCGAAAGAACCAGTAACCAAAAAACAGCAGAACCGGCACCATGAAAACCAAAAACAACACGGCATACTTCAGTTGAAAATAACTGATGAACAAAAAAACAAAGCCGCCAACAGCCAGTGTAAAGATTATAGCGGTAAAATAAAAAGTGCCGTTTATGCCAAGCCGCAGGCTCATCGAAATGTCGCCCCGCTTTAAGTCTTCTTCGTGCTGGTACACCTGCGTAAGCGGATAGCTGCCCCAGAGCATCACACTGGTTAGCATGGCGGGTGTTAAAACACCCGGTCGAAGGAACTGAATGAAGGTAAAGTCATTCAGCCCTACATAGCATGTCAGAAACATGAAAAATCCCTGGAAGAAGCCGGTAATCAGCCAACCGCCAACCGGATATTTCTTTAATCGGGTTACCGGATGGCTGTATGCTTTGGAGGCCAAACCGTAAATGAAAACCATTACGGCAAAAGCGGTGTTAATTTTTACAAAAGCCAGCAGGATGGCCGCACCATCAAACAGCAATGAAATAAAGTATAAACTTTTATTTACCGGTGGCGGATTTTTAAGTCCGCCAATGCTTTTTTCATCACGGTCGAAGTAACTGTTGTACCCATTGCTTGCGGGATATAGAAAAAAATGAAGAATGATAAATACCCACAGCAGCCTGTCTTGATTAAGATTGGGAGCAAAACTGAGGCTGAATAAATAGATGGGAAGCAGAAAGTACGAAAACGGAATGCGCAAGTGTAAGAGAGACGACAACATGGTAACCGGGTTGCGAACCAAAATAGATTATTTTACGGTATTATTGAAAGCATGAGTTTTATAACCGCCATTGGTACAGCTGTTCCGGAAAACCGGTTTAGCCAGGAGGTGATCGCCAGTTTTATGATAAGGGCGATGGGCCTGAATCGCGAAGACAGCCGTAAACTACGCACCATTTTCAAAGCAAGTGGTATTGACTGGCGCCATTCGGTATTAAGTGATTATGGCAAAACAGAAAACTTTTCATTTTACCCCGAAACATTCGATCCGTTTCCTTCTACCGAAACACGCTTGGACGTATATCGCAAAAGCGCCCTGGCACTAAGTGTACAGGCTATTACCGATTGTATACATGATGCATCATTTGATTATCAATCCGTCACACATCTCATCGTAGTAAGTTGTACCGGCATGTATGCCCCCGGGCTGGATATCGACCTGGTAAAGCAAGTTGGATTACGCGAAAACATTAACCGGCTGTGCATCAACTTCATGGGTTGTTATGCAGCCTTTAATGCCATTAAAGCAGCCCATGCATTTTGTACTGCCGAACCGCATGCGCGTGTGCTGGTTGTGTGCACCGAAACCTGCAGCCTGCACTTTCAAAAAAAACCAACCGAAGATAACCTGCTGGCCAATGCCCTGTTTGCCGATGGTGCCGCAGCGCTGCTGGTTGAGAGCAACCCGCGCTCCGGTATAAATTTTCAGCCCGAAGCCTTTCATAATGCACTTGCGTACAATGGAACTGAACACATGGCCTGGAGCATTGGTAATATGGGTTTTGAAATGAAACTATCAAGCTATGTGCCCGATATCATTAAAAACGGAATCAGGAGTTTGACGGAGCACTTGCTTTCGCATTTGAAAAAGCGACTTTCGGATATAAATTACTTTGCCATTCACCCGGGCGGAAAACGCATCCTTGAGGTAATTGAAGCCCAACTGAATATACCAACCAACCAGAACCACCATGCCTATCAGGTGCTGCAGAATTACGGAAACATGTCATCGCCAACCGTGTTGTTCGTTTTAAAAAGAATTTACGATGAGCTGAACGATAAAGATGAAGGCGCCCGTGTTCTGAGTTTTGCCTTCGGTCCGGGCCTGACCATGGAAAGCATGCTATTGAAAACTGTTAAAGCATGAGCCGGTTTTTATTGCGGTCAGGGGCACCGGAAATCATGGACGATCTTGCCTGCTCAGGCGAAGTAGTTGATCAAACCCTGCGCGAACTGGAGTTTATAAACAAATGGCTGGGCGGCAATGCCATCACGTTTAGTGGTATTGATGCCTTGCTGAAAAACCGGGAGCATGCTTCCGTTTACATTGCCGACCTGGGCTGCGGAAGCGGGGAAATGCTGAAACGGATTTCGCACCGGCTGCAAGTAAAAGGAGTCAAAGCAATTTTAACCGGTATTGATGCCAACCCGAACATTATTGAGTACGCTAAGAAAAATTGTGCCGGCATCTCTGCCATACACCTGGTAACCGAAAATATTCTGACAGCCGATTTTCAGCAAAGGAAGTTTGATATTATTGTGGCCACTCTGTTCTTTCATCATTTTTCTTCGGCCCAACTCATCGATATTCTGAAACAAATAAAAAAGCAGGCTGATGTCGGTATCGTTATCAATGATCTGCACCGGCACGCGCTGGCTTACTATTCAATTAAACTGTTAACCTGGTTGTTTTCCCGCTCCGATATGGTTAAGTACGATGCGCCCCTTTCGGTATTGCGCGGTTTTACCCGTTCGGAGTTGACTCAGATTTTAAAGGAAGCCGGTATAACCAGGTTTACCATCCGCTGGAAGTGGGCCTTCCGCTGGCAGGTGGTTATACCGGCTTAATAAATTTACCGTCCAAAATAAATTGATATGCCCAGGTTTAGTCCGAAGAGCGAGCCTTCTGCATCTCCGCCATATTTGGAATAAAACAAGGAGGGCTCCAGCGCAACAATATCGGCCAGGAATAATGCATAACCCACTTCGACTGGAATAACAGAATATGAGTAATCATCTACACTGTAACTTGTAAAGCCAGCGCCCAGGAAGAAACGCCCGCCAACATAATAGCGCGCAAACGGACCGATACCAATAGTTTTTGTGTTGGTTCCAAAGGGTTTATCAACTGATGCATTTAAACCAACTGCAAGGTTATTGATAAGAAAATATCCTCCTTTAACAGAAAGATTAAATGTCACATCATCACCAGAGTCTTCATCCTGCTGGATGCCGTTCAGGCTTGATGAGCCTGCAAGAAATATTGTTCCTTTATCAATCTGAGCAAGTGCCTGACTGATAACAAAAAGGGATAGGATTACTAAAACATTTTTCTTCATGGTAGTTAAAATTTAAAAGTTATTGTCTTGTATATATTGAGATGTGTTCGTTGGCGCCTACATTAACTTTAAACCATATTTCAGTGAAATCGGTCTTGATGTAAATCCGGTAATTAACATCCGCCCAGTAAATGTATACATCATAAAATATTCGGCTGTGCATGCTTGCGATAGCCGTTTGGTTCACACTGTTGTGAATAAGGTCAAAGTCAGTTGTTGCCTCCTTGCCGGTACATACATCGGTCCCTTCACTGTAAAACACACCACCGTTTCTCTTTAATTTCAGGAAGTTGTCCTTACTGCAGTCGGCCACGCTTCCAAAAACGGTTGAGCCATTCACCCATACATCAGTTAATAAATAGATTTTGGTTTCATTGGCCAGGAAGTTCTGCATAAACGTTTCGTAAAGATTACTTCCCCCTGTACGCCTGTCAGGATAATTAGAGTCTTCTAATAACGGATTTCTAAGAAATTCTGGCCAGTTATTCAGTGAGCCGCTCTCAGCATAAGCAACTGAACCCTCCGGAAACTTGTCGTTTGCGCCAAGAATTTCACCCTGTGCATTCGTGGTAAATGTCTTTAACGGGGCTTGTCCATCAAGCCAGGCCTGGGCAGATTGGTAAACTTTAACCGTTGCATTGGGCGCACGTTGCATTTGCCCATCTATGGGCGGTGCCTCGCCATTGAAAACGGTGTAATCGAAATACCCTGGATGACCATCTCCGTCACCTCCGCAACTAAGTGCCAGGCCTGATAACAGGACGAATAAAAGGACTGAATTTTTCAGCATGGTTTGAGTTTTTTTGATTGAAAATGCAAACCTGCTGAAAGAAAAGAATGCTCGATTTTACAAAGCCCACGGATTTTTTTGTAAAAGCTGCACTCTGGTTTATTAACCTATCAGATGCAGTGGATTCTGTTCATGAAATTCATCCGGTAGCTCTCGCCAATAGGGATACGCTGATTACCCACAAATACGTATGCTTCGTCAAACGAGTCTATTCGCTTGAGGTTAACAATGTAGGAGCGATGAATTCTGATCAAATCCGGTAAGGGTGTTTTTTGCATAAATTGACTTAAATTCTGAGAAATTGTGTATTGTTCCGTATCGGTTTTCAGAATTGTGTAGCTCCCGCTTGCCTCAGCAAATCTTATTGATTCTGGTGCAATCTTTTTATGCTTTCCGTTCACCCTGATAAATAAGCTTTGATGAATAAGGGTTTGAAAGTCGGGGCGGCCCGGTTCAATAGCTGTTTTAATTTGAGGGGGTACTTGATTTTGTGAAAAATTGTAAAGGGCCAAATCAATTGATGCAAGTAAGTTGGCAGGTGTAAAGGGTTTGATCAAGAATGCATTGGGTTTGGTGCTTTTGGCCCGGTTATATGTTTCCGGATCTGAATTAGCGGTAATATAAATTACGGGTACTTCCATTCTCTCACTAATCTTTGATACGAGGTAAATCCCATTAAGGGCCCCGGCCAAGTTAATATCAACCAACATTAAATCAGGGGGTTGCTTTAATATTTCCGGTAAAGCTATCTCGGCCGATGGGTAAACCCCGGTAACATGATACCCGTGGTTGTGTAATAGGCTGGAGATGTCCTCGGCAATTACAAACTCATCCTCAACTATTGCTATCCGTATGTTGTTCATGCTTCATGGATTTTACGGGCTTCAGGCTCATGCAAACTGAAAGACCCTTGTTGTATGTAATTTCAATTGTTCCTCCAAGTTTTGTGGTAACAACCTGTTCAACAAATCGTAAGCCAAATGACGATTTAATTTCTTTTTGAGACCTGAACAGACTCAATCCATTGTCAGAAATTTCAAACTTTATCGTACCATTTTGTCGGTATAAATAAATCTTCACTCTTCGATCCGGTTGGTCGGTGGTAAAGGCATATTTCATTGCGTTAGTTATCAGTTCATTATTAATCAATCCAATATTCATCGCTGTATCAACATCCACCCAGATCGGCTCTATACTGATTTCCGGCTTTACTTCAACTGAAAAATTATTTAAGGTTTTGAATAATAACACAAATTGCTGGCTTAGGTACTCCTTCAGGTTGATATTACTTAAATCGTCTGTATTGTAAAGCATTTCATAAATTAATCCTAATGCATAGATGCGATTGACTACATCATCTAAAACGACTTTACTGGACTCATCGGTCGTGCGCGCTTTAATGTTAATGAGGCTTGACATGACCTGAAGATTATTCTTAACCCGGTGGTGTACCTCCGCCAACAGCACTTCCTTCTCTTTATTTTGTTTTAGAAGGGATGTGTTCTGTTCTTCTATTAATCGATTCTTTTGCTCAAGCAGCTCAGACATTTTCTTTTTTTGCCGGAACCTTAAGAAATAAAAGCCAGCCCCTGAACCTACCAGGGCTACTAACGTTATTGCCAGCCCTATCTGAAGATTACGGGCGCGGATACGTGCATCTTTGATTTCGCTTTGCTGGGTTAACCGCTCTACCTCACGTTCCTTAATCGAGGTTTTAAAATCAACCTGAAGTCGTGCCAGATTCACGGCAGTTTCATTTCTATGTATGCTGTCCGACAGGGCTGAATACAAGCCTTGGTATTGATATGCCCTTTTAAAATCGCCCATTTTTTCAAACAGGGCCCTTCCCGCATTATACAGGTTGCGAACATGGATTAAAGAAACCGGCCTGGCCAGTCCAAGACCCTGATCAAGGTGATATTGCGCCTTTTGAAAATCTCCTAACTGGGTATACGCACGTACATAATTGCGATGCTGACCGACTACTGTAAGCCGATTATTAAGTTCTTTGTTACTGCGCATGGCAATATCATAGTAATAGATTGCTGAGTCCGGGCGGCCAAAATGTAAATGAGCATCGCCTATTAATTCAATTATCCAATCATTGTATAATCGTGTTGCCAGGTCTCTCACTTTTAAAGATTGACGATAATAATAAAAGGTAGAATCCTTATTTGCAGCATCCTGATAAGCCATGGCTACATATTGCCATTCAGGAATTTTACCTGCCTGAACCTGCGCCTCACACATTTTGATATAAAACCGTGCTGCCAATAGCGGATTTTTAAGCTGACTGTATGCCTTCCCCAGGTTGAAATAGGCTCTCGAAATCCCGTTTTTGTCTCCGCTTAATCTAAATCGATCTAATTCAATATGAGCCTTGTTTATCTTTTCCAGATAATACAATGAATCGTTAAGCAAACTGCCCATTGCTCCATACGATTCAATTTCAGCTAAAACTTCAGGATGCTGAGCTTCCAGTTGTTCCTTTTTAAAGATATACTCGATTGTTTTTTTAAAATCGCCCTTTCGGTGAAACATTAAGGATATATCGTGCAAAATTCTTATCTGGCCGGCATAATCATCTGCCAACTCAAACGCCTTGAAAGCAATTTCGAAATACTGTAAAGCTGAATCGTAATAGGCCTGATAGTAATAGGTGTTACCAATTATGTTGGCGCAATCCGCAACAGTTTCGTAATCAGCCTGGCCCCTGGCGATTGCAAGTGCAGGAAATAAGTAATTAAGTCCATCCTGATAAAGCCCATCGGCCCATAAATATTTTCCATACATATAACCTGCACGGGCTATACAGGTTGCACAATTGGAAGCAACTGCCTTTTCGTACAACAACCGGGCCTTGGCAACCTCCAAACGGTATTTCATCAGCATCCGCTCTTCCTGCTGCCTGATGGCTGACATTAACTCATTATCCGGGATCTGAGCAATAGTTGTTATGCTTGCTAAACCAACCAGAAGGATGAAAAGCCTCCTGTAATTTATTAACCAGCTCCTATTCCACATTCTTTTTTAATATATAGGTTATTTAGGTGACCCCAATTTAGCTTGGCACAATTTTTCGTACTTTTCGAGCAGACCATCAACAAAATTTATGAAATCGGTTAAAATCACTTTGTTCGCTATACTGACCCTCCTCATTGCCGCCTGTTCTTCTGGGATATTGGGGAAAAAAGTTAAAGAGCCCTTTCAGGGAAATGCCTATGAATCAAACAACCGCTTCTGGCGCGGAACAGGCAAAGGCTCCAGTTCGCAGGATAATATTGCACGCAGCAAAGCCGACCTGGATGCCAAAGCCCAGTTGGCCGGACAGGTTAACACCACCATGAAACAGGTGGCCGACCAGTACCTTTCCGATACCGGAAATGAGCGCGCAGCCGATATAGCCGATAAATTTCAAAGCCTCGTCCGCCAGGTGATGAATACCGACATCTCCGACCTGCGCAAGATTGGCGAAGAGAAATACTACAACGAAAAAACAAAAGAATACACCGTATTCATGGCGTATGAAATAAAGAAAAACGCCATGCTGCGGTTTATGAAAAAACAAGCGAAGGTTGACCAAACCATTAACGAACGCCAACGTGACCTGATTGAAAAAATAATTGATGAGGAATTGAAGAAAGCTGACGCTGCCGATAAAGATTGATCAAAAAAACAAGTTGGCTGTAATCAGTGAAGTTTACCTGATTAATTGTCTGCCAGTGATTTCATCATCCTGATTTGCTGCTCGGTATATTTTTTTCTACCAATCTCCTGTGAGGTTGTTTCTACCGATAGAAGATTGTGCGGCAGGCTATTGGCATCCATGCGGTAGAACATTACATCAAAGACTCCTTTTTTATCGGCTATTTCCGTATTGTTTACCACTTCTTTGTACTGAATAATAATCGGAACAGAAAACCGTGTTATCTCGTGCCAGGTCCATGCCTTTTCGGGGTCAATAGCCACGGTACTCACTTCTGTAATTGAATGTTCGCGTCCACTAAATACTTTCTTCAAATTCTGATTAACATAGTTTGTGAGTGCCTCTGCGGATGGTGTAGGAATGCCCTCGTATTCATTTGAAGTCGTATAAAACTTTTTAAACGTGTACTTACCTCCCAGCACATTGTACCGGGCAAGTCCTTTAACAACAACTACGGCATTTGGTGCACCGCTTATATTGGCTTTGCGTTTAATTACCACTCCGCGATCCCAATACCAGGCCTGGTCTCCGCTATGCCAATACTGCTCTCCTGTTTTGCCCTTTGTACAGGTCGCTTCAATAAGGCCGTCCTTATTTTTCACACAATCGGTAATAACCTGGCTATCGCTAGGCTGTGCATGTACTGCTCCGGCCACAATCAAAATAACTGCGGTCAGCGGGTGGGTAATCAAACGTGTCATATTTCTGGGGTTTTGAATGCTTCAATGAACGACACATTGAAGTTAACCTGTATTCAATGAGAATGTCAACCCCTGATTAGAAATAAAATAAGTAAGAATCCAAAACCTAGTAACTTCTGCAAAATGGCTGTTCCGATCTAACGATACCTTATGCCATCTTTCATCACAAACTCTGTTTTTCTCAATTCCGATATATTCTTTGACGGGTCGCCCTTAACCGCCACCAAATCGGCCAGCAGCCCGGCCCTTATACTGCCAATTTCATTTTCCATGTGAAGTGCTTTGGCATTTACCGAGGTTGCCGCTTTGAGTATTTCTATCGGCTTCATGCCGTACTCGGCCATCAGTTCCATTTCGTAAACATTTTCACCGTGATGATAAACACCCACATCACCGCCCATGCCTATAGTAACTCCGGCATCGAGCGCAATTTTAAAACTTCGCTTCTTTTGTTGCACAAGTGACGGCTCCGGATCTTTTCCTTTCTTCCATCCGCGGTATTGCTGTATGGCGTCAACTGCACCCAGCGTGGCGTAATAGGTAACATTGTGTTGCTTCATCAACTGCGCAATCTCTTCATCCAGGTAGTCGCCATGCTCTATGGTTTCGGCTCCGGCCAGGATGGCGCGTTTCATGGCCTCTTTTGATTTGGCGTGACACACCAGGTAGCGCCCGCTGCTGCGCGCCACTTCATTAACCAGTTTCAGCTCATCCAGTGTAAAGGAGGGGCGGTCCTCTCCTTTCGTTCCCCACCGGTAATCGGCATATACTTTTATAAAGTCAGCGCCCTTTCCAATCTGGTCGCGCACCACGCGGATCAGCTCGTTGCCATCGGCCGGTTCAGCGCCAAGCATGATCTTTGAATCATCATCGTAGCCTTTTGGTCCGTACGAACCCGTGGAGACGATCGCTCTTCCGGCCACAATCATCCGCGGACCGGGAATGATTCCTTCATTAATCGCACGCTTCAATGCCACATCGGCATAGCCTGCGCCTTCAGTGCCCAAATCACGCACCGTAGTGAAGCCGGCCATGAGTGTATTCTTTGCGTGAACCGTTGCCCGTGCTGTACGATAGGCATCGGTTTCTTTCAACACCTGCGTGTCCCAATCGGTAATGTTGTATGGATAAAGAAACAAATGGGAGTGCCCCTCAATTAACCCCGGCAACAGGGTGCATCCGGTTAGTTTCAAAACCGTTGCCTCTTTTGGTGGCTTTACCTGCGAAGCAGGACCGGCCGCGGCAATTTTATTTCCGACCACCAGTACGGCCCAGCCTTCCTGCATCTGTGTGCCGTCAAACACCCGGTCGGGCTGCAGGTAATAGCTGCTCTGACTGAAAAGTTGCGTAGATGCGAACAGTACTAAAAGAAGCAGTGTGTTTTTCATGAAGAAAAGTTAGTTTTATTTATGATTAAATCCACCATGAAAAATTTACTACTGCTTTCCCTTTGTCTGATTGCGCTTTCAGCACTTAGCCAGCAGCCGCCCGGTACCGATATTTACCTGTTTGATCTGAATAAGAAAAAAGGAGCCTTTGTGCTCAGTAATCCGAAGAACATTACGGCCCGGCCGGGTTACGACAACCAGCCGTATTTCCATCCCGATAAACCGCTGCTCTACTACGCTTCGGCTGATGCTACCGGTCGTACGGATATTATGGAATATAATTATGAAACAGGTTCTACCAGAAAATTTACCCAAACACCTGAACGCGAGTACTCGCCTACTGTAACGCCCGATAAGAAATTTATTTCCTGCATTATTCAGCGCGACAACGGTGCGCAGGATCTGGGCAACTATCCCATTGAAGGCGGAGAGCCCGTTGTGTTAATCAACAACCTTACGGTTGGTTACCACGCATGGATGGATGAAAGGCGTGTACTGACATTTATTTTACCTCAGCCGTTTACGCTGCAGCTTGTAGATGTTGAAACAGGCAAGGCAACCTTACTGGCCGAAAACATTGGGCGGTCGTTACACAACATTCCAAAGGAAAATGCCATGAGTTTTGTGCAGCAGCAAGCGGATAAAACATGGGTAATCAAAAAACTCAGATCCGACAACCTTTCCATTACAGACCTGGCCGTGCTGACAACTGAAAAAGAACCTCTGCTAACCTGGACTCCCGATGGCACTTTGCTGCGCAGCATGGAACTGGAGATTTATTCGATGAAGCCCGGCAAGAATAAAACGTGGAATAAAGTTGAAATTCAAAAGGCTTTAACAGGTGTTTCAAGGATGGCAGTAAACTCACAGGGCAACAAAATCGCAATTGTGGTTAGTGAGTGATCGGCTATCTTTGACACCCTTAAAAAAATGACCCAGCTAAAACACATTGCCATCTGCGGAAACATCGGGTGCGGCAAAACCAGCCTGGTTGAAAAACTGAGCAAACACTACGGGTGGACACCGCTGTACGAATCGGTTGACAAAAATCCGTACCTGCGCGATTTCTATAACGACATGACGCGCTGGGCCTTTCACCTGCAAATCTATTTTCTCAACAGCCGTTTCCGGCAGGTAAATGAAATCCGCGCCAACAAAAAAACCACCATTCAGGACCGCACCATTTACGAAGATGCTTACATTTTTGCGGCCAACCTGCATGCCAGCGGACATATTAACGAACGCGACTACCAGAGCTACCTCGATATTTTTAATTCGATGATCAACTTTGTGCCCCCGCCCGACCTGCTCATCTACCTGCGCTCCGACATCCCCAAGTTAGTGCGTCAAATTCAGAAACGCGGCCGCGATTTTGAATACGCCATGCGGCTCGATTACCTTAAAAACCTGAACGAATACTACGAGAAATGGATTAGCAGCTACAAACTCGGCAGGCTGCTCATCATCAATACCAACGACCTGGATTTTGTAGAACGCATTGACGACTTTGCTTTTATTGTAAGCCGGGTTGACCTTGAATTAAATAACCTGTTCACGTAACCTGACCACTCCTGTAACTTCCAAAAATTCATTTCGTTTATTTCAGCATCTTCAAATTAAAATTCCAATCTCATGAAATACGCTCTTCTCATCATCGTAAGCCTGCTTCTTTTTCAAAGTGCCAATGCCCAGGATGAAAAGAAAGATCCGAAACCGGATACCGTAAAAAAAGAAAAACCGAAAAAGAAAAAAGATCTGCCGCTGGAAGCAGCCCGAAAAATAAAAATCAAAACCAACGAAGGCTCGTGGATGTCGCTGGATGTGAGCCCCGATGGAAAAACCATAGTGTTCGATTTGCTTGGCGATTTGTACTTGCTGCCGATAACTGGCGGCAAGGCGCAGCCCTTTATGAAAGGCATGGCCTTCGATTCGCACCCGCGTTTCAGCCCCGATGGCAAAAGCATACTCTTTATTTCTGATCGCAGCGGTGGCGAAAACGTGTGGCACTTCTCGCTCGACAAAAAGGATTCAACACAGGTAACCAAGGGCAACAACGACAACTACCAGTCGGCCGAGTGGACACCCGATGGCCAATACATCGTTGCCAGCAAAGGCCGGTTAAATCTGAAGTTATGGCTCTTCCACAAAGATGGTGGGGGTGGGGCACAACTGATCAGCCGGCCCGATAACCTGAAAGTGATTGAACCGGCCTTCGGAAAAGACGACCGGTACATTTGGTATGCCCAGCGTACTGGAGGCTGGAATTACAACGCCATGATGCCGCAAATCCAGCTTGGTGTTTACGATCGGGAGCGCGGTGAAACCGAGCTAAAAACTTCACGCTATGGTTCAGCATTTACCCCCACCTTATCGCCCGATGGTAAGTGGCTGGTTTATGGCAGCCGATACAACGAACACACTGGCCTGGTGCTTCGCAACCTGGAAAGCGGTGAAGAGCGCTGGCTGGCTTACCCGGTACAGCGCGATGAACAGGAGTCCATCGGCACGCTGGGCATGTTGCCGGCCATGTCCTTCACACCCGACAGCAAAGAACTGGTGGCATCCTATGGCGGCCGGTTCTGGCGCATACCGATAGCCGGTGGCAATGCTGTTGAAATTCCTTTTGAAATGGATACGGAAGTGGAGGTGGGCCCGCTGCTGGATTTCAAATACCCTGTTACAGATGACCCAACATTTGTGGTAACCCAAATCCGCGATCCGCAGGTTTCGCCCGATGGTAAGCGGGTTGCTTTTACTGCGCTGAACCGGCTTTACGTTATGGATTTACCCAGCGGCACGCCCAAACGGGTAAGTACTTTTAATTTCACCGAAGCACAACCGATATGGAGTCCGGATGGCAATCAACTGGCTTGGGTAAGCTGGGAAGGAAACGGAGGACACATTTATAAATTTAACTACAAAGCCAAAGCCCCAACGGTTCAGAAATTAACATCAACACCGGCACTGTACAGCAATCCGGCATGGTCGTACAAGAATAACCGTATAATTTTTGAGGCATCGCCTCCCCAATATTTTAAAGATCAGGACGGACCCGTTGGTTTTGCTGAGCGAAATATCGGTTGGATTTCAGCTGATGGCGGAACTGTAACGATTGTCGATAAAGCACGCGGAAGGCACACCCCGCACTTTACCAAAAGTGACGACCGTATCTACTTGTCGCACGGCCAAAAAGGGTTGGTATCCGTCCGGTGGGACGGCTCCGATGAAAAAGGACACGTTAAAGTTACCGGCATCACCACCTTTGGTATGTCGGCCAAACACCATTGCATGATGGTGGAAAGTGAACAGGAGCCCACTCCGCAGCCCTCGCCAGCAGCCGTCATCCTGATGGCCCCGGAAGGCGATAAGGCGCTGGCACAAATTAACAATGAAGTTTATGTGGTAACTGTTCCGAAAACCGGTGGTGAAACGCCCACTATTGCAGTTGCCGATGCGGCTAATGCGCAGTTCCCGTCAAGAAAACTGACTAAACTGGGTGGTGAATTCCCATCGTGGGGAAGTTCCGGTAACGTGGTGCACTGGTCGCTGGGTAACGCGTTGTTTTCGTTTAACCTCGATTCTGCCCAGGCCAAAGAACTTGAGTTGAAAAAGAAAAAGGCGGAAGAAGAAAAACTGAAAGAGCAGGGAAAAGGCGAAGAGAAAAAAGAAAATGAAAAGGCTGAACCCGAAAAGAATGGCAATAAAAAAGAGGAGAAAAAAGACGAAAGCTATAGGCCGACCGAAGTGCGCATTAAGGTAAACGTACCGCGCGATATTCCGAAATCGAAGGTGTTGTTACAAAATGCGCGCATCATTACCATGAAGGGTAATGAAATTATTGAAAGTGGCGATCTGCTTATCGAGAACAACCGGATAAAACAGGTTGGCGCTGCCGGTACCATCAGCGTGGATGGCAGTGTACAAAAAATGGATATGCGCGGGAAAACCATTATACCCGGTTTTGTTGATACACACTCGCACATGTGGCCGGCGTGGGGCATTCACAAGAGTGAAATCTGGATGTACCTGGCCAACCTCGCCTATGGGGTAACCACCACGCGCGATCCGCAAACGGCCACCACCGATGTGTTAACCTATGCCGATATGGTTGAGGCCGGCCAGATTATGGGGCCGCGTGTTTATTCCACCGGCCCGGGTGTTGGCTTCTGGGCATACAACATTAAGGATGCCGATCAGGCCAAAGATATTCTCAAGCAATACTCTGATTACTACAATACCAGGTACATTAAAATGTACCTGGTAGGAAATCGCCAGCAACGACAATGGGTTATTCAGGCTGCCCGTGACCAAAAACTGATGCCCACTACCGAGGGCGGACTGAACATTAAACTGAACATGACGCAGATTATTGACGGCTACCCGGGCCACGAACATGCGTTTCCGGTTTATCCGCTGTATAAAGATTTCACCACTTTCGTAGCCGAATCAGGAACTACCTACACGCCAACATTGCTGGTTGCCTATGGCGGCCCTTTTGCCGAAAACTATTACTGGGCAACCGAGAATCCGACAAAAGATGAAAAGCTGAACCGGTTTACACACAAAACCGAACTCGATTCCAAAACACGCAGGGTTGACAGCTGGTTTATTTACGAAGAGCACGTCTTTCCCGATCATGCAAAGTTTGTAAAGGATCTTGTAGAAGCTGGCGGTAAAGCAGGTGTTGGTTCGCATGGCGAAATGCAGGGCATCGGGTTCCACTGGGAGTTGTGGTCCATGGCGTCCGGAGGTTTATCAAACCACGATGCGTTAAAGGTGGCTACCATTCATGGCGCAAAAGGATTGGGCTTGGATGGCGACCTGGGCAGCATTGAACCCGGCAAACTTGCCGACCTGATTATTCTCGATAAAAATCCGTTGGAGAATATCCGCAACACCAACACCATCAGTAAAGTGGTGAAGAACGGCCGGATATACGATGGCAACACCTTGGAAGAAACCGGTACCGGAAAGCAAAAGCCTACTTTCGAGTGGCAGCAGAAGAAACCGGAAAACGTTCCCGGCATCCGCTAATAAAAAACCCCTGCACTTACGTGGCGGGGGTTTTATTTTCTGCTTGTAAGTTCGCTACATTCGCCTTGTGAAGCGCTGGATTGCCATTCTGTTTCTTTCTCTCTTCGCATTAAACTTTGCGGGCATTTACCTGTACTTTGCCTTCAGGCTGATACGTATAAAACAGGAAATGCGTTTTGCTTTGAAAACCCTGCCGGAAGAAAATCTGACAAAACTGGTGTTAACCGAAACTGAGTTTAAGCGCTCACGCGTTGAAGAACACGAAATAAAAGTGGATGACAGAATGTATGACATTGCCCGTGTTCAGTATGATGGCGAAAAGGTTACTGTTTGGTGCTTGCACGATGAGGCAGAAGATAACCTGATGTCGTTCCTGGATGCTGTTTCAAACCGCGCTCATCAGGATTCAACCCCGTTGCCGTTATCAATACAGCAGTTTCTTTCGCTTACTTTTCTGGTGCCTGAATTTCAGCTACACTTTATTTATATGGCTGATGCAAAAGCAGAAACAGCCTATCACCTGCCGGTGTATTCGATTTTAATACCGGTTCAAAGCCCGCCACCACGTGTTTAGATTTCTTTTCTTCTATTAGTAATGATCAGCAGCAGTTGTTGCTGAACAATATTCTTTATTCATTAATCTATTGTCGAATGAAACACATCATTACCGTATTGGTATTGATGTGGGTTTATTACTTTCCTGTTTATGCACAGGAACAAAAGGATACAACCTACATCAATCCGAAAAATTTTATTCTTGACGAAACGGTTGTTTCGGCAAGCCGGTGGGAGCAGAATATACGCGAAGTTCCCAACCGCATTACAAAGATCAGTGCGGCTACCATTCAGTTTCAAAACCCGCAAACCGCAGCCGACTTGCTGGGAGTGTCCAACCAGGTATTCATTCAAAAGAGCCAACTTGGTGGCGGAAGCCCGATGATTCGCGGGTTTGCTACCAGCCGTGTGTTGCTGGTAATAGATGGCGTTCGGATGAACAACGCCATCTTCCGCAGCGGCAACGTGCAAAACATCATCTCGCTGGATGCCAGCACCATTGACGAATCGGAAGTGATTTTCGGTCCGGGTTCGGTTATCTATGGCAGCGATGCCATTGGCGGGGTGATGGACTTTCACACGTTAACGCCCCGGTTTTCTGAAAACGGAAAACTCCGGTTCAACGCGAATGCATTCAGCCGGTATTCATCGGCCAATAACGAAGCAACCAATCACCTTAACTTTACCCTTGGTTCAAAGAGGTGGTCATGGGTGGCGGCTTATACCCACTCCAATTATGACGATTTACTGATAGGGAGCAAAGGACCTGATGAATATTTACGACCCGATTTCCAGCGAAGGGTTAACAATACCGATTCCGTTTTTGTAAACAGTAATCCACGGCTGCAGGTACCTACCGGTTACAGTCAGGAAAATATTTTGCAAAAACTGGCCTTTCGCCCGACTGAGAACATTACGCTGCTGTATGCCTTTCATTATTCCAGAACTTCGGATGTGCCCCGGTACGACCGGCTGATTCTGAAAAATTCAGGCGGCACCTTTACCACTGCCGAGTGGTATTATGGCCCACAAAAATGGCAGATGCACCACCTGCAGGTAGCCGTGGATCAGCCTACGGCTATTTGGGATCATGCACGATTTACGCTGGCTCACCAGGATTATAGCGAAAGCCGCCACACCCGAAACTTTGGTTCATCCAACCGCACCAACCGGTTTGAAAATGTAAAGGCGCTTTCGGTTAATGCCGATATTGATAAAGACCTGTCGGACCGGACTAAACTTTTCTACGGCCTGGAGTATGTAAGCAATAAAGTGGGTTCAACAGCTTATCGGGAAAACATAAACAATGGCAACATCTCTACAGCAACTACCCGCTATCCCGATGGTTCAACCTGGGCATCCATTGCCGGATACGCCAGTGTTCGCCATAAACTGAGCGACCAGTTTTTACTGAACAGCAGTGCACGGATTACCAATGTGCAAACAGAAGCAACCTACGACACCGCTCTCTTTGATTTTCCATTTACATCAGCAAGCCTAAACAACACCGCGCTTAACGGCAGCGTGGGACTGGTTTACAATCCAAATCCGAACTGGAAGTTGTACAACAATCTTTCCAGCGGCTTCCGTGCACCCAATGTTGACGACATCGGTAAAGTATTCGATTCACAGCCCGGTAGCGTGGTAGTTCCCAATCCGAACCTTGAGCCGGAACTGGCATATAATGCTGAGCTTGGAACAACCGGTCGCATCGGGCCGGTAGAAGTGGACGTTGCCGCTTACTACACCCTTATTGATAATGCCATTGCCCGTGCACCGGATACGTTTAACGGGGCAGATAGCATTATTTATGATGGTGTGTTAAGTGCCGTGCTCTCTCAGCAGAATATCAGCTCGGTTAAGGTTGCCGGTTTCCAGCTGGGCTTGCGTTGGAATATTGCCCGATACTGGTTGCTAACCTCCCATCTCAACTATCAAAAAGGCAAAGAAACCTATCCGGGCAGCAGCGAAACCTATTCGCCTACGCACGTTGCACCCTTGTTTGGCGCTACTCATTTGGTTTTCTCCTGGAATGATTTACGGGTTGATTTATACTCGGTTTACAATGGCGAGATTAGCTACGATAACCTGGCATTATCCGAAAGAGCTGATGCACATTTGTATGCGAAGGATGCCAATGGCAATCCGTACGCACCTTCGTGGTGGACGTTGAATCTGAAAACATCGTTTCAGGCAGCAACGTATTTAACGGTTGATGCCGGTATTGAAAACATGCTTGATAAACGCTACCGCCCGTATTCTTCAGGCATATCGGCACCCGGCCGCAATGCAATTATTACCTTGCTGTTTAAAATTTAAAAACCCAGACCTGTCAGGTTTAAGAAACCTGACAGGTCTTAAGGTTTTAAAAAGATGGACAATAATAAAAACATAGCCCGCGCCACCCGCTTCTACCGGAAAATCCATAATTGGATTGGCACCTTCCTGTTTGTGTTTTTCTTTTTCATTTCGGTTACCGGATTACTCTTGGGCTGGAAAAAACATTCAGGCGGATTGATTCTTCCAAAAACCGAAAAAGGTGTTTCTTCAAATATGAAAGACTGGCTTTCGTACGATAGTCTGCACACCCTTGCCGTAAAAGCATTGCACGATTCTTTTCCTGAAAATCTTTCTCCGGCACTGGACCGTATTGATGCCCGGCCGGATAAGGGTGTTGTAAAATTTGTATTCAAAAATCATTACACCGAAATACAATTGGATTGCACTACCGGCAACGTACTGGCAGTTAATACCCGCACTTCAGATATCATTGAACAAATTCATGACGGCTCCTTACTCGATTTTGCTTTCAACACCAGCGATGGGCAAATTAAACTGGGCTACACAACTATTGCAGGGGTAAGCCTGCTGTTGCTGACAGTTACAGGATTTTTTTTATGGTACAATCCTGTTCGGATACGGTCATCAAAGAAAAGTTCTCACACCTGAATCATTAACAGGATATCTTCCACATACTCGCGTGTATTGGAAAGCCGGGGTACCTTATTTTGCCCGCCTAATTTACCGCGCTTCTTCATCCAGTTGTAAAACGTGCCCGGATCTACGCTGTGAACTTTTGGGGCCACCAATGCCAAATCGTGGGATCGCTTGGCATCATAATCACTGTTTATTTGACGCAGCGTTGTGTCAAGCACGTAGGTAAATTGGGCCAGGTCAGCGGGTTTAACTTTAAACTCAACTATCCATTCATGCCCGCCCTTTTTGTTAGCATCCAGAAATATAGGAGCTGCCGTATAGTTATCAATAATAGCACCTGTAGCCTCGCACGCCTTTGTAATAGCCACTTCGGCATTGTCAACAATAACCTCTTCGCCAAAGGCATTGATGAAATGTTTGGTCCTTCCGGAGATTTTTATGCGGTAAGGCGATAGGGATGTGAATTTAATGGTGTCGCCAATGTTGTAGCGCCACAGGCCTGCATTGGTGGTAATAACCATTGCATAGTTTTTCCCGATTTCAACTTCACGTAAGGGAATAACTTTTTGTTTGTTATCTCCCGCTTCATCCATTGGGATAAACTCATAATAAATGCCATAATCAAGCATCAGCAGCATTTCATCAGAGTTGCTCCGGTCCTGAATGCCGAAAAAGCCCTCACTTGCATTATAGATCTCCCAGTATACCATATTTGGATTAGGTATGAGGTCTTGAAACAGTTTCCGATAGGGTTTGAATGAAACAGCTCCGTGAAAAAATGCTTCCAGGTTGGGCCACACTTCCATGATGTTTTTCTTTCCGGTTAATTCAACCACACGCTGAATGAGCAAAATGGTCCAGGTGGGTACACCGGCAATGTTGGTCACGTTTTCAACCGATGTTTCCTTAGCCAGTTTTTCAATTTTCTCTTCCCAGTTACTCATCAAGGCTGTTTCCAGCTTAGGCGTGCGAATGAACTCGGCCCATACCGGCAGGTTTTGCATGATCACAGCCGACACATCGCCATAGTAGGAAGAGGCCGTTGGATCATTTTCATTTACCTGGTGGCTTCCGCCAACAGCAAGCCCTTTGCCATCAAAAATTTTTGTATTCGGATTATTGTTCACGTAAATGGATAGCATATCCTTGCCTCCCTTAAAATGACAATCCTCCAACGCTTCGTAAGAAACGGGGATAAACTTGCTTCGTGCGTTGGTGGTACCTGAAGATTTTGAGAACCATTTAATTTCGGTGGGCCAAAGCAGGTACTGCTCTCCGCGCATCAGCCGTTCGATATAGGGGTATAACTGTTCATACGTGTGAACCGGAACCCGCTGCCTGTACTGCTCATCATTTTCGATACCGGCAAAATCATAGGTTTTTCCAAACTCAGTTGCCTTGCCTGCGTGAACTAACTTTTTATAAAGTTCTTCCTGCACTTCATGCGGATATTTCATAAAAAGCTCCATCTGGTGGATGCGCTTTTTCATTACCCAGGTAAGGATGGAGTTGAGCAGGCCCATAGGTTAAGAAGAACTCCAAATATACAGAAAGGCAATAAGGGTTGCGCGTAAGCAACACCTATTGCCCATCGGGCAATGTTACTTTTGCCCTGCGCAGTTCAAAGTTTTGTCCGAGATACACTTTGCGAACCTGTGGGTCGTTGGCGAGTTCTTGCGCTGTTCCCGACTTAAACAATTTGCCGTCAACCATCAGGTAGGCCCTGTCGGTAATCGACAAGGTTTCATCTACATTGTGATCGGTGATGAGAATACCGATGTTTTTATTTTTGAGTTTTGCTACGATAGACTGAATTTCTTCAACGGCAATCGGGTCTACTCCGGCAAAAGGCTCGTCCAGTAATACAAACTTCGGGTCAACAGCCAGCGCCCGGGCAATTTCGGTGCGCCTGCGTTCACCGCCCGAGAGTGACATGCCCAGGCTTTTGCGCACCTTATGTAAGCTGAATTCATTAATCAGTTCATCTACTTTTTCTTTTTGCTGTTGCCGTGTTGTGTTGCGCATCTCGAGCACGGCCATAATATTTTCTTCAACCGTTAGTTTTCTGAAAACGCTGGCCTCCTGAGCAAGGTAACCTATGCCCTTTCGGGCCCGTTGGTACATGGGCATGGGTGTGATCTCTTCTGAATCGAGAAAGATTTTTCCTTCATTGGGTTTGATGAGCCCCACTATCATATAGAACGAAGTGGTTTTGCCGGCACCATTGGGGCCAAGCAGACCAACAATTTCTCCCTGAGCAACCTCAACGGATACATGATCAACAACGGTGCGTGTTTTATATTTTTTAACAAGGCTTTCTGCTCGCAATACCATATTTGCCAATCAGTCAAATTTAATATCCTTTACCCGCAATTGAATGCTGGTGTTTCCATTATATACGTTCTCTTCAAGGTTAAACACCATTCTGAATCGCTCGCCAATTGAAAGGCGGTTATAATGTTCGGCCAAATCAAACGCAACAACCTGCAAAACAGTGTCGCTCCCTTCTTGCATAGCCAAAAAGCGCAGATGCTTGTCTTTAAAACTTGTCAGCGCGTTGAATACAAACACATTCCGTGCCTCAAATACCGGCTTGTGGTTTCCCGGTCCGAACGGTGCCATTTGCTTTATAATGCTCATGAAGCGGGGTGTAATCGCTTCAAACTTAACAGGAACATCAATTTCGATTACCGGTGTTAGCTGCTCAGCGGTAATTTGGCTGCTAACCACTTCTTCAAAACGTTGCCGGAACGCTTCAAGGTTTTGCTTTTCCAGGGTGAGCCCGGCCGCATACTTGTGCCCTCCGAATTTCTCAAGCAAGTCGCTGCATTGTTCAATAGCTTCATATAAATCAAAACCGTTCACGCTGCGGGCAGAGCCTGTTATCTTACCATTTGATTCGGTAAGGATAACCGTAGGCCGGTAAAATTTTTCAATGCAACGCGAAGCAACAATGCCGATGACACCCTTGTGCCAGGAGTCTTTAAACAGAACCGTTGAACGTGCCGTTTTGAAAGATTCATTTTCTTCTATCATGGCCAGCGCTTCTTCGGTAATGCTTAGATCAAACTCTCTGCGCAAATCATTCTTATCATCAACGTGTTGAGCAAGGTCTGCAGCCTGGCCTTCGGTTTTAGTAATAAGCAATTCAACGGCCGCACTTGCGTGAGCAACCCTACCGGCTGCATTAATGCGCGGACCGAGGGTAAACACAATTCCTGAAACATCCAGTTCTTGTTTTAATGCAGAAACTTCCTTCAACGCTTTTAGTCCCGGTAGTGGATCATCATTAAGTTTTTTAATTCCATAAAAAGACAGGATGCGGTTTTCTCCGATAATTGGAACGATGTCGGATGCTATGCTAACCGCCACTAAATCCAGGTACCGATAAACATTCTTTTCAGTTCGATACCGCCTGGCAAAGGCCTGAATAAGCTTAAAGCCCAATCCGCACCCGCTCAGTTCTTTGAATGGATATGTACAATCGCTCCGTTTTGGATCGAGCACGGCTACGGCATGTGGAATTTTTTCATCCGGCAAATGGTGGTCGCAGATAATAAAATCAATGCCTTTACTGTTGGCCAACACCACCATGTCCGATGCTTTGATGCCGCAATCCAGTGCAATTATCAGCGTAAAATTATTTTCACCGGCATATTCAATTCCTGCCTTAGAAACACCGTACCCTTCTTTGTTGCGATCGGGGATGTAAATTTCGCAGTGGGGATAGAATTCATTCAGGTAATTATATACCAGGGCTACCGCGGTAGTGCCATCCACATCGTAGTCACCATAGATAAGGATCTTTTCATTATTGTCTATTGCCCGCTTTAGCCGTTCAACAGCTTTATCCATGTCGCGCATTAAGAACGGGTCGTGCAATCCTTCCAGCGATGGACGAAAAAATTCTTTAGCTTTTTGTGTGTTGGTAATACCACGCTGTAGCAGAATGGCTGAGAGGTATGGATTAAGGTTTAAGGCCTTTCCAAGCGCCCGGATGTCCGCTGCCGGTGGAATTGTTTTATAAGCCCAACGCTTCTCCACTTGTCTTAGTTGGTATGAAATGTCACTACTCCATCTTTCCCCCGAACACCCCCTGTACCTTCGGCACCGGGCAGGCCGTCTTTTCCGTTTTTGCGTGACGGCCCCAACCCCGCTGAACCCTGATTACCACGTTTACCTGCCAAGCCGGGTATGCCTCCGTAATTTTTAATAATAAGTTTAGTGCCAACCCATTCTTTCACTGTCAGTGCCTGGGGAGACTGTATAAGTAAATTGCCTCCGTTGCCCCCGTCACCACCACGGCCGCCATTACCGCCATTGCCACCGTTGCCACCGTTGCAGTGAACCGTTCCGGCACTGCCGTCACCCCCGGCTCCGCCATGGCCACCGTTGCCTCCTCTTCCTCCGGTAAGAATTATGGTTAATTGACCATTGATGATGAGGCGATCGAAATACAAAAAGAGGTTTGTTCCATTAACACCGGTAAGCCCTGCGGTGCCCATCGTTCCGTCTGTTGCATTTTTGCACGGCCCCGAAGCAACTGTTCCGGGTCTGCCATTGCGTCCATTAGCTCCGTTGGCACCGTTACCCATAATGCTGGTGGCCTTTCCGGCAATAATAACTTTTGAACGAATATAATTTTCGGCCCGCAGGGGATTCAGCATAATGGTGGATGAATCCATCAGGATGAGCGTATCGGCTACAATGATATCGGATTGGGAATCAATTTTGAATACTTCGCGAGGCTTGATAACAAGCTTGTCAACCCGGATTTGCGAAAGTGCTGCAGTGGTAGTAGCTATCAATCCAAGTAAAATCCCCCACTTTTTCATGTAGCAAACCTGCACAATAACCGGCATTCTTAAAAATAAAAAAGCAGCACCAACCGGTGCTGCTTTGGTGTGTTGACAAAAACTGACTATTCCGTTCCTTGCTTCTTTTCAGCAGTTACATTTTCAAGCACTTCTTTGATTTCGGTGCGCTGTCCGTCCTTATACGGCACAATCCAGGCATCTTTAACGCCCATTTCGCGCATATACTTTTTAAACTGGTCGGCTTCCCAGTAATCACGGAAGATGCCTATGGTTACACGCTGTGGTTCATTTTCGCGCACCTCGCCTCCAAAATTCGGGTTGTTATCAAAGTACTTCGACAGATCTTTGTTCTTAAAAGCACCCACCTGCACTTTAAACACCACTCCTTTCGAAAAATCCATCGGGTTGATAACCGGAGATTCCTTTAACTGCGCAAGTTCGGCACGGGCAGCGGTTAACTGGCCGCGTATTTGCGACAGTTGATCTTCCAGTTCGGCAATGCGCGCATCTTTATTACTCATGGCACTTTGCATCTCCGAAATTCTGCGGTTTAATGCAGCAACCTGGTTATCGGCATTTTGCTTGTCTTCCGTTAACTGTTTCAGGTTAGCGGGCTGCTTGGCGTATTCTTTGGCTTTTTTCTTCCACTCTTTCTTTTCCTGCTTGGAAAGCTGGGCGAAAGCTTGAGTGCCCGCAAAAAGTAAAGCCAGACAGAAAAGTAACGTTAATTTTTTCATTGTGAGGAGTTTAAAAAGTTTACTAAAAGTACGAAATATTTTCAATTTCCTATTTTTTCACAGGGTGCCTACCATTTTCTCGGGCCGTACCCACTGGTCAAACTGTTCGGATGTAACAAGGCCCAGTTCAATGGCAGCCTCACGAAGTGTTTTATTTTCTTTGTGGGCCTTCTTGGCAATTTTGGCGGCATTTTCATAACCAATATGCGTATTCAATGCGGTAACGAGCATCAGGGAGTTCTCCATATGGCGTTTAATAATATCATGGTTCGGCTCAATACCTTCAGCGCATTTATCATTAAATGATATACATGCATCTCCAATGAGTCGTGCGGACTGCAGCACATTGGCAGCAATAACGGGCTTAAAAACATTCAGTTCAAAATGTCCGGTGGCCCCACCTACCGATACGGCTACATCATTGCCGATAACTTGTGCGCACACCATGGTTAATGCTTCGGGCTGCGTTGGGTTTACCTTGCCCGGCATGATTGATGAGCCGGGCTCATTATCAGGAATGATGATTTCGCCAATACCTGAGCGCGGGCCGGAGCTGAGCATGCGGATGTCGTTGGCAATTTTCATTAGCGCAACGGATGCCCGTTTTAGCGCGCCCGATAATTCCACCATGGCATCGTGCGCAGCCAGTGCTTCAAATTTATTAGGTGCGGTTACGAACGGATAGCCTGTCAGTTCAGCAATTTTTTTTGCTACCAGCACATCGTATCCTTTTGGTGCATTGAGCCCGGTACCCACGGCTGTGCCCCCCAACGCAAGTTCCCTTACCATTTCCAACGCATTTTTAATTGCCCTGACGCTGTTTTCCAATTGTTGAACATACCCTGAAAACTCCTGCCCAAGTGTTAGCGGTGTGGCATCCATGAAATGCGTGCGGCCGGTTTTAACAATGTTATTATACTCCTTTGATTTTCGCGCGAGCGTTTCCTTGAGTTTTTGCATTCCCGGAAGCGTAATCTCAACTACCTGCTTATAAGCCGCAATGTGCATGGCTGTGGGAAATGTGTCGTTGGAGGACTGGGATTTGTTTACGTCATCGTTAGGATGAAGCACTTTTTTCTCATCGGTTAGTTTTCCTCCGCTGAGAACATGCGCCCGGTAGGCAATGACCTCGTTCACATTCATGTTGCTTTGTGTGCCCGAGCCGGTTTGCCAGATTACCAATGGAAACTCGCCATCCAGTTTTCCGGCCAGTATTTCATCGCAGACGTTCGCAATCAGATCTTTTTTCTCAGCCGGCAGCACACCCAGTTCATGGTTGGCCAAGGCGGCTGCCTTTTTCAGGTAAGCAAAAGCATAAATGATTTCCTTGGGCATGCTGCCTTCAGGGCCGATTCTAAAATTATTGCGCGAGCGCTCGGTTTGTGCTCCCCAGTATTTATCGGCCGGCACCTGTACTTCGCCCATCGTGTCCTTTTCAATGCGGTAGTTCATTTTATACAGTTTTTTTCAAAGGTAGGAAAACATCAAAAACAAAAATGCCGGAGCAGACCCGGCATTCAGCTTAATATCCGTCCTTTTTCCTGAAATATTTGTCCTCATCAAATTCATCTTCAAGCGACTTGGGGATAACACCAATCTCCAGAATTTTAAATTCCGTTCTGCGGTTTTTTTGACGACCGGCCGGATTATCCGAACCGTCCGGATTGGTGTTGCGGGCAATCGGGCGCGATTCTCCGTACCCTTTTGCCACGAGACGGTCGTTGGCTATACCCCGCTTTACCAGGTAGTTCACGGCCGACTCTGCACGTTTTTGCGACAGCCACATGTTGTATTCTTCGGTATCAACACTATCAGTATGTGAGCTTAACTCTATCTTGATCTCCGGATTATCCACCAACAATTGCACAAGTTTATCCAACTCGCGTGCGGCATCCGGCCGGATATCGTATTTGTTGAAATCGTAATAGATGTTTTCGAGCACAAAAATTTTATTGATCTCAATCTTATCGAGTACCACAATTGTATCGAACGTGATGTTGGTAACCAGTTCGGTAAGTGTTTTCGGATCAACCGATTTTCCTTTTGTAGTGTACTCCTGGCGCTTTACCAGGTAGCCTTCGGTTTCACCCACCAGGTTGTAATCTTCATTATCGTATACTCTGAACAAAAACTTACCGTCATTGCCGGTAACATAATCCTGCATCAAATCACCTTTTGCATCAAGCAGGCTTACTTTGGTGTTTGGAAGAATCTGAAGTTTCCCTTCTTTATCCGGTGTATAGGTTACTCCGGCCAGGTAGTAGTTGATAACCCGCAAGTCAGGATCTTCATTGACGAAGGTGTAAATATCATCATCGCCTTTGCCGCCCTCCCGATTGGAAGTGAAGAACCCGCGGTCAGGTCGGAACAGGAATAACCCAAAATCATCGCCAGTTGAGTTAACGGGTTCACCCAGATTCTCTACTGTAGTAACACCTGACGATCGTTTTATCACAAACAGATCAAGGCCTCCATAGCCCGGGTGGCCGTCCGAAGCAAGATACAGTTTACCATCATCAGCAACATAGGGAAACATTTCGTTACCGGGGGTATTGATTTCGGGGCCCAGGTTGCGCACCCGCGAAAACCGACCGCGCGAATCAATTTGTGCGGCATATAAATCGGTACCGCCATAACCGCCTTTTCGGTTTGAAGCAAAATACAAGGTGCGCCCATCCGGACTGAATGCGGGAGTTGAATCCCAAAATTCCGGAGTGTTAACCCCTCCGGTAATGACCTGCGGCTCCGACCAACTACCGTTTCTAAAACGCGAAATGTACAGGTCAACGTCTTCCGCTCCTTTTTTCTTCCCGGTGTTACCTTTAGCAAATACCATGGTACGGCCATCGGGCGTAAAGGCTATGCATCCGTCATTCACATTTTCGGAGTTGATTCCTGCGGGCAAGGGCGCCAGGGTGGACACATCCACATTGGCTCCGCGACTGGCCACTTTATACAAATTGGTAAATGGCGTTCCCGTAGCTGCATAAAGTTTTCCGTTACCGCGCGATGAAGTAAAGTAAAGCTCATTGTTCAGATACACCGGGTTGTACTCGCTGTGTTGCGTGTTGAGCGATTCGAGATTCTTTACCCGGTAATAGTTGGGTTTATCCCGCAATTTTTCCAAGTAGCCCAAGCCGTTTAATTCAATGGTTGCCCTGTCTTTAAGTTTTTCATTCGAGGTACGGGCTATCAATTCTTCCAGTTGCTTGCGGGCATCATTGTATTTTGAGTTAGCCTTGAGTGCCTGAGCATAATAAAACTGAACGGAGTCTTTGTCTATACCACGCCCGCCTGCTTTGGCATAATAGGGCTCGGACTCTTTTAACCGGTTGGAAAGCCTGTATGACTCTGCAATGAAATAATTTGCCTTTCCCTGATCTTTCGGCTTTGCCGATTTGAGGGTGTTGATGGTATATTGATACTCTCCGCGCTGAAAAGATTTAATGGCTTTCCTTTCAGGGCTGCAGGAGGCCGCCAGGCCAGCAATACTTAGTAGAATAAAAAACCGCATCTGTTTCAATCAATCACTAAAACTACAAAAGAAACCGGTTTTTACTGACATCAGGCCGGTACCCTGTTCAGGTATTTTTTAAGCCACGTTTTACCGGCAGGTGCAATAAACCGATCTCTAAAACCGGCCATCGTGTTTACGGTTATATCAAAAACCAACGTATCTGCATTCCATTTATTTTCTGCCAATAAAGATTGAAGTTCTTTAACCGGAACAGTATGGGGTGTTTCGTTCTGCAAAAAAGTTAATACCATCCTGTTAAAAAGCCCTAAAGAAAAAAACTCATCCAGTTGCCGGATTAGGCGAGTTGACTCATCGATAGAACACCCGCTGGGCGCCTGTACAAGCTCATCTGCAGCCAGCACAATAAACTGGTTGTGTAAAACTTTAAACGATCCCTGCACAGGATTGCCGTGCGTGCTCCAGCCTTCAATGAATGTGTGAAGCCTGCTGCTAATCGTGGCTATTTCCTGGGCACTTAATTGTCTTTCGGCCTGGTAAATCCACAGCCTGGCGGTTTCCGGCAGTTGATCAAAAGGGATGAACATTTTCTATCCGATATCTTAAGTTAAACCCTGCGCTTCGGCAATTAGTTCGGCCAAATCTTTAACGCGCACCTCGTCTTCTTTCTCCTTCGCTTTAACACCATCGGTAAGCATGGTCATACAGAATGGACAGGCAACGGCAATGGTACCGGCACCGGTTTGCAGGGCCTCTTCTGCTCGCTCAAGGTTGATTTCCTTTTTACCCTTTTCAGCATCTTTAAACATTTGCGCCCCTCCTGCTCCGCAACACAGGCCGGTTGCACGACAATGTTTCATTTCAACCAAATCTGCATCGAGTGCCTCGAGCACTGCACGCGGAGCTTCATAAATGGTATTTGCCCTACCCAGGTAGCAGGAGTCGTGGTAAGTGATTTTTTTTCCTTTGAAGGGACCTCCGCCAGCCACTTTAATCCGGCCTTCATTAATCAACTGCTGCAGAAAGGTGGCGTGGTGAATTACTTCGTACGTGCCACCCAATTCGGGATATTCATTCTTCAGGGTGTTAAAACAGTGCGGACAAGCTGTTACAATCTTTTTAATTCCGTAACCGTTCAGCACCTGGATGTTATTCATGGCCTGCATCTGAAAAAGAAATTCGTTGCCAGCCCTGCGGGCCGGATCGCCCGTGCAGGTTTCTTCTGTGCCCAGCACAGCGAACTTCACGCCAACGGCATTCAAAATTTTTACAAAGGCTTTGGTAACCCGTTTATACCGATCGTCATACGATCCGGCACAACCAACCCAAAAAAGAATTTCGGGTATCTCGCCTTTTGCTGTTAACTCGGCCAATGTGGGTACGTTCATCTTCCTTTAAATTTTAAGTTAGGCATCTTTAGCCCAGTTAAACCGGTCGGCCGCTGAAAACTTCCACGGAGCAAAGTTGGTTTCGATGTTTTGAAACATGGCGTTCCATGCGGGCGGTGAGCCAGACTCTTCCATAGCTACGTACCGCCTGAGCTCAACAATAATTTCGAGCGGATTGATTAGTACCGGGCAGGACTCCACACACGCATTGCAACTGGTGCAGGCGTTGATTTCTTCCTTTGTAATATAATCGCCTAAAAGCGATTTACCGTCATTCAATCCGGGGCCGCCTTTCGCCAAACTGTGTCCAACCTCTTCCATACGGTCGCGCGTGTCCATCATGATCTTACGAGGTGATAATTTTTTACCGGTTAGGTTGGCCGGGCACTCCGAGGTACAGCGTCCGCATTCGGTACACGCATAGGCAGCAATAAGGTTTGCTTGTGACAGATCATTAACATCTTTCGCACCAAATCGGCCAGGCTCAGCCGGAGGTGTTACGCCTTGCGTAAGTCCAAGCATGGATTTCACTTCGTTGGTAACCACCGGCATGTTATTGATATGACCTTTCGGTTCAAGCTTAGCATAGTACGTATTAAGAAAAGCCATGAAAATGTGGAGGTGCTTGGAGTACGTAATGTAAACTGCAAAGCCCAGAATGCCGATAATGTGAAACCACCACGCGCAGCGCTCAATGAGTAGCAAAGCAGGAGTACCTGCATTTTGAAAAAGTGGCATCAAAAAACCACTGAAATAAAGTGAACCGGTTATTGTGTAGTGTTCATCGCGGGTTTGCAAAATCTGGTCTGCGGCATTCATGGTGAGGATAGCGAGCATCAACACAATCTCGGTAACCAAAATTAGATTGGCATCCAGCCGGGGCCAGCTTGTCATTTCGGCTGACCAGAACCGCGGAAGCTTGAGCACATTTCTGCGGATAAGGAAAAACACGCAGGCGAGCAGTACGGCAACCGCAAGAAACTCAAAAATGTTTATCAGCCCGGTATAAAAACTGCCCAGGTATGGAGCAAAGATGCGGTGGGTGCCGGTCAATCCGTCAATAATAAATTCCAACACCTCCAGGTTAATTACCAGAAAGCCTACATAAATGAAAAGGTGAAGTATGGCCGGAATAAATCGCTTGAACATTTTCTTCTGACCGAATGCTACCAGCAACACATTTCTAAACCGTTCAGGCTCCCGATTG
Organism: Flammeovirgaceae bacterium; assembly: GCA_015180985.1. Lineage (NCBI taxonomy): Bacteria > Pseudomonadati > Bacteroidota > Cytophagia > Cytophagales > Flammeovirgaceae > Flammeovirgaceae bacterium. The sequence continues at coordinate 897,560 of CP054185.1, forward strand.
GTTTTTCCGATCGGCTTTCCCAATCGGACGTTATTGCGTAGCTGCAGCACCCGCTTTCGGATAACAAATCCGAAGAAGGCCAAGGCAAAAATGAAAAGCACCTGCTGGATCATGACGTAAATAAATGATTATGGCGGCAATCTCAAAAAGCAACGTCTTCTTGGCACCGATTATAAATTTACATACTTTTGTGCCCCTCTTGCCGGATTTCGGCAAGAGTCTTCCGGTGACGTAGCTCAGTTGGTAGAGCAAAGGACTGAAAATCCTTGTGTCGGGGGTTCAATTCCCTCCGTCACCACGGTTAAAATTCTTGGGTCAGGAGTTCAACCCTGACGTGGCCCTGGCCAGTCAGGGTGCTGACCGGAGCGTCAGCATTCCCTCCGTCACCACAAGCTAAATGCTGGTCTGTGGCCGGCATTTTCGTATTTCCGTGGAGTACTACGTTTACATCCTCCAAAGTCAGTTTAACTCATCTTTCTACAAAGTGCATACTGATAATCTTATCCGCAGAGTAGCTGAACACAATGCCGGTACCATCGTTTAAAAATTGTTTACTTTGGTTCCGCATGCGGTTTGAAGGCCTTGAAAATGAAATTATTGCGCGCACAGGTGCCACTTATTTTGCAGAAATGCTGATTGGGATTATCCTGGCGGCAACGTTTTATTATTTCAGCAAACTATATAATCGCCATTACCTTTCTACCTGGGCCATCAGTTGGGTATTTTTTTCGCTGGCAGCATTTTCGTTGGGCTTTGGATCATGGTATGGGTACTCCCGCATGGACTCCGTCAGGCTAGCAAGCACCTACATTACCCAAGTGGGTAATTTTCTTCATGTTATCTTTCTTTTAGCCGGCCTGATAGAATACAGGCGCGGAAAAAAAATAAGCGTAACTTACTTGTTATTCATCTCCACTATAACACTTGTTGCGAGCTTTGTTTTGGTTTGGGCTTACCGGGATTCGACTAACGATAACGAAGTTCTGCTCCGCTATTTTCTACGGGTAGGGGTACGGTACTTTGTAGTGGCGGCCGGATTTCTTGCAGCCGGCATTCTGGCGCTTCGCAGCAAACTCTTTTTACAAGGCATTGGCCGCAGAATTTTTACTGTTTCATTCTTTCTTTATGCCTTAACCTATAGTTACTATTTTTCAGTAGCCTTGGCCAATTTCATGGGGAAGAATTTTGTATTCCCATTCTTCTTTGGCATGATCGAAATGGTCATTATCAGCGCAACCGGCCTGGGTATGGTTATCTGGTTGCTTGAAGATGAGCGCGAACGCCTCAATAAAATAAACAAGGAACTCGACAGTTTTCTTTATAGTACCTCTCACGACTTACGCTCACCCATCGCCTCCATTCTCGGTATCACCAACATCGCCAGGCTGGAACTGAAAGACGAGATCACCAAACGATACATGGAAATGATTGATGACCGGGTGAAGCGACTTGACCTGGTCATCAGCGATATCCTCAAACTTTCGCGCAGCAAAAAAATTGAATTAAAAATTGAACCAATTGACTTTAACGCCTTGCTAAAAGATGTTATTGCCGATGTAAAATTCAATGAAAATGCCCCGGCTATCCGCCTCGACTACACTGAAAACACGGCCAACGTATTTCAATCGGATTACCAGCAGATGAAGATTGTTCTCGGCAACCTCATTGCCAACGCAGTAAAGTATCATGATATAAGCAAACCCGATCCGCTGATACGTGTTCAATTTCTACGCAACGGCAGCAGGGTTGAAGTAAGCGTTGAGGATAACGGACAAGGCATCAGGCCCGAGGCCCTTCCAAAAATCTTTGATATGTTTTATCGTGCAACTACAACTTCCGAAGGCACCGGGCTTGGCCTTTATATTGTGCAGGAAGCTCTTTCGAAGGTTGGCGGAACCATTACCGTTAAATCGGAACATGGAAAAGGAAGTACGTTTACCATTGTGCTTAATGATGCCTGATTACTTAAAATGTTTCAGGCGAAGAATTTCATCGGGCCTCAGAAACCTCCACTCCCCTCGTGGTAAATCTTTTTTATCAAGCCCGGCATAAACGGTTCGGTCCAGTTTAACCACCTGGTAGCCCAGCGCTTCAAAAATCCTACGCACTACACGGTTCCATCCGATGTGAAGTTCCAGGCCAATGGTTTTGGCATCTGGCGAAACAATGGCCAGATCATCAACCATTGCCCGGCCCTCTTCTAACGGAATTCCTTCCAGAATTTTCTGAAAGTCGGCTTTGGTCAGCGGCTTATCCAATTCAACCTTATAAATCTTTTTAACATTATAGGATGGATGGGATAACTTCTCGGCCAGGTCGCCATCATTGGTCAGCAACAATAAACCGGTGGTGTTCCGGTCAAGCCGGCCAACCGGGTACACCCGCTCTTTCACAGCATTACCAATGATGTGCAATACGGTATTTCGCTCCTGCGGATCGCGGGTGGTGGTTAAATATCCCTTCGGCTTATTCAATAATATATAAACAGGTTTCTCCGCACGCAGCACCTTGTCTTCGTACCGCACTTCGTCACCGGGGTTTACCTTGTAGCCCATTTCGGTTATTACTTTTCCGTTTACCGAAATCAGCCCCATGGCTATCAGGTTATCGGCCTCACGCCTGGAGCATACTCCGCTGTTGGCAATAAATCTGTTGAGCCTTATTTTTTCTGATTGCCCTTGCGGCTGTGTTTTCTTTTCCCTGAAATCTTTTACAGCTTTTTTATTATCAAACTTTCTGCTTTTGAAAAAACCGCGCCTTTCCTTATCAACCTCCTCATTACGTTTGCTTCGCCTGGCATGGGTTTCATTACCCGGTTGGGTGTAGCGGGTTCTGGCAGATGCTTTTTCTTCCCGCTTATCGCTTGCTCTTTCAGAGCCTTGCGATGATTTAGCAGCTGACTTGCGCCAGGGTTTGCCTGTTTGTGCAACAGCACCTTTAAAATTTTTCAGTGGTTTAACGCGGCCGCCTGTGCTGCGTCCGGCTTTTCCTTTACGGGTGTGGCCGGATGATTTAGGCCTGGGCATCGGGCTCTTTTAAATCGGGTTCTTCGCCAATGGTATTGATCTCACCGGAGAAATCTTTTGGTGTTGGCAGATCGGATAAGTCGTTAATACCAAAGTACTCCATAAATTTCGGTGTCGTGCCGTACAGCAACGGCCGGCCAACTGTATCGGCTTTGCCGGTAATCTCCACCAAACCTTTATCCAGCAATTTCTGGATGGCATAATCGCAGTTAACACCGCGGATGGTTTCAACTTCCGGTTTTGAAATAGGCTGCCGATAAGCAATAATGGCCAATGTTTCCATGGCTGATACCGACAACCGTTTTTTGGATTGTTGCTTGAGTAAGATGCCGATACTGGCCTGGTAAGCCGGCTTGGTAAGAAACTGGTAGCCACCGGCACTCCGGTTCAGTTGAAAGGAAAACTCATCCGACTGGAATTTTTCATCAAGCCTTTTTATGGCATTAACTATATCCTCTTCCGGAACATCAGCATTAAACATTTCGGAAAGACACGCCCGGATATCCGCCAGTTTGATTGGCGTGGGCGAACAGAAAATCAATGCTTCAATATGGTTTTGCAGAAAATCCACCGTTGTTTGATGCTTATTCTGTTTGCATCATTTTCGCTTCAATGGATTGCGTGGTGTGAGGCACGGCAATCAATCGCTCTTTCGGAATCAGCTTACCGGTAACGGAACAGATACCATACGTTCCGTTCTTAATCCGCACCAGGGCATTCTCCAGATTGGTAATGTATTTCTGCTGACGGGCGGCCAGTTGGCTTAGATTTTCCTTTTCAGCAGTTTCGGCACCATCTTCAAGAACCTTGGTGTTCCCTCCCGATGTCGCATCCGTACCCTCATCATTATTTCGGTTAAGGGTTTCTTTCAGAATACGGTACTCGCTTCGCGCCTTTTCCAGTTTCTCGTTAATCAGGTTTTCAAATTCCTTTAGCTCCTCATCCGAATATCGAGTCTTGTCTTCCGGGGTTAAACTTTTAGCCGGCTTGTGTGCGATGGGGCGCTGGGTTAAAGCCGGAAAAATAGTGAGATGAGGCCCGGTTGTTTTAACCTGACTTTTTTCTGTTTTGCGCGCAGCAACCGGCTTAGCCGCTACTTTCTTAGGTGCAGATTTGGCGACCGCCTTTTTGGCTTTTGGTGCTGCTTTTTTCGCTTTGGGCTTTGCCTTACCAGTTTTTTTGGCTGCTTTGGCGGTTTTCTTTGTTTTTGCCATAATCCCCTCCTTTAAAGTTGCGCAAAAATACGTGGACGGTACTGAAACAAAAAATAAAGCGATATTAATTGCCATAAACTCCCCGGCCTTAAACGTTAAGACGCATGCGCACACTTGGTGTTGTTTCGCTCTTCTTTATTACCATTTCCTGTTCCGTTTCTACTACCGAACTTGATCGCTGGAAAGAACAGGCAGCGCGGGTTACGATTATCCGCGATGATTTTGGTGTACCGCATATTTATGGTAAAACCGATGCCGATGCAGTCTTCGGCTTATTATACGCACAATGCGAGGATGATTTTAAACGCATCGAACGTAACTACACCTGGGCCATTGGCCGGCTTGCCGAAGTGGAGGGCGAGGCTGCATTGTACAGCGATTTACGCGCCAACCTTTTTATGACCAACGCGGAAGCCGTTAAACAGTTTAATGAAAGTCCGGAGTGGTTAAAGAAATTATGCCTGGCTTTTGCTGATGGCATTAACTACTATCTGTACACCCATCCTGAAGTAAAACCAAAACTGCTTACCCGCTTTGAACCCTGGATGCCTTTTTACTTCAGCGAGGGTTCTATTGGCGGGAATATCGAATCCATTTCTGCCGCAGCTATCAGTGCCTTTTATGAAAAACAGTCACTTGCCTATATGCCTGCTGTTACAATGGCCGATGAGCCGCAAGGCTCCAACGGCTTTGCTATTTCCGGTAACCTTACCGAATCCGGAAAGGCCATGCTGCTTATCAATCCGCATACGTCATTTTATTTCCGTGGCGAAGTACACATGGTGAGCGAAGAAGGATTGAACGCGTATGGCGCGGTAACCTGGGGACAGTTTTTTATTTACCAGGGATTTAATGATAAAGCCGGCTGGATGCATACCAGCTCAGCCACTGATGTAATGGATGAGTTCATTCAAACCATTGTTGAAGAAAACGGAAAAAAGTTCTATAAATATGGAGATGAACTTCGCCCGGTGGTTGAAAAGGAAATCACATTGAAATATGCTTCAGGCGACTCGCTTAAGGAAAGAACATTTACCGTCTATCGTACACACCACGGCCCTATTACACACACCATTGATGGCAAGTGGGCAGCCACCGCCATGAACTGGCAGCCGGCCAAAGCACTTGAACAATCCTTCATGCGGACAAAAACAAAGTCGTTGGAAGAATTTAAGCAGGTATTGGACTTGCGCACCAATTCATCAAACAATACGGTGTATGCCGATGCGGATGGAAACATCGCATTCTTCCAGGGCAACTTTATACCTAAACGCGACACAACCTTTGATTATTCTAAACCCGTGGATGGAAGCAACCCCGCAACCGACTGGCAGGGACTGCACGAAGTAAGCGAAACCATCCAGGTGATAAATCCCGGTAACGGATGGATACAAAATTGCAACTCCACGCCATTCACCTCAGCCGCAGAGTATAGTCCGAAGCCGAAGGATTATCCTTATTACATGGCCACCGAGCCTGAAAACTTCCGGGGTTTACATGCCATTAAAGTGTTAACGGGCCGCTCAGGTTACACATTAGACAAGTTGGTTGAAACGGCTTACGATCCCTACTTACCCGCATTCGAAAAACTTATTCCGGGTTTGGTCGAGGCGTTCGATAAATCAGGAAAAAAATATGCCTCACTAAAACCAGCTATCCATGTACTGCGCTTGTGGGATAAAACCGTGTCGAAAGAATCGGTGGGCATGACACTGGCTCATTTTTACATAACCTTCTATCTTCAAAAGGGGCCCCGCCCGGAAGGCCTGAATTTCATGGAGCGGATAAACTATTTCGGAACAGGAACACCGCACGAAGAACGTTTACAGATCTTTGCGGAAGTTATTCAAAAGCTTACCGATGATTTCGGTACCTGGAATATTGCATGGGGTGCGGTAAATCGTTTTCAACGGTTAACCGGTGACATCCAGCAGCAATTTGATGATGCTAAGCCCAGCATCCCGGTAGGTCTTGCTTCGGGCAATTGGGGTGCATTGGCGTCTTATGGTGCACGGGGTACATCCAATACCAAAAAAATCTATGGCTCGTACGGAAACAGTTTTGTTGCCGTAGTGGAGTTTGGCGATAGGGTTCGTGCTAAAAGTATTCTGGCTGGAGGGCAAAACGGAGACCCGGCTTCACCGCATTTTATCGATCAGGCGCAACGCTATGCTGATGTACATTTTAAAGACGTTGCTTTTTATAAAGAAGATGTTGAACAACGGGCCGTACAAACCTATCAACCCGGAAAAAAACAATAACGAGTATGAAAAAGATTTGCTGCCTTATCTCGCTGTTGGTTGTTGCTGTTAACATAACTGCACAATCCAACCTGCTGCTTCAAACCAGCGAAGTGCACAACCTGATGGTGAACTACGAAGCCGATCGCGGAAGCCTGTACCGGTTTTACACCATCACCAACTCGCCTGAACGCAGGGAGCGTCTCAAAACATTTTACACCGACTACCTGAACCGGCTGCAGCAACTTCCATTCGAAAATCTTTCGCAAGGAGGCAAAGTAGATTACGTGCTTTTTAAACGCGACCTGCAGGAGGCGCTTTACCAATTGGCGGTTGAAGAACGGGAATACAACCAGATTAAGCGGTATGTAACCATGGCCGACCCATTGTACGACATTGAAAAGAAACGCAGGCGTGGTGTGAGTCTGAACAGTGAAGAAGTTGCCGGACAACTGAACGAGATCCAAAAGAAAGTAAACGAGGCCATCAAAAAACTTCCTCAGGAACCGAGCTTCACACCCGAACTGGCCGAGCGTGCCGAACAAACCGTGCGTGGGCAAAAAGCAGCCTTGCGCAGCGTGTATAATTTTTACAACGGCTACGATCCGCTGTTTACCTGGTGGGTTGAAAAGCCCTACCAGTTGCTTGATACCGCGTTGGGCACTTATGCCGCACAGCTTAAAAAGAAAATCGATCCGACCAAACTACCCAAGGATGACGGCAGCGGCATCATCGGCAACCCCATTGGCCGGGATGAAATCATCCGCCAATTAAAATACGAGATGATGCCCTACACCCCCGAAGAACTGATTGACATTGCCAATAAAGAGTTTGCCTGGTGTGATCGTGAAATGCTGAAGGCCAGCAACGAAATGGGTTTTGGCAACGACTGGAAAAAGGCGCTGGAAAAGGTGAAACAAAGTTTTGTACCTCCGGGGAAACAGCCCGAAGCCATGGTTGATTTGTACAACCAGTCGATGGATTTCATCCGCAAGAATGACCTGATTACAATACCGCCTTTGGCGGAAGAAACCTGGCGTACGCGCATGATTCCGCCCCAACAACAATTGGTGAGTCCGTTCTTTTTGGGTGGCGAATTATTTCAAATCTCCTACCCAACCAACACCATGAACCACGAGGATAAGCTGATGAGTATGCGTGGTAACAACCCGCACTTCTCGCGGGCCACCGTCCATCATGAACTCATTGCCGGGCACCACCTGCAACAGTTTATGAACAACCGCAACAAAGCGTACCGGAATTTCCGCACGGCCTTCTGGACGGAGGGCTGGGCCCTTTACTGGGAAATGATTTTGTGGGACATGAACTTTCCGCGCAATGCCGAAGATCGGATCGGCATGCTGTTCTGGCGTATGCACCGATGTGCGCGCATTATCTTTTCCCTCAACTACCACATGGGCAAGTGGACTCCGCAACAATGCATTGATTTTTTAGTTGACCGCGTAGGCCACGAGCGCGCCAATGCCGAAGGCGAAGTGCGCAGGTCATTCACCGGGCGGTATGGTCCGCTCTATCAACTGGCCTACATGATGGGTGCATTGCAATTTTATTCGCTCAAGAAAGAACTGGTTGACAGCGGCAAGATGACCTACAAACAATTTCATGATGCCGTGATGAGCGAAAACAGCATGCCAGTAGAAATGGTGCGCGCAATTTTAACCAATCAAAACCTTACAAAAGACTTTATCACACAGTGGCGGTTTTATGGAAGTAGAAACTAGAAGCCATCTCAAAAATCAGGCTAACCACAAAGTAGCACAGAGAAAGCACAAAGGTCACAAAGAAAGAGGTCAGTATATTGTGTTTCTCCGTATTCTTTGTGTGTACTTAGTGGCCTTTGTGGTTAAGTTTATTTTTGAGATGGCTTCTAATAACGTGCGGCAACCACAACCCGTTTTCTGAAAGTCTCTACTGCGCCAGACGAATCAAAAACCTCAAACCACACCACGTAATATCCGGGGCGTGCTTTGATGCCGTCATTGCGGTCGCCATCCCACCGGTAAAAACCTTCGGTTGCCAGGGTTTCGTTGTTGGCAATTTGTTTGATTTCTCTTCCCTGCTGATCAAGAATTTTGATGTTGGCCACTTTGCCTCCCTGATCAAACCGATACCGGATCTCGGTAAAATCGGGTTGGCCGTAAAGCGGAATAAACAACTCGGGTTCTATTTTAACCTCACCTGAAATAACCGGTGTAGTTACTGAATTTGAGTTTGGCAAACCGGGTGTGGCAAAGCCTGCTACCGATGCAGCCGATTTCCAGTTGTTCGCATCGTTGGTAGGACTGTTCATGTGTATACGTTCGAGCGAAACACCCTCCTTATCGCGAAGAAACACTGAATGGTAATCGCGTGAGTACCTGAAATTATCAAGCACAATGCCACCTTCATTAACGATACATGATGTACCTTCATTATCAGGAAATGATGGAAGTGAACTTACTTTTATAATCATCCCTGATTGTGCCTTCGGGTAATGTGAAAGAATGGTAAACGGATCGGTAGTAAACGCCATTATCTCACCAGGCGCTAAAAGTAAATCATCAGTGGTAAGAACTTTGGGGTTAGCCGGCACTCCATTATCAAAATTGCCGACAGAAAAATTTTTAAGATTAATGTACTTCTGTGAGCGGTTTAACACCTCCAAAAAATCAACTCCGAATGGCTTTGGATTAAACAGTATTTCATTGATAACTATATCAAAAGGGTTTGCTTGCTCAGGTAAGCCAAAATTTACGGTGGTAAAGTCTGGCTGAATCTGGTTGCCTGCGCAGTCATAAATGTTATTTACTGTAATCGAATAGGATTGCTGCGGCTGAAAGGCGGTTGTCACATCCAACCATACTTCCCGAAGCGATGATGATGCAAACGAAACAGCCGTAACTGTGTTGGGTGGTGTGATCAAGAAGCTTCCAGCTGCGGGCAGTGTATTTTCCAATCGCTCATCAAAGCGAAGTTTCAACTGTGTTGCCGTTACCGGAATAGCGGATAGCAATTTCGGGCCGGTCAGATCGGGTTTGTTTGCTTGAACGGAATTTTGTTGCCCGGGCGTTCCCCCGGAAGGATGTTCCGAAGCCACCCAGTTATCTTCTTCAGCACAAATATTTTCAGGATCAATAAGTTCTAGTGTCCAGCCTCCCTGTTTCTTATCATCATTTTTATACCAGGCATCGGTGTAATTAACCTCATCAATAAGTTGCAAACCGGCATCCTGGAGTTTAATGTTATCGCCACTGTTGTTGAGTGTTGGAAAATTAGAAACGCCCAATGTAGCTCCAAAAGCAGCGTAAGCTGCTGCTGATGTAGTGGTCGTTATAACTACGTAAGCGCCAGGAGCAAGAACATAGTTTGGCAGTGTAGCCGTTGATGACAGATCGGCAAGCTTCCAACCTGCCAGGTTAACCGGGCTGCTGCTGCGGTTGAACAACTCTACAAACTCGGCTTCGGGCAAACCGATTACCGGGTTGGGATCAGGAAAAAGTTCTGTAATAATAACGTCTTTGAAATTTGATGGCGGAGGAGGGGCGTACGGATCGCCTGTAACAATGAAGTCATCGAAATAAAAGTGCGAAGAGCGGGTTGAGGTGTAGCTGCAATAGACACCGAAGTAAGCGGAGGTCGGATGCACCACATCATTCACGGTGCCTTCCGAAATAAAGGTGCCCGTTATTCCGGCATCCGAAAACAGTTCCCAGTTGCCGTTGTCATCCCGTATTACTTTTATCCGAATTATCACCGGATCGGCATTTACCCTTCCATCAAGGCCGTCAATAATTTTTGTGCGCGTGGTTCCGGTTTGCCGGTACAGGCTCACCTCATCGGGTGTATCGCCTATAAGAACAAAATACCCGTTAAATGCTGCAGAAAGATCGCTTTGACTGGACGAAAGATATACCCGTGCAAAGTTGCTGGAAGACGGATTAAAATTGAGCTGTACGGAAAACTCCCACACTGCATTATTAATTGCCGTGCTGGCAGTTGACAGATACGCCATGTCGGCCACGGCCGGGGCCTGGAGCCGAAGCCGCCCGGCATCTACAATAAATTTTGAGTCAGTGCCTGCCCAAACTGGATTGGCTGTAAAATCCCCATCCGAAAAATTGTCGGTAAACTGGGCAATACAGGATGGAGAGCACAAACTAAAAATCAATACACCTATTACCATACCCCTCAGAGGGGACAACGGGGGGTGTTGATTATTATCATGAACAATGGATATCACCACTATTACCAAAAATACTATTTTTGCGCGGCCGTTCGGGAAACCGGCCGGCTCTGCAGTTGAGTTGCCCGTCAGGGCTTTAATCAGAATGCCAAGAGAAATGAAATTAGCCGTTGTGGGGGCCACCGGTTTGGTTGGCCAGGAAATCCTGAAAGTACTTGAAGAACGAAACTTTCCTTTTGACGAGTTGTACCTGGTAGCCTCCGATAAATCGGTAGGCCAATCCGTTACCTTCAAAGGAAAACCGTACGAAATCAAAAGCATTGATGAGGTTTGCAAACTCGCACCCGACATCGCCATTTTTTCGGCAGGCGGAAGTACCTCGCTGGAATGGGCGCCCCGTTATGCCGAGATGGGCACCATTGTTATTGATAACTCCTCGGCCTGGCGGATGGATCCGACCAAGAAATTAATCGTGCCCGAAATCAACGGCCATGAATTAACCATTGATGACCGCATCATTGCCAACCCGAACTGCTCCACCATTCAAATGGTAATGGTGCTGGCCCCACTGCACGTAAAATATAAGTTGAAGCGCGTGGTGGTTTCAACGTATCAATCCGTTACCGGCACAGGCAAAGATGCTGTACAGCAACTGATGGACGAACGTGCACAAATAAAAGGAGCCAAAGTTTATCCGCACAACATTGATATGAATGCGCTGCCGCATATCGATGTGTTTCTCGACAACGGGTACACCAAGGAAGAAATGAAAATGGTTAACGAAACCCGCAAGATTCTGGGCGATCAGACCATTGGCGTTACGTCAACCACCGTGCGCGTTCCTACCATTGGTGGGCATGCCGAAGCCGTAAATGCCGAATTCTATCACGACTTTGCCTGCAGCGAAATCCGGTCCATTTTGGCCAACACCCCGGGCGTTATCGTGCAGGACGATCCGAAAAATAACATCTACCCGATGCCCATCAACGCCAAGGGCCGCGATGAAGTGTTTGTAGGGCGCATCCGCAGGGATGAATCACAGCCTAATACTGTTAACCTCTGGATTGTTGCCGATAACCTGCGCAAAGGCGCAGCAACCAATGCGGTGCAGATAGCCGAGTTTATGTTGGAAAAGAGTTTAGTGTATTAATTTCCATCTCAATCTTACAATATAAAGCCGGAGCCAACCGGCTTTTTGCTTTTCATACAAACGAAAAAGTTTTGCAACTTCCGGCAGTCATGATACATGATTTAGCCCAGTCGAATATTCAGCAATTTATCCGCGACCATGAAAATGATGATGTGCGGGAGTTGGTTCTAAAAAAAGCTTTTATTGAAGGAACACCTTCATCCGTAATTGCCAACCAGATTGCCTGCCGCAGAAAAGCAAAAGAGAAACTACCGTTATGGTACAATACAGCCGGAATTATTTACCCCCCCATGGTAAATCTTGAGCAGGCCTCATCAGAAATAACGGCTCAGTTCAAATATGAGGTGCTGACCAACAGAATAAACCCTCCGTTCCCCCGGATTAAGGGGGGTGTCGGAGTTGACTTAACCGGAGGCTTTGGGGTTGATTCTTTTTTTATTAGTCAGTCATTCGGACAATTCCACTATGTGGAATCAAATGCCGAACTGGTTGAAATTGCCCGGCACAACCACCGGCAGCTTGGAAGTACAAACATTACTCATCACTGTACTGCTGCTGAAGAATTCTTGCAGGCCTTTCCGGGTACAATTGATTTTATTTACCTCGATCCCTCGCGCAGAACAACCGGCAGCAAAAAAGTAGTACAGCTTAGTGATTGCCTGCCCGATGTACCTGCATTATTGCCCGCACTGCTTGAAAGGTCATCGCTGGTTTTGATAAAAACCTCGCCCCTGCTGGATATTCAACGCGGATTGAACGGTTTGAGATCCGTACGCAATGTATTTGTTGTTTCCGTAGCCAACGATTGCAAGGAGGTTTTATACTTGTGTCAATCAGGTTTTTCGGGGGAGCCGGTCATCCATGCTGTAAACCTGCAGTCGCCCGATGATGAATTTACCTTCTGTATAAGCGAAGAGAAAAAAGCAGCAGTAGAATTTTCATATCCCCTCGCCTATTTGTTCGAGCCAAATTCTTCACTGATGAAGGCAGGAGCATTTAAAGTTACGGCTGAGCGTTACGGGTTGTTCAAACTTCATAAGAATACTCATATCTATACTTCTGACAAATTAAGTTATGAATTTCCAGGACGGATTTTCAAAATAAAATCGCTGGTTACGCCTTCGGAGATTAAAACAGTATTTGCGACAAAACAGGCTAACATCATCAGCCGTAATTATCCGCTAACAGCCGAACAACTGAAAAAGAAACTCCATCTTCGTGATGGCGGATCTGATTACCTTATTGCGGTTGCCGGTCTAAAGAAAAAATACTTAGTCGCAGCCGGCAGGATAAAGTGATTAGGGTATCCACGCCATAATCCAGTAAAGTGCATAGCAAATAAGGGCCGCCAAACCATACACCTTAATAATCTTTCTGCGGTTCTGCACATCCTCCCACCAAAGCATGAGCCAGGGTTTAAAAAGACCGATGGTCAGGAAAAGCAAACAGGCCATCGTAAGCAGTAAGAAGAAAAAGCGAACTTGTTCCATCGCCTCAATGTACAACTACCTTAAGTATTAAGCATGCGGATTTATAACAGGCTTATCTGAAATCCGAAAAAAGATAGCCCGGAACAGAGCGCCTTCAGCATAACATTGCCTCCTTGTTGTCCTGAGCCAGCGAAGGACCTCTTATCATTGATAATTATCCACTACGAATATGGGAACTATTGAAGAATCTTAACATTCAATTTTACAAACATCATTTATCTTTGCAGCCCGCAATAAGCGGATCGATTGAGGGCGAGTGAGTTTTTAAACCAGTATTGCGCGGATAGTCTTGTACAGACCGTAGCCGCAGGAATTACTGCGCCCGATACTCAGAATATCCTCATAAAAAATCTTGCCGGAAGTCTGGATGCGGTGCTTGTCGCTGCGTGTTTCCGCTTACATCCCTGCGATTACTTTATTGTACTGCACGACCGGGAAGAAGCAGCCTATTTCCAGAATGACCTTCAGCAGCTATTAGAACGTGAAATTTATCTGTTTCCGATGTCGTACAAACGGCCGTATGAGTATGAAGAAACAGAAAATGCCAATGTGCTTATGCGCACCGAAGTACTAAACCTTATCGCAACAAAGAATCAACCTCAAATCATCGTATCGTACCCTGAAGCACTCTCAGAAAAGGTTATCAGCAAGCGCTCGCTCACCTCAAACACGTTTCAGGTAATCACCGGTTCCAATCTGGATATCGGTTTTCTTGAGGAGTTTCTTCACACGTACGATTTTGAGAAAACCGATTTTGTTTACGAAGCCGGGCAGTTTGCCGTGCGGGGTGGCATTATTGATGTATTCTCCTACGCGCACGAACTTCCTTACCGGATTGAACTAATTGGCAATGAAGTGGAGAGTATCCGTTCGTTCGATCCGGGAACGCAGTTATCCATTGAACTACTCAATCAGGTTAACCTGATTCCCGATGTACAAACCCGGCTGGTAAAAGAGCAGCGGCAATCGGTTTTTGAATTTCTGCCGAACGATACCGTATTGTGGTTTAAAGATTACCAGCTCACCCGGGATGCGGTTCAGCAAAATTTTAATAAGGTAGCAGATTCCTTCCAGAAAATCCTCGCTGCGGCCGGAGGGGCATCCGTGGCGCTCAAACCTGTTGAACTATTTGAATGTGCTGACGATTTTCTTATCCACACCGGGGCTTTGCGGAAAATTGAATTTGGCAACCGGTTTTCATTAACCCCTGCAAAGACGTTCGAGTGGTCGGCCGGTGCGCAGCCGGCCTTTAGCAAAAATTTTGAATTGCTGTGTACTAACCTCCTCGATTTGCAGCAAAAAGGATACACCAATTGTATAGCGGCCGAAATGCCCCGCCAACTCGAACGGCTCACCGGCATTTTTGAAGAAATCCGCCCGGAACTTCGTTTTACCCCGCTGGAGTTTCCGCTTCGGCAAGGTTTTGTTGACCAAACCCTGAAACTTGCCTGTTATACCGACCACCAGATTTTCGAACGCTTTCATCGTTATCATGCGCGCGAAAAGTTCAGCAAATCAAAAGCGCTTACGTTGCGCGAACTGCACACCCTTCAACCGGGCGATTTTGTTACCCATATCGACCACGGCATTGGCAAGTTTGCAGGCCTGGAAAAAAAAGAAGTGAATGGCCACGAGCAGGAAGCCATCCGCCTGGTGTATCGCGATGACGATGTACTGTACTTAAGCATTCATTCTCTTCATAAAATTTCACGGTATACCGGCAAAGAAGGTTCACCACCGGTAATCAGTAAGCTTGGTTCGCAGGAATGGGAGAGTAAAAAGGCCAAAGTAAAAAAGAAGGTAAAAGACATCGCCAAGGAACTGATTGAACTTTACGCCAAACGCAAATCGGCCCCGGGGTTTTCGTTCTCGCCCGACAGCTACCTGCAGGCTGAACTGGAGTCATCCTTTATTTATGAAGACACACCCGATCAGGCCAAGGCAACTGAAGACGTTAAACGCGACATGGAGGCCCCTCACCCGATGGACCGGCTCATCTGTGGTGATGTGGGTTTTGGTAAAACGGAGGTGGCCGTTCGGGCAGCCTTTAAAGCCGCCACCGATGGCCGGCAGGTGGCTGTGCTGGTGCCCACTACCATCCTGGCCATGCAGCATTTCCGCACGTTCAGCGAACGATTAAATGGTCTTCCGGTAAAGGTTGATTACATCTCGCGCTTTCGTACCCATCAGGAAATAAAAAAGATTCTTGATAATGTTCGCGAAGGCAAAACCGATATCCTTATTGGCACCCACCGAATTGTAAGCAATGATGTACATTTCAAAAACCTGGGCCTGCTCATTGTTGACGAAGAGCAAAAGTTTGGCGTTAAGGTAAAAGACCGCTTGAAGGAATTGAAGGTGAATGTTGATGTGTTAACACTAACGGCTACGCCCATACCACGCACCCTGCATTTTTCCTTAATGGGCGCCCGCGACTTAAGTATTATTTCCACGCCTCCGCCCAACCGCCAACCGGTAACCACCGAACTGCACACCTTTCACGAAACGATTATTCGCGATGCTGTTAGCTTTGAATTGCGCAGGGGCGGACAGGTTTTCTTCGTACACAACCGCATCAACGATATCGAAGAAGTTGCCAACATTATTTTCAAACTGGTTCCTGATGCGCGCATTGCTGTTGCGCATGGCCAGATGGAGGGCGACCGGCTGGAGAAAACAATGCTGAAATTTATTAATGGCGAATGTGATGTGTTGGTTTCAACCAACATTATTGAATCGGGGCTGGATATACCTAACGCCAACACCATCATCATTAACCAGGCCCACCTTTTTGGATTATCCGATCTGCATCAGATGCGCGGCCGTGTTGGTCGTTCCAACAAAAAAGCATTTTGTTACCTGCTTACCCCGCCTGCCTCTCTGCTCACGTCCGATTCACGAAAACGATTAGCCGCCTTGGAAGAATTTTCAGAATTGGGCGATGGGTTTAAAGTAGCCCTGCGCGATCTGGACATTCGCGGGGCCGGTAATTTGCTCGGTGCCGAACAGAGTGGTTTTATCAATGATCTTGGCTTTGAAACCTATCATAAAATTCTTGACGATGCCGTTCAGGAACTCAAGGAAACCGATTTCAAAGATCTGTTTGCCGCAGAACTTGCCGAAAAGGTCAAGCTTATCGTTCAGGATTGTACTATCGAAACCGATCTCGAAATTCTTATTCCCGAAAATTACGTTAGCAACACCAGTGAGCGCCTCCAACTGTATGCACGATTGGATAATATCCGGGATGAAACCGAGTTAAGTCGCTTCGTTACCGAATTGCGCGATCGGTTTGGTGAACTCCCGCAATCGGTGGAGGCGCTTATCAATACCGTGCGGCTGCGTTGGCTTGCCGAACAACTTGGCTTTGAAAAACTATCGTTAAAGAAAGGCGTGTTAAAAGGATACTTCGTAAGTACAAATGATGCGTACTTCAATTCTGAAACATTCGGAAAAATTCTCCGGTATATTCAAAATCATCCCCGGCAGTGCCGGTTACGCGACCACCAGGGCAAAGCCATGGTTACTATTGAAAACATCGGGGATGTAGCGTCTGCCATGTCCATTATGGTTCAACTGACAGGTCTTGAACATAAACCGGCCAGCGAAATGATTTCAGGATAAGGCCGGTTCAAGCAGGCAATCAAGCGCAAACAATACGATGCCCCACCTGTCGGACCCCTGCATTTTATCTTTTATCTTCACTTATGGCAAACCACCGGAGAACGCCTTCTCCTATTGGGATTAGGCCATCTTAAAACAATACTTACTGCCATGTGGGCGTTATCAGTTTGGATTGTATTAAAGATTTATCAATAAAAAGTCTTCTGCTTGGAAAACACGCGTTTATCTCTTTATATTAGCAGTTGCTTTAAAAACTAAAGTAAAATGAGGAATTACATTAAGGTTCTTTTACTGCTTGCCGGAGCCTCTGCCGTTATATCAGGGTGCTCACTTTTTGGTAGGGGAGGCGGCAAACCCACAGCCCAAAACCCCGGATCGGTAAGTTCGGCAACAGGTCTGGCTTATAACGATGAAGACGAAGGCGGATTTATGGTAAATCCCTACGAAGGCCAACCCGATGCCCCCAACATGGTGTTTATTGAAGGAGGGCGGGCAGTTATGGGTTCGTTCGAAGAAGATGTGATGTCCTATCGCGATAACATCGAAAGAACGGTTTCGGTAGCCTCATTTTATATGGATGAAACCGAGATTGCCAACATTCATTGGCTCGAATACCTGCACTACCTGGCCCGCGATTCTTCACAAGAGGTATATCAGGCTGCAAAACCCGATACAACCGTGTGGGTAGGCAAACTCGCTTTTAATGATCCGTACGTTGAGCACTACCTGCGTTATCCGGGATTTCGTTATTTCCCTGTTGTTGGTGTAACCTGGAACCAGGCCAGCGCTTATGCCGTATGGCGTACGAAGGCCGTGAATATGGACCTTGCTAAAAAAGCCGGTGAAGAATATGCTGAAACTGACGGGCGCATTCCGCTTGAATCAGGGTTTGTAGTGCCCGCGTATCGATTACCTACTGAAGCCGAGTGGGAGTATGCCGCCCAAGCCATGATCGGAACACAGTGGCTTGAAGAAATGCAAACCCATCAACGAATCTATCCGTGGGATGGCCACGCTTTACGAAATCCGTACGGTAAGCAAATGGGCTTTATGCTGGCCAACTTTAAACGGGGCCGTGGTGACTACGCTGGTATTGCCGGTCGTTTAAACGATGGTGCACTTATCACTACCTACATATACGAATTCCCTCCGAACGATTATGGCTTATACAACATGGCCGGTAATGTTAGCGAATGGGTGCAGGATGTTTATCGTCCGCTATCATTTCAGGATTTTGATGACCTGAACCCGATACGCAGAGATGGTTTCCTCGATAAAGCCTCTGGTACCGAACAGGAGGGCAACGTGTATAACAACGTTGACCGCAACCCCGAAAGCTTTACCTCACTTATTACTGACAGAGCCCGGGTTTACAAAGGCGGAAGTTGGAAAGATGTTGCCTACTGGATGTCCCCCGGTACGCGCAGGTTCCTCGATCAGGACAGCGCCACCGCTACAATTGGTTTCCGCTGCGCTATGATTCGGGCCGGCTCAAATTACTAGCAATTAATTAGCTCCTTCCATAAAAGCCTCCGGTAAATACCGGGGGCTTTTTTATTCGCCCGCATAGGCAACGCTTACCGCGCTTAACGTTGCGCAGCCCGCCTGTAATAACACGCTGCCACAGGCTTCTATGGTTGCCCCGGTGGTGATAACATCGTCTGCAATAAGCACGCGCTTGCCTTCAATAGCCCGCGGGTTTGCTACAACAAAAACTTCGCTCACATTTTCCCAGCGCTTAAGCCGGCTTTTTCGTGTTTGAGTTTCCGTGTTAACCGCGCGTTTTACAACCGTTGTTTCAACCGCTACATTTAAAGCAGCCGCCAGGCCAATGGCAAATTCTTCGCTTTGGTTGTAGCCCCTTCGCTTTCTTTTCCATTCGTGAAGGGGAATCGGAATAATTACATCGAGTTGCCGGTCATACCCTGCCTGTGCCAATTCATTTCCGTAAACGCGCCCAAGCGTCTGGCCTATTTCAGGCCGGTTATTGTATTTTAATTCGTGGAGTAACTCCTGCACAAGGCTGCCTTTACGGAATAAAAGGAATGCGCCCGCAAATTGTAACGGCAACCTGCTGCCAAGCCTCAGGCGTAGTGGGTTATTATTAACCCGGTGATAATCAGTGCGCGGCAGATGATGAATGCAGCGGGTGCATAATATCTCCTCTCCCTTTGCCAGGCCCGATTTACAAGCCGCGCAGTAATTTGGATAAACTAGTGATACCAGGTCAGAAACAATATCGGCCAGTGCAGATTTCAGTTTGGTATATTTACGCCCATTAAGGTATTAAAAATTAAAATCAGCAGAAATGGGACTGGTTACCGACTTCAACAATTATCGAAGCAAAATGAATGAAAAGATTCTGGCT
This sequence comes from Flammeovirgaceae bacterium, assembly GCA_015180985.1. Taxonomy (NCBI): domain Bacteria; kingdom Pseudomonadati; phylum Bacteroidota; class Cytophagia; order Cytophagales; family Flammeovirgaceae; species Flammeovirgaceae bacterium. The sequence continues at coordinate 916,855 of CP054185.1, forward strand.
TCTGATAATCTGATCATCAAACGCATCTTCAACCTGGACACAAACGCTTACGCTGCGGGTGTACTCGATTTGAAGACCAAAGAACTTATTGGCCTGACCTGCTCGCTGGTTTTGCGGTGTGATGACTGTGTAAAGTACCATCTTGGCAAGTGTAAAGAGGTTGGCCTTGCCACCGAACAGGTAAACGAAGCCATGGGTATAGCTACCTTAATTGGCGGAACAATTGTTATTCCTCATTTGCGCAGGGCATACGAATACTGGGAAGAGTTAGCTAATGTATAAGCGCGATCTCGATCTGGAACGAAGGTGGCAGAAACTGCTTGACAAACTCACGGATGCTATTGGCAAAAAACCGAAAGATTTAAATGCCGTGTTGTTCCTCATCGGTGTACAGGAACTGGGTCAGGGACAAAAGTCCTTCTCAAAAGAAGAAAAACAGGATTTGATGCACATTGCCATTTGCCGGGTACTCAGCAGTTCAGGATACTACAGTTTGCTTGGGCTGGATGAACAAGGATGGCCACATTGGAAACTGGAAAAAAAACTGCCCAATTTCGATCTGCTTGAGCAAGAAAAGCTGCTGAAAATGCACATCATCGACTATTTTGAAGAAGAATACAACTGGTCGTTTGATGCCCGTTCAGCCGAGTAGCTCAAATACAAAACCGTTTGCTCCCTGCCGGCAGAGCATTTATCTTTAGGATACTTCCAAAAACTTTGGGGTTACTGTTAACGTTTCCATCTGTATACTGTTAAGCGCATGGGCCGCATTGATCAGATTGAAGAGAAGATAAATACATTCCGCAAGAAGTATTACATCAACTTGTTGGTAAGAGGCCTTATCCTCACGCTAACGGTGTTGCTTGCTTATTTTATTCTGGCGGCCTTATTTGAATTTGCTTTCTGGTTAAATGGTTCACTGCGTTTTTTTATCCTTCTATCCTTTTTTGTGCTGGCCGGGTATTGTTTTTGGCGGTTTCTGAGCCAGGCTGTTTTGTTTTTGTTCTCCGGTAAGGGCATCGATAATGAACAAAGCGCCCGCCTGATCGGTGAGCGACTGCCAACCATCAGCGATAAACTCCTTAACCTGGTGCAGCTTTTAAAGGTATCGGGCAATTCAAGCCTGGCTTACGCCAGCGTTACACAAAAAGCTGGTTTGTTTGAACCCATTCGATTTGACACCGTTATTGACCTTCGCGAGAATCTCAGGTACCTGCGTTATCTGGTTATTCCGGTAATAGTTGTTGTTCTGCTGCTCGTGCTGAACAGCAACATGCTTACACAAAGTGCTCACCGGATACTACACTATAATCAGGCCTTTACTCCAACGGCCCCCTTTCAATTTATTGTTACCAATAAATCGTTTACCGCTTATCGAAACGAAGATTTTACCGTATCGGTAACACTGGAAGGTACTGCTTTACCCGAAAGCGTCTATCTGACCTACGGCACACACCGTTTAAAAATGGAAACAGTGGATGGAAGCCACTTTGTCTATACGTTCGAAAAAATTCAGGAACCAAAAACAATCCGGTTTGAAGCAGCCGGATTTTATTCAACTCCGTTTGAAATAATTTTAGCTGAACGGCCTGAATTAACCCGGTTAACGGTAACGCTGGAATATCCCCCTTACCTCCATCGCAAAAATGATGTGTTTGCCAATGCCGGAAACCTTGAGGTGCCTGATGGTACAGTGATTACCTGGCAGGTGCAGACAGCGAACGCCAACAGCGCCTCCATTCAATTTGGCGAACAAGCACCCGACCCTATGCAGTTGATTGATAATCAAAGCTTTACGTTAAAAAAACAACTGCGTGAATCGGTGGGTTATGAAGTTAAGCTGGAAAACAAGTTCAGTACGAATAAAGACCGCATTGCATATTCTATCGGGATCATTACTGACCAGTTTCCGCAAATCAATGTGAACAATTTCAACGATTCCGTTTTCTACCGGCAAATTGTTCTGGGCGGCATGGTTTCAGACGACTACGGGCTAAGTGAATTACGATTACATTTTTCTGTAAAAGATGCAAGGCGCGAAGAGGTTGCTAAGAAAAGTCTATCCATACCTATTTATAAAAATCAGCAGCAACAGAGTTTTCTTTTCAACTGGCGGCTTGACTCGCTTCAGTTAAAGCCTGGTGAGCACCTTGAATATTACTTACAGGTTTGGGATAACGATGGGGTTAATGGTCGAAAATCAACCCGCTCAGCCTCCTATTCCTTATTTATACCCGATAGGGATCAGATTACTGCCGATATATCACGATCGCAATCCAAAGCGGAACAGGCCCTTCATGAAAGTGCTGAGCAAGCCGAGCAACTTCGAAAAGATATTGAAGACGCTAACCAAAAACTTAAAGGCAAACAAACACTTGACTGGCAAGAGAAGAAGCGCCTGGAAGAACTTATTGAACAACGTAAAAACCTGGATCAGCTAATTCGGGATTTAAATGAAGCCAACAAACTGTTGGAGAAAAAGAAGGAATCATTCACTGAACAGGACGAACGCATCAGGCAGAAAGCCGAGCAGATACAAAAACTGATGGATGAGCTGCTTGACGAGGAAACAAAAAAGTTGCTTGAAGAACTTCAAAAACTTCTTCGTGAAAACGCCAATGTGTCCGAAATCCAGAAGTTAATGGATAAACTGAACAGGAACTCCAAAAACCTGGAGAACGAACTGGAGCGCACCCTTGAACTTTTTAAACAACTGCAGTTCGAATACAAGATGGACCAGGTGATTAAAGACTTGCAAAAGGATGCCGATGGGCAAAAAGAGCTGTTAGAAAAAACCAAACAACTGGAAGAGGAGGGTAAAGAAAAGGGGAATATAAAAAACGAAGAAAAGACCGCTAAAGCGCAGGAGTTGGCAAAAGAACAGCAGGCATTAAGCGAAGAATTCAGGAAAACCGCTGAAAAAATTGAAGAGCTCAATCAGCTTGCCGAAGAATTGGATAATAATCAAGACCTTCCTGATCAAGTTGATGTTGACCAGATTGATGAACTTCAGCATCAAAGTAAAGAAAACCTGCAACAAAATGCGCCTGACAAATCCCGGCAACAGCAGCAGAAGGCCATCCAGAAAATGAGCGAAATGCAGCAAAAGATGGAGGAGATGCAAAATGCCATGGAAATGGATATGCAAAACATAGAATCCCTCCGCCAGATAATACACGGCCTGGTTAAGCTCTCATTTGATCAGGAGTCACTTCTAAACCAGTTTAACGAACTGCAGGTTAACGATCCGCGTTTCAACAGCCTGGCCCAAAAGCAATTAAAACTTAAAGATGATGTTAAAGTGCTGGAAGACAGCCTGTTAGCGCTTTCAAAACGAGATGAAATGATGGGCTCTTTCATCACACGCGAGATAAACGAACTTAACGACCACCTTACTAAAGCAATTGATGCTAACCGCGAACGAAGAAGGCAGCCGGCTTTAAGTGAAATGCAGTTTAGCATGACATCCATCAATAATCTGGCATTAATGCTCGACAGCCATTTTGATATGATGATGCAGATGTTGGCCAACGCAAAGCCTTCAATGAAATCGAAAAAGAAAGGAAAAGAACCCAACCTCTCGCAACTTCAACAGCAACTTAATAACCGCATTGAGCAACTTAAAAACAGTGGAAAGCAGGGGCGCCAACTCTCCGAAGAATTAGCACAAATGGCTGCCGAGCAAGAAAGGATACGCAGGGCCCTGCAGGAAATGCAGGAAAAAATGCAACAAAAGGGAACAGACGTGCCCGGAAGCGACATTCCTGATAAAATGGAAGAATCTGAACTTGATTTGGTTAATAAGCAACTGACCGATCAACTGATCCAGCGCCAGCGAGAAATACTGACCCGACTATTAGAAGCCGAGCGATCAATGCGTGAACAGGATTTTGATGAAGAAAGAAAAGGTGAAACGGCCAAAGACTATCAAAATGAGATTCCGAAAGCCATTGAGGATTATTTGAAATTAAAAGAAAGGGAAGTAGAACTGCTTAAAACCATGCCGCCTAAACTTTATCCGTTTTACAGAAAAGAGGTTAGTGAATATTTTAAGCGATTGCGCGAAAACTAAGCGATATTGCGAAGAATGAACACAATCAGTATTCACATTCCATCTATACTCGATAATATCCGGATTATTGAAAGCTTTATTGATAACGCCAAGGAGCGATTTCAGTTAAATGACGACCTGTATGGCAATATTATGATTGCCGTAACTGAAGCAGTAAACAATGCCATTAAGCACGGAAATGCAGGGGATAAGCAGAAGAATGTTCACCTGAGCCTTTCTCTTGATTCATCATTACTTCGATTCACCATAAAAGACGAGGGAAGCGGCTTTAACTTTCAAGACCTTCCGGACCCAACTTCTCCCGAAAATCTGAATAAGCCTGGGGGAAGAGGCATATTTCTGATGAAGCACCTGTCTGACGAAGTGGAATTTATGGATGGTGGCCGGGTTGTCGTGCTTAGTTTTTATATGAATTCCTGATAATGCCTATCCGCTATTTCTGCGAAGGGGTACAGTTTCAGGTATTACAGCCCCGAAAAAAATCGAAATGGCTGAACGCGGTGGTTAACAAGGAGGGCCATTCAGTTTCCTTAATCAATATTATTTTTTGCTCCGATTCATACCTGGCCAAACTAAACCGCAGGTATTTAGGGCATAAAACCTTAACCGATACTATTACATTTCAATATTCAGCACCACAAGAATCCATCGAGGGCGATATTTTCATCAGCATTCCTCGTGTTAAAGAGAATTCAAAAAAATTTAAAGTTGATTTTGACATTGAATTAAGCCGGGTCATGGTTCATGGCGTTCTTCATCTTTTAGGCTATTCCGATAAATCATCCTCAGATAAGGCCATAATGCGCCTTAAAGAAGACACTTACTTATCTTTGCGATAGTTTCACGTGAAACCACAAGGGTTGTGGATAATGTTTGTGGAATTGTTAATAAAAATTAACGGTTCCACGTGAAACAATAAAAAACCATGTTTCCAGAGTACGATATTATAGTTGTGGGGGCGGGCCATGCCGGGTGCGAAGCCTCTGCCGCGGCCGCCAAAATGGGGTCAAGGGTTTTGCTTGTAACCATGAACATGCAGACAATCGGCCAAATGTCGTGTAACCCGGCTATGGGTGGTGTAGCAAAAGGGCAAATTGTACGAGAAATTGATGCGCTGGGGGGGCTTTCCGGGATAGTCTCCGATAAATCAATGATTCAATTCCGCATGCTTAATCGGTCAAAGGGGCCGGCAATGTGGAGTCCACGTACCCAAAACGACAGAATGAGGTTCTCAGAAGAGTGGCGTTTGGCCCTTGAAAAAACGCCCAATATCGATTTCTGGCAGGAAATGGTTACTGGAATCCTGGTCGATCAAAACAGGGTCTGCGGAGTTAAAACATCCCTTGGAATTGAAATTAAGGCAAAAGCAGTAATACTTACCAATGGCACTTTCCTGAACGGGAAAATTCACATCGGTGAAAAGAGTTTTGGCGGTGGCCGAACCGCTGAAAAGGCTGCGGTTGGAATAACGGAGCAATTAATACAATTGGGTTTTGAATCAGGACGGATGAAAACCGGTACGCCACCACGGATAGATGGCCGTAGCCTTGATTATAGCCGAATGGAAGAACAAAAGGGAGATGAAGCACCCGGCAAGTTTTCATTTACCGATACACCACCTCTTAAACGCCAATTAAGCTGCTGGATCACGTATACCAACAATCAGGTTCATGACCAACTGAAACGCGGCTTTGAGAAGTCACCAATGTTTAATGGCCGGATTGAAGGGTTGGGGCCTCGCTATTGCCCTTCAATAGAAGATAAAATTAACCGGTTTGCTGAGCGTGAACGGCATCAGATATTTGTTGAACCGGAGGGATGGAACACTGTTGAAATCTATGTTAATGGATTTTCCACATCTCTTCCTGAAGATATTCAGTATCAGGCACTTACAAAAATACCTGGCTTTGAAAACGCCCGAATGTTCCGGCCGGGCTATGCTATTGAGTACGATTATTTTCCGCCCACACAACTAAAACCTACTCTTGAAACACAACTAATTGATAATCTGTACTTTGCTGGGCAAATTAACGGCACCACCGGCTATGAAGAAGCGGCATGCCAGGGTCTTGTTGCCGGCATAAATGCCCATAATAAACTAAACCAAAAAGAACCATTCGTTTTAAAGCGTTCTGATGCATACATCGGAGTTCTTATCGATGACCTGGTTACGAAAGGCACGCAGGAACCATACCGTATGTTTACCTCCCGCGCAGAGTACAGAATACTCCTGCGACAAGATAATGCAGACCTGCGGCTTACCGAAAAAGGGTATGAACTAGGGCTTGCCAGTTCGGAAAGGATAACCGCATTATTGAGCAAGAGAAAAGAAATAGAAGAAGTACTCACTTACCTTAATACGATTAAGGTGGACCCTGACATGGTTAACTCAAAGCTTGCAGGCCTAAATACCGCCTCCTTGCGAGAAAAGACTACGCTAAGCGCACTGTTAAAGCGGCCGGAAATCGGAGTAAATCACTTGTCAGTTTTGCATCACGATATTGAAAAACTTCTCCAAAAATTTTCAGCTGAAGCGCGTGAACAAGCTGAAATTGCTGTGAAATATCAAACCTATATCGAGCGTGAGGAAAAACTTGTTCAAAAAATTTCAGGCCTTGAGGATTATTCCATCCGGCCTGATTTTGATTACGACAGGGTAAAGGCCCTATCTGCCGAAGGTCGCGAAAAACTTAAAAGAATCAGGCCGTTAACAATAGGGCAGGCCTCGCGAATTAGCGGAGTAAGCCCGGCTGATGTGTCAATCCTTACCATTTACATGGGCCGGTAATGGAAGAGGTGCTTTCTTGTCCGGTATGCAACTCAGTTAAATTTGAGCACCATCTCGAGTGTATGGACCATGCACTGACCAAAGAAAAGTTTACACTAAAGCGGTGCATTCAGTGCGCGCTGGTAATTACTTCGCCCAGGCCCATTTCAGATAATCTAGCCCGGTATTACAATTTTTCTGCTTACATATCGCACACAGGCAAAACAGATTCACTGCTCACAAGCTGGCTTTATAAATCAGCACGCGGCATTATGCTGCAACGTAAATATTCAATCATTAAAAAATTATGTACAACTGGCCGGATTCTTGATGTTGGCTGCGGAACCGGGGAGTTCCTGAACACCATGCAAAACAGGGGTTGGGATGTAACCGGGGTGGAACCCTCGTCAGCAGCGAAAGCAAGGGCAGAAAAGTTGCTACAGAAACAATTATTTACCACGGTAGACGAGCTTTCTGAAAACGGGTATGATGTCATTACAATGTGGCATGTGCTCGAACATATAGGTGGGCTTAATGAAGTTATCACTAAGCTGCGGAGTTTATTAAAGCCTGGTGGGCTATTGTGTGTTGCGGTTCCCAATTATCATGCTTATGACGCTCAAAAATATGGCAGCGGCTGGGCCGGATATGATGTTCCGCGGCATCTTTGGCATTTTACAATAAATAGTATGACGGGCTTTCTTGAAAACAACCGATTCAACCTATTGCAAACAATTCCAATGAAACTTGATGCATACTATGTTAGCCTGCTGAGCGAAAAATTGATTAATCCTGATAAACCAATTACAAACTACCTGCGGGCATTATATTCAGGCATATTATCAAACCTTAAAGCACGCAAAACATCAAATTATTCAAGTCTTATATTCCTTGCCAGGTTAAAACCGAACTGATGCGGGTTCTGCTGGCTGTCTGTTTGGCGCAACTCAGTTTTAGTTGTGCCAAACAGACAACACCTACTGGGGGCCCCAAAGATGAGGGTGCGCCACAGTTAATTCGTTCGGTTCCGGCAAATCGGCAAACCAATTTTAAAGGCGACCAGATTGAATTGGTGTTCGATGAATATGTTCAGGTAAACAATGCACGTGAGCAAATTGTAATCGTCCCAACAGTCGGCAAAAAGTTCGAGGCGATAGCCAGGAAAAACAAAGTAACAATAAAACTTAACAGCACACTTCTTGATACCACAACCTATACCATTAACTTCAGGGAATCCATCCAGGATTTAACCGAGAAAAATCCTGCAAAAAATTTAAAACTTGCTTTCAGTACAGGGCCTCACATTGACTCGCTGTTTATAAAAGGAACCGTTAAGGATTTGCTGAAAGGAGTGCCTGCAGAAAATTTTACAGTAGCTATTGCTCCGCTCAACGACACGTTTAACATCTTCAACCACACAGCCCAATTTTTTACGTTAACCGATAAAGAAGGTGAGTTCGCCATAGAAAATATTAAAAGGGGAAATTACCGCCTTTACGCCTTCGAGGATAAAAACAAAAATCTGAAGGTCGACAGTCGCAGTGAATCATTCGCATTTGTTTCTGATACACTGAGCTTAACACAATCAATTAACAGTCAGGTGTTGTATGCCATTCGCCTCGACATGCGGCCCATCCGGTTAATTTCTGCCAAGCCAATTGCCAATCACTTTTTAGTCAGGCTCAATAAAGGATATTCAACCAGTACTATCCAAAGTGTTTTAAAGGAATACAAGGTGCAATACGATATCCCTGAATTTTCAAGTTTACGCTTTTACAATACACTGACCGGACTTGACAGTTTGCCGGTTCGCCTCGTTTTAACTGATAGCCTTTTAAACACACTGGATACCACTTTATATATATCATTTAACAAAACCAGTCTGCAAAAAGATCGCTTTGAATTAAAGCCTCAGAACATGAGTTATGTGGAAAACAAACAATTGGTTAAAGGCGAACTCGTATTCACCAAACCGGTGGCTCATCTTGTGTATGACAGCATTTATATCCGTGCAGATTCATTAACTACAGTAAAATTTACCAGCGAGGATTTTACCTGGGATGCAACCAATACAATTGCCAAAATCAACAAGCCGCTAACAAAAGCACTCGATTTGACCGCGATCAAAGTGTCCAGAAACAACCCTAACCAACAAAGCCCGCGACTACCCGGGCAAGATACCAGGCGAGCCACTTCAGGAGCTAAACCGGCTATAAAACCCACGGCCTCTAAACCCTACAATCAACTAATTATTGCAAAGGGCGCATTTATATCTGTCGAAGGCGACACAGTGGGTCATACCAGTCAGCCCTTTTCGGTAACAAAACCAGAAAATACCGCAACACTGTTAGTTGAAGCAGTTGGTGCCGGTAACATTATCGTGCAGCTACTAAATGCGGACTATAAGGTTGTTACTGAATCAACCCTAAAAAAACCGCGTTTTGATAATCTTCTGCCGGGAGAATACCAAATCCGTGTTGTACTAGATAAAAATGACAACGGAAAGTGGGATCCGGGAAATTACCATCTGAATATAGAGCCAGAAATGATTACCTTTTATACAGACGATACCGGCAGCAAAAAACTAAACCTAAAAGCAAACTGGGAGCTAGGACCCTTGTTAATTCGATATTGATAACATGTGGAAAACTATCAGTAAAAGAGTACTTGCCTGCCTCCTTAAGTAAAAACGACTATTGCACAGAAAATATGTTTACTAAATCAAGGTTAACCACATCCATTCACAAACCGTTTAATCAACAAAAGATTGCTATGCATAAATACCCATGCTGTTCATTACTATACTAAGCTGTTATAAACTAACCGGTTAAAACTCACAATAAATCCACAGGAAATAAAAAGTAACTTAGAGGTTTGAATCTATCCACAAATGCCCACCGCTAATTATAACAATACTATTATTAAATACGTTTTAATAATAAGCCATTTGACCTTGTGGTTAGAAACAGGACGAGCACAAAATCAAAATGAAATTCAGTTAGCAAACGAGTATTTATTAAAAGGAGAGAAATCAAAAGCACTGGATATTTACCGCGATCTTGCCAAGAACGAGGTGAATGTTCCGTTTATTCATAATAACTATATCAACTTACTTGTTGATGTCGGTGCCGCTGAGGAAGCACAAAATTACCTTAAACGGGTATTGCGCAGAGATGCGGATAATTTGCAGTACCGTGCTGATGTGGGTATAGTTTATGTTCGTTCTGGTGATCTTACCAGGGCTGATAAAGTTTTTAAAGAACTGATTGCAGAGAATAAAACCAATGTATCCCGGATTAAAATGCTTTCGGATTACCTGGCCAGCCGATCGTTGGCGGAATATGCCATCGTTGCGTTAACAGAAGGACGGGATGCCCTTGGCAATCCGTATTTATTTTGCCTAGAACTGGCTTCGCTGTACCGGATTAAAGGGCAGAAGGATAAGATGGTACAGGAGTACCTTACCTACGTTATGCAAAGTTCGGCCAATACTCAGTATGTAAAGAATGTAATGCAGGTATTGCTTACTCAGCCCGAAGAACTTGAAAGCCTTGAGAAAATCTTGTACGAACGTGTGCAGAAGTACCCGGATATGGAAGTGTATTCCGACCTGTTGGTTTGGGTTACTATGCAACAGAAAAATTTTAGCGCTGCCTTTATTCAGGCTCGTGCGTATGACAGGCGAAACAAAAAGTTTGGTGAAAAGTGCCTGGAGGTGGCGCGGGTCGCGCTGGATAATGAAGATTACAACAACGCCCTGTCCGCCTATGCCTATGTGGCGCGCGAATACCCCGATGGACCGTTTTATCTCCAGGCACGGTTGGGGCTTATACGAACGCGCGAAACACGGGTACGCAACACCTTTCCGGTGCAAGCCGATTCGGTGCGGGCACTAATAACAGAATACAAAAAGTTTATTAGTGAAAACCCCGACAATACCAATTCATACGAAGCGCAACGAAGCGAAGCACTGTTGTGGGCATATTACCTTGATGATAAAAGCAAAGCCGTTCAGTTACTTAACCAGTTAATAGGCAATTCCAGAGCTTCCTTGCAGTTAAAATCAAAAGCAAAGCTGGATTTAGGGGATATTTATTTACTCAATGGCGAACCCTGGGAATCGGCATTGCTGTATGCGCAGGTGGAAAAGTCATTAAAAGAAAACCCGCTGGGATATGAAGCCAAACTGAAAAATGCCAAACTCTCATACTATAAAGGCGACTTCCGGTTAGCGCAGGAGCACCTGGATATATTGAAAGAGGCTACCACCCGCGAGATAGCCAACGATGCCATGGAATTGAGTATGCGCATAAAGGAAAATATTGCACTTGATTCAGCCGGACTGGCTTTGCAGGCATATGCAGTTGTTGAGTTGTTGTTGTATCAGAACAAAACCGATCAGGCACTGGAAGCAATAAAACAATTGAAAGAGGGAAGGTCAAAATTTTCAAAAGAAGATGCTTTCTTAAATAACTTTTCATTCGATGCTGCAACACAAGGCGATTCAGTTTGGGTAACCTTCAGCAACCACACTATTCTTGATGATGTGTACTGGCTGGAAGCAACCCTGCGGATGAAACGTGGAGAATTCGACAAATCGCTGGCCTTGCTTCAAAAAATTCTGGATGACTATTCGGAGGACGTCCTGGCTGATGATGCCTTTTTTATGCAGGCCGAAATCTACGATCGTCAACTAAACAACAAGGATAAGGCTATTGAAATGTACAGGGAATTTCTGAACCGCTACCCGGGCAGTGTTTATGTAGCCGAAGCCCGCATGCGGTACCGGGTGCTGCGGGGGGATTTTGCCAATCCGCAGATAATAAACCCGTAGAGATTTCGTTTACGATTTGCAAAAACTCCCGGAGTTGATTACTTTTCTTTAAGTAACCATTGGGTTTATGTGTCTGCTGAAAAATTTTGCTGCTTTTTTTTCGCTGGTTATAATACTTAGCGCATGCGAGCCCTTTGAATCAGGGCCCTCAGTTACAAGCCTGGAGCTGCCCCGCACCCCCTTTCAATACAACGTTCCCGGGGCTTCTGATAACCTGGTAACCCTGGGTCGGGTGTTGTTTTATGATACGCGCCTCTCTGTCAACAACGCTATTTCGTGTGCGAGTTGTCACAAGCAGGTGTTGGCTTTCTCCGACAACGTTGCCTTTAGCCGGGGCTTTCAAAACAAACTCACCTTGCGCAACTCCATGCCCATCCAGAACATTATATCCGATGTTTTTGCCGACAACGTGATTATTGAAGAAGATTCCACACCCGTAGTACTACCCGATACTGTTTTTGGATATTTGCCAGGTGTAGTGCCCCCTCCTGCATTTTTCCGTACAGATACACGACTTTTCTGGGACGGCCGCGAAACATCTCTTGAAAGCATGGTAACGCGCCCCATTATGGATCATATTGAAATGGGTATGCACGATTTGCCCACCCTGGCAAAAAAATTGAAAACAATATGGGAGTATCAGCATCTTTTTACCAAGGCCTTTCCTGATGAAGATAATGTTACCCCGGATAAAATTTCCCTCGGGCTAAGCGCCTTCCTGTTAAGCATCCGTTCCAGCAATTCAAAAGTAGATAGGGCATCTCGTGGCGAAGCCAAACTCAGTGCCAGCGAAGAATTTGGCCAATTTCTGTTTACTCAAAAATTTGGTTGCGATGGCTGCCACGCGCTTGGCGGGTTTGCCAACATCGGGCTTGATGCACTTTCATCCGACCCGGGCCTTAGTTCGTTTACGGGCAATCCGAACGATGCCGGCAAATTTAAAATACCGGCTCTGCGTAATGTTCAATTAACAGCACCGTACATGCACGATGGCCGGTTTAAAACACTTGAGCAAGTGCTCGATCACTACAGCAGCGGCATAAAAAATAATCCAACATTAGATGGACTACTCCGTACGGAGGATGGTAAGCCCGTTCGTATGAACATGACTGCGGCAGAGAAGGCAGCGCTGATAAGTTTTTTAAATGCGCTTACAGACCACACGATGATCACAGACCCCCGCTTTTCAAATCCGTTTAAACAATATTAACATCGTAGCACTTTGTTTTATAAGCTGGTTGCCTTTTTAGCTTTTTCAGTTGCAGCAAACGCCCAAGCAGTTTTTTTAAAGGGATACTTCATTGACCACACCGGTTACCGAAGCGAGTGCTTTATACGGCCCGAAAACTGGCGACAGGATTCTTACCTGAATTTCCGTCTTCACCTTTTGGACACACTCCATCAAAAGCCCGTAGTTGAGTTACGGGAGTTCGCTATTTACGGCAAGGTAAAGTACATTATTTCGAATGTGTATGTTGATCGCCCGGAGGATAGTCCGCAGAACCCCGAATGGCTTGAACAAAAAGTCTTGTTGAATGTGCTGGTAGAAGGTAAAAGCAGCCTGTACTTTACACAGGTTGAAAATAAAAGATACTTTTTTTGCCGTGAAGCAGCCGGTCTTATCATCCTGCTTTCACCAACACCTGCGGTAACCGATACAACAGCAAAATCATTTCACCTGCTTTTAAGAAACAGGTTTAATTGCCAGGGTAATCCTGACAGCTATTTTAGGTCACTTAAGTACGAAACGGCAAATCTGTCGGAATACTTCGTTTTCAACAATCGCTGTCTCGGCCTGGAGGCCATAACTTACCCCGGCCTTGGTTCGCTGGTATGGGTGGGTGAAGCACAAAAAGTTCCGAAACAAGCGGCTCGACCGGTTTCGGAAGGAAAGCCTGAATCACAAAGCATAATCACCGATAAACAAGAAAGTCCTGAGCAGAACACAGTACAAACCAGCACGAAGCGTAACTGGCATTACATAAATGTGGAAATCAACCCGCTCATCAGGCAGGTCTTAAATTTCAGCGATGAATCCACGCCCACCAATAATCCGTTTCAGTTGCAATACGCAGCCAACAACAAAACAACAGGGGTTGGATTTGCCGGGGCATTTAGCTATGCCCGCGAAAAATTTTCAGACAACAGTAACGGAAATGATTTTGAAACAATAACGAGAGATTTTGTACTCCGGCTTGGCTATGAACACAAACAGCAGGCAGGCACCCGGTGGATATATCTTTATGGCTACGACCTGTTGATTATAGGAGGCAAGGAAGAAACCACGTTAGACAATTTTGGGGGAGGCATAACCATAACCACCAAACGAAGTGGCTGGGGTATGGGTCCCCGGGGCGGTATTATGTTTCAGTTGGCCACCCAGGTGTTTATCGGAACTGAAGTAAGTCTTTATTACTCCTCGGTGGTCCGAACGGAAGAATTTCCAGATGTACCCGAAACTAAACAGCGGACTCAAAAAATAGAAGTAAACCTGCCGGTAGCTATTTTCCTCGGAATCCGACTGGGTAAGTAACTATTTCGCACGATCGTATCAGGTCAATTAGCGCAAGGACCCTCAATTATTTTTCCTTTTTTCTGATCAACATCAGTGCAATGATTACCCGTCTGGTGTAAAATTTTACCCTCATAAAAAGGAAGATGTATGAAATTTGAAAAAATTCATAACAAAGGTCAGGCCCGGTTGTTTGAAAATCCATTTCTGGAAATGCTTACCAAAGCCCACCCGCTGGTAATCTGGGGTATGTATTTACCTGTAATTTTTTACCTGCTGTATTACAGCCTCACCATGCTGCAATTTTCAGGAATACGCATTACCGTAACATTTTTTGCCGGTATGTTTTTCTGGACATTTTTTGAATACCTGGCGCACCGGTTTATTTTTCATCTGGTTCCAAAATCAGAAACGGCCAGAAGAATGGTTTACATTCTGCATGGAAACCACCATGAATTTCCACGCGATAAACAGCGCCTGTTTATGCCACCTGTGCCCAGCCTGATCATCGCTTCTATAATTTTTGGAGTAATGTTTCTGATTATGGGTAATTATGCCACCATGTTCTTTCCCGGTTTTATGCTGGGCTACCTGCTTTACGGAAGCATGCATTACGCTATTCATGCATGGAGCCCTCCCTTCCGCTGGATGAAAGGCCTGTGGCGAAACCACCACCTGCATCATTATAAAAATGAACACATGGGTTTTGGCGTCAGCTCTACCCTCTGGGATCACGTGTTCGGCACGATGTTCGACTTAAAAAATGAGAAGGAGGACAAAGAAAAGGTAATGGAGCTGATGTATGGGCCGCGCAGTTAATGATTCTCCTTCGCTTCACGCACCATTAAAAATTCAGCAACATTTTCGGTATCAAGCATCCCGATAAGCGTGCTGGTTTTCAAAACCGGGGCTGCCGATTTTTTGGCGTTACGCAGATTAACCCAGGCTTGCTCAAGCGGCATATCGGTGGTAAGCTCAATGAAGTTTTTATCCATCGCATCGGCTACTGCATTATGTGCCTTTCCTTCGCGCAAGGCTCGGATGATCTGATCGCGGTTCAGCGTTCCAACAACACGGGCGTCATCTACTACAATGAAGTTTTTGTTTTGCGAGGACAAAAGTTTATCAGAACTGAACTCGATGGAGTCGTTCGGATGAAGTACAGGCACATCGCTCATCAGCGCATCGGCTACAGTAAAACCACTTAGTAATGATTTCGCCTCGGCAAATTGTGCTTCGGCCTGTGCGCCCAGGAAGATGAAAACACCGATAAAAATTAAAAACGGGTTGTTAAAGAAGCCGATAAACACGAATCCTACGGCCAGTAATTGTCCTACCGAGGCAGCTATGCGCGTAGCCACATGACGCTGAAATCTGAATGAAAGAAGGGCCCTGAACACTCGGCCTCCATCCATTGGAAAAGCGGGTATCATATTGAACACCGCCAGCCAGATGTTTACCACCATTAACGAGAAAAGAAAGTTGTGGTGACTTAACTTACTTAAATCCAGTTCATCAATCAGGTTTGGATTTAGCTTAACTACCGGAAAAAGCAGGAGCGCAATAAGTACATTAACTGCCGGTCCGGCCAACGCAACAACGAGTTCTTCCTTAGGTTTTTCAGGCATCGATTCAAGTTGAGCAAGCCCACCAATGGGTAACAAGGTTATGTTTCGGGTTTTAATGTGATATCGTTTGGCTGCAAGGGCGTGGCCCAGTTCGTGTGCGGTAACACAGGCAAACAGGGTAATAATAAACAGCACACTCCACAAAATGTCAACCGGGCTCATTCCCTGCTTCAGATTGACAAATACAATCCAACCGATGAGGATGAGAAAAGTCCAGTGTACAAAAATCTGGATGCCAGCTACTCGGCCAAGCGAAAGGGAATATTTCATATTCATCGCGAGCGTAGTTAAATTGGAAACCGATAATGAATCTTAATTTACTAAAGATATGCACCAACTGTGTAAATAAACGTGATAATTTCATTTCAGTTAGCTTACTTGTAATCCTATAAACAATCAGCAATGAAGCATACGGCATTACTTACCCTGTTCCTGCTTTTGGCGGGCGGCATATCCCAGGCACAAATTAAGGCTTTGGTTGGCGGAACACTGATAGATGGATATGGCGGCAAGCCGCTTCAGAATTCAGTCATCATCATTGAAGGCGAACGCATAAAAGCAATCGGACAAGTCGGATCAATTGATATTCCAAAAAATGCAGAAGTCATTTCCACCGAAGGCATGAGCGTTTTGCCCGGCCTGTGGGATATGCACGTGCACCTGATGATTAACGGGCACAGTGATTACACACACTGGGATAAAACCTATCTGAAAATTGCAAAAGATGTGATCATGCCCTCATCGGCACACCAGCTTTTACTGGCCGGTGTTACCAGCGCGCGCGATTTAGGTGCACCGCTTGAAGCCAGCATTAACGTGCGCGATCGCATTAACAAAGGAGAAATACCAGGCCCCACGATGTACATGAGCGGACCATTTATCCAGCACGAACCGTATCCGGGCACGGCCGAGTTTCGCTGGGGTGTTAAGGGCGAAGCCGATGCACGGGCTAAAGTGCAGCGCCTGGCTAAAGCCGGAGTGAATTGCATCAAACTTATTGATCAGGATGAAATGACGGAAGCAGAGTACCTGGCCGTGGTAGATGAGGCGCACAAGAATAAATTAAGGGTTGTCGCACACGCGCACCGCCCCGATGAAATACGCAGAGGGTTAAAAGCAGGTGTGGATTGTTTTGAGCATACCGGATTGGCTGCTGCGCCTGAATATCCGGCCGATATTATTGCCATGATTAAAGAGCGGACTGCGAAAATGAGTTTAGGCCCATTATTCTGGACGCCCACCGTTGAAGGACTTTATAATTATGAATATGTGCGCGACAACCCCGAACAACTGGATAACACCAGCTGGCACCTGGGTTTGCCCGATTCGGTCATAGCCGATATTAAGCAGTCGATTAAATACCCGGGCAGGCTTTCTTACTTCGGATTGAACCCATTGCGAAAACCAACACTGGAAACGAAGATTAAACAGTTGAAGGAGGCTGGTGTGGTGTTGCTGATAGGTACCGACAGCGGCATTCCGATGAAGTTTCACAGCCAGAGCACCTGGAACGAACTGGATGTATGGGTTAACAAATTTGGCTTCGACCCGATGTACACTATTCGTGCGGCCACGTACTGGCCGGCCGTGGCGATGGGCGTAGAGAAAGATTTTGGAACCATCAGCGAAGGCAAGTATGCCGATATTATTGCCGTGAAGGGCGATGTGTTGCGGTATATCGCTTTGCTGCAACGTGTGGATATGGTAATTAAAAAAGGGAAACGCTATAAATAAACTATAAACAAACCTGTCATGATTAAAAAGTTCTTTCTCCTTTTGTTGCTGTTGTTTCTTTTTGTTGTTGGGATAGTATTGTTCAACACGTTTCAGTTTCAATCCAATCAACAAGCGGTTGAGTCCGTACCTGCGCCTGAATTAACAGAAGCATCCCTGCAACACTTTCAACAAGCGCTTTCTTACAAAACCATTTCCTATGGCGATCCATCGTTATTTGACTCAACACAATTTTTAAACTTTCGCAAATTCCTTGAGGCAACTTATCCAAAAACCCATGAAATACTTTCACGTGAAATTGTAGCGGGATATAGTTTGCTCTACAAGTGGGAAGGAAAAAATCCCGAACTGAAGCCCGTGGTACTGATGGCCCACCAGGATGTGGTGCCCATTGAAGAAGCCACCAAATCCATGTGGACAGTCGATCCGTTTGCGGGCGTGATAAAGGATAATTTTATCTGGGGGCGTGGCACTACCGATGATAAAATCAATGTGATTTCCATTATGGAAACGGTGGAGAAATTGTTAACCGAAAATTTTCAACCCGAGCGTACAGTGTACCTAGTTTTTGGCCACGATGAAGAAATTGGAGGAAAGGGCGCTACAGCAATTGCCAAACTTTTAAAGGATAGAAACATTGCAGCCGAATTTGTGCTGGATGAAGGCGGGCTGATTACAGCAGAAAAAGTTCCCGGGATGACAAAGCCCATCGCCTTACTCGGCACTGCCGAGAAGGGATATCTTTCATTAAAATTATCGGTTAGCCTTCCGGGCGGCCATTCTTCTATGCCCGAAAAAGAAACCGCTATTGATGTTTTAGCTAAAGCACTAAACACGCTTCGCAGCAAACCCTTCGAACCGGAGTTTTCCGAACCGATGCATGGCCTTATAGAAAGTCTTGGCCCCGAAATGCCGTTTGTTCAGCGCATGGCGCTTGCCAATCCGTGGTTGTTCAAGAAAATGATTTTAAGCACGTACTCCCAAAGCAATACAGGCGATGCGATGATCCGCACCACCATTGTGCCAACCATTATTGAAGCCGGCATTAAAGACAATGTGGTGCCCACGGTAGCAACAGCCGTTGTCAATTTCAGGTTGTTGCCGGGCCATACGTCTGACCAGGTAATTGAAGAGGTGAAAAAGAAAATAAACGATGAACGCGTTAACGTTGCGCCATTGAATAAAAATGTTTCAGAGCCATCGCCCGTAACGCCAATAAATGGTTTTGGGTATCAGAAAATTGCCTCTACAATTAAAAAAAGTTATCCGCAGGTAATCACCTCGCCATTTCTGGTTATTGGCGCAACCGACTCCCGGCATTTTACGGAAGTGTCATCCAACATCATCAAGTTCAGCCCGATGATTGACCCGATTGGTTTTCACGGCATTGACGAACGCGTGAGTTTGGAGAGTTATAAAACAGCCTTGTGGTTTTATGAACAGTTGTTGAGGGATTTGAATTAAACACAAATTCTCTGTGCTCTTAGTGTAAACTTTGTGACCTCTGTGGTTTTGCATTTAGTAAGCTTTAACCGAAATAAATTCAAACACCGATATGAAAAAAGTAAGCCTTCTTATCGCACTGCTCATTACACTATCTGCAGCATTCGCCCAGGTCACGATTGATAACCTCCTCAACGTACCCTTCCCTACAAACCTCACCGCCAGTAGCGATGGCAAGCGTATTGCCTGGGTGTTTAATGATCAGGGTGCGCGTAACATTTACGTGGCCGATGCACCTGATTTCACTCCGAGAAAAATTACCAACTACAATCAGGATGACGGACAGGAAATAGCATCGTTGCAGTTCACGAACGATAATGCGAAAATCATTTTCATACGCGGAGGTGCACCCAACAGCGCAAATGAATTACCCAACCCCATTGCGTTACAGCCCAGCGTTGATCGCGCCATCTGGATGATGAATGTGGATGGCAGCGATTTGAGAAAGCTGGCCACCGGCTTTTATCCCAAACTTTCACCCGATGGAAAATCATTGGCTTATTTAAGCAGCGGCCAGGTGTGGCTGGTTAAACTCGATTCAGCAGGCAAGGGCAAAAAGCTTTTCCATTCGCGCGGCACGCAAAGCAACATGCGCTGGTCGCCCGATGGCCGTAAACTGGCTTTTGTGAGCAGCCGCACCGACCATTCGTTTATTGGTGTTTATGATTTTTCAACCAACACCCTTCAGTTTCTTGACCCAAGTGTTGATCGGGACGGTAATCCGGTTTGGTCGCCCGATGGAAAGCAAATCGCTTTTATCCGCACACCCAATGTACGCAACCGCCTGCCCTTTGTTCCGGCACGTGAAGGCCATCCCTGGTCTATACGTGTTGCTGATGTAAGCACCGGAACGGCAAAAGAAGTTTGGGCCGCTAAACCCGGCAAAGGCAGTGTGCTGCACACCGGTATTCCGGTAGGGGATAATATGCTTTGGTGGATGGCCGACCGCCTGGTGTTTCCGTGGGAGCGCGGTGGCTGGCAACATCTGTACTCGGTTTCCATAAACGGAGGGGAGGCGGTATTGCTTACCCCGGGCGATGGCGAAGTGGAATCAGTTGATGTGGCGCGTGACGGAAAGAGCCTCATTTATGTAACCAACATTGGCGACATTGACAGGAGGCATATTTTTAAAGTGGCCGCTACCGGAGGTAAACCACAACAGCTTTCAACGGGCGATGGCATTGAATACTCACCGGTTGAAACAACAGCCGGATTGGTTTGCCTTCGTACCGATGCCACTACGGCCGCCTGGCCGCATGTAGTAGCAGCCAACGGACAATCAAAAATGATTGCGGCCGATTTATTCCCTAAAACTTTTCCTAAAAAAGATCTCGTAACCCCGCAGGCCGTGATGATCACAGCTACGGACGGAATGAAAATCCCAGCACAACTATTTCTGCCGAAGAGCGCCAAGGCTGGCGATAAGCGGCCGGCTGTGATCTTCTTTCATGGCGGCTCGCGCAGGCAAATGGTGCTGGGGTTTCATTACAGTCAATACTATCACAACGCCTATGCACTTAACCAATACTTTGCCAGCCAGGGTTATGTGGTGTTGTCGGTAAATTACCGTAGCGGTATTGGGTACGGATTGGATTTTCGTGAAGCGATTGATTATGGTGCAGCCGGTGCCAGCGAGTATCGCGATGTGGAAGGTGCGGGGTTGTACCTGGCACAACGCCCCGATGTTGATCCGAAGAAAATCGGGCTATGGGGAGGTAGTTATGGTGGTTACTTAACGGCCATGGGCCTGGCTAGGGCATCCGATTTATTTTCTTGCGGTGTGGATATTCACGGTGTGCACGACTGGAATATGGTGATCCGGAATTTTGTGCCTTCCTATCAGGCCGAAAAGCAACAGGCTTTTGCGCGCCTTGCTTTTGAATCGTCACCCATGCATTTTATCAAAGGCTGGCGCTCACCGGTGTTGCTCATCCATGGCGATGATGATCGCAATGTGCCCTTCAGTGAAACGGTAAGCCTGGTCGAAAACCTGCGCGAACAAGGTGTGTATTTTGAGCAATTGATTTTTCCGGACGAAGTGCACGGATTTCTGCTGCACAAAAACTGGTTAAGTGCCTATAAAGCTTCGGCCGATTTCTTCAAGCGTATGTTTGATAAAAAGTGAAATCCATAAGTCAACAAATACTCAGCTATGTTTCCGGGACAATTGTTGAGAAACGACCAAGTGCAGTAAGCGGAGAATTGGAAGTATGGTATCAAAACGGAACGCATGTTCTGCACTCTCCCGATGCAAATTATTCGTTCGACACGCTGCATAAAATATTTCAAAAGACGTTTAAAAAATTTGAAGTAAAGAAGCGGAATCCAAAAACTGTTTTAATTCTTGGATTTGGTGCAGGCAGCGTAGCCAGTATTTTGTGTGATGAACTGAAGCTTTCGCCTGAAATTACCGGTGTGGAATTTGACCCCGTAGTAATTGATCTGGCAAAAAAATATTTTCAGCTTAACCGGCATGAAAAGCTTTCGATACACATTGCCGATGCAGCAGCGTTCATTCAGCAAAGCAAGTCAACTTACGATTTGGTTGTAAGCGATGTGTTCATTGATAAACAAGTACCTGAAAGTGTTGTACAGAAAGCGTACGCAGAAGATTTGGTACGGCTTACGGCCCGGGACGGTATGGGCATGATGAACTGGATTTGTGAGACAAAAACACAGCACCGCTTAAGGACATCCATGGAGGCATGGCTGAGGAGTTTGGCAACGAAAACGGAGGTGTACCGTGCCTCCTCCGTCAATTATTTGCTTATTTGGTATCGATAGAAAATCTTAATCAAAACAAGTATGGCAACAACGAAGATTACAGTAAACAGCAACGGTTCATTACGGGTTGAAGGCGATTTTGAGCTTGTTGATATGCAAGGCAAGGCCTATGGCTTGCAAGGCCGAACACTGGTATCACTTTGTCGATGTGGCCGCTCCAACAACAAACCGTTTTGCGATGGCTCGCACAAGGGGCATTTTGATCATGAAGCCAAGGCATTTGATTTGCCCACGAAAAAGGCATGATGGGACAAAAATTCCAACAAATAGTATGCACGCATAACAAATATTTCTATATTCGTATCCCTTTCGGGGATTATGAAGCGCGAAGAAACTGTTGATTACCACATTCGGTCTGCCTGGCATGCCATTTCGCGTATGTATAACCAGCAGGCGGCCCGTTACAATGCCACCATGGCCATTGGCTTCGTTTTACTCAACATTGATGCTGAAGAAGGAACACCGGCTACTAAGATAGGCCCGTTAATGGGCCTGGAACCACGAAGCTTAACCCGGTTGCTCAAGTCACTCGAAGAACAGGGGGCAATCTATCGCGAGGTGGATAAATCCGATAAACGTTCGGTGCGCATTTTTCTTACGGATGAAGGTAAAAAAGGCAGGGAGCGCTCAAAAGAAATTGTACTTCGGTTTAATGAGGCCGTACGCGAAGAAATACCACAGGAGAAACTCAGTGTGTTTTTTGAAGTGATTCAAAACATCAATAAAATTATTGAACGAAATACTATTTACGAACAAACGTATAGTTGATGGTTGTTGGTTCTTAGTCCGTAGATGAACAAAGCCAACATCCGTCAACCAACAACTAACAACTACTTATGAAACGATCCATCCGCAAAGTTGCTGTTCTTGGTTCAGGGGTAATGGGCTCTTCCATCGCCTGCCATTTTGCCAACATCGGTTGCGAAGTGTTGCTGCTTGACATCGCACCGAAAGAGCTTACCGAAGAAGAAAAAGCAAAAGGACTTTCACTCGATAACAAGCAGGTGAAGAACAGAATTGTTCAGTCATCATTTGATAAGTGTATCAAGTCTTCACCCGGCCCGATCTACAGCAAAAAATTTATATCGCGTATTACGCTCGGCAACTTTGATGATGATCTTCCCAGGATCAAAAACTACGATTGGACAATTGAAGTGGTTGTAGAAAATCTCGACATCAAGAAGAAAGTATATGAGCAGGTAGAGAAATACCGAACGCGCGGAACGCTTATTACCTCCAATACTTCCGGTATACCAATACACCTGATGGCCGAAGGCAGAAGCGATGATTTTAAGCGCCATTTTGCGGGTACACACTTCTTCAACCCGCCCCGGTACCTGCGGTTGTTCGAGGTAATACCCACAGCCGATACCGACCCGGAGATAACTAAATTTTTACTCCATTATGGCGATCTGTACCTGGGTAAAGTATCCGTACTCTGCAAAGATACGCCCGCTTTCATCGGAAACCGGGTGGGTGTATGGGGCCTTCTAAAGGTTATCGACTCCATGCGAAAATACGACCTGAATGTAGATGAAATTGACAAGCTGACCGGCCCGGTAATCGGCCGCCCAAAGTCGGCAACGTTCCGTACTTCTGATGTTGTTGGATTGGATACACTCGTAAAAGTAGCCAACAATTTATATGCAGGTTTGCCTAATGATGAAGGCCGCGAAATTTTCAAATTGCCTGATGTAGTAAACAAACTTGATCAAAATAAATGGCTCGGTGATAAAACCGGTCAGGGCTTTTATAAGAAAGCAAAAGACGCAAAAGGCAAAACTGAAATTCTTACGCTCGATTTAAAAACACTCGAGTACAAGCCAAAGCAGAAAGTAAAATTTGCAACACTTGAAACTACGAAGACAATCGACAACTTGCGCGATCGGTTTAAAGTATTGCTGGCGGGCAAAGACAAAGCCGGAGAATTTTACCGCGATTGTTTTTACGGATTGTTTCAATATGCATCGAACCGGATTCCGGAAATCAGCGATGAACTTTTCAGAATTGATGATGCCGTGTGTGCGGGTTTTGGTTGGGAACTCGGACCGTTCGATACATGGGATGCACTCGGTGTAGAGAAAACCGTGCACGCCATGGAAGGCATGAACTACAAACCCGCACAATGGGTGTACGACATGCTGGCCAGCGGCAACAAATCATTCTATAAAGTTGAAGGTGGTCAGCGCAAGTATTACGACATTCCTTCAAAGTCATACAAAGTCATACCGGGCAAAGAGGCTTTCATCATTCTTGAAAACCTGAGCGATAAGGTGGTCTGGAAAAATGCTGAAAGCAAAGTAACCGACCTGGGCGATGGGGTCATCAACTTCAGTTGGCACAGCAAGAGCTATACGCTGGGCAGTGCTGTGATTGAAGGGCTGAATAAAGCCCTTGATTTGGCAGAAAAGGACTACCGGGGCCTGGTGGTGGGCCATCAGGGGCCGGATTTCTCGCTCGGGGCCAATCTGGGGCTGGTTTTTATGTATGCCATCGAGCAGGATTATGACGAAATCGACTTTATGGTGCGGGCTTTCCAGAATTCGGTCATGCGCCTGCGCTATTCGTCTGTTCCCGTAGTGGTTGCCCCACAGGGCCGAACCCTGGGCGGAGGCTGCGAAATGACCATGCATGCCGACATCGCAGTAGCTGCCGCAGAAACCTATATCGGCCTGGTAGAAGTGGGTGTTGGTTTGATTCCGGGCGGAGGTGGAACGAAAGAGTTTACCAAACGGGTAAGCGATCGCTACCTGGAAGGCGATGCCGAAATGAATGCGCTGCAGGCCGCATTCATGAACATCGCAACGGCAAAAGTGGCGTTGTCTGCCGAAGAAGCCCGCGAAATGGGTGTGCTGCGCGCACAAGACCGCATCGTTATTAATAAAGACAGGCAGATACTTGAAGCAAAATCAACGGTGATTGAATTGGCCGAAGCCGGTTACACCATGCCCGTACAAGCACGCAACATTAAAGTTTTAGGCAGGGCAGGCATGGCACTCTTTGCAGCAGGAGTAAACGGAATGAAAATGGGTGGATACATCTCCGATCACGATTTGAAAATCGCTATGAAGATCGCCAACATCATGTGCGGTGGCGATTTAACATCGCCCCAGGAAGTAAGCGAGCAATACTTACTGGATCTCGAACGTGAGGCGTTTGTTTCATTGTGCGGGGAGCGGAAGACGTTGGAGAGAATTCAAAGCATTTTAACAGGGGGAAAACCTTTAAGAAACTAGAAATTAGACGAAAGACGTAAGTAGCAAGACTTAAGAAATTTGCTGCTTGGTCTTGCTACTTAATACTTAAGTCTTACTACTAAAAAAGAAAAAATATGGACGCATACATCGTAGCAGGTTTCAGAACAGGAGTAGGCAAAGCAAAAAAAGGAGGCTTTCGTTTTGTAAGGCCCGATGATTTGGCGGCCGATGTGATTAAACATCTTGTTAAATCCGTTCCCGGATTGGAGAACAGCATGATAGATGATTTAATCGTAGGCAATGCAGTACCCGAAGCAGAACAAGGCATGCAGATGGGAAGGATGATTTCCCTGCTTGCGCTCGGTATTGATACGCCTGGTATGATTGTGAACCGTTACTGCGGAAGTGGTGTTGAAACCATTGCTATCGCAAGTCAACGCATACAGGCCGGCATGGCGGATGTCATCATTGCCGGAGGAACGGAGTCCATGTCGCTGGTTCCGGTAATGGGTATCAAAACAGCGCTCAACTATAAAATTGCTACGGAGAATCCAACGTATTATACAAGCATGGGCCTCACAGCCGAAGAGGTTTCAAAGCAATTCAAAATTTCCCGCGAAGAGCAGGATCAGTTTTCGTATGAATCGCACATGAAAGCTGCGGCAGCATGGAAGGACGGAAAATTTAAAGATGAAGTTGTTCCCATCACCGTTAAGGAAGTGTATGTGGATGAGAACATGAAAAAGAAAACGCGCGAGTTTGTAGTGGCTACCGATGAAGGTATCCGTGCGGACACAACCGTAGAAGGTTTATCAAAATTAAAGCCGGTCTTTGCCATGAACGGTACCGTTACAGCCGGCAATTCATCGCAAACATCCGATGGCGCTGCCTTTGTGCTGGTAATGAGCGAGCGTATGGTAAAACAGCTAAACATAAAACCGATTGCGCGCATGGTGAGCTATGCTGTTGCCGGTGTTGACCCGCGCATCATGGGCATTGGCCCGGTGGCTGCTATACCCAAAGCATTGAAACTGGCCGGAATGAAACTGGATGACATTGACCTGATTGAGCTTAACGAAGCCTTTGCCGCACAAGCATTGGCCGTAGTGAAAGAACTGAACATTGACCGTAAGAAGCTAAATGTTAATGGAGGCGCAATAGCTGTTGGCCACCCGCTCGGATCATCCGGAGCACGCTTATCCGTGCAGTTGTTTAATGAACTCGGCAGACAGAAAAAGAAATACGGAATGGTAACAGCCTGTGTGGGCGGAGGACAAGGCGTGGCGGGGATTTATGAGCTTTTGAATTAGACATAAGACAAAAGACGTAAGTAGTAAGACGATGCATAATTTCAAAGAGTTAAAAGTTTGGCAACTATCGAGACAACTCGTTAAAGAGATTTATGAATTGACGGTCGACTTTCCTTCTTCGGAAAAGTATGGATTGATATCACAACTTCGCAGATGCACAGTCTCAATTCCAACTAACATTGCTGAAGGTGCTGGGCGAAATACAGATAAGGACTTTGCACAGTTCTTAAACATGAGTTTGGGATCGGCCTATGAGCTTGAAACGCTTTTGATTCTTTCTTTTGATGTAAACCTGATTACTCAGGAACAATTGGATTTTTTAACGAATAGGATTTCCGAAATACAAAAAATGACTTTTGGCTTGATCAAGACGTTGCGCCAGGAGTCTTATGTCTAATGTCTTGATACTAATGTCGAAACAACACAAAGTATGGCAACCGAAGTAGCAACAACAAGCGCAATTAAAGGAGGCGAATTCCTGATCCGTGAAACGCAGGCAAATGAGATCTTCATACCCGAAGAATTCAATGAAGAGCAGTTGATGATCAAGCAGCAATGCGAAGATTTTCTGGCCAAAGAAATCTGGCCAAGGCTGGATGAAATTGATTCCATGAAGCACCCGGAACTGATGCCCTCCTTACTGGATAAGGCCGGTGAACTTGGGTTACTGGGCACATCCGTGCCGCAGGAATTGGGCGGCTTTGGTATGGATTTTAACACCGCTATGCTTATTGCTGAAGTGCTGGGCGCAGGCCATTCGTTTGCTGTTGCGATTTCTGCACATACCGGCATCGGTACACTACCTATCCTGTATTATGGCAACGAAGAGCAAAAGAAAAAGTACATTCCAAAACTTG
Organism: Flammeovirgaceae bacterium; assembly: GCA_015180985.1. NCBI lineage: Bacteria > Pseudomonadati > Bacteroidota > Cytophagia > Cytophagales > Flammeovirgaceae > Flammeovirgaceae bacterium. Next base: position 944,053 of record CP054185.1, read on the forward strand.
CATCGGGCGAGTGGAAAGCAGCCTACTGTTTAACCGAACCTGACTCGGGCTCGGATGCCAACTCCGGTAAAACAAAAGCTACACTCAGTGCAGAGGGTAAGCACTACATCATCAACGGACAAAAAATGTGGATTACCAACGGAGGCTTTGCCGATGTGTACGTGGTGTTTGCCAAGATAGATAACGACAAAAACCTGAGTGCCTTCATTGTGGAAAAGGCTTTTGGCGGTATTACCATGAACGAGGAAGAAAAGAAGATGGGTATTAAGGGTTCTTCTACGCGCCAGATTTTCTTCAACGATTGCAAGGTGCCGGTAGAAAATATGCTGAGCGAACGCGAAAACGGTTTTAAGATTGCCGTGAACATCCTCAACATCGGCCGGATTAAACTTGGCGTTGCTGCGGTTGGCGGAAGCAAGAAGACTATTTCAACGGCTGTAAATTATGCCAAAGAGCGCAAACAGTTTGGAACATCCATTGCCAACTTTGGGGCTATCAAGCATAAAATTGCCGAGATGTGCACCAAAGTGTTTGCATCCGAATCAGCGCATTACCGGGCTTCGCAGAACATTGACGATGCCTATAACGCTTTTGTAGCCGGGGGCATGGAACCCGGTAAGGCGAGGTTAAAGGCACTGGAAGAGTTTGCGATAGAATGTGCCATCCTGAAAGTACATGGCTCCGAAGTGCTTGACTTTGTGGTTGATGAAGGCGTGCAGATTTATGGAGGCATGGGCTTTTCGGCCGAAGGGCCGATGGACCGTGCGTACCGTGATGCACGCATCAACCGGATATTTGAAGGCACCAACGAAATTAATCGCCTGCTCACCATTGATATGCTCCTGAAACGCGCCATGAAAGGCTCACTGGATTTAATGAACCCGGCCATGGCCGTTCAGAAAGAACTGATGTCGATTCCGGATTTCGGAGCCAGCGAAGAGGGGGGCCTGTTTGTTAAAGAAAAGAAAGTACTGGCCAACCTGAAAAAGGCCGGCCTGATGGTAGCCGGTGCGGCCGTGCAAAAGTTCATGATGAAACTTTCGGATGAACAGGAAATTTTAATGAACCTGGCCGATATGCTTATTGAAGGCTATGTGGCCGAATCAACATTGCTACGCGTGGAAAAACTGATTGGCCAGCGAGGCGAAAAGGCTTGTGAGATGCAGAAGGAAATGGCGATGATTTACCTACATCATGCGGTGAACAAAGCAGCCACAGCGGGCCGTGAAGCAATTACCTCCTTTGCCGAGGGCGATGAACAGCGCCTGATGCTGATGGGACTGAAACGCTTTACTAAAATTGAACCCTATAACCTGAAGGAAGCCAGAAGAAAGGTGGCAAATTATGTAATTGAGAAGGGGGCGTATCCTTTTTAGTTGTTAGTTCTTGGTTTATAGTTGATGGGAGCGTCCTAACACGAATAACGTTCAACTAACAACTCAAAAACCCGGGAGCAATTCCGGGTTTTCTTTTTATCAGGTAAGCGGAAGAACGTTGTTATTCCTGGTACAACCCGCTACAGTAACCCTTTTTCTTCCAGCCGGTGCTTCAATTTTTCATGGTTGGCCCAAAACCGTTCTTCAATTTGACGCACTACCCGTTGAAATTCTGGTGAACGTTCAATGGTTGTCTGAAGCGGATCTTTGTTCAGGAAAAGTACAATCCAATATTGGATGTTATCCTCTTTCGCAAAAAGTTGTAAATGCTCCAGGGCTTTTACAGCGTCACCGGTTCGGCTATAATACATGGCCAATCCAAGATTCTTGTAAGCTGTTGGGTCCGTATCCAGGTATTGCCGGTAACTCCGAATAAATTCATTGGCTTTATCCTTCAGTCCAACCTTCGCGTACACCATAGCGATCGTCATATCTTCATGCCGGTAGATGTCTAATTTCATTTTTTCCCGGTAATAATTAAATCGTTTATAACACTGGTACGCGCTGTCAAAGTCTTGCAGGTAGTAACTTACTTTGCCGATTTCTTGCAGGATATCGATGCGCATTGTGTCTTTACGAAATTCAATGGCCAGCAAATCGCGTGTTTGATTTAGATCACCATTTTTTGCAAAAAGCGTGAAGGCACGAAGATACCGGGAGTATGCATTTTCAGGATAATAGTCAAGTGATCGGTTAACATGCTCCAGTGCCTGATCTGCAAAGCCGTTTTGTATAAGTGCATTGGCCAGCCTTAAATGAAAGTTGCTGATGGCAACCGAATCGCCAGACTGTGCCCCCAAACGCAACCCTCTCAGGGCATATTCAAGGTATTTACCGGTGTTGGGCAGTTGATTGCCATAGAAATCGGCCAGTAAACTCAATGCAAGCGTGGAGTTGGGATTATACTCCAGCCCCTTTTCGAGGTACGGCAACGCCTGGCTGTACTCTTTTTGTAACAGAAAATACATGCCTTTTGCAGTATAGCCTTCGCTAAGCGTTGGGTCAAGGCGCATGGCCATGTCGGCATAGGTACCCAAGGTATCAAGATGTGGTTTTTCCGATTGATAGATATCGATGTAATAGCAGGCAATACTGGCGCAGGCGTATGCCATGGCAAAAGTTTTATCTTCAGCAATAGCACCCTGAAAGTACGAGAGTGCTTTCGGGAAATTTCCTGCCCCGGGTTTATTCAGTAGTTCTAGCCCTTTCAGAAAAAGAGTGAAGGCCGTTGTGTTTTGAGTAAGCGGTTTTTCAAGGCGATTCTTTTCATCAGGTGTGATGAATACCTGCACTTCTTCCACAATATCGGTGGCAATATCCTGTTGTAGTGCAAAGATATCCCCAACCTCTCGCCTGTATTGCCGGCTCCACAATTGCCGGTCGGAGGCATCAATTAACTGTACGTTCAACACCAGGCGATTGCCTATTTTCTGACCGCTGCCTTCAACAAAATAGTTTACATTCAGTTCCCTGGCCATTTCCGGAATGGTTTGCCGAAGGCCCCTGTACTTTTCGGCTGATGTCCGGCTGATTACTTTCAGGCTCTTAATTTTTTGCAGATTGTTCAAGACGGCTTCCATTAAACCGTTAACAAGGTACACGTTGGCAGTATCGTTGCTTTCGTTCTTAAAAGGCAGCACTACAATAGCTTTCTCCTGCACCGGTATATTTTTGCGCGACAATGCCGGGTAAGCAAACCACCCGGCAACTGTTGCAACAAGCAAGCTGATAAAACCGGCAATAAGTAGTGTCCTCTGCTTGCGGTTCGATGGAGGCAAATCAACCGCTGGTATGTCAGGCCTGTTTAACCGCTTATTTACTTCGCCAGGCGGATAGCCATAATGCTCACGAAAGCATTTTATGAAATAAGATGTGCTGCTAAAACCCACCTGCACCGCTACTTCTGATACATTGTATGTACCCGTGCGCAATAACTCCATACTTTTTTGTAGGCGCACCTGGCTGATGAGTTGGCTGACCGATAAATCAGAGGCTTTCTTAACTTTTCGCAGCAGGTTAGAGCGGCTCATGTTCATGGCATCGGCCAATTCAGTAACACCAAAATTTTCATTGCTGATGTTGGCAGCAATTTTTGCGTTTACCTGATTTAAAAACTCCTTATCGGCCTGCGCCATGCTACCGCTTATTGTTGATTTGTTTTATTAAAAAAAATAGGTACTTCCGGGTGTAAAAATCGCCATTTGCACCATAGTTTATATGATTGCGTCAAAATTTACATGGGTTTCCGCAAAGTTCATGGTTTTGTGTTCATGGTTGTTTAACCTGCCCCGGCCTGCCCGGTTTATTTGCAGCATAAAACAAAACCATTGTACACCACATGAAAACAAAAGTAAACCTGATTAAAAATGCCGGTCATTTTATTCTGCTACTATTACTGGCAGCCTGCCAGGGTAAAGAAAGCGGAGCTCAAACCCGCAGCACGTCAACTGTTAAACCGCCTGATGTTGACTTGCATACGGCTATCCTGCAGGATAACCTGGATGCAATTAAACTACATATTGCTGCCGGCAGTGACCTAAACATCAAAGACCCGTTTGGTGGCTCAAGTCCGCTTATCAGCGCGGCTCTGTTCGGCAAGACAGAAGCGGCCCGCTTACTGTTGAAGGCAGGCGCGGACATTAACTTCCAAAACAACGATGGCTCAACCGCCCTGCACACAGCTGCTTTTTTCTGTCGGCCCGAGATTGTTAAGCTGCTGTTGGAAATGAAAGCAGACAAGACCCTCAGGAATAAATTCGGAGCCACTCCGTATGATAATGTGGCTGGCCCGTTTGACCAGGTGGTAAGCATTTACGAAATGATGGAGAAAGCACTTGGCCCCATGGGCTTGAAATTAGACTACGCGTATATTAAGAAAGTGAGGCCCGAAATCGCAGCCATGCTGAAGTAACTATACTTAGTGAGAGCATTGAGCACAGGCATTTTACCTGGCTCAATGCCTATCCTAGCGCTGCTCAACCTTTCTGCACAACTTAAAACTATCCACAACACAATGAGACGACACGATATGGATTGGCTTCGTGTAATAGCCATCGCGCTGCTGTTGGTTTATCATGTTGCCATCGGATTTCAGCCGTGGGGAATGATGATAGGATTTATCACAAATAAGGATTCATGGCCAGCGCTGTGGCTACCGATGTCTGCGCTAAACATATGGCGCATACCGCTGTTGTTTGTGGTGTCGGGCATGGGCGTGTATTTTGCCATGCAACAAAGATGTTGGATAGCGCTTTTTAAAGAGCGTATGCTGCGCATCGGAATTCCTTTTGTGTTTGGCATGATTGTAATCGTACCACTGCACTTGCTGGTGTGGCAATACTATTATCAGATGGAACCAAGCTATCTGGTAAACCCGGGCCATCTATGGTTTTTAGGGAATATCATGCTGTACATGATTTTGCTTACCCCTTTGTTTTATTACTTCAACCGTAATTTAAAGGCACAGTATTTTATTAAGAGCGTATTAGGGAATCCGTTAGGGTTGCTGCTTGTTGGTGCAATTTTTATTGCCGAGGCAATACTTATGCAGCCGGTGCCCTATGAGTTATATGCAATGACACCCCACGGGTTTATTCTTGGACTGCTCGCTTTTTTCTTTGGATTTTGTTTTGTGCTTACCGGAGAGGCCTTCTGGCAGATGATTCAGACCTGGCGCTGGTTGTTTGTGACCGCAGCCTTTACATGTTTTGCCTTCAGACACTTTTATTTTGGAATGACTACCCCCCTATACCTGTTTGCAGTTGAATCGCAAGCCTGGATACTGGCTGTTTTGGCGTTTGGCAGCAAATACTTAAACCGTCCCGGTCGCCTCCTTGGCTACCTGAGCAAGGCGGCTTATCCGGTATATATTCTGCACATGGTTTTTTTATACCTCGGCTCCCTTTTGATTTTTCAAACGACTTGGCCGGTGCCTGTGAAATTTACAACCGTACTTATTTTTACGGTTGGGTGTTGTTTGGTCGCCTATGAAGCCATACGCAGAATCCGGTGGCTTAACCCTTTTTTTGGCATAAAGACTACGTAGCCAACCAGCTTCAGCACGGTAAGTTGGTAGTTCTTAGAACGAACGCTGTTGGTCAGTTGCCTTCAATAAGTAGTTTTTTTAGGTCGGCCTCTTCAATAAAGGTGGCCGGCCCGCCATCGGCCAGGTATGTTGTACCATCTTTACGGATTACCACAAAACCCGGAGTGTTTTTGATTTTGTACGTCCGGGATAGGTCAGAATTTCCTCCGATGCGGTAATTCACGATGCCATCAGCAAACAGGTTATAGCGCACGACCCGCTCTTCCCAAAGTTTGGTATCGTTCTCTTTCGAAAGAAAAATAACCATCAGGTGGTTCCGGTAAACTTTATGCAGGCGCTTAACTTCCTCCAGTTGCTGTACACAACTGCGGTCGCAGGTATTATCCCAAAAAACCAGGTAAAGCATTTTTCTGTTCTTGCTGAAATCTGCAAGCCAGTTAAACTTCTCATCAGCCTGCTCACCGCCCTGTGATGTACTCCACTCATACTTCTTATACAAATCAAACTGCCGGCTCAGTGGAATACCTTTGCCCAAATCGTAGATGATTCGATCTTCCAGGGGCGTTGTTTTCAGCATATTGTGGTTACTCCAGAAACCCGAATCATAAGGAATGGTAAGCAGTTCGGCTTTGCCCGGCTCCTTGCCCTCAAATCTGAGTTTCGGATCGCGGTTGATTCCGCCTGACATCAGTTCAATGTGAAAGAAATGGCGGCCGCTGTCAGAAAAATGGGTTTCGCCTTCCCGTATGAAATGATACGGGTAATACTTGTCGTTGTATTTCCGGTAAAAAGCCGAGGTTTTAACAGTTACACCGGCATCGTACTTCAACTCCTCCACTTTTACAAAAGCATACGTGTCGGTTGTAATGTACAGCATACCTTTGGCATGAGGCGCAGGCACGTACCCGGTTGTGGTTAAGATAGAGTCTTGCTTGTATGAGAAGCTTATTTTATAGACATCGCGTCCGTCAAACGCAGTGATGCCCTCAAATTTAAACGTGTAGTTTTCAAAGTCCGTTTTCAGGTTGCTCACCTCCTCGTACATTTTCAGGTAATTACTTTTTTCAAGCAGTTGGTAGCCCACCAGATCGGCCTGCAGAATGCTGCGCAGTGAAATGGGGGTATGCCCCTGTGCAGTTACGGTGTTGTCGAGGCTTCTGCGCAGTTGAGTTACACGCATTTCCTCCTTCTCGCCCGCCTGTTTTCGAAAAGGCTTGTAGCCCTGGTGTTTCCAAACATCAACAAACGCCTCAATCAGGCGCCCGTAAACAGAGTCATCTTTACAATAGTGCCTGTAGAAAAATTGTTGCAGAAACGACTGGTTTTCGTAATTACGGTTGGTATTGGCAAATGCCCGCTGTACAACCCTGCGGGCATTAATGGGCCGGTGGGTAACAACAATTTCGCTAAGTTCAATGGTGAACGGAGTCAGGCGGATGAGCTTCATATCTTCTGGTGAACTGACCATCAATGAAACATATCCCACGCATGAGACTTTTATAGACGCCCCCTCCGGTATCAGCAAAGTAAACTCACCATCCAGGTTTGAGCTGGTGCCCATGGCTGTACCCAGTACGCCAATCGAGGCAAAGGGAATAGGATTGCCCGTTTCGCGGTCAATAATCTTGCCTTCAACTTTTTGCTGACTATAGCCAGGTGATTGAACCAACAGAAAAAGTACCAACCCGATGCTTAACCCGCGATACATTATTACAACAACATGATTTTACAACCGAAAAATAGACTTATCTACAAGTTATCAAAGAATTTGTTTATAAGCCCGAAGTTCTTAGCCAAATACGGTCACTGGCATACGGTTACTCATAAAGTTTTTCGATGGCCGCTTTGTGTTTAAGTAACAGGTTGCTGCGGATCATTTTAAAAGAAGTAGTCAGTTCGCCCGAGTCAACCGTCCATTCGGCATCACTCAGTATAAATTTTTTTATCCGCTTATAATTTTCAAGGTCGGTATTTAACCGGTCAATTTCCTCCTGCATCTTTTGCTGCACCTTTATGTTGTGAATCATAAAAGGCGGGCCGGTCCAGTGTACACCGGTTTCTTCACACCAGCGTTTCAATAATACAAAGTTGGGTACCAACACCGCACTGACAAACGGCTTGTTAAACCCGACAACCATGCATTGTGAAATGAACGGTGAGGATGTGAAATGATCTTCCAGTTGTTGTGGCGATATGTAAATACCGGCCGTGGTTTTAAAGATGTCCTTTTTTCGCCCGGTGATCATCAGGAATTTCCGGTCAACAAATTTCCCCACATCGCCTGTCCGCAACCAACCGTTAATCAGTACCTCGGCTGTTAGGTCAGGCCTTTTATAGTACCCTTGCATGATATTTGGGCCCCGCACCAGAATTTCGCCCTCACCGTCTTCGTTGGGTTGATCAATGAGTACTTCAACTCCCGGCACGGACAGCCCCACGGTTCCAAACCGATTCATACCGGGCTGCGGGCGGTTAACCGAAATAAAGGGCGAGGCCTCCGTCATGCCGTAGCCGGAAAGGACCATTACACCGGTAGCCGAAAACAACTGGGCAATGTCGGGCCGCAGCGCTGCAGCGCCTACAATAACAAACCGTGCCTTTCCGCCTAAAAAATTGCGCCAGTGATTAAGCACCAGCACTTTAGCAGTGAAAAGTTTTAAACGGAACAGGAGCCCCCTTCGCAATTCATCTTTGTAATGCAGCCCAACGTTCATGGCCCAAGTGATGAGCTTTCGCTTAACTATGTTTTTGGATGCCCGCTGTTCAAGCAGGTAGTCGTACATTTTTTCCAGCGTTTTCGGAACGCTGGTGCAAAAAGCAGGTTTAACTGATTTAAAATCAGCATTGATGCTTTCTTTGGAAGAACTAAAATAAATGTTCACCCCAAAGGCCATGTAGGCGTAGCAAGTTGTTCGTTCAAAAATATGACTGAAGGGGAGGAAACTTAAGGCCCGTTCACCGGGATTAGCCGGCAATACCGGAAGAATGGATTTAATGTTGCTCACCACGTTTTTATGCGATAACACAACGCCCTTTGAAACACCGGAAGTACCCGAGGTATAGAGTATAACCAGTGTATCGTTTTCGCGAACATTGCTTTTAACCGACTCCAGGCGCTGCCTTGTGGCGGTTGCTGCCTTGCTGCCCAAAGCAGAAAAATAACCTTTCTCAGTTTTTTCGAGGTGAAAACATTGGTTTATACTTTTGGCTTTTGCACCAACAAGTTGTGCTTTAAAATAAAGTCCTGCTGTTGCCGTGATGCAAAGTTTGGCCTGCGTTTCGTTAAGGATAAACAGCATTTCTTCCGGTGAGGTAGTGGGATGAATGGGAACCACGATCATCCCGATTTGCTGACAGGCAAAATCAATAATCATCCATTCCGGACTACCCATAAGCGGTACAATGGCAACAACGTCACCGGGCACATAGCCCTGTTCCAGCAGCCAGCATGATGTTTCATCAATACGTTTTTGAATTTCAGCCGTTGACCAGGCTACCCATTTGCCGTTGGTAAATGAATGGAGGCTTTCCTGCTGTGGAAACTTTTTCTGCTGGTAAGCAACCAAATCAAACACACGGGTAAAATCTATGGTCGATGCGGGATTCATCAGGATTTGACTGAAACGGGGGCCACATACAGAATATCGTAAAGCACCTCATAAAATTCCTTAAAGTCCGGAAGATTGTTGTGCCGGGCACCCTCGATGGCATGCAATGTAATTTTATCGGGGTACAGGTTTTTAAGCATGGTGCTTTGCTTAAAGGAAATGAGCCTGTCGTGTGTGCCGTGGATGATATGAACCGGGCATAGTATATTTTTCAGGTATAGATCGGTGCGCAGGTCGTAACGCAAGATCCACTTCATCGGAAATAGAAACCCATACCGGTTGGCGTTATACAGAAAGCTGAAATAGGGGGAGTCAAGCACCAGCATACGCGGTTTATTCCATGAAGCAATGCGTGCTGCAATGCCGGTACCGAACGAGCGGCCAAAAACCACAATGCGATCTTCTGGATAGTGCCTGGTAAGCCACCGGTACAGAAATTGTGCATCGTCTAAAAGTTTGGTTTGGGTGCGTTTGCCACGGCTCTTACCAAACCCCCGGTAATCCATCATAAAAAAATCATAGCCGTTGCTTACAAAGTCTTTAGCGAATTTTCCCCAGCCTTTAATGCTGCGCGAATTACCTTTTAAATAGTAGATAACCCCCCGTGAATTTGGTACGGTAAAATGAACGGCATTGATGCGGCCGCCATCTTCCATTTCGAATGTATATTCTTCAAATGGAAAAGCGTATTGAAACTTAAAATGCGATGCGAGTATCTCAGGCCTGAAAAAAAACAGGTGTTGTAAAAAATATAACAGCAGGCATAATCCCACATAAATAATGGCAATACCGCCAAGCAATGTAACCCACATTGCTACAAGTTACGCGGGCCATGCAGTTGGCGCAAGCACTACTGCAAAGCCTCAACAAGTTTGGCCTGGTAAAGTTGAAACCCGCTCAGGTTATCATGGGTGCCACCCTCAATAATTATAAACTCATCATGTGGACTCAACACGCTTTTTAGCTTCAGGGCCGAGTGAATCGAAACGATGCGATCTGCTGTTCCATGAAAAATCAACTTTTTGCACGGAACTTGCGCAAGCCTGTCGATGGTGGGGAAGGTATATCGAAGCGGGAAAATCCGAACCAATGGCCTGAATACAGGGTTCACCGCGCCCTGCAGGTTATCAAAGGGAGTTTCCAGAACAAGCAGATCCGGATTGGTTTTTGCAGCCAGGTAAGAAGCTACTGCCGAACCAAGCGAACGGCCGAAAAGAATTAGTTTTGCCGGCTTCAGATTTTCATGTGCCCATTGCCAGATCGCATCCGCATCGGCATACAATCCGTGCTCGTTGGGTTTACCGGTACTCTTGCCGTAGCCGCGGTAATCAAATGCCAATACAGTGTAATTATACCGGGTAAGTTCCGATGCAATAGCACCCCACCGCTTCAGGCTTCCGGAGTTTCCGTGAAAATATATGATTAATCCTTTTGAAGAATCGGGTGGAGAGAACAGCAGTGCATTAAGAACTTCACCATCGTGTGTGCTGATGGAAATTTCTTCGAACGGAGTCTGAAATGAATAAGCAAAATCCGGGTTTAGCTTTTCGGCCTGGAAAATCAACGCATCCTGAAAAAAGAAAATAAGTATAACCGAAATAATCGTAACCACAAGACCAAGAATGGCCAGCCATTTTAGCCATTGAAGTAAGCGGGCAATGTGCAAAGTGGTGTTGATTTATGTACAGATGATATGTTCGAAAGCGTACAAATAAACAGCTACCTGATTACGCCATCGTTCATTTATGAATCAAAATTAAGCATTTGGTTGGTTGGTCGGATTTTTGAAGTTCAGCTCAGAAAACCATTTTCATGGCAAAAGGCTGTGCTTCAGTTTTTCTGATCTTCTTGTTAATCATCACGCTGCCCGTGTGGATTGGCGTTGGCGGAGTTCTGCTGGGTGTTTTCGGAGGTATTTTAGGCGCTGTTGTGGGTTTGGTAGCCGGCATTTTTACCGCCATCATCGGTATTATCGGTAAAATTTTTGGCCTGGCTTTCAGCGGTGCATTTTACCCCATCAGCCTGAGCCCACTTGCGGTGGTGATGATAATCCTTGTTATCATCCTGCTGATACGTTCTGGCAATAAAACGGTTAAGTAATCGGATGTTTATTATAAAGTGCCGGATTTAAAAAATATTTGCTGTACACCGGATACCGCTTTACGGCAATCAGGTTTGGTTTGTTGTTATCCGAGAATACAACACGGTAGTAAAACTCAAATCCTTTTTCAACCCGAATTTGCCGCTTAAGCATGTACCATTCCTTGTTATGGGGGTTAAGTACTTTTACCTGGAGGGTGTATAAACCGGGTGTGCTGCGAATGCGCACAAAATTTTCCGGGTCTTTGTTGTACAACTTACCGTTAACGAACACCTGAATGGAAGAAAATTTTTCGGCCTGAATGGCAATGGCCGATACGTAGGCTGAACAGGCAATACTGCCAAACACAAAAACACCAACTGTTATCAACCGCTTCATAAAATCAACTTTGATTGAAAAGTACAACCATCATGCCAACTGCAGCAACCTTTAATTTATTTTCATTTCGTTTCGCAATCCTTTAATAAAATTTTGCAGAGCCTGCTGCCAGGTGGTATCGGCATCCCATTTGGGACCAAGAAAAACATGGCCAAATTCAATATGCCGCACATAAAATTTGTGCACCTCCACATCGGCAGCAATGGTTTTTATTTGTTCCTGGCCGTTCGGATAGGTAACCGAAACCAAAGCGCTTTCGCCTTTGCTCATGTCATAACCAAGTAATTGTTTGGCGGCAGGACCCCGCGTGTGGATGTGCCTGAGCAGATATAAGGATCCTTGTTTGCGAAGTTCAGCCTCGGGCACGTTAGCCTCCACCAGTTTATATTTAAACGGATAGTTTTTCATGATTTCTTCCAACTCGCTGTCTATTTTTTCATCTCCGAATTTTTGTACCGCGAGGTTATCTACTTTTAAATCGTACGCAAAAAGTTCGTTGCGGTTGCCTGTGAACAACGGAATTGTCAAGTCAATTTCGGGAACTTCGTTAATAAGCAGGTTTTGTTTTCGCTTGCCGGCCAGTGCAGTGCGGTATAAAGTCATGAGTGCTTCGTCCAGCGTGCGGTCCTGTGTTTTCCATACAGAAGCGGGAATGGTAAGCGTGTTGTTCTCGGCAACAACCAGCGGGACAATCATCAGTTCATAACCCGGGTTGTTTTTAAAAGCAAAAACCAGGTTTCCCACTTCGCGATTTTGCAGGTATTTTATAAATGCCTGGGTTATATCAGCCCCCGCAAAGAGTTTGTCAACCTGGGTGTAACCAACGGCATCAACACCGGTTTTTACCAAACCGGCATGAATGGTGTTAATTTCTTTTTCGGTAAATGTGTAATCGGTGAAAACAAAAACCCGTGTGCTCAGAATAGTTTCAGGTATGGGCCCGTTACCTGCCCGTTGCAAATCGGCAATACGTTGTCCGAAAACAAAGGATGGAATCAATATCAGAAAGCAGGCGAACAGGTTCATATGAGCTGAACGGAAAAACCTTCTGGATATTTTTAATTTTTTAATAAATGCCCACATAAAATCCGGTTGCATCTGCTTTAATCGGATAGGTGATTAAATCGGCCGAACGTGCTGCAAGTTCACGGCCGGTTTGCAAATCAAAACAGTAATTGTGCCACGGGCAAATAATTTCGCCCAGGTGGTTAACCATACCTTTGCTGAGCGATTCACCGTTATGGGTACACCTGTCCTGTACCGCAAAAAACCGCTTGTTGTGCTGAACAAGACAGATACGCTTACCATGAATAATCGCTAACTGCGGCTTGTCGGGCATTAACCGGTTGCATGCTTCCGTTTCATCAGCAAATAGTTTTACCCATTCCATAATACCCGTTGGCCGAAGATCAGGTTTTTTCTATCTTGTTTCAAATCAAAAATCCGATGAAGAATATTATCGCACTTATACTCGTGTTTGCCAACCTGGTTGCAGCAGCACAGGTTAACCCGAAACTTCAGGCCAGCATTACCAAAGCAGCTTTGAACATTGAACCCAGGATGATTGACTGGCGCAGGAATATTCATCAATACCCGGAACTTTCAAATCGTGAATTTAAAACTGCACAAAAGGTTGCTGAACACTTAAATCGGTTGGGGCTTGAAGTGCGAACAGGTATTGCCCATACCGGTGTTGTCGGCATACTTAAAGGAGCAAAGCCCGGCCCGGTAATTGCCTTGCGGGCTGATATGGATGCGTTGCCCGTAACAGAGCGCAACAGGTTGCCATTTGCTTCACGCGAGCGTGTTGTATTTAACGGCCAGGAAACAGGCGTGATGCATGCCTGCGGGCATGATACGCACGTGGCTATTCTGATGGCCACGGCTGAAGTGCTGGCCCAACACAAAAATGAGTTGAAAGGTACTGTTGTTTTTATTTTTCAACCTGCTGAAGAAGGGGCCCCTGCCGGTGAAGAAGGCGGTGCTGACCTGATGGTAAAGCAGGGTGTTCTGGATAATCCGAAAGCTGACGTCATTTTCGGATTGCACATCAGTTCCGGAACGCCAATAGGCGAGCTTACCTACCGGCCCGGTGGATTACTGGCCGCTGCCGATAATTTTTCAATTCGGGTGAAAGGCAGGCAATCGCATGGCTCAACCCCCTGGATGGGCGTGGACCCGATAGTCATTTCATCGCAGATTGTGCTGGGGCTGCAAACCATTATCAGCCGACAAACAGAACTAACGCAGGAGGCTGCCGTCATAACGGTTGGCCGTTTTCATTCGGGCATTCGTGAGAACATCATCCCCGAAGAAGCATTTCTTGCCGGTACCATCCGCACGCTTGATACAGCCATGCAGAACCTGATCCACAAGAAAATTATTCATACAGCAACCGCGATTGCCGAAAGCGGAGGCGCAACTGCCGAAGTTAAAATTCAGCGTGGCACACCGGTAACTTTTAATGATCCGGAACTTACCCGCAAAATAGGGCCCAGTTTACAGAAGGCAGCCGGTGTTGAAAAAACTTTTGAAATAAAAGCCATAACAGGGGCCGAGGACTTTGCTTTTTATCAGAAAAGGATACCCGGCTTTTTCTTTTTTGTAGGAGGCATGCCGCCCGATCAGGATCCGGCTACCGTGCCCGCACACCATACACCCGATTTTATGATTGATGAACGCGGCCTGCTAACCGGCCTGAAGGCCATGCTGCAGGTAACACTGGATTATATGTTTATGAAGTAAGCTTCAATAGCATCGTTTCGTTACACATACCGCTCAACGTTGGAATTCACCAATGGTTAGATTGCCGTAGCAATACCTCCTCTATTTTTGCATCCTTGCAATCCGAAAACCTGTCGCCATGAAAAGACTCTCATTAATCATTCTCCTGTTTCCGTTTCTGCTCTTCGGGCAGACCAAAAAGCCCGTTGTTGCTTCTGATTTGATGAAGATAGCCACGGCCAACCAGATTGACATTTCGCCCGATGGCAGCAAAGCGATTATGGTGGTTACACGCAAAGCCGTAAAGAACGATAACGATTATTACTACACCCGCCATTTATACCTTGCCGATCTTACCGGCAAGCAGGAGGTGAGGCAGTTGACATTTGGCGATAAGAGCGACAGCCAGCCGGTGTTTTCGCCCGATGGTAAGCAGATTGCTTTTGTACGCACTGATGGCGAAAAATCGCAGGTGTGGATATTGCCGCTAACCGGGGGAGAGGCTTACGCAATAACCAAAGCTGAACATGGTGCATCCAGTCCCATGTGGTCGCCTGACGGAAAAAAAATCATGTTCACTTCGTCCATCCCGGCTTATGCCATAGATGGTACCGTTACCTGGAAGGATGAGCGACCAGGCCGTACACCAGGCGATGAGCCAAATTTGAAAAACCTGAAGCCTGAAGAGCGCAAGAAGATCAAAAACAGTCCGGACGGAACCCTGGAAGAAGTGCGGGCCTGGCTTGCCAAAAATGCCAGCGAGAGCAACCCAAAAGTAATTACCCGACAGGACTTTCTGGGCGAATTAACCCTTCAACCACTGCGGAATTTCACACACCTGTTTATACAAGAAGCAACGGCCGATGCCAAAGCGAACCAACTAACAACCGGCTATCAGAATTTTCAATCGCCAGCGTGGTCGCCCGATGGGAAGACCATCATCTGTCGTTCGAGGATCTTTACTGTTGATCCGGATCGCGAACCAGATGGCGATTTGTGGGTGATAGACGTTGAAGCTAAAAAGGCAGCCGAATTTTTACGATGGGAGAACTATTCGCTCAATAATCCTGAGTTTTCCCCTGACGGAACACAGGTAGTTTTTAACGCATCCAATACGCAAAACCGCCATGCCATGCAATCGCAACTGGCAGTGGTGCCTGCTGCCGGTGGCAAACCCACATTATTAACGGCAACATTGGATCGCGATGCCGGTTCAGCTCGCTGGTCATTCGACAGTAAAACAATTTACTTCACGGCACAAACCGAAGGCGATATTGTACTGTATTCTGTTCCTGCCAAAGGAGGCCCGGCAACCAAAATAATCGGCAACGACAGCGGTGTAAATGATTATGACATAGTTGGTGATAAACTTGTGTACGCATTAACCGAAACAAAAAATCCGTGGGAGGTTTACCTGTACAACCTCAAAGACAAAAGCAACAAACAACTTACCCGGTTAAACGAAGAGTGGCTGAGAGACAAACATATTGTTTATCCGAAGGAGTACTGGTTTACCCGACCTGACGGAACCAAAATTCAGTATTGGGTAATGGAGCCTGCCGGGAGAAAAGAAGGATTAAAATATCCCACTATACTTAATATCCACGGAGGACCTGCCGCCATGTGGGGCCCTGGTATTTTTTCGATGTGGCATGAATACCAATTGGAAAATAGCTGGGGTTATGGTGTAGTGTATTGTAATCCTAGAGGCAGCGGTGGGTATGGCGATAAATTTAAAAAAGCAAACTACCGGGATTGGGGAACCGGCCCCGCTGGCGATATTCTTGCATCGCTGGAAGAAGCCATGAAAAGCCACGCATGGATTGATAAGGATAATCTGTTTGTGGAAGGCGGAAGTTATGCCGGCTACATGGTGGCCTGGATAATCGGGCATGATAACCGGTTTAAAGCAGCCAATGCCCAGCGTGGCGTTTACGAACTTACCACCTTTATGGGCGAGGGCAACGCCTGGCGGCTCATTCCAACAGCATTCGGATACCCGTGGGAGAATGGTGTAAAGGAAATTCTGGATGCAAACTCACCCATGAGTTATGTTGATAAGATAAATACACCCTTATTGATCATCCATGGTGATCAGGATTTACGCACCGGGGTGTCGCAATCGGAAATGTTGTACAAGAGTTTGAAGATACTGAACAAACCCGTTGAATATATCCGCTACCCGAAAGAAGGGCACGAACTTACCCGCAGCGGCAATCCGGGAAGGATGATGGATCATTTGCTGCGCGTGATTGAATTTTTCGAAAGGTATGCGCGTCATCCGGAGCCACCAATAGCTGTTCAGTCCTCGTCAGGTCAATGAACGTACAACACCAGTCCTTTCAAATATTCACCTTCGGGATGGTAGATGGACACCGGGTGATCGGCAGGTTGGCCCAAGCGGTGCAGCACGTTTATTTCCCTGCCGGCATTCAGCGCGGCTGATACTACGGTATCATAAAACAACTGCCTGTCTACAACCTGTGAACAGGAAAAGGTAAAAATTATGCCACCGGGATTAATTTTTTTCATTGCAATTGTGTTTAATCGCTGATACCCCTTCATGGCCTGGTGGCGTGCATCGCGGTGTTTGGCAAAAGCCGGAGGATCAAGAATAATAAGGTCATAGGCTTCGGTGCACCGTTCCATGTACTCAAATGAATCGGCTGTAAAGCAGGCATGTTCAGTTGAACTAAACCCATTCAGTTCAATATTCTGGCGGGTGGCTTCAATGGCTTTCTCTGACACATCAACCGAATGAACAAGTTTTGCTCCGCCTGTTAGCGCATACACCGAAAAGCCTCCGGTGTAGCAAAAGGTATTCAGTACGGTTTTGTTTTTAGCGTAACTGCCAAGAAGGCTGCGGTTATCGCGCTGGTCCAGAAAGAACCCGGTTTTTTGTCCACCTTCCCAATCCACATAAAAACGATTTCCGTTTTCGCTGATGAGGTGGGGTACTGCCCCCATGCCATGTATGTATTCGTCTTCCGCGGTAGTACGAAACCGTGCAGGCAGGGTTGACCTGCTTTTATAATACACTGCCTTTAGTTTTTCTTGTAGCACGCTCTGCAATGCATCAGCAATTGCTTTTCTATCAATATGCATTCCTGCTGAGTGGGCCTGCATAACGGCCACTCCATTATAGTAATCAATAATCAATCCCGGCAAACCGTCACCTTCGGCATGGATTAAACGGAAAGCATTGGTTAACTCAATCGGTAACCCGGCAGCCAATCGTAAAGCAACCGCAGTCTCAATCTTGGTTGTCCAAAAGTTTTCAGCGGGTAAAGTTGAATTAAAGCTCAGCATCCTGACCGTAATGCTGCCTTTTTGATAATGACCAAATCCAATGGTTTTATTCCTGGCGTCAGCTACCTCCACCCATTCGCCATCTGCCGGATTACCTTCGGTAGAGTGGATGGCCCCCGAAAATACCCACGGATGAAATCGCTTGAGGGATTGTTCTTTACCGGGCTTCAGGCGCAACTTGCCGCTTATCATCATGGATTGCATAATCAAGGAAACAAAGGTATTTTTTGCGAACTATACTATGCCTATTTCCGTATTAGGTTTTACCAGAAGGCAAGCAGGCGTTGTACAGACTTGACGGTGAGAACAGACGTAAAAAACCTGACAAAATTTCGCAAAAACACTGAAAATCAGTCAATTTTAACCGATTTGCCTGCTTTTTGCTTTCGTGATAATCCACAAAAAAATTCTGAATGGTTATGAAACGATTTAGTGCATTATTGGCAGCTGCAATACTTGGAAGCCTGTTAACCCTTGGTGCTTACCAGTATTTTTTTAAGCCTGAGCAACCGGTTACGGTGCAATATGTATCAGGCACCCCTATATCCAGGATTGCATTAACAAAAGATGAAAGCGGTAATACAGTGCCACTGGATTTTACAGCAGTTGCAGAAAAAGTTACTCCTGCGGTGGTGCATATTAAGAGCACGCAAAAGAGCAAAACAACACAACCCCAATATGTGGATCCGTTCCGCGATTTCTTCGGTCCCCGCAACTTTGGCCCCAGCCAGAGTTCAGGGTCAGGCGTTATTATTAATGCTAACGGATATATTGTTACCAACAACCATGTGGTGCAGGATGCTGATGTGGTTGAAGTAACCTTGTTCGATAACCGTACCTTCAAGGCTGAGGTTATTGGCACCGACCCTGATACCGACCTGGCTGTTGTAAAAATCAATCAAAGCAATTTGCCATTCCTTTCGTTTGTTGATTCCGATCAATCAAAAGTTGGCGAGTGGGTACTGGCGGTAGGAAATCCGTTTAACCTGAACTCAACCGTTACAGCTGGCATCATCAGTGCGAAGGGAAGGAACATTGATATCATAAACCGGAATAATGGTGAAGGCAATACAGCAATTGAATCCTTCATCCAAACCGATGCCGCCATTAACCCCGGTAACAGCGGAGGCGCATTGGTTAACCTGGGTGGCGGATTGCTGGGTATTAACACCGCTATTGCAAGCCCTACGGGTGCTTATTCAGGTTACGGATTTGCTGTGCCTTCCAATATTGTAAGTAAAATTGTTGAAGACCTCATCAAGTACGGTACAGTACAACGCGGTTGGCTGGGAGTAACCATTACCAGTGTGAACAGCCAACTGGTAAAAGAACATGAGTTGGAAGTAACCGAGGGCGCTCTTATAACCGGGTTTGCCGAAAAGAGTTCCGCTAAGGATGCAGGCCTGAAAGAACAGGATGTTGTAGTGAAGATTGATAACACGCCAATAAAAACCAGTGCAGCGCTGATTGAAATGGTGGGCCGTCATCGCCCGGGCGATAAGCTGATGATTACCGTAAACCGTAAAGGAAAAGAAGTGACTGTGCCCGTTGTATTGAAAAACCGCGATGGCGAAGTTTCGGTGATAAAACCTGAAGATAAACCGGTGTATGCAACACTGGGTGTAACACTGGAAGACCTGGATGCAAAAACGCTGAAGCAGCTCGATTTAACGAATGGCGTTCGCATCAAAGCACTTGGCAACGGCAAACTTTCAAAGTATACTGATATCCGCGAAGGGTTTATCATCACTAAGGTTAATGATGAGCCAGTAAAATCGGTTAAAGAATTCAACGAGATCATTAAAAAGAAAAAGGCAGGCGAATTGGTTATCCTTACCGGAACCTACGAAGATTTTCCACGGGAGTTCAATTACGCCTTCAGAATGTAAGACTAAAACCGGATGTTCATGAGGAAACTGTTTAGAAAAGGTGAGCGTGTACGCAGCAAGATTGACGGCAAGGTGATGGAGGTTTTGCGTTACCTGAAAAACAACCTGGTAGAGGTAATGACCTTCGATCCGCAATCGAAAGAAGTACGAACAAAACAGGTGCGTGAAGATAAATTATCGAAAGCCGCCTGAAAGAACCGGCAGCAGAGTAAACTTATTGGTACTTTTGCTGTTACAGAGGTAAAAACAGCGGCCATCAAAAAATTCAATATTCCAGCGTGGTACCGGTCGTCCATAGCCGGCCGGATCAAAGAAGCGCGTAGATTAAACGATCTGCGCAAACAGGATTTTACGCCTACGCTGCTCGACTTTGGCCCGGTACGCTTTTACCTGGCGCGCCACTTCGGGTTTTGCTATGGCGTAGAAAACGCCATCGAAATCAGTTATAAGGCACTGGAAGAAAATCCCGGCAAAAATGTGTACCTGCTCAGCCAGATGATCCATAACCAGGAAGTGAACCGCGACCTGCAGGATCGCGGTATTCAGTTTATTATGGATACTGATGGTACGCAATTCATTCCATGGGAGAAAATCGGAAAAAACGATGTGATAATCATACCGGCTTTTGGAACCACGTTGGAGATTATGCACCTGCTGCACGATAAGGGGGTTGAACTGCACACCTATAACACTACCTGCCCGTTTGTAGAAAAAGTATGGAACCGGGCTGAGAAACTGGGCAAAGCCAACTTTACAGTTATCATTCACGGCAAACCGAAACACGAAGAAACGCGCGCTACTTTTTCGCACAGTTCGGCAAGCGGCCCTTCTGTAATAGTGCGCAACATGGAAGAAGCGGTAAACCTTGCGGCATACATTAAAAGAACAAAACGGAAAGAAGATTTTTATGAGGAATTCGCCTGGCGTTACTCCGAAGGGTTTGATCCGGAAAGGGACTTAAGCCGTATAGGCGTGGTTAATCAAACTACCATGCTTGCATCTGAAACGCAGGCCATTGCCGATTACTTTCGTTCTGTGATGATATCCGTTTACGGTGAGGATGCACTGCGCGATCATTTTGCCGATACCCGCGATACGCTGTGCTATGCCACCAACGATAATCAGGATTCAACCTATGCCTTGCTGGATACCGATGCCGACCTGGCCATTGTGGTGGGTGGCTACAACAGCTCAAATACTTCACACCTGGCTGACTTGTGCGCGCGGAAATTTCCAACCTATTTTATCAATGCGGAAACAGAAATTTACTCTGCTTCGGAGATACATCATTTCCGGTATGCTACCAAAGAGAAACTGGTTAGTTATAATTTTTTACCCGATAAAAATCCGGTAACGATAGTGCTCACAAGTGGAGCTTCCTGCCCGGATACACTGGTTGACCGCGTCATGTTTAGGCTGCTGGAATTTTACACAAACAGGCAGTCGGTAGAAGACGTACTTCGCCAGGTGGGTATACCAGCCTGACTATTTCTTTGAGGTTTTCTTCTTGGTCTCTTCCACCCGCTTACCTCCGCGGTGCTCGCCAAGAATAATCACGTCTTTGGTTACTTCGTACATCTTGGCCGCCTGCATCATTGCTTCGTACGTATCGCGAATGATGATGGTGCCCGGGGTCTTTGCCCCTTTGTTGCGTATTTCAATATAAAATCCGTCTTTTTTCTTTTTGGGTACGGTAGGAGGTCTTCCCATGGGTTGGTATAATTTAAGGTTCTTTTTGCTGTAACCAATCGGTAGGTCAATTGGTTCAAGCCGCAAGATGCGAAAAAAGCAGGAACAATCGCACGGCTTTTACAGCAGCCGCAAATTGCGGTTATGGACGTTTCGGTTTCACCACAAGTCTAACTTGTGTTTTGCGGTTTTCAATAATTGCCTCGGGCCTGGCATTAGTAAAATAGCGCAAGGCGCTGGTATCAACGCCAAGTGCTGCCAGTTGCTTCATTACTTCTTCGGCCTGCTTGTTTGTTCGGTTGTTATGCCATGTGCGCTGCACCACTACACTGTCGCGCTGGTACAACTGGCCCAGCGAATCAATGTCGTTCAATTGAATGATTACAGAGTCCAGGGCAAGTTCCGTCAGGTCGGCATTACTTTGTACAGAGTCCTCCTGGTAGCCAAGCAGCAATACCTGAAGTTCGTATGAGAACTGCGGGTTGCCTTTTAGCAGGCGCGAGAGTCTTCGTAATTCCGAATCGGCATCATTAAGTTGGCTTGAATTGGGTTTGAAGCCAAGCGCATCCAGTTCCAGCTCATCACCTACAGCCAGCGGTTTTAGGGCTGTACTGATGCGTTGAACGTTCAAGTTAGGATTATTGGTTAGGTCAAACCGTTTAGAAAAATAGGTATAGTTGCCACTTTCCGGATCGATGGATAACTCATATACGGAGCCTTCCTTCAGGTACACAAAATAACTGCCATCTTTAGCATCAGGTCTTCCGCTGTAAAACCGGTTATTGGTTTTTATGTCGGTTACAGAAACGTAAGCCGGCACCATAGTGCCTGAAATTTCAGTTACGGTTCCTTCCAGTTTCATTACACCGCGGGGCCTGAGTTCATCCGGGAACAGGTACTCCACTAATTCACTTTTCGATTTTCCGGGGCTGTCGCGTAGCAAATACCGGCCATTCGAAGCGACACTGACAAACTGATCATCCTTTTCGGTGTTTACAAAATCAAGCGGTACGGGGGCCGACCAATTGCCGTCTTTCAGTTTAGTCACGAATAAATCCATACCGCCCTTAGTAGGCGATAATTTATCGGAAGAAAAAATCAACGTTTCGGCATCGGCCATAATGCGCGGAGTTTGCGAGTTGCCGGTATTGATGTGAGCAGGTAATTCAACAGGCTCTGCCCAACGGCCTCCTGCTCCTTTCTTTGAGAAAAACAGCTTGCAGTTTTCGGCTTTATTGGCGTCCATTTTTTCGCAGCGCATAAAATAAATCGTATTTCCATCGGGTGTAAGCGAAGGGCAGCCTTCATGGCTTTTGGTGTTGACGGGCAGAAACATATTTTCAAGTTCACCCCACGAGTTGGCCTTGAGGTTGCCTTGCCAGATGTCGTACCCCCCAACCCCGCCCGATTTAATAGACGTAATGTAGATGGTTTTACCATCAGCACTAAGGGCATAACCCCTTTTATAATTCAGCGGGTTATTGATGTGCCTGGGCATGGCCACCGGCTCCTTCCAATCGCCACCCTGGCGTTGGGTGTAGAAAATGGTTAGTTGGTTTCCCTCTGCATAGTCAGACATGTAAATAAGCGTGCTTCCATCGGCACTGATAAACGGGGCCGAAACATTTATTGACGGGTGGTTAATGGTCATCGGTAGTTTGCGCACTTTAGCTTGTGCGTAAATGCCAAATGCAATAAACATTCCGAACACGATTGAACAACACGCCTTCATATGCTCTAAAATTAATTAAATCTTTACGCAAAATCATTGCCACATCTTCGGGGTTCTTTCAATTCGAAATTGTAACTTGGCCATCCGGTTTTGTTAAGAATGATTCAGGTAATTCCATCCATTGCCATCCGTAAGGGCCAGGTTGTTAAAATGCGCAAGGGCGATCCGGCCAGCGAGAAAGCCTATGGCGAAAATCCGCTTGACCTGGCCAAGCGTTTTGAAGATCATGGCATTGAAGTAGTTCATCTGGTTGACCTGGATGGTGCGGAGCGGGGCGCACCCGTAAACTATCACATTGTAGAACAAATTGCCGGTTATACCGATTTGAAAATTGATTTTACCGGAGGCATTTCAACCGATGGGGATATCAGCAAGGCCTACGAAGCCGGTGCGGACTATATTACGGCTTCCAGTATCGCTATAGCTAACCCTGAGTTATTTGCTTCCTGGATAATGTCGTATGGCCGCGAGAAGATCACGCTCGGTGCAGATGTTACGGATATCACCACCAAAAAACTGTTGTTCAGAGGCTGGCAGAAGAAATCGGAGCTGACTTTGTTTGAACACCTCGACTATTTTTATTCGCGAGGCCTGAAGTATGTTAAGTCAACCGATGTGTCGCGCGATGGCGTACTGGAAGGTCCTGCATTTGGATTCTACCAGGAAATCCGCGAACGCTTCCCGGAAATTTGTGTGCTGGCCAGCGGTGGTGTGCGCGGCATTGACGACATTAAGCGGCTTAATGACATGGGCATTTTTGCCGTAATCTTCGGCAAGGCATATTACGAAGGCATACTAAAACTGAAAGACCTGGAACAATTTATTGCGCATGCCAGGTGAGTTATGACGGAGTTTCGCTCCTTCATCATTGCTGAATTTTACGGTTACCCCCTTGTGTAGTAACCTGGCCTACGACAAATAAACAGTCAGCACAAACGTAATGTCAACATCCGTTTCACCATCTAACGAAGTGGATGTGCCGGATTTAATTCCAGGCTGGTGCTTCAATACAATGCGGAATGACTTATCGGATACCTCTACGTTGTCGGTCGTCCAGCGGGTTAATAATCCAAGGGGCCTGCCATTGGTATCTTCGTCCAAATAGTTGATGTCGTCAACCGGAGTGGAGGGATTGTCCTTAATATTTCCTGATCCGGTAGGTGTGGAAAAAACGCCTGTGGAAAACCTGAAGAAAAACTGGTGTTCATCGGCCTCTTCTTCAATTTCAGCAGTCAGGTTATACCCGTCATCAGTCGGGTCAAGTAATCCGTTAAACAACTCGATGGAAAGATCGTAGGTTGTTGACTGCATGAGCTCGATGGGTCCGTCAGCCACCAAATCCTGAGGGCCGTTGCCATCCGGATCGGTTGCAGTAACCACTACGGCACTACCACCTGCAATGGGTGTAAAAGTAAGTTTAACCTGGGTAATCAGTTCGGGAACATCTTCCCTTGCAGGGTCATCATCGCAACCCGAAAGAATGAGACTGCCGGCAACCGACAGGAAGAGAAGCAGGTGTTTGGCTGAATTCATACATCAAATAGTTAATGCAACATTGTTGCAATAATAATCAGATTTTTGTGAATCTCAAAAACTTAATTTGAGCGATAAAGCAATATTGCGTCCTACCTCATCGGCATAGTAACGCATGCGGTTGGTGTATTCGCGGTAGGCATTGTTTAGCAGGTTCGTGGCCCGAAGGCGCACATCCAGTTTTGAGTTGCCCAGTTTATGTGAAAAACCGGCCTGCAGGTTCAGCAGAAAATAGGCCGGTGGAGCTGCGACAAAGTCAAAATTCCGATTATCATTTTCAAACGGATCTTCCTGTTGTGCATAGGCATCCAGTATTTCATCAACGCTCACTACACGCGGGGCCCTGCGCTGTTCATCAACAAAGGTACCCCAGGCTTCAATTGAAAAAGTTTGGCCGGCTGTCTGCATTTCTTTTCGCCATTCAGCACCTAGTTCATAACGGTTGGTCGGAACATAAATCAGGTAATCGTTATTTGTGCGATCGGCTGCCCGTAGTAGCGAAACCTTACCGGATACTGAAAACTTTGTAGTGGGAGTTAGTTTTCCAAACAGATCAGCTCCTAAAAAAGTGGCATCGGTTTGTGTGTAATGGAAGAAAGGGTAAACACCCCGTACCGTTTGGGTAACGCCATAGGGCTTCAGGTAGATGTAGTTAAAAATATAGTTTGCATGACCGGTAATTTCAGCAGTAAACCAATTTTTAGAAATGCGCCAGGTGTTCACCCATTTCAGTGCTTTTTCGTTTTGGAAGTCCACCGAGTTAAAATCAAGCACTTCTCCGGTAGCCAGGTCAAGCAGCAGGCCGTATTCAATGGCGGCTGCACTTTGGTGTACACCAAAGCTGTATAATTCCGATACGTGGGGTGGGCGCCACGAACTGGCCAGGTTGGTGGTAAATACACCACGGTTGCCTAAGGTGCGCGAAGCACCAAACGAAAAACTGGCATTGCCGAAGGAATAGGAATCGGTATAACTCCGGTTGGCAAAATCAAAACCGGCCACATCGTAATGCCGGTAATCATAACGGGCGCCAAAATCAACCAACCAGGTTTGAAGGGTTAATTTACCAACGTAAAACACTCCACCCGTCAGACTGGTGAAGTCAGGTATAAACGGGATGCGCTGTGTGCCCGGCACATTGTTGTTTACCTGCATCATGGCATTAATGCCGGCATTTGATAAGAATTTTTTTGAAGCGTGTTGCTGCCATTCCATATCCAGCGTATTCGTGAACAGATCGAGATCAATGGCAGGCGCGTTATTCAATGATGCTCTGCGGATATCAAATTCCTGCCGGGTGTTGTACTGAAAGCCGTATTGAAATTTGAAATCGCCATACCCAGAATGGAGATGACCCTTTACTTTTAACAAATTATGAGCAACCACCTGACGTGGATTTTCAATGGTGTAGGCAAACGGTTGCGTAAATTGCGGAGGCTCCCGCTTCATAGCATTGCGTAAATCTTCGGTGCTGCTGATAGAGCTTCCTTTCAGAATGCCAAGTTCCGTTTGAAACCGGCTGAAGAATACATCAATACCTTTTGCTTCCTTATGGATACCGGCCGCGAGCGAAAAGTTGAATTCGGTAAAGCCGGTATTGCTCAGGTTATAGGCTGGTGTATGGCTGTCACCTGATTTTCTTCCTGTACCCTGTACCCGCCAGCCGAAGCCCTTAACTTTTTCGCTGCCGCCTTCCACCATGCCTGAGATAGTACCTGCCCGTCCATTTGTTTGCGCTACCAGATTTATTTCACCGCCAATTCCTTTTTGTTCCGGTAAATCAGCCGGATTAACGACAACAACACCACCCAAGGCATCGGTTCCATACTTTATGGCCGAAGCATCTTTGATGATAATGATATTGGAAGCGATGAATGGATCAATCTCCGGAGCATGTTCAGCGCCCCATTGCTGTCCTTCCTGCCGGATGCCGTTATTTAACATAAGGATGCGCTGGCTGTGCAGCCCGTGAATAACCGGTTTAAAAATGGAGGGTCCCGTTTGAATACTGGATACACCGGAAATTTTTTTCAAGGCCTCTCCCAAGGATTGTCCGCGTGTTTGGTCCAACGCATTTCCGGTAAGTGTTGCCTGGTTGTTTGTTCTGGTCACATGCTCAAAGTGATCGTGTACTTCAACCACCTCAAGCATTGTTTTTTGTATAACCAATACAACTTTCAGGGTGCTGGTTTCGGGGATTGTAAATGATGCCTCGAATGGATTAAAACCTACAAACCGGATGCGGATTGAATACTTTCCTTTACAAAGCTTATCGAACTGAAACCGACCCTGATCATCGGTAACCGTTATGCCACTGGTAATTAATTCAACCGTTGCTCCGGCCAGTATTTCTGACGTTTCGGTAGTTACTGTACCCGATAGTTTGTAAGTACACGGCTGGCCTTTTGCACCGGCATAGAACAACAAAAGCAAAATGACGTAAGTGAGTTTCACGTAATGCAACAATGTTGCAAATTTAAAACATTGTTATGTAAAGCAGGGAGCTTATGAAAATTTAATCTACAATATCCGATAGTTTAAACCGCTGGATGATGTAGTAAAGAAAATTAAACGACAGGATGTCGTCTTGCGGATTTTCGTTCTTGGTATCAGATTTACGGGAAGCAGAAGGCTTTATGGTTACCGAATCGCGCACAACCTCGCGGTTGCTGAAAGAGGGTTTATTATAATTGGCTTTGCTGCTCTCCGCTTCGGTGGTCTCCAGTTGTTCGGTGCGGTCATTCCGCAGCGGACCAAGTTCCTCCTGCGCCACTGCCTTGCTTGCCCACCCCATACACATGAGGAAGGCACCAAATACAAGGGTGCGTGGGAACAGGTTTTTCATCGGTTGGTGAAGTGTAAACGCAGAATTTTTGACTTCTGTTACAGGAAAGGTAAAAATTTAGTTTGGAGTTGCCGTCCGGAATTAGACGAATTACCGGTGACAATAGACAAAAAGGCGATTTTTAGCTCTATTTTTGGCTTTATGACCATTTCCTGGGAAGATTTTTTGAAAGTGGATATGCGTGCCGGTACGGTAGTTCGTGCTGAACCTTTTCCACGGGCCCATAAGCCGGCCATTAAACTATGGGTTGATTTGGGCGAACTGGGCATTAAAAAATCCAGCGCCCAACTTACCGCACTTTATACTCCCGAAGAACTGGTGGGCAAACGTGTAATCTGCGTAGTTAACTTTCCGCCACGGCAAATTGCCGATTTCATGTCGGAAGTGCTGGTTACGGGCTTCCCCGATGAACAAAACCGAGTTGTATTATCAACCCTTGAGCGGCCCGTACCCAACGGAGCCCGTTTGTTTTAGCTATGAAATTTTCAGACCTGCCGTTAATAACCGGAGGAACCCTCGTTTCGCTTCATCGTGACCAGGCGCTAACTACGCTTATTACCGATAGCCGCAAAGCCGTAGTAGCCGAAGGATCGGTTTTCTTTGCCGTAAGTGGTGAGCGGCACGATGGCCATGCATTTGTGCGATCAGTATATGAAGCGGGCATCCGGCAATTTGTTGTGGAGCATAATTTCGATTGGAAAAACTATCCGTCAGCCAATGTGCTGAGGGTTACCTCTGCGGTGCGGGCGCTTCAGCAAATAGCGGCCCATCACCGGCAGCAGTTTTCGTTGCCGGTTATTGGCATTACCGGCAGCAACGGGAAGACCATCGTAAAAGAATGGCTGTACCAGTTGCTTGCCCCCGACTACACCATTGTTAAAAATCCGGGCAGCTATAATTCACAAATCGGGGTGCCGCTTTCGGTATGGCAGATTGAGCCCCATCACCAGCTTGGCATTTTTGAGGCCGGCATCAGCAAGCCAGGTGAAATGGAACACCTGGAGGCCATAATAAAACCCACCTATGGGATTTTTACAACCATTGGTTCGGCACACGATGAATTTTTCGAAAACCGGCAGCAAAAGATTAATGAAAAACTGAAATTATTCAGGCACGTTAAAAAACTTATCTACTCCACCGATTATGCCGAGCTTCACCAGCAGATAAAGCAAGATAATATCCCCGCCTTCAGTTGGGGAACTTCAGCGGAGGCGGACATCCCGGTGCGAAAGGAGGCTGGTGGGCTTTCCGTTTTATGGAAAGCCCGGTGGCACACTATTCAGCTTCCATTTACCGATGAAGCCGGTATTGAAAATGCCATGCACGGGGTTGCGTTGCTGCTGCTGCTGGGGTATGAACTTAAGCAGATTCAGAAGCGGCTCCTGCTGCTGCGGTCAGTGCCCATGCGGTTGGAAGTAAAAGAAGGCATTAACAACTGCCTGATTATTAATGATGCTTATAATAACGATTTGGCCGGCCTGCAAATAAGCCTGGATTTTCTGGCGCACCAGAGGCAACGCAGCAAACGAACGGTTATCCTTTCCGATATTCTGCAATCAGGACTTAATGAAGAAAAGCTGGCACAGACCATTGCCGGTAAAGTTGCTGCCAGCGGAGTGCAACGGCTTATTGGAATTGGCAGCGGGTTGAGCGCTCACCAAAAGTATTTTACGATTCCCTCTGTTTTTTATTCATCCACTGAAGAATTCATAAGCCGGTTTTCAACCATTCCGTTTTCGGACGAAGTAGTTCTTGTAAAAGGTTCGCGCCCATTCCAGTTCGAAAAGATTGCCGCCTTGCTGCAGCGCAAGGTTCATGGAACCGTATTGGAAATTGATTTGGGTGCAGTGGTACACAACCTTAACTTTTTCAAATCGAAATTGAAGGCCGAAACAAAACTCATGGTAATGGTGAAAGCCCTGGCGTATGGCAGCGGCAGTGTACAACTGGCCGGTTTGTTGCAATACCATCGTGTGCATTACCTGGGTGTTGCCTATGCAGACGAAGGCGCTGACCTTCGCCAGAACAACATTGTTATTCCGATTATGGTGATGAACCCGTCACCGGAAAGTTTTGAGAGTTTAATGAACCATAAGCTGGAGCCTTCCATTTATGGGTTGCCGGTTCTGAAAGAACTAATCCGTTTTTTGAACGGCCGGCCAATGACGATTCACATCAAACTGAATACAGGCATGCACCGTCTCGGCTTTGATGAAGACAATCTGCCGGAACTGCTGGCCATATTAGCCAAGCACGATAACCTTAACATCGCATCGGTGTTCAGCCATTTGTCAGGTGCAGACGATGAGCAGTTTGATTCATTCACTGCATTACAGGCCGGGCGGTTTCAGGCAATGAGCACAAAACTTGAGCAAGTAATAAAACAGAAACCCCTGCTACACCTGGTAAATACAGCCGGCATACTGCGCTTTCCGCAATACCATTTCGATATGGTGCGGCTTGGCATTGGGCTGTATGGCGTGGAACCTGTTGCAGCAGAAAGCAACCTGAAGCAGGCCGTAACCCTTAAAACAACCATTTCGCAAATCCGCAACATCAAAGCTGGCGAAAGTGTGGGCTATTCCCGCAAAGGGATTTCTGACAAAGAGAGAACTATTGCCACCATTGCCATTGGTTATGCTGATGGATACAGCCGCGCATTTGGCAATGGAAAGGGCATTGTTCTGGTAAACGGAAAGCGTGCACCCGTGGTGGGCAACGTGTGCATGGACATGACCATGATTGATGTTACCGGTATTAACGCCCGCGAAGGCGACAATGTGATAATTTTTGGTAACGGGCTGCCTGTTACCGAAGTGGCCGAACGGATTGGAACCATTCCATACGAAATACTAACCAGCACCAGCGATCGGGTAAGACGTGTATTTGTGGCCGAAGGGATTTGATGAAGAAAATAATGCATGAAATCACTTACCTGGTAAAGGTTTGATTGGCCCAGGTAAAAAACTCAACCAGACTGAAGACCCGGATTTCTTTGTTACCGTTCTTCTCGGTGGTGTATTTCCGTTGACTGACCGCACCTTTCAACCAGTTAAGGGCACCGGCTTTCCAGCCGGCTCCATCAATCAAAATCAGAATAGACGTTTCGGGCATGGCCTCGATGGCATTCAGGTACAGGTACGGCAGTTTTTCATCTACCGAGCCGGCCACCTGCTGCCACTTGCATTCGATGCGCATTTGCAACTGATATTTTTTGGAGAGAAGCAAAAACTCGGTGTTTCCGCGGTGCCCGTAAATTGTGGTAAAGGGTACGTTTTCAAGCAACAATTCTTCACCAAATTTTTCTTTTTGTTTTTCCCACAGCCGGTAATTAACCAATTGAAATCCTTTTCCGGTTAACACGGTTTTTACGGCCACTTCAAGCTGGTTTCCGGTAATGTTGCTTTTTGTTCCCTTTTCCATCTAGCCTACCGCATAGTTGGTAACGATGATTTCATTAATTGCCCCACGCTTTTTCGGGTTGGAGTTGATCAGGCGTTTGGCGGGAACCCGGGCAATATGAAAACCCCGGTACAGGTCATCAAAAAACGTGTCTTTCCGATCATGGTTTTTTGGGTCCGAATTGCTGAGCATCACCTTAGCTCCCTTCCTATCCAACTGCTTAAAAAGCCGGGCAAGTTGTACCTGCTCAGTATCGGCAAAAGTCTGCCGGCTGTAGGAAGTAAAGTTTGCTGTTTTGCTGAGGGGCCGGTAGGGCGGATCGAAGTAAACGAACGATTGGGCCTTTAAATCGGAAATCACCTGCCGGAAGTCGGCCCGTTTTATCTCGGCAAGTTGCAGCACGCGGTGTACGGCCACCAGGTTTTGTTCATCGCAAATAGTGGGGTTCACGTAATCACCGGCCGGTGAATTGAATTCGCCTTTTGAGTTTACCCGGTACAGGCCGTTATAGCAGGTGCGGTTGAGAAAGATTAACTGAGCCGCCCGTGGAAACCATTGTTCGGAATAGGTGTCGTAATCAATGTTGAACCGCTGCAGGTTGTAGTTCGTGCGCTGGTCGTAGTAAAACGCAGTGCGTTGCTTTTTATCCAGTTTCAGGTAATTTTTCTGGTAGCGGTATAAAAAGTCAAGCAGCCTGGCAACATCCTGCTGGATGACGCGGTAGGTCAGAATAAGTTCTTCGTTGATGTCATACAGGTAGGCGCTGTCAATGCCGTACTGCTGGGCGATGTTGAAGAAAACCGCACCGCTGCCCAGAAAGGGCTCGTAAAAGGTTTTCAGTTTTTGTTGCCGGAGTTGTTTGGGGTAGAACTGTTGAAATTTTTCGATAAGCTGCCCCTTGCCCCCGGCCCATTTTAAGAAGGGTTTGGCTGCGGCCTTATCCGGAAGAGTAGGCTTTTGCCCTGCCAATTCATTGATAATGATTTTACTTTCTTTTGAGGGAGCCATTATTTGGTGCGAAGGTATGAACCTTAACGTTTGAAGATGGTAAAATATTCCTCAAAGGCAAACAAGCGGTTGCGCTTAGCACCCGTCATTTCATTTAAAATACGCAGACGCATAAAATCATCTAATAATTTGTATGCTGAAACCAACGATAATCGGGTAACACGTGAAACTTCTTCTGCATCAACAATAGGCCGCTGATACAAATAATCCAAGAGTACTTTTGCGGAATTGATTTTCTTTCCCAGTTGATAAATTCTTTTTTCTTCACAATCTTTTTTCAGCGCGAGGAGATCTTTTAACGCCTGCGAAGCACTTGATGACGTCTCCAATACACCTTTAAGAAAAAATTTTACCCACCCCAGCAGATCGTTGTGTGTACGCACTCGCGTTAAATAGTCGTAGTAAAATGTTTTGTTTTTTTCGAAGAAATCAGAGAGGTAAAGAACGGGTTTTTGTAAAATTCCTTTGTCCACCATAAATAAAGTTATCATTAGCCGGCCGATTCGACCGTTGCCATCCAGAAAGGGGTGAATGGTTTCGAACTGGTAATGAGCAACAGCGATTTGCATCAGGCTGGTCAAACCGTTCTCTTCGTTATGCAAAAAATTTTCCAGGTCACCCATAAGGGCTTCAACCTCTTCGTGAGGTGGCGGTATAAACACTGCGGTCCTGATGGAAGATCCGCCTATCCAGTTTTGGCTCCTGCGAAATTCACCTGGCAGTTTATGCCTGCCCCGTACGCCACTTAGCAATGTGGCATGTGCCTGCTTAAGCAAGCGGGAAGAGATGGGCAAAGCGGGCAGCGATGCTATGGCGTCATTAAGTGCATGAATGTAGTTGTTTACTTCTTTCCAGTCATCGCGTCTTTCGGGGTGAATATCCGTTTCGTTCAACATGGCTTCCTCCATATTGGTTTGTGTTCCCTCTATTCGGCTGGATACTGTAGCCTCTTTGGCAACGTACATCCTGATAAAATGGTCAATATTGGGTATTTGGTGTGAGTAGGCATCCAGTTGACCAATTGCAATAGCTGATTTCTCCGCCAGCCGGGTGAGTTCATGGTCTGTCCATGACCACGTTGTATTGATTAGTTCAGGAATAAATGACTTATAATCAATTACTTCCCGAAAAAAGCCGGATTTATAATGGTCTATTACCTTCATGTAGAAACTTAAGTAAAATTTATATTATTTAAGTTTAAGTACTATAAAGTTAAATAATAAAAGTCTTATTTAACCTTTGTAAAAACACAATTTTGGCCTCAGATAGGCCTATTTTTGTTAAAGGCTTGGATTGAACTGCTGAAATTTTTCGATAAGCTGCCCCTTGCCCTCAGCCCATTTTAAGAAGGGTTTGGCTGCGGCCAATACCGAAGCAGCAGATTTTTGGGCAACCATATGTTGTGTGCTATTTTTTCTTTTTTGGCTGGACATCAGCTGAAATGACTGACAGATTTTATTTTGGCTGTAAAAATATACTAGTTTAAAAGTCTTGAGTAAACGATTCATTTTGATTAAATAATGCATCTTTTGATGATCCTTTTGCGATCGTTTTCACCAACTCTGTATTTATTGAACATTGCTCCAAAATCTCACGAAATACCAAATCATATTCGTGGAGATTGAAACAAACATTTATTAAAGGTGCTTTACCAAACCTTATCAAGGTACCCGATTTTTCTTTACTAACTAACTTAATTTGGACAGCTTGCCCATTTAAACTGTCCGGATACCTCATCTCCTCAAAGGTTTGAAGAGCTTCAATAAATTTTCGTCTAATTTTGGGATCAAGTTTTCTTTCAGAGCAATGTTTATTGTAGATATTCGAAAGGTTATGTCCGTATTTTTTCATATTTGGATCCTTAGTTGATTTGACGATACTAATCTTTAGAATAAATTCAAATGCTCTGTGGGCATTAATGCCAACGGTGTTAAAGTAACCAGCGTGAAATGCATATCTGCCGAGGATATAGTGCTCAATTCCAGTCGTAGTCATTTCTGAAAGCATAGCCTCTATCATCGTTAGCTAACTTGTAACCTTACCCGCACCCCAAATTCTTCTTCAGGTCGCGGTCGGGTAAAATGCCGTACCCGGTGTAACCATCGGTTTCGGGTGTACGCTCAGGCAGTTTTGTTTTCTCTTTCGTTGCTATCTTCTTTTTTCCTTTAACCGGTTTTTTCTCTTTCATAATTATCAAAGCTAACAACTGATGCCCATCATTGCACGGCAAAGGCCGGCCCTCTATATTTGCCTTGTTTAAAATAAATCTAAATAAGCGTGAGCCGCACCATTGCCACAATGAAAACTGGCGAAATGGCCATAATTTCCGGGTTTTTAGACGAATACCTGTCAGTAAAACTCATGGAAATGGGTTGCCTGCCCGGGGCAACGGTTCGGTTTAATTTTACCGCCCCCCTGGGCGACCCGGTGTGCATTACGGTTGCCGGCTACGAACTTTCGCTGCGGCTGGAGGAGGCCTCCACGGTGTTAATTATCAACTGATGACAAGGAGGCTAATTGTTGCGCTGGCGGGTAATCCCAATTCGGGTAAGTCATCGTTGTTCAATCACCTTACGGGTCTCAATCAGCATACGGCAAATTTTCCGGGTGTAACGGTTGAGAAACATACCGGTACCTGCCGGATGCCTGATGGAACTACTGCCGAAATAGTTGATTTGCCTGGCATTTACAGTTTGTACCCGCGTAGTTTAGATGAGCGCATTGTTTCGGAAGTATTGCTCAACCACCGCTCGCCCGAGTGCCCCGATGTGGTGGTGGTTATTGCCGATGCCACCAACCTGAAACGCGGACTGCTGCTGCTAACGCAGATTATGGATGTGGGCCTGCCCACCGTACTTGCATTGAACATGATGGACCTTGCCGCACGCGCAGGCGTTAGTTACGACATCCAGTTGCTGGGTAAGCGATTGGATATTCCGGTAGTGCCCATCAACGCCCGGACAGGCAGTGGTGTAGATGAGTTAAAGCAAACGTTACTACGAAAACTCAACCCCGCTGACCAACCGGTGTTCAGGATATACGATGAAGCCCGACCCGCGGTAAATGAGCTCAGGGAAAAACTTGGTGTAGATAATGACTATGAAGCCTACCAGTTTTTAGAACAACCGCATGGCCTGCAGTTTCTTTCAGCTCATGACCGCCACGTTGTTGAGGAAGTGCGGCAGCGGCATCATATTTTCCCCGGTAAATTTCACGGAGCTGAAACAATTACCCGGTATAGTTTTATTCAGCATTTGCTGGAAGAAGTTACCCTGAAGCCGGCTGATGAAGGATGGAAAAAATATTCATACCGACTGGATAAAATTTTAACTCATAAATACTGGGGCATACTCATTTTCATGGCGGTGCTCTTCCTGATTTTTCAATCCATTTTTTCATGGGCAACTATCCCCATGGATTTGATTGACGGCTGGTTTGCTTCACTGAGCAACTCCCTGGAAGACCATTTACCGGATGGCCCGGCAACCCACCTGCTTACGGAGGGCGTTATCCCGGGCATTGGGGGCATTGTGATTTTTGTGCCGCAGATTGCCATTTTATTTGCCTTTATTTCCATACTCGAAGAGAGTGGTTACATGGCACGCGTGGTGTTTATGATGGACAAAGTGATGCGCAGGTTCGGCCTGAATGGAAGAAGCGTGGTGCCGCTCATGTCGGGTGTGGCCTGCGCTATTCCGGCCATCCTTTCTACCCGTATGATCGACAACTGGAAGGAGCGGATCATTACTATCCTGGTAACTCCGCTGATGAGCTGCTCGGCCCGCATTCCGGTGTTCACGATTTTAATTGCGTTAATCGTTCCGCAGAAAACCCTTTTCGGGTTCTTCAACTTGCAGGGGCTGATGTTAATGGGTTTATACCTGCTGGGGTTTGCAGCCGCCTTACTTTCAGCCTGGGCAATCAGCAAACTGATAAAAGTAAAGGAGCGCAGTTTCCTGCTGATGGAATTGCCAACATACCGGGTGCCCAAGTGGTCGAACGTGGGGTACACCCTTGTGGATAAAACCAAGGCGTTTGTATGGGAGGCAGGCAAAATCATCATGGCCATATCCATTATTCTTTGGGTGCTGGCCAGCTATGGCCCTGGCGATAAACTGGAAAATGCGCGTGAATATGTTTTACAGGATGCCGCGAACTTACGGCTAACCGAACAAGGGTTGGAAGATCGTATTGCTGCGTACAAACTGGAGCATTCCTACGCAGGGATTATCGGTAAAGCCATGGAACCGGTTATCAGGCCGTTGGGGTACGATTGGAAAATCGGCATCGCGTTGCTTACCAGCTTTGCCGCCCGCGAAGTATTTGTAGGTACCATGGCCACCATTTACAGCATAGGCAGCACCGAGGACCAGTCATCTATTAAAAGCCGTATGCAGGATGAAGTAAACCCCGACACCGGTGGCCCGCGGTTTACATTTGCGGTGGGGTTATCGTTGTTGTTGTTCTATACATTTGCTATGCAATGCATGAGTACCCTGGCCGTGGTGTATCGCGAAACCAAAAGCTGGAGGTGGCCGCTAATCCAGTTGGTTTACATGAGCGCGCTTGCCTATGTTTCGGCCCTTATGGCTTTTCAGTTACTAAACTGAATTTGCGGCTTTCACGCAAAATTGCCTTATCTTTAAAAAACCAAGTATTATCCAATGAGCAACGACTATCAGTTTGGTTTGTTATACCTGGTGCACTTGCTGGTAAGTGCCGATGGTGTTATTGATGATAACGAGCGCACGGCATTACAGCATATAAAAAAACGTGAGGGGATATCGGATGAGATTTTTGCAAAGTTTGAGCATGACATAAAAACACGTAAAGAGCGGGATATTTACCAAACAGGTATCGAGCGGTTAAATAATTGTTCGGACGATGAAAAGCTTAAAGCCTTTGTTCTTCTTTACAAGATGTCGGAGGTAGATGGACGGGTTCACGTTAAAGAAGTGCGCTTGTTACTATACTCAATAAAAATGGCCGGGATAGAGTTTGACGATGTGGTAAGCGCAGCGGCCAATGCCCCTTCGTTGTAAAATAAAAGCCCCGCCAACAGCAGGGCCTTTTCATCCTTCAAAACAGCAGAAGTTATTTGTTAGCCTGTGGTTTCGGGGTGATCCCCATTTTTTTAAGCACCAGGTCAGAGATGTCAATTTTTTCATCGGCATAGAGTACTACATCCAGGCCGCTAATCTGGTTATTGATAATGAGTGAGTACCCGTGTTCTTTTGCCGTTTCTTCAATAGCCTTGCCCACTTTCGTATAAACAGGTTCCATCAGTTGGCTTTGCTTCTTTTGAAAATTGGCCTGTGAATCCTGCTGCAACTTTTCAATGTTGGCTTGCATTTGCTGCAGTTCACGCTCGGTATTCTGGCGAACGGCATCCGGAACGGTAGATCCATACTGCTGGTATTCGGCTAACTTTTTCTGAAACTCAGCTACTTTGGTGTCGATCTGATTTTTCAGTTGAGTTTGTAAGGACTGAAGTTCTGATTCAATTTGTTTTGCTTCCGGCATTTGGCTGAAAATATACTCCACATCAGCATAGCCGATTTTGTGCGTTTGTGCTTGCGCGATTTGCGTGGCGAATCCGAAAGCAAGTAAATAGACAAGTGTTCTCATCACAGTAAAGTTAAATCAATAGTTAGTTTTTTATTTTATCATTGGCATCGCCTAAACCCAATTCATCCAGTACAAAGTCAGTATAATCATAGCGGGGATCGGTATAAATCATCACCAGTTCGCCCGATTTATCAAAAACAATGGCGAGGTTGTTTTTCTTGGCAACTTTATCCACGGCATCCCACACTTTGTCCTGAATGGGCTTTATTAATTCCTGTTTTTTTAAAAAGTACAAGCCGCCAAATCCGAAAACCTTTTTTTGGTATTCCTTCAAATCGGCCTCTTTCTTATGGATGAAATCAAGTCGTTCCTTGCGCATGGCATCAGTCAGCAAAACCTGTTCGGCCTGCAATGCACTGTAAAGCCCCTCAATGTTTTTCATCATCGTTTGAATTTCTTTTTCCCACAATTCCGAAAGCCGGTTTATTTCATCCTGGGCTTTTTTGTATTCGGGCATCTTATTCAGGATAAAATCCGTATCGATGTAACCGAACCGTTGAGCCTGGACAAAATTCAGGCCGAAAATGACAAAAAATATCGGAATAAGGTAAAACCGCATGTTTTTAACGGATTTGCTGGCCAATGGTAAACTGAAACTTGGAGCCGCCCACGGGGTTATCCGAACCAAGCGGGAAGGGATCAAACGGCAAGCCCCAGTTTAAACCGATTAGCCCGAAAGCCGGCATAAAAATACGAACGCCAAATCCGGCTGCTTTGTATAAAGAGTAGGGATTAAAATCCTGGTAATTGTTCCAGTTATTTCCGGCCTCAGCAAATAAAAATCCGTAAATGGTGGCTGCGTTACTGGTGGTAATGGGATAGCGCAACTCCATGCCCATTTTGGTATAGACAATGCCACCCCTGACGGAATTGTCCAAGGAAGTATACGGTGGTGTAATCTGGTTATCATCATAACCGCGTAACCCGATAACATCCTGACCCAACACAAAGGATCCAAAACCACCGGCAAGCCCGGCACCACCCAGGTAGAATCGTTCAAAGGGGGTGTAATCAAGTTTTGAGGTGTAGCGTCCGATAAATCCGAAATGCGCTTTGGCTTCAAATACAAGTTTATTCTTCCGGTCGAGGGGTATGTAATACTTCGCATCGAACATGATTTTGTAATACTCTACCCACTTATAAATTTCTTCACTGGTGGCTGTTTCGTAGTTAATGTTGCGCCAGGACGAAAAGGGAGGTGTAAATGTGCCACTTAACGAAATGGTAGACCCTTGCGAAGGATACATCGGGTTATCAATGCTGTTGCGCGCAATGGTGGTGTTGAGGGTAATGGAGTTAGATGTACAGTTTACGCAACCGGGAATAAAGTTGGGCGCATTACGAAGATCATAGATGGTGAAGGACAACGAGTTGGCCAGCGTAAAATAATTATCGGGCCAGTTTAATACGCGGCCCAACCCGACTGAAATATTGCTAACGCCAATTTTGGTTTCGATTTCACGAATCACGCCACTGCTGTCGGCACGATTATAAAACTGCCTTGATAATGATTTATTGGCGCTGATGGAAAATGATTGCGGCTTACGGCCGCCAAGCCAGGGCTCACTAAATGAGACGCTGTAGTTTTGAAAATTTCTTCCGTTTGCCTGTATCCGAAGGGATAACCGCTGGCCATCGCCCACCGGAAGCGGCCTCCACTTACTGGGGTTGGTAATGTTGCGGGCCGAGAAATTGTTGAACGTTAATCCCACCGTACCGATGAAACCAAAGGCTCCGCCCCAGCCTCCGGAGAGTTCAATTTGATCATTGGATTGTTCCTCCACCTGCCACTCCACATCAACCGTACCCGTTGCGGGGTTGGGTGTCAGGTTGGGATTGATAGTCTGCGGATTGAAGTAGCCAAGCTGGCCCAGTTTCTGTTGGGTACGTATGATATCGGAGCGTCTGAATTTCTGCCCCGGCAATGTATAAAGTTCACGTCTGATAACGTGGTCGCTGGTTCGTTCGTTGCCGGAAATCAGCACTTCGTTAATGGTAGCCTGTTCGCCTTCGTAAATACGCATCTCCACATCAATGGAGTCACCGCCTACCGCATATTCAACCGGGTTAATTCTGAAAAACAGGTAGCCATCGTCCATATAAAGCCCGCTGATGTCGGCTCCTTTGGGGTTGAAGGTGAGTTTTTTATCGATGAGTTCGCGGTTGTACACATCGCCTTTTTTAATGCCCAGAATGGCGTTTAATGTTTTATCGGTGTGGATGTAATTGCCCGTCCAGATGATGTTGCGGAAATAATACTTGTTTCCTTCCTCTACACGCAGGTCAATATTAATCGTTCGCCTGTCGTTGGCAAACACCGTGTCGGCCACGATTTCGGCATCGCGGTATCCTTTGGAGTTGTAAAAGGCAATTATTTTCTGCTTATCATCTTCATAGTCGTTTTGAACAAACTTTGAGCCTTTGAAAACATTAAGTTGAATGTTCTGGCTAAAGGCTTCGCGCACTTCATTCCAGGTTACTGCGTACGAAGTATCCAGAAACGCTTTTACATCGGAGGTATTAAAAGCCAGTAATTTTCGCAAGGCGGTGCGATGCAATTCAATGCGTGGGTACTCGCTGGTTGATTTCATTTTTGCTTTCAGGGTATTGTCCGAAAACTTCTCGTTGTCAATAAAACGAATGCGGTTGATTTTAACTTTCGAACCGGTGTTTATGCTAATTCGCAGCCGGATACCATCGGTCAGGGAATCGCGTTCCTGAACCACCCTTACCTCGGTGTTGAGGTAGCCCTTTTTTACGAAGAATTTTCGCACCGCCAGTTCGGTGTTCCGAATCATGGCATCGTTAACAATCTTTCCCCGGATAAGTGTCAGATCTTCTTTGAGTGAAGACTGTTGTGATTTGTTGATGCCTGTAAAATAAAAGTTGGTAAGCCGCGGCCGTTCGGCTAGTTGTACAGTCAGCCAGACATTGCCGCCTTCAATTTGCTTTACGGCTATGGTGGCATCGCCAATGAGCCCGTGTTTCCAGAGTTTGCGTATGGCGCCCGAAATGGCGTCACCGGGAATTTTAATTTTATCTCCAACACGCAACCCGGTAAGGGAAACCATGGCGTTGGGGTCGAGTATTTTAAGGCCGGTAACGTCAATGCCGGCAATGGTGTATTCCGAAGGATTCGTATAATTCAGGTTGTTATCAACGGCCGATGAACGTTCGCGGCTGCGCCTGAACTGACCGCTCGCTTCCCATCCAATTGTTACCAGCCACAAAATCAGCAATACAATTCTCATTCAGTTTACCGGATTCAGTTGTTCGCTTGTTTTACCAAATCTGCGTTCGCGCTGCTGGTATGACCAAATGGCTTCGTACAGGTGTTCTTTACGAAAGTCCGGCCACAGCGTAGGCGTAATATAGAGTTCCGTATAGGCTATTTGCCACAGCAGAAAATTGCTGACGCGCATTTCACCACTGGTACGGATGAGCAATTCCGGGTCGGGAATGCCGGCCGTGGTCAGGTAGCGTTCAAAAACCACTTCGGTTATCGATTCGGCTTTCAGTTTCCCGGTTTCAATGTCTCTTCCTGCTGCTTTTGCGGCCTCTGCAATTTCCCAACGGCCGCTGTAACTGAGCGCCAGCATCAATACCAGTCCGTTATTTTCTTTGGTCATGTTCACAGCCCATTTCAGGTTTTCCTGGCAGTTTTCCGGAAGGTGGGATGTATCGCCAATGGTTAATAGTTTTACCTGATTTTCCATCAGGGTGCTGATTTCCTGCCTGAGGGTATTCACGAGTAATTCCATCAGGCCTTCAACCTCTTCTTTGGGTCGTCCCCAGTTTTCGGTCGAGAATGCATATAAGGTCAGGTATTTAATACCCAACTCGCCACAGGCTTCGGTTACTTCGCGCACGGCCTGCACGGCATTTCGGTGACCGAAAATGCGCATGGCGCCTTTCTTTTTTGCCCACCGGCCGTTGCCATCCATGATGATGGCGATATGCCTGGGTAGCCGTGTAAAGTCAATATGTTCTTTAAAAGAGGCCACAAGGGGGGCAAAATTAGCTTATTTTACCAATTCATTTTTAACCTTACTATTTATAAGGATTGGTCGGGCAGGGGATGTCGTAAAATGTGCGTGTTACCGTTATGCCAACAAAAAAGTAGTTGTCGTTATCGTTCGGATTTCCGTATCGGTAATTCTTCTGAGTCTGATCTCCTCCGCTGATATTATCCAGGTAATCGAAGAAAGTTTTCCGGATACCGACCTCAAATGAAATGTAGTGCTTGGGGTTAACAATGTATTTAAAGCCGCCTCCGAAAGGTATTGCCCCCTGAACATTGCTGTACTCCACAGGTTTAATGTCGTAACCGGAAATTCCGAACAACCCAAACCCAGCGAAAAGATAGGGGGTATAACGCATGGGCCGTTTACTATCGCGCCAGTCGAGAAAATGGTATTCAAAGCCGAGAGCGGCCTCAAAAAGAAAAATATCAAAAGAAGCGTTACGCATGCGTGCAGCTGCATCAAGAGGCACTTCTGTTGCTCCGAGTTTTCCAAACGAAATGGTTGAACGCAGGCTAACCACCTTGCTGATGTTGTTGCGATAAAAAATGGTGCCAGCCGGTTCCAGGTTCGAAACAGAGAAAGTTCGCACCAGGTCACCTGTGTAATTAAATGTGCCTATACCAAATCCGACCTCAGAGCGCTGGGCAATTAACGATGTTGACAATACGGCTAATAGAGCGGGGAGTGTGCGCTTACCTAATTTTAGCATCATCTGAATTTAGCCCGGTGGAAAGTTTTCCCGAGTATGTATGTCAGGCGAACAGTGGTTACCATATACACATCGCGGTTGCTGTTATTGCCGCGAAGGTTATCGGGGTGTTCGGTTCCATAACCGGCTAACACGTTGTAGGTTTGTCCATCACGCCCTGTGTAGGTGTAATTTGGTGTTGCTACTTCGTTGCTGCGGTACGACATTGCCCGTGCCAGTGTATTATCAAATACTCCTAAGTCGACATAATTGCCGCTTACATCATCGAGGTAGTCGGTAAACGTGTACCGGAATCCAAACTCAGCCGCTAAGTCCATCACTTCATTTATTCTGAAACGAGCGCCAACGCCAAATGGTATGGAGGGCTGAATTCTTTTGTATGGCTTTATGCCATAGTTAACATCGGTGGGGTTCAGGTTGGCAAACTGGCCCTCGGTACCAAGGGGCTGCAAGTCAACCCATTGGCCTTTTTTACCAGTTGGATTGCCGGCCGCATCAAATTCAGGAGCCTGCGCCTGTGGGTTGTGGTGGAAAACGGCAATACCCGCATAAACATACGGTGTCCATTTTACCCGGCTGATGTAGGTGGCCTGATTCTCCCAAAGGTCAACCTGGGCGACAACGGATAATTCTTTAATTCGATTTCGGAAGGATAAGTTGCGGTTGTAGCGGAATACTCCGTTTTCTGTGTCGCCCTGATCAGCCGATTCAACATCAGCCCCGCGAATGCCACCGTACGTGAAAGCTGCCTGTAATTGATAACGCGGGCCAAACCGATGGGTAAAGGATACACCAATAGCAGGCCTTGTAAAGCCCAGGTCGGTACTTACCCGTTTTGGAGAGGGGGATAAATCGCCATAATAATTGAGGGCATTAAGTGAGATACCCAGCGCGTTGTATACTTTGTCTTTGCCGAAATGGGATTTTTTGCCCCGAAAACTGGCAATTCGCTTGTTGTTTTTCTTTATGTTTCTACGGTTCATCTGCCCATAGGCTTCCTCGTATCCAAGCGAGAGGAATAGATACGCAACAAGTAGGTAAATCAGTTTCCGCATACCGAGTAAGTCTTTAGCAATCAGTGAACTACAAATCTAAGAAAAAATCAATTCCTAATATCCAATCCCCAGTTAAGCTTTTGGCGCAGGGTTTTGAAAAAATGCTGCCCTTTTAGCTGAATGAGATTGGCCTTGAAATCAGCCTTTACCACCTTCAACTTTACCGTGTCATCAATCTCGGCATAGCGCGAGTCCAACGTAACCAGGAATTTCTTTATCCGCCCCTCTACCTGAAAAGTAATCGCAGAGGTATCGGCCACTACAATTGGCCGCACGGTAAGGTTATGCGGGCTGACCGGGGTAATAACGAAATTCCCTGAACGGGGAAACACCAGCGGCCCCCCACAACTAAGCGAGTAACCGGTTGAACCGGTTGGGGTTGCCACAATAATGCCGTCTGACCAGTAGCTGTTTAAGAAGGCGCCATCAATAAATGTATGAACGGTTATCATGGAGGAGGCCCCCTTTTTCATCAGCGTAAAATCATTGAGGGCGAAGTTTAACCGGCCAAAAATTTTTTTATTCGATTCCAGTTTTAAAATAGCTCGCTTATCCAGCGAAAAGTCGCTATCAAAAACTTTAAGCAGGGCATGTTCTGTTTCGGTTTGGCTAATCGTAGCCAAAAAGCCGAGCCGGCCAGTGTTAATTCCCAGTATCGGGATTTCGTACGGTCCGATATACGTTACGCTTTCAAGCAGGGTACCATCGCCACCAATGCTGAGAAAAGCATGCAGCTTTTTCAGGCTAGCGCCATGCGAAAAGGTTTTCCATTTAAAACTTCTGAACGCTGCGGCAGACAAAAGCTGTGAAAATTTATCGGAAACATATAAATCAACTTTATGTTTCTGCAGTAACCCGAAGATGCTGCGTATAAATGGAACAGACTGGCGGTTGAATTCCTTACCGTGGACACCAATTTTCATAGGCAACGCGGTTTGTTTAGGGCTGGCCAGTTGATGAGTGAAATAGAAATAAAGGTACAAGGATTTACCGACAGTTAAAACCTTGTATAAATCAGATGTCAAGGTAGCGCAGCAGCATATCGATGCGCTCTTTTTCGGAACCAACCGGTTTCGATTCCTGATAACGCCCGATTACTTTATAACCAAAACGTTCCAGGGTAGCTACTATTCGCGAAAGGTCGAGTTGATTCAGTTTTAACGTAAGCCGGATTTTGCCGGGATCGGCAGGGTCTTCTTTAACGATACTGCTAAGAATTTTTGCACGATTCTCTTCGATAAGCCGGCTGATTTCGGCCATCGAGTAATCGGTGTGGTTCATGTATAACACCAAAATACCCCCCGGCATCTGAACTGCAGCTGATTGTGCAAATGAAGCGAGGGTATCCTGTACGGTAATTACGCCAGCATAGTGCCCGGCATCGTCCAGTACAGCCACCATTTGCAATTTGTGTTCGGATGCGGTCTTTAAGATGTCGTAAAAATGGGTATTAAGGGATACGTGGCAGGCTGAACCAACCAGGTCAAAATCGCCAACTTTGCGTTCAATGTTATTGCTTTCCAGGATGATTTCTTCGGAGATAAAACCAAGTAGCCGGCCGTCTTTTACTACCGGCATGTGGTGGCAGCGGAATTCATCCATCCACACAATGGCTTTATGCGCATCGTCATCCGCCTTGAGCGGAGGAATCATGTGGTTGATTAAATCTTCGGCTATCACAAAGCAAATCGTTTCACATAAATACGCTAATTCATCAAAAAGTCTTCCACCAGTGTGTTAAATTTTTCCGGGTGTTCCATCATGGGCGCGTGGCAACATTTATCA
This sequence comes from Flammeovirgaceae bacterium, assembly GCA_015180985.1. NCBI lineage: Bacteria > Pseudomonadati > Bacteroidota > Cytophagia > Cytophagales > Flammeovirgaceae > Flammeovirgaceae bacterium. The sequence goes on from CP054185.1 coordinate 988,954, forward strand.
ATAAACCGGAGGGTTGAGTTTGGAATGAGGCGGTTAAACTCATGGGCAACCATGGCTGGGGTAATGGTGTCGTTGAGCCCCCATATTAACAACGTGGGGGTATGAATGTTTGTTATTTCAGTTGCCAGGTTATTGCGCTGGGCTGATTTTGCAATGGCCACAATCCGTAAACATTTCGGAATGCTGTTGGTGGTTTCGAAAACCTCGTCCACCAGTTCTTTGGTGGCTACGGCCGGATCGTAAAAGGTGTAGGCCACCCGCTCCCGTATGTATTCATAGTTGCCGCGTTTTGGGTAGGAACCACCCATTGAATCCTCAAATAATCCGGAACTACCGGTTAGTATAAGTTTGGTAACTTTTCCAGGATTCTTCAGGGTATAAACCAGCGCAATGTGACCCCCCAGGCTGTTGCCCATGATAATCATCTTATCCAGTTTTTTCAACGCAACAAATTCTTCCAGAAAATTGCGCAACCCTTCAAGGCCCGCATCCTTAATAGGCATTTCGTATATCGGCAGCATGGGAATAACCACTCTGAAGTTTTTTGCAAAGCGGTTTACAACACCCTCCCAGTTGCTGAGGGCACCAAAAAGGCCATGTAACAGCAACAGCGTTTGTCCGGTACCCTCATCCACAAACCGGAATCCTTGTTCATCTTTAACCGTTAGCGCCATACAGCCTTTTTACAACCAAAAAGTAGTGAAAAAAAATTCAACTGAAACAGCCTGTTAGGCTATTCTGTGCCGGGCCTGAACAGATCGGAAAAGGCGGGCATAAACTCCCCTATCCAATGAGTGGTTTTTGGGGCAAAATTGGCAACAAATCCGTAAAGCGATGACTCGTTGCGCCAGTGGCCGGGCAACTCCAGTGAGACAGATTCGGTAAGCCACAACATGATGCTTATCATGAAAATAGTTTTTACTGAACCCAGCAGTGCACCGGCTGCCTGGTCGGCCCGACCCAGGGTAGTTTTTTCGAGCGAGGAACGAAGCAGGGAGCCCAGTAGTCTTACAATTACCGCAATGAGTACAAAAACAAGTGCGAATGCGGCATAGGGCAGTATGCGGGAATCAATTTCGTAATACAACGACAGCTTAACCATAACAATGCCCATTAACTTAAATCCGCCCAGCACACCTAAAAAGATAGCCAACAACGAAAAGAGCGAATACAAAAAACCTTTCTGATAACCGGCTACAGCGCCTACCAGAATGATGATCGCCAGCATAACATCAAGGATATTCAAGGCTGCAGGAGTTTTTTCGCCAGTTCGGAAATAAGTTTTCCGTCAGCCTGCCCGGCCAGTTTTTTGGTGGCCGCGCCCATTACTTTACCCATGTCCTGAGGTCCTTTTGCGCCAACCTCGGCTATTACTTTTTTTACCTCGGCAACAAGTTCATCTTCTGAAAGTTGTTTGGGCAAATACCGGCTAATAACCTGTAATTGAAAAAGTTCTTTCTCGGCCAGGTCGGCACGGCCCTGCTGCTGAAAAATTTCGGCCGACTCTTTGCGTTGCTTGGCGGCTTTCATCAGCAGTTTGTTTTCAGCTTCGCCTGATATGTCGGTGGCCGCACCTTTCTCCGTTTCGGCCAGCAGGATTAACGACTTGATTCCGCGCAGCGCCTCAAGTTCTTCTTTGTTCTTGGCCAGCATGGCAGTTTTAATATCCGCATCGATTTTGTTTTTGAGGCTCATGGAAGTTTGTTTTGGCAAATGTAAAAAGAATAGATTTTTTGAGCGGAGTTCTTGTAATTTCATCCTTTGTAATGACCCGGTTAAGTGTAAACATTAACAAGATTGCAACCCTGCGCAACGCCCGTGGCGGCAACAACCCCGATGTAATTAAAGCCGCTGTGGATTGTGAGCGGTTTGGTGCGCAGGGAATTACAGTGCATCCGCGCCCGGATGAACGGCATATTCGCTATGCCGATGTGCTTGAACTGGCAAAGGTTGTTAAGACAGAATTTAACATTGAAGGCTATCCGGATACCCGTTATCTTGAGTTGGTTGCAAAAGTAAAGCCCGCACAGGCCACCCTGGTGCCCGATGCGCCTGATGTGATTACTTCGAATGCAGGTTGGGACACCGTTAAACACGCTTCTTTCCTCACAGAGGTTATCAGCGAATTGAAAAAATCCGGAGCGCGTGTGTCGTTGTTTGTTAACCCCCTGCCTGCCATGGCCGATGGTGCCGCCAAAGCCGGTGCCGACCGCATTGAAATGTACACCGAGCCGTATGCGAGGGGCTATGCGGCAAACCGTGAAGAAGCGATAAAACCCTACCGGGCGTGCGCCTCAGCCGCCAAAGCTGTTGGCTTAGGGGTTAATGCAGGGCACGACCTGGATTTAAACAACCTGAAGTTTTTAAAGCAATCCATCCCGTTTCTGGATGAGGTGTCCATCGGGCATGCGCTGATTTGCGATGCGCTGTACTTTGGTTTGGAAAACACCATACAACTTTATTTGCGGCAATTACGGGATTAGTATTTTCTATACCTTTAATAAAACGCCTTACCCATGAACTTGCGCAACACATTCTCAGAAGCAGATATGCAGCAGATCAAAGCCGCTGTGCATGAGGCCGAATCAAAAATCTCTGGTGAGATTGTTCCGGTTATCGTTCCGCGCAGCGGGTATTACAACATTGCCAACTACAAAGCGGGCATTATGGCTTCATCGCTGGTGTTTCTGCTGATTGTGGTTTTCGATAAGTTTATTCCGGCTTATGCGGTTTACGATCCGCTGCTCATTTTCCTCATTGTAATAACCGGGGGGTTGCTTGGCGCGGTGCTTCCCAATTTTTCCGATGCCATACGTAGAACGCTTGTTTCGCAAGTACACATGGAACATGCTGCACGCCAGCGTGCTGAAAATGCTTTTCTGAAAGAAGAAGTTTTTAACACCCGCCACCGTACCGGCATCATGATTTTTGTTTCCTTCTTTGAACATGAAGTTATTGTAATGGCCGATAGGGGAATCAGCAAAGTTGTGGAGCAAAAAATTTGGGATAAAATTGTGCGCGATCTCACCGAAAACATCCGCAAACGAAAAATTACCGAGGGCATTGTTGCCGCCATCAAACAATGCGGAGATGTATTGCTGGAGAAAGGGTTTAAAAAGACCAGTGATGATGTAAATGAGTTACGCGATGATTTGCGGATTAACTAGCCCGGTTGCGCGCATGAAAAAATTACTTGCCTTAACTTCTTGCCTTTTTGTCGCAGCACTGCTGGTAGCCCAACGTCCCGTACCGGAGTTGTGGGGCATGCGGGTACATGATGAGGCCCGTGTGCTATCGCAACAGGTCGTGCAGCAGCTCGAAACACAGCTTAAGCACTACGAAGACTCCACCTCCAACCAGATTGCCATCCTAATCATTCCTTCATTAAACGGTGAGGTACTGGAAGAATATGCCCTGCGCGTGGCCGAGTACTGGAAACTCGGACAGAAAGACAAAGACAATGGTGTGCTGCTGCTCATTGCTATTGATGACAGGGCCGTTCGCATTGAAGTAGGCTACGGCCTTGAGGGCGTACTGCCCGATGCCATTTGCAACCGCATCATTCGTAACGAGATCATCCCCAACTTCAGGCGCGATGATTTTGATGCCGGAGTATCGGCTGCCGTTACAGCCATTACACAGGCCATTGGCGGAGAATATGTAAGTGATGATGCAAATGGATTTGACAGCGGAATGACCTGGCAAGAACAAGCATTAATAGGCGTGTTTGTTTTCACAATACTGGGTGTGTTTACGTTTATCGGGTTAAAACTGAAGGGCGGCCAGAGTTGGTTTTTGTATGTGTTTCTTATTCCTTTTTATGCCACCTTTCCGGCTTCAATCTTTGGTTTCAAAGCAGGCATGGCCATACTGATTGGTTATGTGGTGTTGTGGCCCATACTTAAATTTTATTTTAAACGAAAGGGCTGGGATACCATGCAAAGCAGCAGTGGCGGCTCTTCGCGGGGAGGCGGATGGGTTTCAGGAGGGGGCTGGTCATCCGGTGGTGGCGGATTTTCGGGCGGAGGCGGAAGTTTTGGCGGAGGCGGCAGCAGCGGGCGGTGGTAAACTGGAAAGATATGACCTGTTGGCAATCTTGATTACTGAATTGGCTTATTTTTGCCTTTCGTTTTTAACCCGGCCCTGATGAAAAAAGATAAACTGGTCTTCGATCTCATTGAAAAAGAAAAAGAACGGCAGCAACATGGCATTGAGCTGATTGCCTCCGAAAATTTTACATCGCCCCAGGTTATGAAAGCCATGGGCACCGTGCTAACCAACAAATATGCCGAAGGGCTTCCGGGAAAACGCTATTATGGTGGCTGCGAGGTGGTCGATGAAATAGAACAACTCGCTATTGATCGCGCCAAAGAATTATTCAATGCCGAGTGGGCCAACGTGCAGCCACACTCAGGCGCACAGGCCAATGCTGCGGTAATGCTGGCTTGTTTGAAACCCGGTGATAAAATTCTTGGGTTTGATCTTTCTCATGGCGGTCACCTCACGCACGGCTCGCCAGTAAATTTTTCCGGTAAACTTTACCAGCCCTCGTTTTATGGGGTGGAAGAAAATACCGGCCGTATTGACTTTGATAGAGTGATTGAAACTGCCAAACGCGAAAAACCAAAGCTGATCATTTGTGGTGCATCGGCCTACAGCCGCGATTGGGACTATAAAAAATTGCGCGAAGCGGCCGATGCGGTGGGCGCTTTGCTGCTGGCCGATATTGCCCACCCGGCCGGATTAATTGCAAGAGGGTTACTCAATGATCCGATGGAGTACTGCCACATTGTAACTACCACCACACACAAAACCTTGCGCGGCCCGCGCGGAGGTATGATTATGGTAGGCAAAAACTTCGATAACCCGTGGGGCCTGAAAACACCTAAGGGAGAAATAAGAAAAATCACCTCCGTGCTCGATTCCGGAGTGTTTCCCGGCACACAAGGCGGCCCGCTTGAACATGTTATTGCTGCCAAAGCCGTTGCGTTTGAAGAGGCGTTGAGCGATGACTATTTGCGCTATGTTGTGCAGGTTGTAAAAAATGCAAAAGCCATGGCCGATGCGTTTGTAAAGAAGGGATACAAAATTATTTCAGGCGGAACGGATAATCACCTGATGCTGATTGATCTGCGTTCCAAAAACCTTACCGGTAAAAAAGCCGAAGAGGCGCTTATCAAAGCCGATATTACCATTAACAAAAACATGGTGCCCTTCGATACACAATCGCCTATGGTAACTTCAGGTATGCGTATTGGTACACCGGCCGTTACTACGCGTGGCATGAATGAGAAAGACATGCTTAAAATTGTTGACCTGATTGATGAAGTTCTGAAAGCGCCCGATGATGCCGCTAACCTTAATTCGGTTAAGAAAAAAGTTCACACCTTTACCCGCAAATTCCCTTTGTACGCTTAAGCAATGAGTGAAGAAAAAGAGATGACGTTTCTCGACCACCTGGAAGAACTCAGGTGGCACATCATCCGCTCGTTGTTTGCCGTGATTATTATTACCATTGCAGCCTTTATCATGGCCCCCTGGATTTTTCAGCACATCATCTTTGCGCCCGCACGGCCTGATTTTATTTTTTACGATTGGATGTGCGCTTTAGGAAAGTTGGTTGGTAATGAAGAAACCCTGTGCGTAAGCGAAATCCCGTTTAAAATTCAAAGCCGCTACATGACGGGCCAGTTCACCATGCATATTACCGCCTCGCTGGTAATCGGTTTGGTTGCGGCATTTCCGTATGTGGCCTGGGAAATTTGGCAATTTATTAAACCCGGCCTGATGAAAAAAGAACGAACCTATTCGCGCGGGGCCGTATTTTTTATTTCGGTGTTGTTCTTTATGGGCGTTTCTTTCGGGTATTTCATTATGAGTCCGCTGGCCGTATATTTTCTTTCTACCTACCAAATCAGCGACATGATTGTTAATGAGTTTGATATCACCTCGTATGTTTCAACTATTGTAACGCTGGTATTTGGCAGCGGCCTGCTCTTCCAGTTGCCCATTGTGGTTTACTTTTTGTCAAAAATCGGCATCCTTACGCCTTCCTTCATGCGCAAGTACCGCAAGCACGCCATTGTTATCATCCTGATAGTAGCGGCCATCGTAACCCCGCCCGATCCCTTTAGCCAAACGATGATCGGCATTCCGTTGTTCTTGCTCTATGAGTTCAGTATCTTGATATCGGCATACGTGGTTAGGCAGCAGGAAAAAGAAGAGAAATTAAACAACCAGGCAACATGACTATTGCAGCAGGAAGCGACCATGCAGGTTTTGAGCATAAAGAATTGCTTAAAAAGTGGCTGGAGCACAAAGGCCATACGGTGGTGGATTTTGGCACCAGCAGTCCCGAATCAGCCGATTACCCTGACTATGCACATCCGGTGGCCGATGCTGTGGAGAACCATCAGGCTGATTTTGGTTTGTTGATTTGCGGTAGCGCCAACGGCATGGCCATGACAGCCAACAAACACCAGGGCATACGGGCGGCATTATGCTGGAATGAGGAAGTGGCCGCGCTGGCCCGCCAACACAATAACGCAAACATTGTGTGTATACCCGCCCGCTTTACAACGTCCGCACAAGCGGAGGGAATTCTCGAAAAATTTTTATCGTCTTCGTTTGAAGGCGGCCGGCACGAACGCAGGGTAGGAAAAATCAGTTGCTGACAGCCTCCCAGCCAATCGCTGATTTTTTGTACCGGGCGGCAAGGGCCGGAAGGCGGTTAAAGAAGGGCTGCATGCGGCTTTCCGGATCAATAATTACCTGCGGGGGATCGGCCTTGAAAAGTTTGTTTACCAATAATACGCTGCGGTATTCGTCAGCATTATCAAAAACAACCCGGCTTAACTCCCAGTTTATAAACGGTGGCGATAAACGGTTCTGTACCCACAACTCAGGGTGATTACCCAATACAAGAATTTTTTTACCCGTTACGGATTGCATTGCCGGTACGAACAAACCCGACCAGTTTACCGGAAGCAGTTCGTAACGGGCAAGGTAGCCAGTGGTTGTAATGCCTGCCACAAAAACCCACGCATAAAATTCAACAAACTTTCTTCGCCTGATGAGCAGGAAGAAGTGGGTAAGTAAAAAGGCAACGGCAGGTGCAACAGGCAAAAGTGTTTGTGGGCGTAAGTCGGGTGAGAGCCAGGCATGCATGAGGGCAAATACAAACCACAAAAACATAGCTTGTAACAATTGCGACTGGTACTTGGTAAGCCGGGCGTTGCGGTTAAGTACCACAAGTGCCGGCAGCAGGTAAATCAGCGGAATGCTGCACAATACCAGCAAACCGGTAAACGATATTAAAGCAGACCGCCCGATAAAAAAGTTGTAGTAATAAAACCGCTGAATCAGATCGAACTGATGGTCGGACAGGAAGTAGATTGTAAACACCAGCACATGTGGAAGCAGAAAACCGAAGCACAGTAAAAGGTATTGCCGTACGCTGCTTCGGGTAAATAAAATCAACAGCAATACAAAAGCAGGAAAGAAAAGAAGATATGAGAATGTAAACAGCGAAGATAAACCAAGGTAAAGCCCCATGTTTACCAGGGTTTCATCGCGCTGAACCCGAAATTCAATTTGCTTAAACAAATTATTTAGTGCCAACAGTAAAAAGCCAAAGGCTGCTAAGTCGGCCGTTAAAGTTATTATATCAAAAGCAAGAAGCGTTAATATCGAAAATATGAATGACGGCACGTACGTATTTTCGGTAAAGGCTTTTTTTTCAATAAACATCATACCGATAAAGGCACTTTGAAGAAACAAAATGATAAAGGCGAAAATATGCCGGGCCAAAAGCGAGCGACCGAACAGCCAGTTGCAGAAACCGTAAAACCAGGAAGCCAGTGGGGCGGTATGATCAATAATTTCACTGTAAGGCATAAAGCCCTCAGCTACCTTTTCGCCAACAACTAATCCCTTAAGTTCAACAAGGGTTACAGGCGGCAGGTCAATGAGCTGCGGTGTGAAAAGCAGCCCAATCAGCGCCAATAAGCCGAGCAGCCGGTAGGGATCATTAATGCGGAAGTAGCGAATCATGCATTCGGGCGCTGAAAAATAGAAAGGAATAGGCACGCTAAAAAATGCACCTAATTAGGCAGGCCCACCCCAGCGGCTTGTTATTTGGGCCGTGATGCGGCATATTTGCTTTATGGCCGGCACCACCAGGCAACAGAAGTTTGCAAAACTGATTTTAAAGGAGATCAGCGATATTTTTCAACGCGATAAGCGGGGCATTTTGGGCAACTCGTTTATAACAATAGCCGATGTGCGGGTGAGCCCCGATTTAAGCGTGGCCAAAATCTATATCAGCATGATGCTGGAAAAAAACAAGCAGGGCGTGCTCAATAAATTGAATATACATAAGAGTGAAATCCGGAAGGCCCTTGGCGATCGCATCCGTAACCAGGCGCGAATTATTCCGGAATTGATTTTTATCCTGGATGAAGTAGAGGAGAATGCCGCCCGCATCGAATCGTTGATAAAGAGCCTGAATATACCGCCCGCAACCGAGTAGGTTATGAACTTTCCTTTGTTTGTTGCGGGGCGCTACCTGGTATCGAAACGGAAGAAGAATTTTATTAACATTATATCGTTGCTTTCGCTGGCAGGAGTAGCGTTCAGTACAGCCGCCCTCATTATTGTGCTTTCAATATTTAACGGTCTTGAAGATCTGCTCCGGTCGCTCAACAACGCGTTCGATCCCGAAATTAAGATAGAAGCCAGCCGGGGCAAATCGTTTTCCGTAACCGATTCGCTGCTTGCTGCCATCCGGCAGGTACCCGGTGTGGAAACCGTTACCGAAGTAATTGAAGATTATGCCTACCTGCGCTACCGCGATGCCAACCAGGTGGTTACCATGAAAGGTGTGAGTGATGATTTTTTAAAGGAGCATCGGATTGATGATAAGATTGTGGCCGGCCGGCTGCGGCTGAAAGAAGGCGATGTGAATTATGCCATCATCGGCCGCGGTATACAATATAATCTTTCCGTAGCGGTAGATGACAATCAATATGCCCTGCAGGTTTATTACATCAACAACGTAAATTCGGGAACGCTGGATCCGTCAAAACTATATTCGCGCAAAACACTTTTTGCAGGCTCGGTTTTCTCCATTGTTCAGAACTTTGATGAGAATTACATTATCGTGCCGTTAGCGTTTGCCCGCGATTTGCTAAACATGGGCACCAAACGAACTTCGCTGGAAATAAAAACAAAGCAAGGTGCGGATGAAAGACAAGTGCAAAAGCAGCTGAAGGCACTGCTGGGTGAAAATTTTTTAGTGCTCAATCACCAGGAGCAGCATCAGGATTTATACCGGCTGCTTAAAATGGAAAAACTCTTCACCTTCCTGGCTTTTGCCGTACTGCTGGGCATCAGTTCAATAAATATTTTCTTCACCCTGATGATGCTGGCTATAGACAAAAAGAAAGACATCTCGGTGTTATCGGCCATGGGCGCAAGCCAGCCGTTAATCAGGCGGATATTTCTAACCGAAGGAGCCATTATTGCATTTTTGGGCGCTTTTATCGGACTGGTGTTGGGCGGCATTTTTTGCTGGCTTCAATTAGAGTACGGCATTATTTCCATGGGCATGGAAACTTCCGTTACGGAGGGCTATCCGGTTAAAGTGGTACCCATGGATTTTATAAGCACGCTGCTGGTGGTTGCAACGCTTACAATGCTCACCTCCTGGCGCCCGGCCGTGCTGGCCGCACGGTTTGCCTCGGTACAAAATCTGTAGCCGGCAGTGGAAATAGCTTAAAATTTTGCGCTATTCTAAACACAAAAATCCCTAATTTGGATGTTCCGTTTTCAGCAAAATGCTTAAGAACGGCTTGCTAAATGAAGGTTTCAGCATCTCAGCCCTTCCAGATTATCTACTCGTTATACGTGCACGAGTACCTGGGCTTTTTGTTTGAATCCTACATTGTGCACCTTGACGAAAAAGGGCGGCTTACCTACCAGCACCAGAACATTTCAGCCAAAAATGCACGCGAGTTTGCCAGGGGCCTGGATGAGCGCGACTTTGAACTCATCCGGTTGATGGACCAGATGCAACAGGATGCGGTGGCAAAGAAATTTACCGGTAAGCCCATCAAAGCCGAAGAATTTTACCCCAAGGTTTACCATAAAACCAAGGGCAACGGGCCGCTTCAGGAGCAGATTGAAGTTTACCTGGAGGGAAAGCGTGCCGAGGTTTTGGAGCTTCTAAGGGGGAAGCAGGTATTCGAAATGGGTAATGATGGGGAGCCCACCCATCGTAAAATTGAAGTGCAGGACGAACGCGCCACCATCCAGTTTCATTTTATGCGGGGCGCAGAAGGCACCAATTACTACCCCACGATATTTCATCAGGGAAAAAAACTGGAGTTGCCCAATCCTTCGGCATACCTGGTTTGCAAAAACCCGGCCTGGCTGGTGCTGAATGGAAAACTATACGGCTTTGAAAAATATGTAGACGGAAAAAAGCTGCTTCCGTTCCTCACCAAAAAATTTATTGTTATTCCAAAAAATCTGGAAGAGACCTATTATGACAAATTTGTTGCTCCGCTCATTGCCTCGTTTGACGACATTGAAGCAAAGGGTTTTGAAATTAACAAGAGCGAATACGATCCAAAGCCTGTATTAACACTTTACGAACTGCAAACCAACCAGGTGCAATCGGCTACCTTATTTGCTGACGGGCAACCCCCGGAGGAGGATAAGAGCGATGAATCGGGAAAAATTGTATTTGACCTTTCCTTTAAGTACGGTAAACATAAAGTGCAGGGCAAATACCGGGCTCCTGTTAATGTTACCGTTGAACATCACAACCACGATTACATATTTCATCGGGTTGTGCGAAAACTGGATAGCGAAAAAAACTTTCTGGCTACCCTTCAAAAACTGGGCTTAGGCATGAAAGACTTTCAGGCGGTGGTGCCCAAATCAGAGGCCTTCTCGTGGTTGAATGAGAACCGGGTCAACCTGCTTAACCTGGGGTTTGAAGTAAGCCAGCCCCAAAACCACGATAAAAAATATTTTGTGGGCAAAGCGGTTATTGAAGTTGAGGTAAAGGAAAACATCGATTGGTTTGATATCCATGCAAAAATCCGGTTTGGTGAATTTGAAATTCCGTTTAAAGAATTACGGAAACTCATCCTGAAAAAGAAAGTTGAATTTAAGTTACCCAACGGTGAGATTGCCATTATACCCGAAGTGTGGCTAACCAAGTATGCTGATTTGTTTGCGTTGAGTGAACCGGAAGGAAAGAATGAAAAACCGGTATTGCGCAAGCACCACCTTAACCTGGTAAAGGAACTGGAAGAGGGTAACCTGGCCAAGGTACACATCAGCGAAAAGTTACGTTCGCTTTCATCGTTTAGCGGCATTAAAAACTATCCGGTACCACAAGGCTTTGTGGGTGAGCTTCGGCCTTACCAGAAGGCCGGTTATAACTGGCTTCGGTTTTTAAACGAATATAAACTGGGCGGCTGCCTGGCCGATGACATGGGCCTTGGCAAAACCGTACAAACTTTAGCGCTGCTGTTATCAGAGAAAGAAGCAGGCCGCGGTACTTCGCTGCTCATTATGCCTACATCGCTGGTGTATAACTGGGAGATGGAAGCCGCCCGGTTTGTGCCCGGGCTGCGGGTGTTAAATTATACCGGCACTTTGCGCAACAAAGACATCAGGCGGTTTGAAAGCTATGATGTGGTGTTAACCTCTTACGGCATCACCCGGCTGGATGTGGAGTTGTTTAAGCAGTTCTACTTTAATTACATTATTCTGGATGAATCGCAGGTAATAAAAAATCCGTCATCAAACATTGCCAAGGCTGTACGTGAACTGAAATCGCGGTTTAAGCTGGTGTTAACGGGCACCCCACTTGAAAACACCACCCTCGATTTGTGGTCGCAAATGAGTTTTGTAAACCCGGGCATGCTGGGGCCGCAGAGTTATTTCCGAAACGAATACCAGGTGCCCATTGAGAAGAAGGGGGATGAGGCCAAATCTAAAAAACTTAATGCCATCATTAAGCCGTTTGTTTTGCGCAGGCACAAGTCACAGGTGCTTACTGAATTGCCAGAGAAAGTGGAGCACATCCAATACTCGGTAATGACACCGGAGCAGGAAAAGCGCTACGAAGAAGTGAAATCATATTACCGCAGCAGGATACTTGACCTGATTGATCGCGAGGGCATGAGCAACAGCCGGTTTATGATTCTGGAAGGACTAACCAAACTCCGTCAGTTGGCCAATCATCCGCGCATGGTGGAGCCCTCGTACCCGGGTGATTCAGGCAAACTGGAGGATATTACCCACATGCTTGAAAACGCCATGGCCGAAGGGCATAAGGTACTCGTGTTTAGCCAGTTTGTAAAACACCTGGAGTTGGTGCGGCAGTACCTTAAATCGAACAAAATTGATTTTGCCTATCTGGATGGAAGCAGCATTGACCGAAAGGAGCAGGTAGAGCGGTTTAATAAAGAGGCAAAAGTGAAGGCCTTTTTGATTTCAATTAAAGCAGGCGGGCTGGGTTTGAACCTTACGGAAGCCGACTATGTGTTTATTCTCGATCCGTGGTGGAATCCGGCAGTCGAGGCACAGGCTGTTGACAGGGCCCACCGCATTGGCCAGAAGAAGAAAGTATTTACCTACAAATTCATTACGCGAAATTCTGTTGAAGAAAAAATCCTCACCCTTCAGCAAAAGAAATTAAAACTTACCAGCGAACTCATCACAAGCGAAGAGAGCATTATGAAGCAGCTGACGCGCGAGGATATTGCCCAGATGCTCGCTTAAGATGGCGGGTTTTCCACCGGTTGTGCGACCAGAGCCAGCCGGCCGGATTTTCGTTAATAACGTGCTCTACTTCCTTTATGTAGTTTTGCAGTACGATTTCTGAACCGGCATTATAGGGGGGCTCGGCAATTTTCACCAAGGTGCATGCATAATATCCTCGTTTAAGTTGCTTTACGGCTCCGTACAAAACCGGGTATTGCGTTAACGTTGCCATTTGCTGGCTGCCGGTGAAGAAAACCGTTTTCTGATTCAGGAACAGGGCTTCGTACTTTTTGTCCTGAGACCGGCCCGGGTACTGGTCGGCTACAATGGCAATGCCGCGCACGATATTTTTTCGCTTTGCCAGTTCGCGTGCCACTTCATTGCGTTTGATGGGATAGCCGCCAAACCGGGTACGACAACGCAACATTAGGTAGTCTGTAAAGCGTGTTTGAATGGGCTGATAAACAAAGTCTATAGGTGCGTTAAGCCACAGAGTACCTGCGGCAAGTAACCACTCCCAGTTAAACTGATGAGAAGAAAGAAGAATAACGGATTGATTCTGGCTGGTATACACTGAAAGTAATTCAGGATTCGTGTAATGCATACGGATTTTCAGGTCATTCTCTTTAATTGTTAAAAGTTTCAGGGTTTCAACAACATAATCACAGAGGTTGCGGTAGAATTGTTTGGCGATCACCTTGCGCTCCGCAACTGATTTATCAGGAAAAGCGTTACGAAGATTTTTGTTAACCAAATTTCTTCGGTATCGCACCAGGTAATAACTTACAAAATACAGGCAATCCGAAATACCATAAAGTATGGGAAAAGGCAGCCGCGATAGAAGGGTAAGAAAAAACATGAACCAAACTGTGTCAGGGCAAGTTAACAACTATTCTTATTTTTGTCCGCTACACAGCTATGCAGAATAAAGTAGTTGTAATAACAGGAGGTAGTTCGGGTATTGGTAAAGCACTTGCTTTCGAGTTTGGTAAGCACGGTGCTAAAATACTGATTACCGGCAGAAATGCTGATGAGTTAAGCCGCACCGTAACAGCGTTGCAGAACGATGGAATTACAGCACATGGTTTCCAGGCAGATGCCAGCGTTGAAGACGACAACAGGCGGATGGCGGAAGAAGCCATTCGGTTGTATGGTACTATTGATGTACTTATTGCCAATGCGGGTATCTCCATGCGTGCATTGTTTGAAGAAGTTGATTTACAGGTAGTGAAGAAAGTAATGGATATTAACTTTTATGGGGTGCTTTATGCAACAAAGTATTGCCTGCCTGAAATTGTAAAGAACAAAGGCTCGGTGGTTGGAATTTCTTCCATTGCCGGTTACCGCGGGTTGCCGGGCCGTACCGGCTATTCGGCATCGAAGTTTGCTTTGAACGGATTTCTGGAAGTGCTGCGAACGGAATATTTAAAGCGGGGCGTACATGTGCTCACGGCATGCCCCGGTTTTACGGCTTCCAACATTCGCAAACGGTCGCTGACAAAAGATGGAAGTTCCCAGGGCGAATCGCCACGCAATGAACAAAAGATGATGACCGCTGAAGAATGCGCGCGGCATATCTACCGCGCTACGGTAAACCGAAAACGTACCCTTATCCTCACCACCCAGGGTAAACTGGCGGTCTTCCTAAATAAATGGTGGCCCTCGCTGGCTGACAGGATGGTATATAATGTAATGGCGAAAGAGGCGAATGCGCCTGTCCGGTAATCAGGTCTTGTTAAGTAAAACAAGTTTTGTGTTATCCGCCTTGTTTATGTTTTTGTAAAATTCTACCAGTTCATTGTAGGTTTCGGCAGGAAATTCCCCTTTTTCAATCCGTAATTTTCGGATGTAAACAACATCACCGGCATCAATGGTAACGCTTGCTTTATACTCGCCAAATCGTGATTTAATATGAACCGGCTCAGGAAGAAACTCCGGGTATAACCCCTCCGGCACATGGTACCGGATGGTGTCCAGGTCAGTGTATGCCATTCTTCGTACTACCTGGGTCTTTCGGTTATCATTGCGTTCCGGTACGAATGAAGAACGGTTCATCAGGTTTGGGGTAAGAAATAACCTTTTCCCACTTATTGAAGCCATTCGCGGTAAGGCAAGATCAAGCTTAACAACCACAGAAGGTATTTTTTCGCGTTTTTCAACCATCGTAAACGAACTAATATCAAAACTCGGAATGGAAGTATGGTTTTGAATCCATTTCTTTTCTTTATCAGACTGACCGAGGATAAAATTCAACCCATCGTTTTCTGACTGCAAACCACGGTAGGTTGTTTTGATTTTTGCTGAGGCGTTTCCTAAGTTATCAATAACCACAACTGCGCTTCGTGATTGCACATTATCCTCGGCTGTATAAACCGGTGTGTTGACTAACTTAGCACCGTTATCGGTAATGGCTAACGCTTTGCGGTCGCCAGTAAATGTTCCGGCATAACCAAACGGGTTGGTTTGACTGGTACACTCCAGCCAAATGGTATCGGCTTCCATCGGTACGCAAACCACCGCATGGTTGAATTGCGAAGAAGGGAAATCAAGTTGCATCGGTGCGGCATCGCGGCCGGCACGGATGAGTGTATAGTGTGATTTTATACCGATGACATCAAGCATTGAAACCATGTAGTTAGACAGGGCTTTGCAGTCGCCATATCCGTTTTTCTCAACTACATTGGCCTCAAAGGGTTGAAACCCGCCAATACCCAACTGAATGCTGACATAGCGAGTTCGGTTTTGCATATACTCGTAAACGGCTTTAACCTTTTCTTCGTTGGTTTGGTGGTTAGCCGCTATTTCTTTCACTTTTGCTTTGGCCTCATCGGGTAATTGATTTCGACCTTTGTTTAAGGAAATAATCCACTTACCAAAATCTTCCCAGGTATCAGTTGAGCCCTTGTAGCCATCAAACTCAAATTGCCTTGGTGCAACCATAATGTGCGGTATCAGATCTTGGCGAGGCGGACTATACGGCTCAAACTTTACCGGCTTAATATTTTGAAAACTCCACGTTAGTGTTTTTTTGCCATCAGCAGTTGTTCGTTCAGTTGGATGGGTGGTGATGTTAACGGCTTTATACTTTGGGGCAAGGGTTTCTGGGAATACAAGTTGAAAGACCGAATTCTGCACACCTACTTTTTCATCCGGAATAACGGAAAAGCCGGGAATCATAAACAGGTATTTGAATTCGATTTCATACTCAAATTCAACTGTGTAGGGGTAACTGCCATGCATAAGGTTGGCTGCCTTTAGCCGGTTATCGCTGTACAAACTAAAACCGTCAAAGGCACTTTGATCATAAATCTCAGATTGCTTCAAGCGCTTGATAAGTTTACCGGTGGCATCATAGGAGGCACCGTTAAACAACGTTACTTTGCTGAGCCTGTCGTAGCCGATTACTTCCTGCGCGTAATTTTTGCCGTTATCATTTAAAATTGTTACCACCTGGTAAACATAAAGTGTTGCCCGGTTTTGGGCATGGATGGTAAACCGCATCTGATCCTCACGAAAAACCACGTTGGCATTTTCTTTTAACTCAGCAGGAATTTCGCTTACGGGATATTTCAGGTCGCCAGCCACTAAGGCTGAGCTAACTCCGAATACACAAGCCCAAAAAACAGATTTCATGTTTTCTTCTTTAAAACAATTTGTTCGGCCTGCTTGGCTACTACCTGATTGTAAAATTCACGTAACATAGGATACTCTTCCTGGCCGAATATGTTGCGGTTTATCTGAAAATTACTGACAACAGTAATGGTGTTCCCCACAACAGAGGCGCTGTAGGTGTATTTAGCAACTCCCCCCGGCATGGCAAACATGCGGCTTTGGGGTAATTCATCAATCACATAGTTATCCGGGATTGTTATGCGACTAATGTACATTTTTTCTTGTAAACTACCGTAATCTACGGGATAGGTTCGCTCGGACTGGGTGAACGGATTTTTTTCAAGCTGGTCGGTAACAAAGGGATTGATGTACATCTGGCTTCCCGCAAGGGTTACATTTTCATTGATAAGTAATTCGTGATGCTCCTTCGCTGGCTTGGAAATGTCATCCATGTTTTCAAAGTTGGATTTCGTGATGTGCCAGTTCATTCGTGATGCTGTAAAGTTTTTAACATACTCGACTTCTCCTTTGGAAAAGAAATTCTTTCGCATAGGAACGGCATCATATCCGTCTCGGGTATAGCTGATGCTCCCCTTTAAATCACCGGAATTATCCAGCAGCAGGTCGGCATTAATCACAGTACGGGCTTTAGTTTTAGTTTCCAGCGATATCCATCCGTGAAAATTTTTTGAAATGATCAGTCCCTGACCATTTAAGCAGCGTTCGGGTAATATACCTATAGGTAAATACCGCTCCGTGGCATCCAATAGAAGAGGCTTCCCATCTATACGAGCCGCACAAACCACGTAGTTAAACTGCTTTGACATCGGGTATTGCTGCCGTATAAAGCCGTGGTCACGCGTGCTGATTAAGACCATGTCAACCATAAGTCCGGCTTTATCCAACATTGAACCCAGCAAAAGATTTAAATCGCCAGCAGAGCCCTGCTTTTTGTCAATAACATCCTTAAGATTATCCGTTTCAAAATCGTGGTACCCTGTCCATTGAAAATTATCCCGCACGTACTTAAAGATAGCTTCTGCTTTCTGAGTGGGGTCAGTTATTCCTGCCACAAGTTCCTCTGTTTTTTTCTTCAGAAAGCCGGAGCCTGTAACCGCCTGGCCAAAATAAGAACTTTCTAATAACCGTTCATTTAACCGTTGCCATGTACCCATTATTTCTTCCGGGGGCCTGCCGGGAAAGTTAACATAGGCCAGCGCAAAGTTTATTTTAGCCATATAGTCGTTTTCAGTTGTCATGAAGGGCTCTGGTTTAAAAGCAGGTATATCTTTCATGACCCAGTGAAATACTTTATCGGAATAATTTGACCGTGATAAATCTTTTACTTGATAGGCTGTAACCGGCACATACCCCTGCATGTATTTCTCCATAACAAAAAATTCGGGTATCATGGCCCAGTATTCAGACCAGCGCACCGGAATTTTATATTGAAATTGCCAGTTGGGGAAATTGGTGATAAACCCGGATTGAATTGTATAGGAATACTCCAGCACTGAACCTTCCCGCACACCCGGCAGTGTGAACTTTAACAGGTTAATATTGCGATTAAACTTTTCTTTAAACGTTCCATCTTTGTTCATTTTGGTTTCAACAATTTTGTCACCTTCCAGGTTGTAGGTCGAGGCCTTCAGGTTGGCAACGCGTTCTTCAGAAGCCCCAACATGAAATAACGGAATAGCAGCATCAGCCCAGCTTAAGCCCTCTTTTTTGAGGATCTTAATCCGCACGTGTCGTTCAAAATTGAGTATGACGCTTACAGAGGATACGGTAACATAGGCCTGGCCATAGTCAGTTAATACAACGGCAACAGCTGATGAATCTTTATTGTAAATTGTCATTTTCATGTCCTCCATTGGGATTTCACCAAACTTAATCGGGGATTTTTGCGAAAATACGTTATGGAAAAGAGCAAGCATGAGAACCACAGCCAACAGGTATTTCATAACGTTTTCGGTTTAGGATATGGCAAATAGTTTAATTGCCAATCGAATTACAAGTGAATGTAAAGTTTCCAGCTAATTTTAACAAAAACCAAACGTGGCAAAAACCAAAACCCTTTTCTTCTGCCAAAACTGCGGGCACGAGTCGGCCAAGTGGATGGGCAAGTGCCCCTCGTGCAGCCAATGGAATACGTTTGTTGAAGAAGTAGTAAAAAAAGAACCGGCCGGAAAGGTTGATTGGAAAACCACGGAAGGTTCAAAGCGACAATCAAAGCCAACTCCGTTACAGGAAGTTAAAACAGGCACCGAGATTCGGCTGATAACACCCGATGCCGAACTGAACCGTGTACTTGGAGGAGGGATTGTTCCGGGCTCATTAATTCTTATTGGCGGTGAACCCGGTATCGGCAAATCAACATTGATGCTTCAACTCGCCCTGCAACTTTACCAGCTTAACGTGCTGTATGTTTCAGGCGAAGAAAGCGAGCAACAGATTAAAATGCGTGCCGACAGACTCACCCCCCTTAATCCCCCCTTGAGGGGGGACAAGGGGGGTGTTAACCTCTTTACCGAAACAAACACCCAAAATATTTTCCTGGCCATCCGGGAATTGAAGCCGGATGTACTGATCATTGATTCCATCCAAACACTCTACTCGGATTTATTAGACTCAACAGCCGGCAGCATCGGGCAGGTAAGGCAATGTGCCGGTGAGTTGATGAAGTTTGCCAAAGAAACCAATACACCGGTATTTCTGGTAGGCCACATCACCAAAGACGGCATGCTGGCCGGACCAAAAGTACTGGAGCACATGGTGGATACCGTGCTGCAGTTTGAAGGCGACCAGCACCTTGCATATCGGATTCTGCGCACAACAAAAAACAGGTTTGGCTCCACTTCCGAAATTGGTATTTATGAAATGCAGGGCAGCGGCCTGCGCGAAGTGTCCAACCCGTCTGAAATACTTATCTCACAAAAGGATGCTCCGTTAAGCGGAGCCACCATAGGCACAACTATTGAAGGCAACCGGCCGCTGCTCATTGAAATACAGTCACTCGTAAGCCCGGCTTCATACGGCACGCCCCAGCGTACACCCACCGGTTTTGACCATAAGCGACTGAACATGTTACTGGCTGTGCTGGAAAAGCGCTGCGGCTTCCGCATGGGTACGCAGGATGTTTTTGTGAACATGGCCGGTGGAATTAAAGTAGAAGATCCGGCTATTGACCTGGCCGTGTGCGTTTCCATTGTTTCATCGTTTGAAGAGTTGCCGGTGCCGGAAAAAACCTGCTTTGCTGCCGAGGTGGGCCTGGGCGGTGAACTGCGGGCCGTGAACCGCATCGAGCAACGCATTGCCGAAGCAGAGAAACTTGGTTTTACTAAAATTTATATTTCGAAATACAACCAGAAAACGTTTGATAACAAATCGATAAAAATTGACATACGATCGTTCGGAAAATTAACCGAGGTTTTTCAGGATTTGTTTGGCTGATGGGGGTTTACCCGTAATCTTTGCGCACGCAAAAACAGCAGTATGGAAACTTTCTTTACCCAAACGGTAGGCCTGCCCGAAAACTTTTTCAGCTACATCATCCTGCCGCTGCTCATTTTCATGGCGCGCATCATGGATGTGTCCATCAACACCATCCGCATCATTTACGTGTTGGGTGGACGCAGGCTAACGGCAACCGTCCTCGGCTTTTTTGAATCGTTTATCTGGCTGATGGCCATCCGCCAGATTTTTGAACACATGGACAACTGGGTGTGCTATGTGGCATACCCCGGAGGGTTTGCCATGGGCATTCTGGTGGGGATGATGATTGAAGAGCGCATCGCCTATGGCAAAGTAATCGTGCGGATCATCACCCGTAAAGATGTGAGTGAGTTAATCGATTTTATCACTAAAAATCAGTTTCGTTACACACGCGTTGCCAGTGAAGGACTTGATGGCCCCGAGAGCCTGGTGTTTACCGTACTGCCCCGCGAAAACCTGGAGAATCTGCTCGGTAAGATGAAAGAAATTTTGCCAACTGCTTTTTACACGGTTGAAAAAGTGAACCGCGCAGCCGATACCGGTGCTGTTGTACAAGAAAGTACACGCTGGAGCATTGCCAGCTGGCTGAAGGAACGAAGAGGGGTCTAGTTTTTTACGAACCTCCAGACTTTCCGGCTGTGTGAGGTTTGTATGATGGCCAGGTAAACACCAGGAGGCAACGGGCGCACGTCCAGTATACCCGGCAGGTGAAGAATTCTGTTATTAATCAGAGTCTTGCCAGTAACATCAGTAATCAGTATGCGCGTGGGTGATTGAGTTCTTCCGTCAAGCCTGAGAAAATCGGTTACCGGGTTGGGATAGACTTCAATATCTGCCAAATCGTTTTCTGTTTCATCTGTTCCGGTTATGATTTCAGGCGGGTACAGGTCGCGGGTATAGAACAGGTAATTGATGTCGTACCCGTAAAGTCCGGAGTTGGTGCACGATCCTCTTACACTGATCACATACGGCAAGTCGCGTTCAATGGCCGGATGATGCGTAAGGGTTAGTAGCCCGACTTTTATGGAGCCGCCCAGCGAATCGTAGGTAGTAAACGACAACACGTTGTTAGGGTGATCAATTAGATCGGAGTAAACATTCAGGGCGATAGCTGCTGGATCGCCCTCTGTTTCAAAAATTACTTTCACCACTTTGCTTTCAGACGCGGGCACATAAACACGATTGTTTTCGTCAAGATTGGCTTTGTCGGAGATGGTTCCGGTAAAGGGGTCATCGGTAAGCGTTATCTGCACATAGTGCAGAACGGACGCAACCAGCACAGCCTGATCGTTTACTTTACGGAATAAGCGGGTGTAAACCGGAAACAGGTAGGCGCCAAGGTTACCTGGTTTTGAAATGGAGTGTCCCAGGTGATCAATCCGTTATGGGCATTGATGCTGAAATTTTCAGGTATGCGCAACGGGAAACTATTTACAGGGATGCTGTACGAGAAGAACAGGTCATCCGTATTAGCACGAGCAACGGATAAGGACAGCGGCAGACCGCCTTTGGCCAGCATATACGGTTCGGCCAGCAGTTCACCGGTCGACTCAAAGTCATTGAATGGGTCAAACACAATCAGGGTTTCCAGTGTAAGCGGGGTATTGGCCGAATTGCTGACGTTAATAATCCCTTCCAGCAGGTTGGTTTCGGAATAGGAAATAATGTAAACACCCGGACTGGCGTAGGTATGCACGTAAGTAAACGTGGCCATGCCGATACCGGGCCCCAAATCGGGCCGCGCGATGGACGGAGTTTCAGGTATAAGGATGAAGTTGCCGTCTCCCAAATCCAATATATCGCCATCTCCGCCAAACAAAATTGCCGACCCGGTATTGGTGTAAACGGTAAGTTTTATCTCGGTTTGCAGGTTAAGCGGGTTGAGGCGTTTGGCCGAAATGTAGCCGTAGCGGAGGTGGGTGGCAACTACAGGGTTAAAAAGGATAATTAATAAGATGATGCCGGTAACCTTTAACATTTACCAATTTTGGTCTTTAGGAAAAAACGCCTTTCAGCGCATTTTATTTTTAAAGGGTCAAAAATTTTACTCAATGGCAATCTTCCTGACCTCATCCCTGCCGTACAGAACAGGGAAATACATCCATTCGATTTTTGCCGGGTTTAACGTATAGTTCCCCTTAAAACGCGGAATAAGGTCTATCTCAAATGTATAAGGCCCCGCATGGAGGTTTTCGCAATAAATTCGTGTTTCGTGCCAATCATATTCACGATAAACTTCACCGTTTTTCCGGCTTTGTGATTTTGATTGATAAGAACATCCTGCCGGGATCGGAACATGAATCATTACGTACTCAGCGTCTTTTTTTACGTCTACATTTATTTGAAGTGTGACAGGTTTTCCGGTTTTTAATTTCTTTTCTTTATTTTTCCATTTTGTAATTATGATCAAATCATTTTTTACAGGTTTTGGATTTGTGTTCCAGATTGTTTCGTAAGCTGTGAAGTAAACCGGCTCCTCTCCTGTTTTTTTGACATCGATAAGTTGTATGTTGTCCAATTCTTTTTCAAAAGGAAATCGTGTAATTGAAACAGAATAATCGCCCGAAATAACTAATTCAGGCTTGGAATGATTTTGTGCTCGTTGCAGAGCGGGTAACAAAACTTCAATTATTCGGGCCGACTCATAGGTGTTGCGCCAAGTTCGGTTACGTTTCTCCAAAAAGTAGTTTCTGATTTTAACCAGGCTGTGGTCATCGGGATTTTTCTTTTCCAGCATCTGATAAACTATCAGGGTGTTATCGATGTCATTATCCCACAGCGATTTCTTTTCTTCACCCCAATAGTAATTTCCCTTCAGCGTTTCTTTTCGCTGACTGGTAATCCAACTCCAGTCGGGTTCTTTACCGGTTAATTGATTTAGTTGCATAGTAAGAAGCCGGTAATGCATTTTGTAATTTTTACCTCTTCCCAACGTATCAGTGAGCGGATTTATAAATACCTTTTCGCCTGCTTTAAGCAAATAAATCCATCGATTGAGTGAGAGGTTGTTGTCCAAAAAGTTTTCTTCGGTTAAGTATTTATACAGCGCTCTTTTATCATAGGGAACATTAATGGCGAGTCGTTCTGCCCATAACAAGGCTTCGGCAACATGAAGCGTGATCCATAATGAACTTTTACCACCTGACCACCAACTCCAACCCCCGTCTTTATTCTGTTTAGAGACCAATTTTTTTATCACTTTTTCAACCGACTGGGCATGTTCGAATTTTTGTTTACGGTAATTACGGATTGTTTTTTCAGCAAGCAGTGCTATTAATTTTGAGGCTAATTGCTCGTTACATTCATAAGGGTATGTTTTCAGGGCTTCAATTTCATCAATCAACACATCAAGCACATCAGCATGAGCACGTATAATCAATGATTTAACAGGGTGATCAAAAGTTAACCTGAAAGTGGTATCATAAGGCAACGCGGTAAAAATGCCCCGCGATTCGCTGGTACCCACTGGTAACACGTGTAACTTTCTGAGTTCTCCATCAACATACTTGTTGTGAGTTATTTCATACGAAATGCGCAGACTATCATCAGTCCCGTAAAGCATGATTGAGTCGAGCATAGAGTTTTTGATATACCTGTGTTCCGTTAAGTAGGTCTTACCATTAATCTGAATGCGCTTTGCAAGATTTAAAGAGTCATATGAGTAATTGGTTACTTTGCCAATAGCCCATGCTGTATCTCCAGCAATTAAAAAATGCGGAATGCTCAACTGAGCAATGAGTGGCTTAAAGGATTGAATCTGTGCTGTGGCTGATCCGGTTCTTCTTTTTGATGCCATTGCCAGTGCCTGAACATTCCAGCCGGTTATGTCATCCGGGAAAATTGTTGTAAATCTTGCCTGGCCCGATTTGTCCGTCCGAAGACGTGGCTGCCAGAATGCGTAGTCCCTGAAGTTTTTTCGAATGGAGTTCCCGGGAGAACCTGCGTCTGCGACAAGTAAAGACTCCTGCTTGATTATCTTCATTTGAAGCAATTGATCTTTTGTTATACCAGGTTTGGTTGAAATTAACACCACACCATTAGTTGCCTGATGACCGTACCTGAAAACAGCTTCATCTCCTTTCAGTATCTCGATAGCCGTTATTTGAGACGGGTCAATGCTCATCAGTGGGGTAATGATGCCATCAACAATGATCAGTGCGTTATTCGCTGATAATGATGAAAGCCCTCTTATACGGACAGTAAGTGAATCGGCTGAACCAGGCACACCCTTTACAAAACCCTGTAATTGATTGACAGATGAAACTGCGTATCCCATCGACTTGCCAGCCCGGTTAAGCCCTGCTGCTGTTACGACTACTTCACTTAACTGTGTAACATCAGAAAATAACTGAGCATCAATTGTTGCCCGATCGCTAGTGTTGATTTCCTGAGTTTGCAACCCAATAAATGAGAAGATTAATGTTGCATTGAAGGGTACATATAGCCTGTAATTTCCGTCTAAATCCGTAACGGTTCCAATTGTTGTTCCTTTAACAAGTACGTTTACACCGGGCAATGGACTGCCATCCTCCCCGGAAATTACCAGGCCGGTTACCCACCTGCCGCCTGAAAAAGTTTGCCCTTCGGTTGTTTCCCGATAGTATAATTCGCGGATGCTTTGCGCTTCCCTTTTACGGTCGGGCTCCAGGTAATTACTTTGCTTAATCCACTGATCAACTATTGATATAATACCCTCGCTGAACTTATCAGCCTCAAAAAATAGCTCATCACCCAGGTTGTAATAGGTGGTGCCATAAGGTTTTACAAAAACAGGTTTTGGTTTTAAGTACCGGTGGTCATCAAAAATTATCACAACCTGGTATAATCCGGGTATAAGGGGACCAAGGTCACGATGGGTTGGCGGAAAAATGTAGTACTCATCCGGGTTATCCAAATTAAGAACATAAGTGGCAAGTTTCTTAATTTTTAACGTATTGTGATTTTGCTGAACAGAAAGTCGTCCAACCCGTTTGCCCACAGGATTTGTATCCGGATACTTTCTTTGCAGGGTTAGCTTTGGCTCCAGGCTTCTCCAGTAGGCCTGGATGCGATTTTCTGTGAAAGCCAGGTCTTTAAACGAATAACTCAACTGGTGAAAGCCGAGGTATCGGGGTATTTTTTTTGGGGAAGGCGTACGATCAACTACGCCCGATCTGAAACTATATTCAGACATGGCCTTGAAGGGAAACGTCAGTTCAAAATCAGATTTAAATGTAACCCACCCAGGAAATAGCGGCCCGGCCAGGTATTTTGAAGAATAGTATGAAAGGCCCGGTTCGAAAAGATTAAAATTAGATCCTTGCTGAAGGTAGGCATGTTTTAAGCCAGCCGGGCGGTTAACCCAGATTAGATGTTGAGTAATTCCTTCATACTCATCGGAAGATAATTTTAGAGGCATTTTGATAACGGTGGCGTATGCTGGCAGCCGATCCAGGTCCACACTCATGATAAGTTTCTTACCATTCATGATTGGTGGTTTGTTTAAAATAATAAGTTGATCCAGCAACCGGATGGCTATCTGATTGGGGTAGTCATCAACCCTGAATGAATAGGGCTGTAGTGTTTCAACCCGATGAAAGTATTTGAGAACTTTATCGAAATATATGTAATAGACAGGCTGCACTTCTCCATTTCGTACTACAAATGGTGCAATCTCTGTCGTATTTTCGTCTGTTGAAGAATACACGATAAATCCACCATTCCTGGGATAAATGAATTGATAATAAGTAATGCTATCAAGCCTCAATCGTTCTCGCCAGAAATGGTAAAGCAGTTTCTGACGTAGTACTGGCGTTTTAGCACTGCCGGTATAAAATTCATTAAAGTATTTTCTGGGTTTAAACTTTTCAAAGCTGGGCACTGCTGAATGATTCTTCTCACCGAACTTTTTGGTGATGGCATAAACAGTAAGGTCGGCATCAGGCACCGGATTATTAAGTGCATCTTTTACACTTACTGATAAGTCAATCGATTGCCCTGGAAAAACAGTAGCGGGTTTTGTAATGCTAACAGCAAGGGATTTTTGATGAAAGAGCAAATCATAATTTTGTTGCTGGGGTTTTCCGGCCCAAATGTATTGAATTGACAAATAATAGCGTTGGTCTTTGTCTGTTCTCAACCGTATATCAAGGGTTGTGTCATTGCCTTGAAAAGTGATTGTATTGTTTTTGAAAAGCTGGTAACGAAACTGAAGTTTTCGGGGATTCAAAACAGCTATTGAAAGGCTGTCTGCTGTGCGGTTTCCCACTACCTGCAGTAAATCATTTTGAGCGGCTAAATTGAAAATCTTTAGAATTTTACCCCCCTTTTCAAAATAATATAGTTCACCGTATGGCTCCACCCTTTCTTCATGGGGCAGTTTAATTGACTTCTTACGAAGGATATTTTCATTTTGACCTATGATCAGCATTTGTAAGCTATCAGCAGGTCCGTTAACGATTAGCTTTTCATCCGATAGTTTTACATCCAAACTGCTGTCACCATCATAAATCAGTTCAAGCTGTTTTGATTGCCATTCATTTTCTGCGTTTGTGAAAGTGGCCGTCACCAGGTAGCTTATTGATGCTTCTGGGTAAATAGAATCAGGCAAAATGATTTTTGTGTCGCCCACGGGTTCGAGTTTGAATGTATATTTCCATAATGTGTCTGGTATGAAAATTAATTTTTTAAAATATTGCTGAACCGTTTTTGTTGTTACAACTACCTCACAACGTATATCGAATAAGGGCATATCATTGGTATCCGTAGCCTTAAGCAACAGCACGGCCGGTTTTGTTGATACATTGGCTGGTGATTCTTTAAGTGTATATACGTTTTGCTTTAATTCGTATTGTTCAAACCTGAACTGATCCCCGGGATAATTGTTATCGGTATTGTCGTCAAGCTCTACATAATAGTCATGATCAAGCAACAATTTCAGGCTGTCATTAAGAACTGCTTCAAATGAATAGGCGCCTTTCCGATAAGGTTTAATTTGTCCGATAGTTTTCCGCTTGGTAGGGTACGATCTGTAATTCGTTAGGTTTACATTAAAATCTTTGTTGACAGGCCTCCCCCTTCTTGTAGTAATGAAAGCTTTAAACCGCAAGGTGTCACCAGGCTTGTACTTCGGCTGGCTTAATACCATATAACCCTTGAATGTCTTACCTTCAAAAGACCTTCTGATTCTGTAATATATACCCGGTGGCTGTGCATGTTGATACTTAATCAAGCCTCTGATTAAATTAATCGGATATGCGACTATTGAATAAAGATGATTTATCGGGAAGGTGCTTCTTACTCGTTTGGCAAAAGTGTTGTGGTAACGTCTGCTTAAGAAAAAGAAATTGAGATGCCCGTTATGTTCAACTCTGACCAAACCTTGCCTGTTTGTTTTCGGAAGCCTGTAGACCCTCATCGACTTATCAAATGGAATGACTTTATTGCCAATGACTGGTTTTAGCAACTCCAGCTCAAAACCATGCTTGTCTGTAAGTATCAACTGCAAATCACGGCCGTTACTTAGTGCATGATAATCAACGTTATTTTCTGACGTTAATTCACTTTGAAACTGGTTGCCGACCGTTTTCACAAACAAGTAATGACCCACAGGCAGTTTTTTTGTATAAACTGAATCGATGTGATGGAGGTCGTGTAAAGTATGGAAGAAAGATATGGGAATGATCCTGTCGGGTTTGGAGTATATTTTCTCCGCCTCTTTATCAGATATTTTATAAATGAAAACTTGACTGCTGGTTATGCGGATATTACCAACATCCTGACTCCTTCCAACGAAAGAGCACCCAATCAATAGCCAAAGTATTCTTTTCATAATTTATGCCTCGACCGCAGTCCTCCACTATGTAAGATAAGAATTGTGCAGCCTCTTGTAAATGCGCCTGACTTGATTTCTTCAACAACAGCCCAAAATAGTTTGGCAGTATACACCTTATCCAAGAGTACTAGCCAATTTCTTTCAGCTTTCATAATAAATGTGCGTAGATCCCCGGAGACCTTAGCATACCCTCCGTGGTGATAAGAAGTCAACACGCTCCAGTTTCCATACTCAATCGAAGAGTATTTTTTTATATCCGAAACAAGAAAATCCCCACCTTTTAAAACTGAAACACCCAGCAGGCACTTCTCTTTACCCACCCCCCTAACCAACCCCGCCAGCGTGCCGCCCGTGCCCACCGCGCAGCAAAGGTAATCGAAGTCATTTCCCAGGGTTTGGGCAAACTCCTCCACGCCTTTTACGGCCAGTTCGTTGGTGCCCCCTTCGGGTATCAGGTAAAAATCGCCAAACCGGTCATGAAGTTCATTAATAAATGCAGGTTCGTGCTTGTGCCTGTACGCTTCGCGCGAAACATAGTGCAGGCGCATGCCGCACAGCCGGGCAAACGTTAAGGTTGGGTTTAAGGGCAAAGTTTCTTCACCGCGGATGATGCCGATGCTTTCATGCCCCAGCTCCTTTGCCGCAGCGGCCGTTGCATAAATGTGGTTTGAATAAGCGCCCCCAAAAGTGAGGAGTGTTTTCTTTCCCAGGCGCTGTGCCTCGGCCAGGTTGTATTTCAGTTTCCACCATTTGTTGCCCGAAACATAAGGATGGTTCAAATCCTCGCGCTTCATCAGAACACGCACTCCTGCTTTGTCGAACATGGTATCGTGAATTTCCTGAATAGGTGTGGGTGTGTAGCGCAACATCTGACAGCTAGTGTCTTGCAAATTACACAAACGTTTCAGGAGAGTTATTCATCCATTACCTTGTCCTGGAAACCCCCTCTCCGTTGGAGAGGGGGTTTGGGGGTGAGGTCAAATGGAAAACTATTTCAAAGGTCGTGGCTCACAGCTAAAAACCGAAAACCGGTTTTTGAAGGCGCACTATGTTGCTGCGCATGTGGAAGGGTTGGATGAACCCTTGCTATCTTCTCCGGAAACACAGCTCTTTTTCGAAAATTCAAAAACCGTTGTTAATAAGGTTAATAGTCCGGATTTGGGTATGGCCTGGTCGCTCAACCCGTACCAGGGCTGTGAGCACGGATGTGTGTACTGCTACGCACGCAACACACACGAGTATTACGGCTTTAGTGCTGGCATTGATTTCGAGAGTCGCATTATGGTGAAGCGGAACGCTCCGCAGTTGCTTGAAAAATTTCTGCTGAAACCAGACTGGCAACCGGTGCCCATCAGTGTTTCAGGCAATACCGATTGCTACCAGCCCGTTGAGCGAAAATTGAAAATTACCCGCGGGCTGCTGAACGTTTTTGCCACGTACCGCCATCCGGTTGGCATGATTACGAAAAACAGCCTTATCCTTCGGGATCTTGATTTACTAAAAGATCTGGCTTCCGATAACCTGGTGCATGTGTACATTTCCATAACCACTTTGAATGAAGACTTAAGAAGAGTGATGGAACCCCGAACCGCCAGCGCGGTGAAGCGACTGAAAACCATTGAAGCGCTTGCAGCAGCCGGGGTTCCGGTAGGGATCATGAATGCACCCATCATTCCCGGATTGAATCATCACGAAATCCCTGCCGTGATAAAAGCGGCTGCCGACCACGGTGCACTCGCTGCCGGCATGACGGTTGTTCGATTAAACGGAGCAATAGGCAAAATTTTTGAGGACTGGCTGCAAAAAAATTTTCCGGATCGGTTTACTAAAGTGTGGAACCAGGTATGCTCGCTGCATGGAGGATCCGTAAATGATTCAAAGTTCGGCAGGAGAATTAGCGGTGAAGGGAATATCGCAGCGGCTATTCACCAGTTGTACCGGGCTGCAAAGAAAAAATATCTTGCCGGCAGAACCATGCCCCCGATTAATTTAACCAAATTCAGAAGAGGCGGGAGTCTTAACCTGTTTGAAACGTTATAGACTTATATCAATCTGGCCATCTAACAAATCATCAAACCCTTCAGCCTCCCGTATCAGTTTCGTCTCGTTATTGATTATGAGTGCTTCGGCTGGGCGCAGACGAGAGTTGTAGTTGGAAGCCATTGAAAACCCGTAGGCCCCAGCATTTTTAATGGCCAGTATATCCCCTTCGCGAACCTCATTCAACTTTCGGTCGGCACCCAGGGTATCGGTTTCGCATATATAACCCACCACCGTGTAAAGTTTTTGTTCTCCAGACGGATTGGAAATGTTTACAATGTGGTGGTATGCATCGTACATCATGGGGCGCAGCAAGTGGTTCAGTCCTGTGTTTACACCAACAAACGTTGTTGAAGGTGTACTTTTTACAACCGTTACTTTGGCAAGCAAAACGCCCGCTTCGCTTACAATAAATTTTCCGGGCTCAAACCACAGTTCCAGTTTGCGGCCGTATTGTTTGCAAAACGCATTGAACGACTCAGTAAGTTTTATGCCCAGGTCGAAAACATTGGTAACGGTATCGCCTTCTTTGTAGGCCACTTTAAAACCGCTGCCAAAATCAATAAACTTCAGGTCGGGAAAATCGCGGGCCACGCTGAAAAAAATATCGGCCATCTTCAGAAACACGTCCGTTTCGGTAATGTCAGAGCCGGTATGAATGTGCAGCCCGTTAACCCGGATGTTGTACTGATTTACTACCTCCATAATTTGCGGAAGCTGGTACACGGAGATTCCGAACTTCGATTCGCTGTGACCTGTGGATATTTTAATATTGCCACCGGCAAGGATGTGCGGGTTTAACCGGATGGAGCAGGGATAGGAACTCCGGTATTGCGATCCGAATTTTTTCAGGTACGATAGGTTATCAATGTTAATGGTGAGGCCTAGTTTAACGGCCTCTTCAATTTCGCTGAAGTCGGCACAGTTGGGCGAAAACATAATTTCTGCAGGTAAAAAACCGGCTTTCAACGCCAGGTGAACTTCCTGTATGGAAACAGCATCGGCACCGGCTCCGTGCTTTTGCAGCAAGCGTAAAACAGAAAGATTGGACAACGCCTTGATGGCGTACTTAATCTTCACATCGGAATTGGAAAAAACGGTGCGAAGGGTTTTTAGCTGGTGAATGATTTTTCCGGCATCGTAAACATACACCGGTGTACCAAACCGCTCAGCAATGGTAGCAACGCGTACATCCTGAATAACATAGTGCCCGTCTTTCAATTCCATACCGGTACAAAGTTCAAATATACTTTCCATACCCGACTTGAACAGCGGGATTGCTTATTTTTGAAGATGGAGTTGTTTTACCGGGAGTACGGAAGCGGACGTCCGCTGATCATTCTGCACGGGCTGATGGGCTCATCGGATAACTGGTTGCCCCAGGCTAAAATGTTGGGTGAACACTACCACGTGTATGTAGTTGACCAGCGCAACCACGGGCAATCGCCACACAGCGAGGAGTTCAATTACCATGTATTGCAGGAAGATATCCATGCATTTATCCATCAGCATAACCTGAATAACCCAGTTATATTGGGGCACTCCATGGGAGGTAAGGCAGCCATGAATTTTGCACTCGCTTATCCTGATAAACTGAGTGCGCTGATTGTGGTTGACATTGCTCCCAAGGCGTACGAAGTTCGTCACGATTATATTGTTGAAGGACTTAAAGCTGTGCCTATTGATACCATTCAATCCAGAAATGAAGCCGATGAAGCATTATCGCAACACGTTGCCAGTCCTGCGGTGCGACAGTTTTTGCTTAAAAACTTAATGCGCAAACCCCAAGGTGGCTTTGCCTGGCGCATTAACCTGGAAGTAATTGATAAAAATCTGGAAACGATAGGCGGGACACTATTGCATGAAGACATTTTCGAAAAGCCGACACTCTTTATCAGGGGCAGTAAATCCGATTACATCCTTGATGAGGACAGGCCCGGTATCAAGAAAATTTTTCCGAATTCAACGTTAGTAACACTGGACACCGGCCACTGGGTACAGGCCGAAAAACCGGCCGAGTTTGTTGAAGTGGTCTTAAACTTTCTTCATGACTAAGCCGGGCACTTTATTCCTTATACCTAACGTCATCGCAGAAGGAACAGCAGATGAGGTAATCCTTCCCGGAGTAAAACAAGTAATAAAGGGTATTCAGTATTTTCTGGCGGAAGATATCCGTACGGCCCGAAGATTCGTTAGCAGCCTGAAGGTTTTTGATTCGGTGGAAGCGCTGCAATTCAGTGTACTCAATAAGGATACTGATGCGGCTGAATTGAACAACTTACTGAAGCCGCTGATCAATGGCAACGACATGGGGATTATTACCGAATCGGGCTGCCCCGGTGTGGCTGACCCCGGTGCATTGGCGGTGGCGTTTGCCCAGCAGAAAAATATTCGGGTGGTACCGCTGGTGGGGCCCTCTTCCCTGTTGCTTGCGCTGATGGGGTCCGGCCTCAACGGCCAGCAGTTTTCTTTTCATGGATACCTGCCTGTCCAGCGGGCAGATCGGGAGAAGGCCATTGCCGATTATGAAAAAGACTCGCGAAAGAAAGGAGTTACGCAGATTTTTATTGAAACACCGTACCGGAACAACCAGGTGTTCGAATCGTTTCTTCATACACTGGCAGGCGATACGTTGTTGTGTGTTGCCGTTGACATTACCGGCCCTGCCGAATCAATCAAAACCAGGAAGGTTTCTGAATGGAAAAAGCACAAAACCGAGTGGCCTAAACTTCCGGCTGTTTTTCTGTTTTTAGCCCGCTGAGTAATGTTTTTTTGTTTTACGGGCATTCATCTAAATTTGCCGACTTATTTAAAATAATTTAACCCACATGCCTTATTTGTTTACCTCAGAATCTGTATCGGAAGGTCATCCGGATAAAGTAGCTGACCAGATCTCGGACGCGTTGATTGACTATTTTCTTGCCTACGACCCCAATTCGAAGGTGGCCTGCGAAACGTTGGTAACTACAGGGCAGGTGGTACTGGCCGGTGAGGTTAAGTCGGAAGCGTACCTCGATGTGCAGGATATTGCCCGTGAGGTTATCCGAAAGATTGGTTATACCCGAAGCGAATACATGTTTGAAGCGAACTCGTGCGGAATTTTTTCTGCCATCCACGAGCAATCACCCGATATTAATCAGGGTGTGGAACGGAAGAAAAAAGAAGATCAAGGGGCTGGCGATCAGGGTATGATGTTTGGCTATGCCACCAACGAAACGGACAATTACATGCCGCTTCCGCTTGAAATTGCACACTCGTTGTTGCGCGAATTGGCGGCCATCCGAAGAGAAGGGAAACAAATGACGTACCTCCGACCGGATTCCAAATCGCAGGTAACCATAGAATACAGCGATGACAACAAGCCGCAACGAATTGACGCCATTGTTGTCTCTACTCAGCATGATGATTTCGATAAAGACGGCCCCATGCTGAAGAAGATTGAGGAGGATATTAAAACCATACTGGTGCCGCGGGTGATGAAAAAGTTACCGGGCCGCGTACAAAAACTCTTCAATGGTCAGATAAAATATTTCATTAACCCTACCGGCAAGTTTGTTATTGGCGGCCCTCATGGTGATACCGGGTTAACCGGCAGAAAGATTATTGTGGATACCTATGGTGGCAAAGGTGCCCATGGTGGTGGTGCATTTTCCGGTAAAGATCCCAGCAAGGTTGATCGTTCGGCTGCCTATGCAACACGCCACATTGCCAAAAACCTGGTAGCAGCCGAGGTTTGCGATGAGGTACTGGTACAGGTGGCCTATGCGATAGGCGTAGCGAAACCCGTAGGGCTTTACGTTAATACTTTCGGAACTTCCAAAGTGAAATTGAGTGACGGTGAAATTGCCAAACGCATTGAAAAGATTTTTGACATGCGTCCGTATTTCATCGAAAAGCGATTCAATTTGCGTTCACCGATTTACTCTGAAACGGCAGCCTATGGGCACATGGGCCGGGAACCAAAAAAAGTTGAAAAGATTTTCAACAAAGGCAAGCAAAACGAAAAACGCGTTACCGTTGAACTTTTCCCCTGGGAAAAACTTGACTATGTAGAGAAGGTAAAGCACGCATTTAAACTCAAATGAAAAAGGGCCTCAAGGCCCTTTACATTTTATACTCTTCCGTTCTTTACTTTAGTCTTAAACTTTTTCAATTGTGTCTTCAGCGCTTCGGTGGCCTGATCGGTGGCCGCTTCGAATGAACGGGCCTTTTCAGCGGCAAACAACTGGTTGCCGGGCAAATTCAGTTTTATTTCTACGGTTTTGTTTTCAACGCCTTCATTGTTCAGTCGAAGAAAAACCTCACCATCCACCATCCGGTCAAAATAGGTTTCCAACTTGTCAACTTTCTTCTGGATAAAGTTCACCAGCTTCTTGTCAGCATCGAAATGAATGGATTGCACTTTCAGTTTCATAATCGTAGAAATTTATTGTTGAACAAATAGTTTCAGGCTTTTGGGTGCGCCTGGTCGTACGCTTTTTTCAGTTTTTCAATTGAATTATGGGTATACACCTGGGTAGCGGCCAGGCTGCTGTGGCCGAGCAAATCTTTAACAGCGTTTATTTCCGCTCCTTTATTTAACAAATGGGTTGCATACGTATGGCGCAACACGTGGGGGCTGCGCTTATCGGCTGTTGAATTGGCATCCAGGTATTCTTTTACAATACGGTAAACCATCATCGGATAGCAAGGCTCACCTTTATCGGTTACAAAAAGAAAACCGTGCTTTTTTAGGGCTACTTCTTTATTGCGGATTTGCTGATACGTTTTGATTAGAGGAGTAATGGGTGCAGGAAAGGGGATAACCCGTTCCTTATTCCTTTTACCGAGTACCTTAACGGTTCCGTTACGGAGGTCAACCTGCGACTCCTTGAGTGTAATGAGTTCGGAAAGACGCATGCCCGTTGCATAAAAAAGTTCCAGGATAAGTTTATCGCGCCAGCCGGCATGCGAGTCTTCAAATTGAACGGTATCCAGCAGGCTGGCTATTTCTTTTTCCTGAATAAAAGAAGGCAGCCGTTTTTCGGTTTTCAGCACCCT
The DNA here is from genome assembly GCA_015180985.1 of Flammeovirgaceae bacterium. NCBI lineage: Bacteria > Pseudomonadati > Bacteroidota > Cytophagia > Cytophagales > Flammeovirgaceae > Flammeovirgaceae bacterium. Next base: position 1,023,737 of record CP054185.1, read on the forward strand.
GATTTTGAGCATCGGGTTTTTTGTAATAACCTGTTCGCGTAGCAGAAATTTGTAAAATGTTCGGAGGCTGGCGATCTTTCGGTTTACCGAGGTGGCTTTTGCTCCTTGTTCTACTACCTGAATTATCCATGAACGGATGACACCATAGTCAGCGTGCTCAGGCTTAAACTCCGGAAAAGTCAGGTTAATAAATTCAGTAAACTGTGCGAGGTCGGTTTGATAGGCTGTTAGCGTGTGTTTGCTTACCCGTTTCTCGAATTGCAGATAGTTTAAAAATGATTCAACCATACACAGGTCCCCTCAGGTACTCCAAGGTAAAAAATAATCCCCACTGTTATGTAACGGTGGGGATTGGTATAGGTTGGGAATAGCGGAAAGCGCGGGGCGCTTCAATCTATTGATTTTCCTGCATTTTCTGACGCTCGCGGTAGGCGGCACGGATAATTTCGTTGCGCCTGCGAACGGAAGGCTTTTCGAATGCCGTGCGGGCGCGTAACTCCTTCAGAATGCCGGTTTTTTCAAACTTTTTCTTGAATCGCTTAAGCGCCTTGTCAATGGATTCGTTTTCCTTAATGTTTACGATAATCATTGCTTTTGTTTTAGGGCTGCAAATATAGCGAAATGGCCTGCTAAATTGCAAAATCACTTCAAAATAGCCCTCGATATAACCAGCTTCTGTATTTCTGAGGTGCCCTCGCCAATGGTGCATAATTTGGCATCGCGGTAGTATTTTTCAGCCGGGAAATCCTTGGTGTACCCATAGCCACCAAAAATCTGCACACAATCATTGGCAATTTCTACAGCTACTTCTGACGCGTAGAGTTTGGCCATGGCCGACTCCTTATTCACATTTTGACCTTTGTTTTTTAACTCGGCTGCCCGATAGGTAAGCAGGCGGGCGGCTTCAATTTTTGTGGCCATATCGGCTAACTTAAACGAGATTCCCTGAAATTCGGAAATCGGACGGTTAAACTGATGGCGCTCTTTAGAGTATTTCAGGGCAGCTTCGAAGGCCCCCTGGGCAATGCCTAAACTAAGGGCAGCAATGGAGATACGCCCACCGTCAAGAACTTTCAAGGCTTGCACAAATCCTTCGCCTTCTTTACCCAGCATGTGTGACTGATGAATCCGGCAGTCGGTGAAGATGAGTTCGGCAGTTTCGGAGGCACGCATACCCAGTTTGTTTTCTTTCTTACCTGCAGAAAACCCTGGCGTACCTTTTTCAATAACAAAGGCCGTCATGCCATGCGAGTCACCCACAGAACCGGTTCTTACAATGACAACGGCCACATTACCCGATTTGCCATGGGTAATAAAATTTTTTGCTCCATTGATTATGTAATGATCACCATCCTTCACAGCCACCGTACGCATGTTGCCGGCATCCGAGCCTGTATTTGGTTCGGTTAACCCCCAGGCGCCAATCCATTCGCCTGTTGCCAGCTTTGGCAAATACTTGGCCTTTTGCGCTTCGTTACCAAATTGTAAAATGTGATTGGTACAAAGTGAGTTGTGGGCTGCCATGGAAAGACCGATGGAACCATCAATTTTTGCCAATTCGGCAATAGCAGTTACATACTCCAGGTAGCCGAAACCGGCACCTCCGTATTCTTCCGGAACTAAAACACCCATTAAGCCGAGTGTTCCCATTTTCCGAAAAAGATCAACCGGAAACTCCTGGCTTTCGTCCCATTCCATCATTTTCGGTTTGATTTCGCGCGATCCAAAATCGCGTACCATCTGTGCTACCATCCGCTGGTTTTCACTCTCGGCCAATTCAATGCCGTTATACATTTCTTCTGCAATTGCTCCCATACCGGTTTTGCCAATTTTAATTTGGGCTACGAAGGTAAAAATATTACGACCACCAAACGAATGTTAGTTTGTAAATTCTTCAATGAGTTATTCCCCATGGCCAAATCACTATTTTTGCCCTTCATTTTTAAAGATTATGAAGATAACCGTTGTTGGAACCGGGTATGTTGGGCTGGTAACGGGCACCTGCTTTGCCGAAACAGGCAATACGGTAACCTGTGTGGATATTGATGAGGAGAAAGTCAGGAAGCTATCCTCGGGTACGTTAACAATCTTTGAGCGCGGATTGGATAGCCTGTTCCATAAAAACATAAAATATGGAAGACTATTTTTTACAACCAGCCTTTCTGAAGGGGTTCGTGATGCCAAGGTGATTATGCTGGCACTGCCCACCCCGCCTGGCGAAGACGGCTCGGCCGATTTACAGTATGTGTTGAAAGTGGCTGAACAACTCGGGCCGCTCTTAACGGATTATACCGTGATTGTTAATAAAAGTACCGTACCGGTGGGTACTGCTGATTTGGTACGGGAACGAATTGCAAAAAATGCAAACGTTGAATTTGATGTTATCTCCAACCCTGAATTTTTGCGAGAAGGACTTGCCGTTGAAGATTTTATGAAACCAGAACGCGTGGTAGTGGGTACACGGTCAGAGCGGGCAAAAAAAATCATGGAACAGTTGTATGCACCTTTTACAAGGCAGGGCAACCCGATTATTTTTATGGACGAGCGTTCCAGTGAGTTAACAAAATATGCGGCCAACGCTTTTCTGGCTACCAAGATTACCTTTATGAACGAAGTTGCTAACCTGTGCGAACGGTTGGGTGCTGATGTTGATGCGGTACGTATTGGCATTGGTGCCGATAGTCGCATTGGTAAACGGTTTTTGTTTGCCGGCATCGGTTACGGTGGCAGTTGCTTTCCGAAAGATGTGCAGGCGTTAGCCAAATCGGCTCAACAGGCCGGATATGACTTTTCCATTCTTCAGTCAGTTATGTCGGTTAATGAACGACAGAAGGTGAGACTTGTAGAAATGATGGAACAGTTTTTTAAAGATGGTTTAATAGGAAAAAAGATTGCTTTATGGGGGCTGTCCTTCAAGCCGCATACAGACGATATCCGGGAAGCTCCTGCATTATACATAATCGATGTACTAAAAAAGAAGGGAGCTACTGTACACGTTCATGATCCGGAAGCTATGGAAAATGTAAAGCGTGTAATTGGTAATTCCGTTGAGTATGGCGATGAGCCTTACGATGTGTTAAAAGGAGCCGATGCCCTTTTAATTGCCACGGAGTGGCCGGAATACCGTACGCCCGATTTTGATAAAATGGCCACACTGATGAAACAGAAGGTTATTTTTGATGGGCGCAACCTCTATGATCTGGCAACAATTCGTGAACTTGGGTTTACTTATTTCAGTATTGGCCGAAAAAAAATAGTTCAATAAGTGAAGCGAAGCATACTTGTTACCGGTGGCGCAGGGTTTATAGGCTCCGCTGTGGTGCGCCTGCTTGTAAAAAAATACCCCGCTTACCAAATTGTTAACCTGGATAAACTTACCTATGCCGGTAACCTCGAAAACCTGCATGATGTTGAACAGGCTGATAACTATAGGTTTGTTCGCGGTGATATACTTGATGTTGAACTGATATTCCGGATATTTCATGATTACCTCATCGATGGTGTAATTCACCTGGCGGCCGAGTCACACGTTGATCGATCCATTCACAACCCGGACGAGTTTGCTCAAACGAACATTATCGGAACCATTCGTTTACTCCGGGCAGCACAAACCGCCTGGCATGGCAGTTATCAGGGCAAATTGTTTTACCATATTTCAACCGATGAAGTATATGGATCCATTGAGAACGGATATTTTACCGAAACAACAGCACTTGATCCACGCTCACCCTATTCGGCATCAAAAGCAGGCAGCGATCATTTTGTTATAGCATTTCATAACAGCTATGGCCTGCCGGCAGTTATCAGCCGGTGTTCCAACAATTACGGACCGTACCAGTTTCCTGAGAAACTGATACCCCTGATGATTAATAACATCCTTAACGGCAAACCGTTACCTGTTTACGGAAAAGGCGAAAACATCCGTGACTGGTTATACGTGGAGGATCACGCACGTGCTATTGATGCCATATTTCATAAAGGCCGGCCGGGCCACGTATATAATATCGGGGGCAATAATGAATGGAGGAATATTGATCTGGTAAAGTTGCTGTGCCAGATTATGGACAAAAAACTTAATCAACCAGCCGGCACGGCTGCCCGCCTGATTACGTTTGTCAAGGACAGACCGGGGCATGATTTACGATACGCCATTGACCCTTCAAAAGTGATCAGCGAAACAGGCTGGCGACCGGAGACCGATTTTGCAAAGGGCCTTGAATTGACGGTGGACTGGTACCTGGCTAACAGCGAGTGGCTTGCGCACGTTACATCGGGCGAATACTTGAAGTATTACGATAAAATGTACTCAAATCGTTGAAAAACAAATAGTTACAATTATGAAGGGCATTATCCTCGCAGGCGGTTCGGGTACCCGGCTTCATCCCATAACGCTGGCCATCAGCAAACAACTGATGCCCCTGTATGACAAGCCGATGATCTATTATCCGCTTTCGGTGCTGATGATGGCCGGCATTCGCGAAATCCTCATTATATCCACTCCACACGATTTACCCCTATTTAAAAAGTTACTGGGAGACGGCACCCATTTAGGCTGCGCTTTTTCTTATGCAGAGCAACCAAAACCGGAAGGTTTGGCACAGGCTTTTATAATTGGTGAACAATTTATCGGTAACGATACGGTGGCGCTGATTCTGGGCGACAATATTTTTTATGGTTCAGGATTCGGCCGCTTGGTTCAGTCATGCACCAACCCTGATGGCGGAATTATTTTTGCTTACCATGTTAATGATCCGGAGCGGTACGGAGTTGTTGAGTTTGATGCCGCTATGAATGCGTTAAGCATTGAGGAGAAACCAGCCAGGCCGAAATCGCAATACGCTGTACCCGGCTTGTATTTTTATGATAATAATGTAGTGCAGGTAGCCAAATCAATAAAGCCCAGCGCACGCGGTGAATTAGAGATAACCGAAGTAAACAACATTTACTTAAAGCAGGGTAAATTAAAAGTAGCCGTAATGAACCGGGGCACCGCCTGGCTGGATACCGGCACCTTTGATTCATTGATGCAGGCAGCCGTATTTGTTCAGGTTATTGAGCAACGGCAGGGGCTGAAGATCGGTTGTATTGAGGAAGTGGCTTACCGCATGAACTACATTAATCGCGAACAGTTGCTGGAACTTGCCAGGCCATTGGAAAAAAGCGGCTATGGCGAGTATCTGAAGGGCATTGTTTGAATCATTCCTGATAAATCACGTGCAGCAAGGTGTTGCCAACAGCCTGCAGTTTCTCTTTACTAATCAAATCCATATTGTCCTTGCGGGTATGGTGAAAGTCGCCAAAAAAACCAAGTTCAGGGTCGTAGCTGATGATGTTAATCATCGGAATTTTGGCAAACTCATTTACAAAAACATGATCATCCGTAATGCTCCCTTCTGTTTTATTAATGAAAATGTTTCCATAACCCAGGCGCGCTGCGGTTGACCATACTTTATTTACAATACCGGGTGCATATTCCATGGAATAACCCTCTTTAACAAAAACTGAGTTTTGCCCGCCAACCATATCGAGTAAAATGCCAAAGTAAGCTGAGTAGTTTGGTTTATGTTTGTTCTTCGACCAGTACTGCGACCCCAGGCACCACCACGAATGAAGATTTTTCGGCAACGGGTAATCCACTTGTTTACCGTACAGCGTTTCGGCTGTAGCCTGGTCAAACCCCCAGTCTTCACCATCAAATAGTATTAAATCAACGCCAACTGACGGAGGCGCTGCGGTATGCAGGGCACGCGCAATTTCTAGTAATACCCCTACGCCACTTGCCCCGTCATTGGCCCCGTCAAAATACCCGCGTGGCTTTTCGTTATCCTTATCTGAAAACGGGCGTGTATCCCAATGGGCAGCCAATAAAATCCGTTTCGAACGTTCAGGATAATATGAGGCGATGATGTTTCGTAAAGAAAGTTTCTGTTGATCATAAGTGGTGGCGGTAAATTCCTGCACGGTAACCTCAGCTCCGTATTGTTTCATCAGTGCAACAAAATAATTGCCTGCCTGGCGGTGTGCATTGGTGTTGGGTATGCGTGGCCCGAAAGCCACTTGCCGTTCAATGAAATAATAGGCTGAGTCGGAGTTGAATGCGGGTGCAGGGATGGTTTTTACAGGCTTTTCGCCAGTACCATTATTTTTATTTTCAGGCCCTGTTTTACACGAAAGCACCAATAAAAGTGCGCTCAAAGAAACTATTAAATAGAGGCGATTACGCAGCAACATTTTTTCAAGAGGCAAATGATTTTGCAAGTAATTCAAAAAACGCATACTTTTGCATCGAAGTTTATGAATAACCAAGACGAGGGGACAGAACAGTCCCCTCTTTGTTTTGGTGGTTTTTATGGAAATACGGGATAGCATACGGGAATTGGCCGAAAAATACCTGAAAGACAACTCGCAGTTTATTGTGGACGTCATCGTTTCCCTGCGCAGAAACCCGAAAAAAGTTTTAGTGATACTGGATGGCGACCAGGGTGCTACCATTGACGATTGTGCCGACTTAAACCGGGCGCTTTCTGAATCACTCGATAAGGTGAACCTGATTGAGGGACGGTACGTGCTGGAAGTGTCAACTCCGGGGCTTGATCATCCGCTGCAACTAAAGCGGCAGTATTACAAAAACATAAACCGCAAGGTGCGTGTAAAAACTGCTGCTTCTGCTGTTGAAGGCGTGCTGATTGCGGTAACTGATGAATCAATAACAATTCGCCAGACTTCCGGAAACAACAAAAAAAAGGAGATAAAGGAAATAATTATTCCGTTTACTGAAATAGAAAAAACGTTTGTGTTGGTTTCATTTAATTGATGACTATGACAACAATGAATGCTGCAAACCTGATTGAGTCGTTTGCCGATTTTGCGAAACAGAAAAACATCGATCGCCCCACCATGATCCGCATCCTTGAAGATGTTTTCCGGAACATGATTAAAAAGAAGTACGAAACCGATGATAATTTTGACATCATTATCAATGCCGATAAGGGCGATCTGGAAATCTGGCGCTTCCGCGAAATAGTTGATGACGACTCCGAAGACATCTGGGATCACGACAAAATCGCACTGTCGGAGGCACGCAAGATTGAACCGGATTTTGAGGTGGGTGAGGAAGTGGCTGAGCAGATTTACCTGGAAGACTTCGGCCGCAGGGCAGTAACCACCGCGCGCCAAACCCTTATACAAAAAGTTAAAGACCTGGAAAAGGATATCCTCTTCCAGAAGTACAAAGACCTAGTTGGCGAAATCATAACCGGTGAGGTTTACCAGGTGCTGAGCAAAGAAGTGTTGCTGATTGATGCCGAGGGCAATGAAATCTCCATCCCGCGAAGTGAACAAATTCATAAAGACCGGTACCGCAAGGGCGAAAGCGTACGGGCCATTGTGCACAAAGTGGAGATGGTAAACGGCAACCCGAAAATTATTTTATCAAGAACCTCGCCCGTGTTTTTGGAGCGTTTGTTTGAACAAGAGGTGCCCGAAGTGTATGACGGACTGATTACTATTAAAAAAGTAGTACGCGAGCCTGGCGAACGGGCGAAGGTTGCCGTTGAATCGTACGATGACCGGATTGACCCCGTAGGCGCCTGTGTGGGTATGAAGGGTTCGCGTATTCACGCCATCGTTCGTGAATTGCAGAATGAAAACATTGACGTTATCAATTATACTGAAAACCTGGAACTCTATGTTCAACGGGCACTGAGTCCGGCAAAGATTTCATCCATTAAAATTGATAAAGAGAATGGCCGTATTTCGGTTTACCTCAAACCCGATCAGGTATCGCTGGCCATCGGTAAAGGCGGACTAAACATTAAGCTGGCAAGCCGGCTGGTAGGCTATGAAATTGATGTGTTCCGCGAACTGGATGGTCAAACTGAAGAAGATGTAGATTTGGACGAATTTGCCGATGAAATTGAAGGCTGGGTGATTGATGAACTCAAGCGCATCGGGTTGGATACCGCCAAGAGCGTACTTAACCTGAATAAAGATGAGTTGGTTCGAAGAACCGATCTGGAGGAAGAAACAGTTGAAAGCGTACTGCAGATTCTGAAGAAGGAATTTGAATAAATCGTTAAATACCAGTCGGCAGCGGCAGTAACTTTTTAAAGTCCTTAAAAAAGGGCAATATTTGAGCATGGCAGAAGAAAAAATGATAAGGCTAAACATGGCGGCACGAAAACTCAACGTGGGCGTGCACACGGTAGTTGAGTTTTTAGCTAAGAAGGGTTTTGCCATCGATGAGAACCCAAACACCAAGTTAACGCCTGAGCAGTTTGCTCTCCTGTCCAAGGAGTTTGCCAATTCAGCAACTGAAAAACTGGAGGCCTCCGGATTAACCATCGGCACCAAGCATGGTGAAAATATTACCATCGAGCGCGAAAAGGAGGCAGCCAAGAAACGGCTTGAAGAAGAGGAAAGCATCCTGATTAAAAACCTGGTTTCAAAAGATCTGAAGGTTAAAGAAGAAGCAAAACCTGAAAAGATAGAGCGCGAAAAACCAAAACTTGAAGGCTTTAAAGTAGTGGGCAAGATTGAGTTGGAAAAAAAGAAAGCCGAGCCTGCCGAAGAAAAACCCGAACCAGCACCACAAAAGGAAAAAGAAGAAGTTAAGAAGCCCGAGCAGGAAGTGATTAAAGCCAAAGCGGATAAACTTCAGGGTTTAAAGGTGCTCGACCGGATAAGCCTACCTGAAACGGACAAGAAGAAAGATCAGCCTGTTGCTTCATCCGATTTAAAAGAGGATGCAAAGAAAGGAAAGCGCCCGCGCAAGCGAATTGCCCCGGCTACCGATGAACAGGGCAGGCCCCGTGGCGGCAAGCCCGTTACTCAGCGCAGTTTAAAAGAAGAACCATCCGAAAAAGAAATTCAGGAACAGATTCGTGCAACACTGGCTAAGCTTAGTGGTGGCTCTAAAAAAACTGCCGGCTCGAAATACCGCAGAGAAAAACGACAGGCCATTTCAGAAGCACAGGAACAACAAATTCTTCAGGAGCAGGCAGCCTCTAAAACCCTTAAGGTTACCGAATTTATTTCGGCCAACGATTTGGCCTCCTTAATGAATGTTTCGGTAAACGATGTAATCTCCACCTGTCTTGGACTCGGCATGTTCGTATCCATTAACCAACGGTTGGATGCCGAGGCGATAACCGTAATAGCCGATGAATTTGGTTATGATGTGCAGTTTATAACCGAAGAGGAAACGGAACCGGTTAAAGAAGTTGAGAGTGAAGAGAACCTGAAACCCCGCGCCCCCATTGTTACCATTATGGGGCACGTTGACCACGGTAAAACTTCATTGCTGGATTACATACGCAAAACAAAAGTTACCGCCTCCGAAGCGGGAGGTATAACCCAGCATATCGGAGCGTATGATGTTACCACCAAGAATGGTAACAAGATTGCTTTTTTGGATACCCCCGGCCACGAAGCATTTACCGCTATGCGCGCCCGCGGTGCCAAACTTACCGACATTGCCATTATTGTTGTGGCTGCCGATGATGATGTGATGCCGCAAACAAAGGAGGCCATCAACCACGCGCAGGTGGCCGGTGTGCCCATTGTAATTGCCATTAACAAAATTGATAAGCCAACCGCCAACCCCGATAAAATCAGGGAATCGTTATCGAAGATTAATATTTTGGTTGAGGAGTGGGGAGGAAAATACCAGTGCCAGGAAATCTCGGCCAAATCGGGCAAGGGGGTTGATGAGTTGCTTGAGAAAGTTTTGCTCGAGGCCGAGTTGCTAAACCTCAAAGCCAATCCTGATAAACCCGCTGTTGGTTCAATCATCGAAGCTTCGCTGGATAAAGGCCGTGGATATGTAGCAACAGTTATGGTGCAAAGTGGCACCCTGCATATTGGCGATGTTATGCTTGCCGGTGCTCATTATGGCCGTGTAAAGGCCATGTTTGACGACACCGGGGCAAAAATAAAAGAGGCGGGTCCTTCAACCCCGGTGCAGGTGCTTGGTCTTGATGGCGCCCCGCAGGCAGGTGAGAAATTCCAGGTGATGGAGTCGGACAGGGAAGCGCGCGAACTGGCAGCCAAACGCGGACAGATTTTGCGCGAACAGAGCATCCGAACCAAAAAGCACATTACACTTGATGAGATCGGGAGACGCCTGGCCATTGGCAACTTCAAGCAGCTGAATGTTATTGTAAAAGGCGATGTGGATGGCTCGGTAGAAGCGTTGTCGGATTCGCTGTTAAAATTATCTACCAAGGAGATACAAGTGGCCATCATCCACCGTGGTGTTGGCCAGATTTCTGAATCGGATGTGTTGCTGGCTTCGGCTTCCGATGCCATTATTGTAGGTTTCCAGGTGCGGCCGTCCTCATCAGCCAGAAGGCTGGCTGAAAATGAAGAGATTGAAATAAGGCTTTACTCCATCATCTATGATGCCATCAACGAAATTAAGGCTGCCATGGAAGGCATGCTGGCTCCGGAGCAGGAAGAAGTGATTGTGGGCAATGCCGAAGTGCGCAACATCTTTAAAATATCAAAAGTGGGTACCATTGCCGGCTGCATGGTTACCGATGGATACATTAAGCGCACCAACCCTATCCGCCTCATACGCGATGGCATTGTGGTGTATGCGGGCAAGCTGGCTTCGCTGAAGCGGATGAAAGATGACGTAAGCGAAGTAAAATCGGGCTACGATTGTGGTATGGGCATTGAAAACTTTAACGACATCAAAGAAGGTGACGTTATAGAAAGTTACGAGATGCGCGAAGTGAAGCGAACGCTTTAATAAGCAATCGTCCTACGACTTCAAGCCGCAGGACGATTAAACCAAAAAGAACTAATCAAAACTTTACAGTTGGAGCAACCTCCGATCCCTGAGCAGCCTGGAAGCCTTTACGGGTTTCAAAGGTTTCGCCTTTTCCGAAGGTTGACAAGGCCATGCTTTTAAAGTAGCCCCGGATGTAGGCGTTGTATTCTTTAACCGCTGCGTTGTAACGTTGGCGTGCCACGTTAATGCGGTTTTCGGTTCCTTCTAATTGCGATTGCAAATCCTGAAAATTCTCAGTCGAGCGGATTTGCGGATAGGCCTCAAAGGCCAGGTTAATGGCCGTATTTATCTGACGGCCCGCGCGATCGAGTTCTTCCGGAGTTTTGGCATTAACAATGCCGGCACGTGCCTGAGTTACTTCGCGCAAAATGGTTTGTTCATTCTCGGCCGCACCTTTAACGGTAGCCACCAGGTTGGGCACCAGGTCGGCCCTGCGTTGGTAAGTGGCTTGTACATCTTCCCAGGCCTGGTTGGTTTCCTCCTGCAGTTTTACTGCGGTGTCGTACACACCGGTGCCCCAGAAAAAGAAGAACAGGCCCCCCAGGATGATAATGGCCAGTATCCCTCCGATAATTGCTAATAATGTAAACATACCTCTGTTCATAGTTTAGTTATTGAGATGATAAAATGAAAATTAGCGATTATTTTCAATTAACCCCGGTAGCGGATTAAAAAATTACACCGCTGTTCCTTCCGTCATTTTTTCGGCACTGTCGGCAATGCGCAACTGCTCAATGAAGTCATCAATTTCACCGTTCATAATGGCGGGCAGGTTATGCTGGGTAAACCCGATGCGGTGATCGGTTACGCGGCTTTGCGGATAATTGTAGGTGCGGATTTTTTCGGAGCGGTCGCCACTGCGTACTAATGATTTACGCGCTGCACCAATTTCATTTTGCTGTTTTTGTACCTCCAACTCATACAACTTTGCTTTCAGCATTTGCATAGCCCGTTCGCGGTTGCCGTGTTGCGAGCGCTCAACCTGACATGTAATTACAATACCGGTGGGCTTGTGGGTGAGTTGAACTTTGGTTTCCACCTTATTCACGTTCTGACCGCCTGCACCACTCGAACGGGCCGTTTGTACTTCAATATCGGCCGGGTTAATTTCAATATTTACATCTTCAACTTCAGGCAAAACCACCACCGAAGCAGCTGAAGTATGTACACGCCCCTGCTGTTCGGTAGCCGGTACCCGCTGAACACGGTGTACACCCGATTCAAATTTTAAGAGGCCGTAAGCATTATCACCACCAACACTGCATATAATTTCTTTGTAACCACCCGCGGTTCCTTCGGTAAAGTCAATCACGCTCATTTTTAATCCTTTGCGGTCGCAGTAGCGTTGGTACATGCGCCACAAATCACCGGCAAAAAGGGCTGCCTCATCGCCACCGGTGCCGGCCCGGATTTCAAGAATGCAGTTCTTATCATCGTTGGGATCTTTGGGAATCAGCATCTCCTTGAGTTCCGATTCTAGTTGCCCGATGCGGGGTTCCAGGTCATCAATTTCCATCTTCGCCAGTTCCCTCAACTCGGCATCTTTTTCTTTTTGAAGCACTTCGCGCGCATGCTGATAACTGTTTTTGGCACTTAACAACTCGTTATATTTTACCACTATTTTTTCGAGGTCTCGGTACTCTTTACTGAGTTGGGAGAATTTCTTCTGGTCGTTCAGTATCTCAGGCTGTACAATTAATTGCCCTACTTCTTCAAACCGCAGTTTAATATCTTCGAGTTTAGCAGTCATGGCTAAAAAATGACCCCAAAGTTAACAAATCCGTGGAAGACAGTTTTTTAACCTGTAGATTTGAAGTGATGATGCACCGTGCTTTGCTTTTATACCTGTTCATCCTTGCCGCGTGTGGTGGAAACCTTTCAGACGAACAGCGCAGGCAGTTGCGCGATGCACAACAACTGCAGGCTATACGGAAAATACCTGAAGCAGAGTTGCTCACTGAAGCTTTTGACCGGGGCCGAAAAATAGTGAGGATACTGCAGTCTCGGCAGCCCCGGGCACAACAACTTGATTCGATAAGTAAGGCGTACCTGGCAGTGATTCGCTGGCGTGAACTTTCGGCATCCAATGCCCTTGACATCGAACAACAGGTGATTGAAGCGTATCTCGCAGCAGCCGGCTCCGGTGCTCCTGTTGCTGACAACGTGCAGCGTATCAGTACAGACAGCCTCCTTTACACCATGCCGCTCACGCGCTACCGGCCCGACAGCGTGCTTGAGGTTACAGGGGTTTGGAGCATCCGCATGGCTATACGCGATGTTGTGCTGGGAATGAACAACCAGTAACTATTCCGGTTTTTTTACCAGTAAAATTTTTTCCTTGAAAAACCCTTTACGGATAAGGTCTGTAAGTTTTTTTGATGTGGGGTCTATTACATATCGGGGGTTGCCATTGGTTGCGGTTTTTATAACCGGTACTTCAGCGTTTAACCTCTCAAGAAATTGTTTTCGTTCTTCTTCGTTTTCAGGAACATTCTCCATTTCCATTAATTGCAGGTCGCCATTCTTTTTGCGTTGCAACACGCGAAGGTGCCAGCTATAGGTTGCCCGGCTGTTTACAAAGTAGTACCCTTTGTAATGCTTTAGTATCAGGCTGTCGCTCAGTAAAAATTCTTCTACTTTTTCATTTTTGTCTTTGGGCTCCAGCCGGTATCCGTTTTCAAAAATTACCAGTATGTCGTCAAGCCGGATGCCGTCTTCAGTAAGGTAGTAGCTTCCCTGAAGTTTCCTGGGTACTTTGGCCAATGCCGGCACCCCTTTTGGCTGGGGTTCCTTATAGGTGATTTCCAGGCAAGACGTGGCCAATACGGCAATGATCAGAATAAAAAAGTAACGCATACCCTACGAAAGATAAGGAAAGTGAAACATCTGTTGCAACGAGCCTTTCTCTTTATGTGTCTAACCGGGAAGACGTATTTTTGTACGATGAGGTTATCGCAGAGGTTTTTTCTCGTATTGCTGTCGGCTGCATTTTCCTGCAATCCGGGCGATGGGGAGGCGCCATCGGTACTTTCTTTATCATACGACTTTGCACAGACTGATCACGGCTGGACCGGTGATTTTGCCGATTATCCCGAAGGAGACTCAGTGACCTACGAACTTGTTTTTAAACATGACACACTGCCCACTAACCTGAACAACAACGGTACGCTGAAGGCTCTGATGATCTCGGGCAATAACCTGAGCGATGATTTGTTCATGTTCATTAAGAAAAAGATTGCAGGCCTTAGGCCTAACACGGTTTATCACATCTTGTTTAACGTCCGGTTGGCATCCAACGCGCCTACAGACGCAGTTGGCATAGGCGGTGCTCCGGGTGAGAGTGTTATTTTGAAAGCGGGCCTAACGCTAACCGAACCGTTAAAAATACTGGATGATGACTCCTATTATCGCATGAATGTGGATAAAGGCAACCAGTTACTGGAGGGAGAAGATGTAATAAACCTTGGCCATATCGGGGTTGCAACAAATACTACACAATACACTACCATCTTCAGAAACAACAATAGTGGCTTTCCCTTTCAGTTTACTTCAGACGAAACCGGTGAGACCTGGGTGCTTATCGGAACGGATTCGGGTTTTGAGGGGAAGACCACTCTGTATTACACGAAAATTGATATTCTTTTCAATGAAGTTGGACCAAAATAGCAACTCTTTATTTTTTTTGATCTTGATTTTTGCTTTTTCCTATCTTTAAAGCCCAACAAATACATCTTATGAGATTAGCCAGTTTATTAGCCTGTGCATTGTGCATGGGTGTTTCATGGTATGGCCATACCCAGGGAATTGTAAACAAGCTGAAACAAAAGGCTGCCCAGGCAACTGAACGGGCTATTGAAAAAAAGATTGACCCAAATTCAGGAAATCAGAACAGCCAGGGTAATCAGCCCGGCAATCAATCCGGCAATCCTTCCAACACCAGCGGGACGGGCCTGGTAATTACCCCACCGGATGTGAAGCAGAATATTGCTGAGGCGGAGGCTTCCTTCAAGGCAGGCAATTATTCAGACGCACGCTACGCAATACGGCAGGCCATGTTGGGCGTTGAAATGGAGATAGGTCAGAAAGTACTGGCTTCACTGCCCGAAAGTGTGGTAGGCTTGAAAAAAGAGACGGAGTCGGATAAAGTAACCAGCATGGGATACGGATGGGTAGGTTTAACCATTCACCGCGAATACTCATCGGGTAACAAGCAACTGTCAGTTGACATAGCCAATAACTCAGCATGGATGTCGGCTGTAAATGCCTATCTCGCATCGGGTGGTTACGCCCAGCAATCATCGGGCGGGCAGCAAAACTGGAAGCAGACGAAAGTGAAAGGGTATAAAGGTATTATTGAATTCAATGAAGGCTCGGGGTATAAACTCAGCGTACCCATCGGTCAATCATCATTAATCGTGTGGCAGGGGATAAATTTTGCTACCGAGCAGGATGTGATGAACGCAGCTAATGCGTTTGACATTGATGGTATAAAGAATAAACTGGGAGAGAAATAAGTAAGGTATTATGAACAAATCAGTTATCTACGGTATTCTGTTTTTTTCAGCACTGAATACTTCGGCACAGGAATTTGAGAAGAGCATTGCCAGTGCACGTTCAGCATATGGTTCGGGTAATCTGGAAGATGCGCGGTTTAACCTGGAAGGAGCTTTACGCGAAATTGATATTGCCATCGGCAAGGAAATTATGAAAGTATTGCCAACAACATTAGGGGGAATGGCTTACAACGCAAAAGATGATAACGTTACCGGAACATCGGGCGCACTAATCGGAGGACTGTATGTTCACCGCACGTATGGTAAACCGGATGGAAAAAATGTAACTCTTGACATCATCAGCGATTCGCCCCTGATGGCCGGAGTAAACGCTATTTTATCCATGCCCATGATTATGAACAGCAGTGATGGCACGCAGAAGGTGATTAAGGTACAGGGATATAAAACCTTACTTACTAAGCGCAGTAATGAAAACGGCCAGACAACAGGGTACGATGTGCAAACACCGTTTGGCAACTCCATGCTTACGCTCTATTGCCAGGGGATAACCACTGAGGCCGAAGCTACTCAACTGGCCAATGCCATTCCGTTGGAGAAGGTGATCAAACTCGCACAATAGCAATTGGCTCTAATTTTAAATTAGAAGGGAGTGAACGGACTCACTTTTTATTCGTTTATCCAGATTATCTTATCATCAACCGGATTGCGGTTGCGAGGTCTTGGCGATTCTTTGAGTGAACCGATATGAAAGAAACCGAGGATTCGATCATCCGGGCCAAGACCAAACGCGGTTTTTGCTTCTTCAAAATAAGTTATCCCCCCGGTGCTCAGGTAACAGCCTAAGCCATATGCAGTGGCCGTCAGATACATGTTTTGAATGGCACAAAATACAGCCCCGGCTTCTTCAATTTCGGGTATCGATTTTTTTTCGTCACGCTTCATATACACCAATACAATGTGAGAAGATTCCATGGGTTTGCGCAGCAGGTTTTGATAGCGCTCTTCTTTAAACGTGCCATCTGCCTGAGTTACCTTTTTATATACAGCAGCCTGCAATTCAGCCAGTTTTTTTCGGCCTTCACCTGAATACACAATAAACCGCCAGGGTTCAGTGAGTTTATGCGTGGGTGCGCAATTTGCATTTTCCAGAAGTTGAAGTACAATCTGATCATCAACCGGAATGCCGGAATAATCCTTTGGGAAAACCGATCGCCTGGCCTGAATGAGTGCAGTTGCCTGTTCGGGGTTCATAGCAATTTATTTTTTTGAAAGGTAGTGAGGAAATAAAAAAGCCGCGGTTAAGCGGCTTTGATTTTTTCCTGATCGTTTATTCTACTGACCGGGAGTTGGATTTACCACCGCATGCGCAATAAACCATACTCCGTCATTGACTACATCCGGATCGGCAAAATTGATTGTATATTGGTAATAGGTCGAGCCGCTGGGAAACTTAACCGTATGCCCGTATTGACCGGGCGCGGCCGTAGTTGGCCTGTTATCGGCTGCATAAATGTGCAGTTCTTTCATCGTCCACCCAGTATCAATTATATAAGTAATTGTACCAATGGCCGTTGGGTTACCATTTATCACCACAGTAGCATACTCCACAGCCAGCCGCCCAACTTTTGTTCCCTTGGTTATATCGTTTTTGGCAGCACCGGCATAAATATCAAATGAAAATTCAAGGGGCTCATCAGCATTAATGGCCCAGCCCCAACGGTTTGAGATATTTAACCCCGGCAAGCACTCCGGATTAAACTCGTTGCAACCACCCTGCACAAAAACCCAGTTGCCTTTAGCGAATGCCGTTTCATCATCGCTCACCGGGGGTTCGGGTGCGCTGCAGCAAATAATCTTGTACTTCATAATAAAGGCCCATCGGTTAAAGCAAGGGATGGGGAAATCACCTCCGAATGCATGCTCGCCATCCACTTCGGCATACGCAACGAACAGCAGATTTTTATTGCAATCCAATTTGCGTTTAGCCAGTTCGTCCAGCGAAATGGTGAATGTATATGTGCTGGCGTTATTTGCATGGGCTTTATAAAAGAAGTTAACCAGAACAGGATTACCCGATTGGGTGCGCGGCATGTCTTTCAGATCGGCACCAACCCACAGAAAAAGTTTTTGCAAACTTTTAGTGGTAAAATAGGTAACATACAGATTCTTATCATCGTTGCTGATGGTAACACTGCCCAAATCTTTATCGCGGGCAAACAAATCGTAAACCGCGGGAGCGGTACACGGCTTAACATCGGGCGGTAAGGTAAGCGGCCCGTTATCGCCCTTGGGTTTACTGTAACGTGCGGCTGACGAGGGGTCGTATGCTTCCCATAAATCCTCTTCTTCACCGGCAGCGGCCAGTTCTTCGGCATCCTGAACCTGGCACGATAATACCAAGGCCGGAAAAAGCAGCCATATCAGTTTCTTTTTCATGGGTGTTGTTTGACAATAGTAAAACTAAGCAAAATTTCCTTAAAAGCCTTCAATTCAAGCGTTTAGAAAGCTAAATAGGTGTAAGTGCCTGTAAGTAACCCTATTTTGGGAACATTTTGGGATCGATGGCGGGGATCAACTTCAAAGCATTTTTGTAGTAAACCTTCTTCAATACCTCATCGGGTAGTTCCATGCCGTACATCCGCCAGAAGGCATGGTACCGCTTGTGGTAAGGGAAATACTCATCGGCTGTTTCAAGCACCCGGAAATAGGTAGTGTATTCTTCGGGTACCCACGAATCTTTGCC
The DNA here is from genome assembly GCA_015180985.1 of Flammeovirgaceae bacterium. NCBI lineage: Bacteria > Pseudomonadati > Bacteroidota > Cytophagia > Cytophagales > Flammeovirgaceae > Flammeovirgaceae bacterium. The sequence goes on from CP054185.1 coordinate 1,041,789, forward strand.
AAACAGCACGCGGTCCTGGTAGCGGATGATGAAGTCGCGGGCCGTGCGTGGCTGCCTGCCCAATTCGGCTATTACCGCACCAATTTCAACATACATATTGGGCATAGCGTCCATCAGCTCGCCCAGTTTTTTTAAGTCGTTCGGGTACCAGCCCATGTGAGCATTGATGAAGGTTGTCTTCGGGTGTTTTTTAAAAACATTGTGCTGCTCCTGAATCAGCTGTTCCCATGGTGCCGGATCAGTCTCACTTCGCTTGCGCGATGGAACAGTTTTCAGCTCAAGCCAGCGTTCGTTTTTTTCGTCCATCGGATCCCAGAAGGATTTCGGGTCGGCTGTGTGAATGAGTACGGGTATTTTAAGGTCTCCGCATTTCGCCCAGATGGGATCGATGCGCGGATCATCCACCCGGATGCGGTTGCCCTGGCTGTCGCGGGCACTCATGCCCAGGCTCTTGTAAATTTTCAGGCCCATGGCTCCCCGTTTTACATCGGCTTCAAGTAGCTTGAGTGTGCGTGCCTGCCATTCCGGATTATCAATATCGGTGAAGTCTATATTGGTGAAAAGAATAAAACGCTTCGGGTAATGCTGATTAATTGCCTCGATGGATTTTTCCAGATGGTCTCCGCTTCTGCGAAACCCGCGACCGCTCAGATTTACCATTACGGCCATGTTGAGTTTATCCATTTCTGCAATCAATGCGTTCAGGTTGCCGGGCGAGGTCATATCGCCCTGGTGGTTGTGGATGTCGATAAACGGAAATTTGGCACGCGTAAGTTTATGCTCTTCTACCACAAGTGTTGAAGGAGGATCGTACGCCTCGAAATCCATTTTTAATTCCTCCTTTTGCTGGCTCTTGGCACAAAAGAACAGGCCGAGAAGGATGGCCGAAGCAGTGCAGCGTAGTAACATGGGTTAAGTTTTACATAAAAATACGTGCGATAAGACCCGGAGGTTAAAGAAACCTATGGGTGTACTTATACCATGTTTGAATGGCACTATTCGTGTATGAATACGCTAACCCGTCAAATTTTGATAACTTGGCTGCGTTAAAACAAAAAGTCTGATGAAGTTATCCCGCTCCCTACTCACCTGCTTTATTTTGTTAGTCATCAGCCTTCAGGCGCAGGACCTGGAAACTGTCCGAAAGAAGATCAAGGCACAGGATTTTAAAGGGGCAAAAGCCGACCTGACAAAAATTATTGACGGCAATCCGAAAAACAAACATGCATTGGCCTTGCGTGGGGAAGCCCGCATGGGATTGAATGATTTTTACGGGGCCATCAGCGATTACACATTTGCATTGGAAATTGACTCCACCTTTGCCGAAGCGTTAAACCTGCGCGGTGAAGCGAAAGTAGCCCTTAGCGATAATGAGGGAGCTATTGCTGATTTTGATAAAGCCATCAGGTTCAACCCAAAGTTTACCGAAGCCTATACCAACCGGGGTTTTGCCAAATACAACATTGAAGATCTGCAGGGCGCTTATTTTGATTTTTCGAAGGCACTGGAACTGGGCCCGCCCGATGCCGATAAATATTTCAACCGGGGTGTTGTAAAAGCAGAGCTGGGCGAATACGTAAGCGCAGTGGATGATTACAACAAAGCGATTGAACTTGATAAATCCGATGCCAGCCTGTACAACTACCGGGGGGTGGCCTTTTACAACCTGAGTAATTTTGACCGGGCTATTGCCGATTACAACGAAGCCATCAAACTCGACCCGAACGATCCGCTGAAGTATGAAAACCGCGCGCTGGCGCGCAGCGCCAAGGAAGATTACAAAGGTGCGTTGGACGATTACAACAAGGCCATTGAACTCAATCCCGATGATCCGGAAACACTAAACCTTCGCGGTGTTGTTAAGTTTAATTTAGATGATCATGACGGGGCGATAAAAGATTATACGCAAGCTATTGAACTGGACCCCACCAACCCGGTGTACTACGATAACCGTGCGCTGAGCCGCACAGAAAAGGGCGACCTGGCAGGCGCGGTTGAAGATTACTCATCTTCCATTGAATTATATCCTACTGATCCGGAAACCTTTTACCAGCGGGGCCTTGTAAAACTGCAGATGGGCAACAAGTACGATGCCTGCCTGGATTTTAAAACGGCAGAGAGTTTAGGTTCAGCCGAAGCGAAAGCGGCTATTAAAAAGAACTGCAAGTAATGAGGGAATCGGCCTCATCTCACACCCCCCTTAATCCCCCCTTGAGGGGGGAGATGGGGGGTGTAAAAACGGTTGCCATAATCCTCAATGGAATTTCCCTCAAGAAGGATTATTTCTATATCAAAATTCTGCCTGCACTTCAGCATGTGGCTAAGGTACACGTGCATGAAACCCGCACCCGGCACGATGCCATTTCGCTGGCTTCTAAAGCCGTTGAAAAACGGTATGACGTTATCTATGCGGCCGGGGGAGATGGAACCTTAAACCAGGTGGTGAACGGTATGCTGGCCGGAAATGAGAATACGTACAAACTTCCTGTGCTTGGCCTCATCCCGCTCGGCTCCGGTAATGATTATGCACGCACCGTAAATATTAAATCAGATGCAGGGCATATCATCGGCCTGCTTATGGGGTTTGCCGCCAAGCCGGTAGATGTGGGCCGCATAACCTTTACCGGTGAGCCCGACAAACCCGTGTGTTACTTTATAAACATTGCTGATGTGGGCATGGGTCCGCAGGTGGTAAAGCGTCTGCTCGACAGCGGCCGGGTGTTCGGAACAACGTTAACGTACTACACTGCTATTCTGCAAACCTTTGCCACGTACCGGCTTCAAACTATCACGGTGAAAACACCCCAGTGGAGCTGGCAGGGTAAAGCACGGGTGGTGGCCGTAGGCAACGGCCGGTTTTTTGGCAGCGGCATTGGCATTACGCCCGAAGCCATACCTGATGACGGCCTGTTTAACTGCTGCATCGGAGGCCGTGTTTCGGCTTTTGATTTTTTAAAACTGCAAGGCAAAATGCGCAGTGGCAGGAGGGTGGTTCATCCGCTGGTTCACTATAACCAGGCTCAGTTAGTTGAGCTTACTTCCGATAAACCCTGCATGATCGAAGCCGATGGCGAACTGGCAGGAAACCTGCCGGTTACCATTGAAATGCTTCCCGGCAGGTTGAATTTTTTGTGGTAAGAAAAAACTCAAACAACCACTTCAAGTGACAGGTTGAAAATTCGCCTGATTAATTGGCCATGAACAGGGCACCCATTAAAGAAGCAAAAAAGACGAAGTAGAGAACGACAAAGATGGCCGTCCAAATCAAAGCCGCTTTCGCCCAGTTCGATTTATTTGGGTTATTGCCAGATGAGAATGCCCAGACAAAGAGCATAACAATTCCTACAACCGGAATTGCACAAATGAGTATGGTGATCATCCAGTCTTTAACCGACATCACCGGGGCTTGTTGATTTTCCATAATGTTTAGGGTTTAGTTAATGACTAAAAATAATCGCTTGTACTGAAAAATCCGAGAATTAATTTCATTTTAGAGCCTCATCCAAACACTATGAATCAGGAACTTGATCGGGTCTTCAGCCGGCTGGAAACCGCGCGAGTAAAGTTAGAAAAGCAGTTTTCTTTGGTAACGGAAGAAGACTGGCAACGTTCGCCCGGCCCCGGTAAGTGGTCAATGGCCCAGGTGTTTACCCACCTGCTTACTTCCGAAAAACTTTCGCTTGGCTACATGAAGAAGAAAGCGCAAGGCATCGAACAAGCCGGCACTTCGGGTATGTGGCAATCACTGACTATGCTTATCCTGATCATTTCCCAGCGCCGGCCTATGCTGAAATTCAAAGCACCAAAAGTGGTGATGGATAATACCCCACCGGCTATGAACAAACAGGATTTGTTTGTGGCCTGGGAAGAATCCCGGTTGGAATTAAAGAATTTTCTGGAAGGAATTAACAATACGCATGCGCGTAAACTGATTTACAAACATCCGGTGGCGGGCCGGCTTGATGTACGCCAGGCGCTGGTGTTTTTTGGTGAACACATCCGCCACCACCGGCCCCAGCTTATGCGCCTTCTGCATAAGAAGTGAGCAGGCCGGCAAATAATCCGTACAATCTTTTCTATACTTGTTCTTTCAAGCGCAGTTCCAATAATGCACCGTCACAACACTAAACACAGCCGCCACTGATTTATTATTATGCGTTTGTTTACATCAGCTGATGCTTCGCCCGCTCATGGAGCGGTTCAGCATAACAAAATCCCTGGTGCCCTGAGTAAGCGAAGGGCCTCTGTCAAACATCATGAACATTTAATGGTAATTTAAGGACATCCTAATCGCTAACGTATATGAAAAAGCATTTGTCATTATTATTCTGCCTGCTGTCAACGATTTATGCCTATGCCCAGCAAAAACTATTGAGTCCGAAGGAATTTCTTGGTTACGAACCGGGCGATCGGTTTACACGTCATCATCGTGTGGTAGACTATTTTCAATACGTAGCCAATACCTTGCCCCATGTAGATTTTCACCAGTACGGTGAAACCTACGAACACCGCCCGCTGGTGTATGTGGTGATTGCCTCACCCGAAAATTATGCACGGCTGGAGCAAATCCGCCAGGATAACCTCAGGCGTGCGGGCATGGCCGATGGCAGTCCGTCAACCAAAATCTCCATTGTGTGGCTGAGTTACAATGTGCACGGCAATGAGGCTAACTCCATGGAGGCATCTATGCAAACCCTGTACGAACTGGCCGATCCGAACAACGCCAAATCAAAAGAGTGGTTGAAAAATACGGTGGTGATTATGGATCCGTGCATCAACCCCGATGGGCGGGACCGGTATGCAAATTTTTATAATCAATACGGCAACCGAATTATAAACCCAAACCCGGAAGCAAAAGAACACCGCGAACCCTGGCCGGGCGGCCGCAGCAACCACTATTGGTTTGATTTGAACCGCGACTGGGCGTGGCTTACGCAAACCGAATCGCAGCAACGCATAAAAATTTATAACCAGTGGATGCCCCACGTGCATGTGGATTTCCACGAGCAGGGCTACGACAGCCCGTACTATTTTGCACCTGCTGCCGAGCCATACCACGAAGTGATTACCCCCTGGCAACGCGAGTTTCAGGTGATGATTGGTAAAAACCATGCGAAGTATTTCGATCAGCAGGGTTGGTTGTACTTTACCAAGGAGCGTTTCGATTTGTATTATCCCAGCTATGGCGACACCTATCCCACCTACAATGGCGCCATCGGAATGACGTACGAGCAGGCCGGAGGCGGCTCGGCCGGGCTGGCCATCCGCACGCGCGAGGGCGACCCGCTTACACTCAAAGACCGGCTTACACACCACCACACCACCGGCCTTTCCACCGTGGAGATTACCGCCATGAACGCCAACCGCGTGGTAGAAGAGTTTGAAAAATACTTCCGTGAAAACCTCAACAACCCGGCATCACCTTACAAAACGTATGTAATCAAAGCGGATAACAATCCCGATAAGGTAAAGCGGCTTACCGCTATTCTTGATGCACACCTGATTCGCTACGGCCATCCTTCAGCCGGCAAGGCAACACGCGGATATGAGTACACCACACAGTCTGCACAGAATTTTAACCTTACCACCGAAGATCTGGTAATAAATATTTACCAGCCGAAGTCGCGGTTGATAACAACGCTGTTCGAACCGGTTTCAAAACTACCGGATTCAGTAACGTACGACATCACCGCCTGGAATTTGTTTTATGCTTATGGCCTGAAAGGCTATGCGTTGAGTGAACGGATTAATCCGGGCAAACCGTATCAGCCCAAAGAAGCGGCCAACAAACCGGCTGAGGGTAAACCGTACGCGTATGTGTTCAACTACAACAGTGTTGCCGATGTGGAGTTTTTATGTGCGCTGATGAAAAAAGGTATTAAGGTGCGTTCATCGCTTGCGGCATTCAAGGTAAACGGAGAGAGTTTTGATGCCGGGGCATTGGTTGTTACCCGAAGGAACAACGAAAATGTAACCGACTTTGATAACCTGGTGCAGGGACTGGCGAAAGAGTATAACCGCAGGTATTTGGCGGCCAGTACAGGATTTGTAGAAACGGGGAGTGATTTCGGATCCGGATCCGTGAATTACTTAAAGCCTCCACGCGTGGCCGTGCTGGTGGGCGATCAGGTTTCATCGTTGTCAGCCGGGGCCATCTGGCATTTTTTTGAGCAGGAAATCAAATTCCCGTTAACCCAGATTGGCACGGAATACTTTCGTTCGGTTGATTTAAAAAATTACGATGTGCTGGTGGTGCCGGAAGGGCGTTACTCATTATTTGATGAAGAGACAATGAAAAAAGTTACGGACTGGGTTTCAGGTGGTGGTCGCCTTATTTTGATTTCCGGTGCCCTCAATTCATTTGCCGATAAAAACGGATTTGCCCTGAAGAAGTATGCCACCGAGGATGCAAAGAAGGAAGCGGAGAAAAAAGAAAAGGAAGAACAGGCGAAAAATGCGCTTTTAGCCTATGAAGAATCCGAGCGCAAAGGCATTTCAAGCCTTATTTCCGGTGCCATCTACAAAGTGGCGCTGGACAAGTCGCACCCGCTTGCCTTTGGATTGGGTAATACTTACTACACCCTTAAAACCAACGAACTTTATTTCAGTTACCTGCAGGGCGGCTGGAACGTGGGCGTTATTAAAGGAAAAGCAAAACCCATACAGGGTTATGCCGGCTATAAGATAAACGCAAAACTGGATAACTCTTTTGTGCTGGGTGTTGAGGATAAGGGCCGCGGTACGGTGGTGTATTTTGTTGATGATCCGCTGTTCCGGAATTTCTGGGAGAACGGCAAAATGCTGTTCAGCAATGCGGTGTTTATAGTAGGGCAGTAACCTCACCCCCGTCTCGCTTCGCTCGACTTCCCCCTCTCCTGCAGGAGAGGGGGATAGGGGGTGAGGTTATAATGCCGCCAGCGCAGCATCATAGTTTGGTTCCTGACCGATGGCCGGCACCAGTTCGGTGTATTTGATTTTTCCCTGTTTATCAATAACCACCACGGCACGGGCGCACAGGCCGGCAAAGTTGCCGTCAACCAGTTCAACGCCATAGTCTTTCGAAAAACCCCGGCCGCGGAAATCGGTAGCGGTAATCACATTACTTATTCCTTCTGCTCCGCAGAAGCGCTTCATGGCAAACGGCAAATCTTTTGAAACGCAGAGTACAGTCGTATCGGAAAGAGAGGCTGCCCGCTTGTTGAATTCACGAACGGAAGTGGCGCACACGCCCGTATCGATGCTAGGAAAAATATTGAGCACCACATTTTTTCCGGCGAACTGGTTCAGGGTTATGTCCTTCATGTCGTTACCGGTTAAGGTAAAGGCCGGTGCTGCTGAGCCGGTTGCCGGCAGGTTGCCGATGGTGTTTACTACGTTTTCGCCAAGTTTGGTTTGTGCCATATTCAGGTGGTTAAGGGTTCAAGGTTTAAAGTTCAAAGTTCAGCATTCATCAGTCGTTATTCAGGCAACTGCTGAGTTAACAAAATTCTAAAGCATTGGTTTACTCAATGCCCTGCTTAATTCCTTTCTCCACAGCCGGCACACCGCGTTTCATCCAGTCGGGCATGGGTGCGTCTTTCAGGTAGTGATCAAAAAACTGCATCATCCGCTTGGCAAAGTCGGTGCGGTCCTGCCGCTGGGTAAGTCCGTGGCCCTGGCCGTTGTAGTTCAGCATCCATACCGGTTTGCCCAGCCTGCGCAGGGCCATGTAGTACTCAATGCCCTGGTACCAGGGCACAGCGCCATCGGCATCGTTGTGCATCATCAGCAAAGGCGTTTGCACTTTGTCGGCAAAAAAGATGGGCGAGTTTTCGATGTACAGCATGGGCTTTTCCCACAAGGTGCCGCCAATGCGGCTCTGCGATTTTTCGTACTGGAACATCCGGCTCAGGCCGCTTTCCCAGCGGATGCCCCCGTACGCGCTAATCATGTTGGCTACGGGTGCGCCCGCTTCGGCTGCGCGAAACAGGTTGGTGCGGGTAATCATGTAGGCAATCTGGTAACCGCCCCAGCTGTGCCCCTGTATGCCGATGCGTTTTTCATCTACAAATCCTTTGGCAATCAGCGCGGTTACACCCGGCATGATGCAGTTCAGCGCGCTCTCACCGGGGTACCCGATTTTGTACACTACATCGGGAACGAAAACCACATACCCGTTGCTGGTATACAGCGAAAAGTTAATGAACGAGCGGATGGGGGCAGGAGCATAATGCTGGTGGATGTCGTCTGCATATTTTTCGTAGAAGTAAACTATCATCGGATACTTCTTTTTTGGATCGAACCCTTCAGGTTTGTAGAGCAATCCTTCGAGCGGAATGTTGTCGGCAGATGTCCACTGCACCCGTTCAACGGTGCCCCACAAGTACCGGCTCATCTGCGGGTTGGCGTTGGAGAGTTTTCGGGGCGATGCAAAGGTGGCATCGGCCGTCCATACATCCGGAAACTCCCGGAAGCTTTCGCGGGTGAAGGCGAAGGTATTTGCTTCGCGCGCTTTGATCAGGTTACCAAAACGGTAATCGCCCATAATCAGTTTGGTAAGTTTACCGTCTTTGAGCGATAGTTTGTAAAAACCCGATTGCTTTGTGGTTTCATTAAAGGCGCTGAGGTAGAGTTCTTTTTCCGGATCGATGAAGCGTTCTTCCGGATCGAGGCGCAGGTAACGGAAGCGGGTTTTCTCCTGCCTTCCGGTTTTTGTCAGGTTTACCGGTGCTTTTTTGTTTTCCGGATCGAACAGCCAGATGTCGTACCGGTCATACACCAGCAGCGAAGCATCGTTGGCGGTAAAGCCGGCCAGGCCGTACGATGACGGGTAGTCGGGATGATCATCTTCTTCGTCAGCAAATCTTACCTTCAGGTTTTCGGTTAGCTTCACTGTTTTTTTGCCGGCAACCGAATAGCTGTACCAGGCCGTATCCGGACTGCTGAACCAAACCACGTAACTGGCCTTGGGCGAAAGGCGTGCATTGCCTTTTACTTTTTGCTGAATGATCTGCGTTGTGCCGTCATTCACATTGACCAACGTCAGATCTTTGTACACATTCGTGTCCCAGGTGCGCATTACCAGGTAGGGCGTTTCGTTTTGCGCAAGGGCGATACCGGCATTGCCTTCATCACCGGTTTCGATGGAAGGCATTTTTTCATGGGCCAGCTGAACGATGCGGTTTGGTGTTGCAAGGTGAATTACCGAAGCGTATGATCGCCTCTTGTCTTCCTCCAGCCTGCGGTTTTGCATGGGGTAGATGTAGTCATCTTTCCAGGTCCATACTTCCACGTTTACAATTTCTTCACTTAACAGGGTAGTATCCTGAACAACAGGCTTTGGAGAAATGCCTAAAAACAATTTGGAGCCGTCTTTCGAAAATTGCGGTGTGTAATTTTCATTCACAATCCAATCACCGGGCAAACCGTTGGTTTTTTCATCAGCCAGCAAACTGGATGATGGACTCCCTTTTTTCCAGTGGTACAGTTTGTGGTAGCGGATTAGTGCCTTGGTGGTGTCGGCATCTACCAGAAAAGCCGTTTGGGTGCCGTCATCGCTGATGGATAAGCCTTTTACTTTGTGTTTGCTTTTTACTTCAAGCAGTTGGCTGAGTTGATTGGTTTGCAAATCGTACCAGTAAATACCTGCTTTTAATGTTGAGTCGTTGCCCGTTGAATGAAACAACAATCCCTGCCCGTATTTGGCAAAGGTATAGTCCTTCACAAAACCAAAGCGTGTTTCTGTGTTGGTGTTCAGGTTTCGAAGCACCAGGGTATAGCCGTTATCATCGGTATTCTTTTTAACTTTTTTGGGTTTTGTGTTTTTCCGGGCCGTGTCAGGTTTTGTGGCCGGAGCCGGTTTACTTTCTTTTGGCGCTTCAAGCTGGTAAGCCAGCCAGCCACCTGATTTTTGCGGCACTTTGAACGACTTTACATCCGGAATTTTTTCGGTCTTGCGGCTGCTGAAAGAAAACAGACCGAGGGAGTCTTTGGGGAGATCGTCTTTTTTCTTCTTCTGCCTGCGCAATTCTTTTACCAGGTTTTTCTGCGGTTTGATTTTAAACACCGCATAACGCCCGTCCCAGGTAAGTACAATATCAGAAGCGCGCTTCACCGAATCCTGTGTATTTGTTTTCAACGAATGAAAAACAATTTTGCCATCGCCATCCTGCGGGTTAATGGTATAAACTGCAAACGCGCCATCGGGCGTGAGCGCCCGGTAGGGTATTTCTTTCCAGTTGTCGTACACATCGTGCGAGAGCGGTTTCTTGGGTTGGGGTTGAGCGGCTTTCTGTTTTTGCGGATAGGCCGCGACAGCAATCAACAGCGCTGCGGAAAAGCAAATCAGTTTTTGCATGACGTTGAAAATTTTTTGAATAAACATAACCAAACCCATCCGGCCGGCAAACGGGTTTTTTGCGGGTGAACCGGGCTTTTCAACTGATGGTTTTTCCTGTATTTTGCGTGCCCATCCGCAGAAAAAATGGAGTAATTATGGTAAAGAGGGCGTTTTTAGTGTGGACAACCATTGCAGCAGTGGTTTCCGTATTGTTTGTATCGGGTTGCAATGACGATGAAACGCCCTCCATCGGTTTTAAAACCGAAACCTCAACGGTTACCGAAGGCAGCACGGTAAAGGTGCAATTCAGTGCATCGGTACCCAGCGGAGTAACACCGTTAATTGAGTTGAGTGGCACAGCAACAGAAGGTACTGACTACACGTTCACCATGGATGCAAAGGAGATCACCTTTACCGTTCCGGACGATTTTATGTACGACCCCAACGAGACCATCATTGTTGAGATAACTGATTTTGACGGCAAGGCCAACGTAGGAGGCAAAAGCGTTCACACCATCACGATAACGGATAAAGACGAAACCGCCACCCCCGGATTGCGTGTGGAATTGCGCTGGGATGTTGACCCGGTAACCACCGGCAACCAGCCTGGCGATGTGGATATGGATTTGTTTTTGTGGATTGAAGAGCCTGCCGGTTCGGATGATTATGAGTTGATTGACGGATCGGTTCAGATAGGGAACGGATTTGAGTTTGTGTTTCTTCCCACCAACAACCCGACTGATTATCCCAATCGGGCTTACGGACTGGGCTATAACTATTACAGCGGCTCATCGGATAACCTGAAGGTAAATGTGACCTTTAAAGTGTTCAAGGGAAATATTGACGGTGGCCTGAACAAACTGGAGTCAACAGCTACATATACATTGGCCAACATAAATCCATGGGTCGATACTGATGAATTTTACATCGTTCAGTTCTTTGAAAAAGAGAATGCCAACTTCAACAACTTCACCGACATTTTTGTGCCGGTAAGCGGCTCGCGCGCAAAAAAACTGCAGGCTAAACTTACCGAAGCACTGAAGGAAAAGAAGAAGCGCAGGTAAGAGTCGTCCTACGACTTAAAGTCGTAGGACGACTGCTCCTCTCTAATTCCTTTATCCGTTTCTTCAACCGGCTAACCAGCCAGGTTTGAAATCCTACTGCCACAGCCAAGGCAGTATAAATCAAGATTTGAGCATAGGTGGTATGAAGTTTAAAAAATATTCCGATTATCAGGAGGACGGAACATATAAAATACACTAATCCTTCATATTTCATGTCTTGCTAATAATTAGTGAATTATCAATCGACTTAAAGTCGTAGGACGACTTTTCTCAGTTATCCCAACTGCACGGTTCCCAATCCGTACCGATCGGCTGGCCGGGCGGGGCCGGCACTAATTTTTCACTCTCAAATTTGCCCGGATGTTCGCGGTAAGCCTGTATCGTGTTCAGCAAATAGGCATAGTGCGCCTTCCAGCTTTCGGTGGTGGTTGACTTCGATTTTTCAGCGAGCCAGTTTTTCAACTGATCAATTTTAAGCAAGGCTATGGCACGTGCCGGTGCCGAGGCGTTATTGTTGCTGCTTAAGTCAATCAGGTTATTCAATGTTGCATAGTTGACGGTCATCTGCACCAAGCCATTGTAACCCGGCAAGCCGTTACTTTTTATGGTCGAATTAATCACCCGGTCGATTACGCTTTCCAGCGATGGCTGCTGGTTGCTTAACGCATTGTGCTGTACCAAACGGGTAGCGCGTGCAGGATTGAACAGTAACCTGAGCACCATATCGGCAGCGCTTTCGGCATAGGCCAGCGGATCGAAAGCAAGGTCGGTGCGTGTGCGGATCACTTCACGGCTGCGCGGATACCCGCTGGGATGGGGAGGAATGTTTTTGATCAGTTCGGCCGGCAGCGTGAGAGATTGGGGCGTTACTGTGTTGAGCAATGCATCCAACGCTTTTTGCTGCTGCGCAGCAGGAATCATTTCGGCAACCGGCTGGCCATCGCCCCGCAGCGCGTACCGGTAATTCAAACCTCCGAGGATTTTCGAAGCGGCTTCGGCCTGGTAGCGGTGAAAGAAGTACATGGGCACCAGCACAACTTCAAGCATGGCCATGGGTGTGCCTTCGCGTATGTTTTTCTCACCGAAGTTTTTTAACGCTACCGATCGGATTTGCATAACCCGGTTCAGTTCATCGGCTGCATCCTTGCCGTTATCCCACAGGTGGGCGTACGGGTGTGCGCTTCCTTCGGGCCGGGCGTCCTGGTCAGACAGGAAAGTAAGGCCTGCCCGCAAACTGTTTTGAATAATTTTTTCGAGCTCTTCTGCTTCGCTGGTGCCTTCCGGAAAATGCTGGTAGCCGTAAGCGATGGAAACTTTATCCCACGCCCCGATTTTGTCGTCATAGGCTCTGGAGAGATCAATTTTTCCATCAACAAGGTTTACCACCGGGTGGGGGTAATCCATTACCGAAGCCAGGTTTTCAGAAGAGGACGCATAGCTGTGGGCAAGCCCCAGCGTGTGGCCTACTTCATGAGCGGAAAGCTGACGCAGGCGGGCCAACGCCATTTGCTGCATCTCAGGCGGAACGGTGCGGCCATCGGCATAGGGAGCCAGCAGTCCTTCGGCAATCAGAAAATCCTGCCGCACCCGCAGCGAACCCAGCGACACATGGCCTTTGATGATCTCACCGGTACGCGGGTCGCTTACCGAAGCGCCATACGACCACCCGCGGGTGGAACGGTGTACCCACTGAATTACGTTGTAGCGTACATCCATGGGGTCGGCATCTTCGGGCATCAATTCTACAATAAAGGCATTGCGGTAACCAATTGCTTCAAAGGCCTGGTTCCACCAGCGGGCGCCATCCAGTAAGGCGGAGCGGATCGGTTCAGGCGTTCCGCGATCGAGGTAATACACAATGGGTTTAACCGGATCACTGATGGATGCTCTCGGATCTTTTTTCTCCAGCCGGTGGCGGTTAATAAAACGCTTTTCGATGGGCTCCTGGATGGGTGTGGCATAATCGTAAAACGAAATGCCGAAGTAGCCGGCCCGCGGATCAAATTTGCGTGGTTTGTAATTGGCATCGGGTAACTGTACAAATGAATGATGCTGCCGTACGGTAACACTGTTGGGGGTGGGCGTTACACTGCGGATGTAACTGCCCGTTGCCTGCCCGGTAAACGTGAGTGTAACTTCCACCTCGGTGTTCTGCGGAAAGTTTTTGGTGCGCGGCAGGTAAAAGGCCGAGCGCGTTTTATCGAGTGTGTAATTGCCTTGCTGCATGCCGCGCAACCGGCCGGTAACATCGTGCGCATCCTGAAAGTAAAAATCGGTGGCGTCAACCAATACCTTGCCGGGCTCTTCGGCCGTTACGGTAAAGCCCCACAACACCGATTGGGCAAAGGCCTGCTCTACGGCTTTTTGTTCCTCCTTGTTATCGGTGATCGCGCGGAAGCGGTAGTTCGGTTGTACCATTAAAATTTTTGGTCCCCTGCGTTCGAACTTTACGATGCGGTCATCACCCAGCTGCCCGCGATCGAGCCCGATGTCGTTGGAGCCGATACCGGCAGGCAGGGAATTGACGTACAGGAATTCGGTATCGAACTTATCAATCAGCAGGAAAATCCTGTCCTGCTTTTCATCGTAGTAAAAATCAAAGTAGCCGGGATAGTGCTTCATGCCGGTCACTTTGGCGGCAATGCCTGTGGCGGGTGGCTGGGTTACGGGTTGAGTATCGGGTTTTTTCTTTTGGGCGGATGCTTCAAAAAGAAGAAGGGCGCAAACGAGGAGCAGCAAATTTTTCATAATGAAAGGTTAAGGCAAGTAAGCTAAGAAGTTTGGCGGGTATGGCAAAGGTGGTTTATTGGAATGTGGTCACCGCAGCAACTGCACCCATCCTTTAGCTGTTCCTATCTTTCCGTTTTTGCCTTCGTAACGTAGCAGCCAGTAATAAACCCCCGCTGGTGCATTGTTGCCATCCCACCCGGTCTCTACATCGCGGGTGTAAAATATGCGCTGCCCCCACCGGTTGATGATGGTTAAATCAGCATCCAGCATGTGGTCAAACGCAATGGGTTTAAACACGGGGTTGTAGCTGTCACCGTTGGGCGTAAACACATTGGGCATGTCAATAACGGGGTCTTCAAACCGGAAGTAAGACGCGATGAAGTTGGGTAGGCCAACTATGTTTTTTCTTCCGCCTAATGAAACACCTTTACTAATAAAATTGCAGGCTTTACCTTCCTGGCCGGGGTTGTTGATGACGGCCAGATGTTCCGAATCATTGGTAATGTCGTTGCAGCGCGAAATGTAAATGCGCCCGTCAGGCCCAAGTTGCATGGCGTTGAGCGAGCCAACAAATTCCCCAACTTTTGTTAGGTTTTTCGAACGAATTGAATATTGCCATACTTCACTCGGGTCTTCAGCAATATTAACACCACATGCTGACAGCGCTAAGCTATAAGTAAAATATACCTGCCTACTGTCAGGGGAAAATTCGATTCCATAATATTGGCCAAGCCGATTGTCTGAATGAGCGGTAAAGGAGTCAATCAAGCCAGTGATTTTACCGGTGCCGGAGTCAAAAAAAAAATCTCGACCTTTCTAGAATAAAAAATCACCAACCCCAGTAACGAGCCATTTGGTGAAATTTTCATGCCTCCCATTGCATTGTAATTATAGCTTATTCCTGGAACCGTGTCCCCGCCTCGATGCACCGTGCCAACGCAACTGATCACAGGGGGCATTTCAATCCCGTCTTTAGTAATCAGATAGGACCTGAAGCAGTTGCTTTCCCACTCATGGAACACCACCCAGATGTCGGTGCCGTTGGCATGGTGTACGGCTGAAACTTTTTCGGTGGTTTTTTTGAACAGCAGGATATTTTTTTGTGTGACATCACCTAAACCGCTTTCCAGGCGCATGTTCACAACGGAATAATGACAACCAACAGAATCATTGCCAAAAAGCACATTGTAATTGGGCGACATCGTGAAAATAAAAAAAATAGAATCATTTTTAGGCTGTGGAACAATTAATGTTTGTGTGGTTGAATTGTGGCCCCAAAGGTTTCTACCGTTTGGCATTACCTCATGCAAGCTGTTAAAAACTTTTTCCCCATCAGTGTAAAAAAGCAGGTTGCCCTCCGAATCGGAGATTACCGCTGTTCCTTCACCATGTCCATAAGAAACCTTACCATCTAAAAGTGCTGGTGGCGGTTGTGAACCGAAATTCAATCCAGCCCGGTTGCCAAAGAACCAGTTATAGGCTTCTTTCTGGCCAAAAACCTTAATGCAAACAACCAGGTAAAGAAGGGCGGACAACAGAATACGCATGGCTTTGGCAGAGGCTTACAGTTTGGAAATTGAAAGCGGGAGGCAAAACTCCCGCTTTCAAAAATAATTTTATTCCACAATAATCCGTTGTTCAATACGCTGGTTGGGCAGTTGCACTTTAAAGAAGTAGGTATCTTTCTTTAAATCGCTCACGTCAAGCACCAGGGCATTTTTGCGCGTTGCCCCGCTTTTAACGGTTGCCCCGTTTTTGTCAATCAGCCTGTAGCTGTATTCAAAGTCAACCATTTCCTTACCGCCCGGCTCCAGCACAAAGTTAATCTGCTGTTGTGTGGGGTTGGGGTAGCCCATCATAAATTGCTGGCCTCCGCTGCAATCGCCCGTGAAAAACGTGGTGCAGGCCTGTGGCCCTTCACCGCATGAGTTGGCATAGGCCACGCACAGGGTGTGCTGACCTGCTTGCAGCGGGTTGAGGATAAGGGAAATGTAGGCGTAATGCAAGTCGGTGGTGAGCACCAGGTTACCATCAATATACCAGTTGTAGAGCGGCCCACCGCTGCAGGTTTGGGCGTACAGTGTGTTGCAGGGTTCCAGCACCAGGTTAGAGGGCGCGCAGGCCTGCCCGCCCGGCAGGCCGATGGAAAGACTTTTGAAGGCCGTGCCGCCACACTCGGCAGGCACGGAAGCGGTAATGGTTGCCGTACCGGTAACACCGGGCAGTACGGTTACCGTAAACGGGTTGCCGGTGCCACTGGCCGGAGTAACCAGCGTACCGGGGCCGGCCGTCCAGCTGACCACAGCCCAGCGGCACATTCACGGCTGTAAAAGTTACCGGGCCGGGACTGCACACCTCGTCAGGCCCGATGATGCCGAGCGGCAGGTCGGTGGTGTTGTAGCCGATCAGAAAAGCATCTATACTGGTGGCGGTAAAGGCGGTGAAGTTGCCGCAGGTGGTGAAATCGCCCGTGCCCTGAAAGTTGCCGCCCAGCACCAGCTTTCCGGCCACCAGCCGGGCGCCATTTATTTCGTGTAAGGGAGGGTCAATGTTAAAGTCAATCCTGCGGGCCCACTGGCATGCCAGGTTAGACAGGGAATATTTGGCGTAGAAGAAATTATGAAAACTACCGCTTGAAGTTAGCCTATGGGTACCTGTTGTTGGTCGAAGGCAATGTCAGTCCCGTTAAAAAGCCCGCTCAGGTACAGGCTGCCGGCACCGTCAAGCACCAGCGCCTGGCCCACATCGGCATTGCTACCCCCAATGGATTTAAATGCCTGTTGCGTGCCGGATGAGTTGAACTTAGCGAGGAAAATAATTCCGCCATTGGTGTTGAACGAGCCGGTTACATACACGTTTCCGGAGCCGTCAACAGCAACGCGGTTGCCCAGGTCGCCATTCTGGCCGGTTACCTGGCGGGTCCAGGTGTGGTTGCCGCTGCTGGTGTACTTGCACACGTAGGCGCTGCCATTGGCGCTGTTAATGGTTGGCGTAGAAGCAGTAGGGTGAAAATCGGCTATGCCTGCAAACTGCCCGGTGATATGAATGTTGGCAGAGGCATCGAGAGCAAGGTCCCACAAGTCGGTAGTAGTGGAATTGGCCGGACCCACAATGCGGGCGAGGTTGTTTACACCGGCACTGGTATAGCGGGCAAAGAAAGCCGAACCCTGGGAAGTGCTGACTGAGCTGCCACCAAAATTAACCGATTGTGTTGATGTGGCCCAAAGCGTACCCGCAATGTACACGTTATTGGAAGCATCCACGGCTATAGCCCGTGCACGGGAGGTAACGTTGTTGTTACCTACAGTACGCAACCATTGAAACGTACCATCATTTGTGGAGTACTTGGCAAGGAACAGACCGTGAGCAACATCAGGGTAAGCCACACCCGGTCCCGGGTCAAAATCCGGAGGCGGGCCGGCCCCGAAAAACCCGGTGATGTAGAGACTGCCGGCATTATCGAGGGCGATATCCCAGCCGAAGCCATCATGGCAGCCCACGATCCATTTGGCCCAAATCAGGTCACCGGTACTGGAGTATTTTCCGAACCAGATATCCCTGTCGTGAGCCGGGCCGGCAATGGCCTGGCCTGCTCCGGGGTCAAAGTCGAACGTTTCGGTAAAAGCACCGACCACATAGATGTTGCCGGCAGCATCCGAAGTCATGCCTTTCAAAAAATCGGGACCGGGTCCCGGCAATTGACGAGCCCAGTTTAAGTTTTGTGAAAAAGCGGAGGGAGATTTGGAAAAATAAAATACCATTACTACCAGTAATGAAACGTAATGAAACGTAATGAAACGTAATGAATTTTTCATAAGCCTGAGGGTTTTGGTAATGACCAGCCGAAGTTACCGAAAAGATGGCTAAACTTTTTTGGTGGTTTGCAGTCATTTATTACATCTTTCTTACATCACGATTTGATCTTTTTATTGATTATGTCCAATTTCCAAAACATGTTCGGTCTATTCAGAAAAGATGACAGCGTGAAAATAATCGACCGTGTGTGGCTGTCCACCCCGGCCAAATGGAACGCCTGTGTGGCCATGCTCAAGGCAAACCCGGCTTGCTTGTTTATAGCCTGGTTTGAAGACACCTCATTGCAATTGAAAAGCCTGTTAGGGAACGAGGCACCTGTATTCCTCGCCAACGAAGTGAACTACGTCAACGGCAGGCTGGTGATGATGGTTGAGCATTATCCGCTGGCTCAAACCGAGCAGGATTTCTTTAAGCGGCTGCAGTTGCGTGAAGTGCCCGTGCTTTCGGCTTTGGATGAGCCGCTGTTTATGCAGTTTGGCGGTGAGCGCACGGTGGAGCTGATGAAGAAACTGGGCATGGGCGAGGATGAAATTCTGGGGCATGATCTGATTACTTCATCCATCCGGAGGGCCCAGCAGAAAATTTCAAGAAGTGTAAAGGTAGAACAGAAGGCCCCCTCGCAGGAAAAGTGGTTTGCGCTGAACTTTCGGAATTGATTTGGTGTATGAAGGTGGTGTAGTTCGCAAGCTTATAATGCGAACATGCGTTAATGATATTGACATTAAATTAAAAAGTGTAGAATGAGAAAGACAATAGTTACCCTACTTGCTTTAGCTCCGCTGTATGTGTTTGCCCAACCTTCGGATTATAAAATTTCCTCTTTTCTTACGGAAGGTACAAAGGCCCCAAATACGCATTACATTGGTGAGGCTTGGTTGAATGCCATCATTCACAATGATCCCGACCTGGGGTATAACATCACAAAAGCAACGTTCAGGGCCAACTCCACCCTGGACTGGCATAAACATAGCTCGGTGCAGGTTTTAATAATTGTGGATGGTGAAGCTTATTATCAGGAGCGGGGAAAAGAGCCCGTAATTTTGAAAAAAGGTGATGTAATTAAATGCGATAAAGATATTGAGCACTGGCATTCCTCTACAAAGTATAACGATGTAACCTACTTGGCTTTCTATGGTGGTGACCAGCCTACTATTTGGACGGAGGTACTAACACAGGAATACTATGATAAGGTGGCTGAAAAACTGAAAAGCAGCCGGAGGCCATCTCAAAAATAAACATAACCACAAAAGGCCACTAAAGTACACACAAAGAACACGAAGGATTATTGACCTAATTCTTGGTGACCTTTGTGCCTTCTCTGTGATACTTTGTGGTTAGCTTGATTTTAGCATGGCTTTTAATTGCCAGAAAGTTTTATAACTAACCGCTTGTACTATGATAAAGAAAATTCTGCTCGGCTTTGGTGTACTTATCATCATTATTGCCGGTTATGTCGGTTACCTGATGCTCACCACCAAAAATCACAGTCCGGCAGCCGTGGCTGAATTCCGTGACGGTGATTTTCTGATCCAGGTAAACTATTCGCAGCCCTACAAAAAAGGCCGGCTTATTTTTGGCACCGAAGCTGAAGGGGCGCTGGTGCCGTATGGAATGAAATGGCGGACCGGGGCCAATGAAGCTACCGAAATCAGTTTCAGTGGCGATGTGTTGGTGGATGGCAAATTGCTGAAGGCCGGCCGGTATTCGGTATACACCATTCCGGATGCTGCCGTGTGGACGATTGCCTTCAACAGCAAACTGGGTTACTGGGGCAAAGGGTTTGGCGATGTGTTCGATGAATCGCTGGATGTGCTCCGTGCAGTTGCCAGCGTACAAAACGATTTACCCGAGGTGGAGCAGTTCACCATTTCATTCGCTCCATCAGACAGCCTGATTAACATGCACTTTTCGTGGGATAAAACACGTGCCACACTGCCCATTCAGCGGGTTCAATAATCAGGTATTTTCAAAGCGCTCAATGGCCTTTCGCTGTTCTTCGGGAATGGCGATGGTTTGTTCGTGTGCGTAATCGTAGCACACCAGCACGGCAATGCCTTGCGCAACAACTTCTTCGGTGCCGGATTTTTCGCGCACAACAACCCAATCGAGCGTGAGGCTTTTATTGCCGATGCGCGAGCAGCGCGTGTACACGGCAATGGTATCGTGTAAAAACACGGGTGACTTGTAATCAATTTCAATCCGTGCCAGAATAATTCCAACTTGCTGGCTCCACTTCTTATCGGTGCTCACCACATCTTCAAAATACTTTACCCGCGCCAGTTCAATGTAGGTAAGGTAGTTGGCGTTGTTCACATGACCCATTTTGTCAATGTCTTTAAAGCGCAGCTGGATGGGGAATTTGTGTTTGAACGGGTGCATGGGTTAAGGGTGTGTTTTAAAAGTCGGGCGTTATGGATTTTCTTCTCTGAACATAGTAAGATATACTTTGCTTGCCTTAATCATAGTGGCAGTTATGTCGGTCCAGGAAACTTCTTTCAGCATATCGGGCATAACAGATTGATTTGCTTGCGCTGCTTTTACCTCCGACAATGCAAAAATTAACGACTTTGGCGAAAGAAGCGGATCATACTCCTTGAACTGCGCCAAAAGTTGATTGATTCCCAAGGCTGAAAAGAGGAAATAGAGGTCGATGTAATCTTTTTTTTCGCGTCTGCCGGTAATAGCGCTGAGTTTGAACGCGGTCAGATCGGTAAGTGAGGCCAGCCGGAGTCCCTCCGCTTCAACAGCGGGAGTTTTGAAAGGCATCAGCCAATGGTCATATAACTCAACTTTCAATCCGCTTATCTCTGCCTGAATGCGATCGGGCGACACAAAAAAAACTGTTTCTTTGAATTGATTTGCTAAAATTTTCCGAAGGCTTGCTTTATTGGTTTTTTGGTTGGAGAAGAGGTCAATATCAACTGACTTGCGGTGGCCAAGTTGGAGGGCAATGGCAGTGCCTCCGGCCATCCGGAAGGAAGCCAGTTCGGGAACAGCGCACAATTTTCTGGCGGTTTCCAGTAGTTGCGGTGTTACGGTTTCCTTAAACAGCATAGTAGCCTTGCGGGTCGAACTCAAGAAATAAAAATGCCATCGAACGGGTAACGGGCTTCATTGGGCTGCTGCGAAGCATATCTTTAACTTTTTCAGGGCCATACAACGTAATTACGGCATCAATGTCGGCTATGGAGCCGTATTCAAACACCCGATGTACTACCCATGCGGGCGAATGCGCAAGCACCGAAGGAATGGTCTCTTCAGCAATATCCCAAAATAGTGAGCGCCTGTGTTCAAGGACGGAATTCATGATTTCAAAGATAGGGCATTTGCCGGTATCTGTTGGGCAAAGCCTTAATACGTGAATATGCCGGCAGCTGTTTTAAGCGTTACCTGTTTTTGGTTTGCACCTTCAACCCTTCCGATGACCTGTGCATCTATTCCAAAATTTTTGGAAATATCGATCACTGCTTGAGCATATTGTTCATCCAAATACACTTCCATCCGGTGGCCCATGTTGAAGACTTTGTACATTTCTCTCCAACCGGTGCCGCTGACTTGCTGGATGAGTTTAAATAAGGGTGGAATTTCAAACAGGTTGTCTTTGATGACATGAAGGTTATCAATGAAATGCAACACTTTGGTTTGCGCGCCTCCACTGCAATGCACCAGTCCGTGAATATGCGGCCGAAGTTCTTTAAACACTTCAATCATAACAGGCGCATAGGTGCGTGTTGGCGAAAGCACCAGTTTACCTACAGGGAGCGGAACACCCGGCAGCTTATCCGTCAATTTGTACTTGCCGCTATACACAAGTTCAGTCGGAACATCCTTGTCATACGATTCAGGATATTTTGAAGCGTATTCTTTTGCAAACACATCATGGCGCGCAGAAGTTAATCCGTTGCTGCCGATTCCACTATTGTATTCATGTTCGTAGGATGCTTGTCCATACGAAGCCAGTCCCACAATTACATCACCTGCCTGTATGTTGCTGTTGTCAATTACATTGCTGCGTTTCATGCGTGCGGTTACCGTGCTGTCGACAATGATCGTTCGTACCAGGTCGCCTACATCGGCAGTTTCGCCACCGGTGCTACGGATGTTCAGTCCGTACTGGCGTAACATTTCAAGCACCTCTTCAGTGCCGTTGATGATGGTGGAAATTACTTCACCGGGAACAAGATTTTTATTCCGCCCAATAGTGGATGACAGTAAAATATTATCGGTAGCGCCTACACACAGTAAATCATCCACATTCATGATGATGGCATCCTGCGCAATGCCTTTCCAAACGGAGAGGTCGCCCGTCTCTTTCCAGTAGATGTACGCCAGTGATGATTTTGTGCCCGCGCCATCGGCATGCATGATGGTACAATAATCCGGGTGGCCAGCTAAATGATCTTCAACAATTTTGCAGAAAGCGTTAGGAAACAACCCCTTATCCAGCTTTTGGATGGCCTGGTGCACATCTTCTTTGCTTGCAGAAACGCCCCGTTGGTTGTAGCGGTCGGACATGGTGCAAATATGGTGCGGCTAACTGGCGCCCGCAAATTTGAGTTTACGAACCAACTCCCACACCACAATACCCAGGCAAACGGAAACATTCAGGGAATGCTTGGTGCCCGCTTGCGGAATTTCAATGGCCGCATCGGCCAACTCAATTACCGGTTCGCTCACCCCATTGATTTCGTTTCCAAATACCAGGCAAAGCCTATCGTCAGGCACAAAGCTGGATTGGTGCAGGGGCTGGCTCGCTGTTGTTTGTTCGATGGCAACAATCGTATAGCCACGCGATTTAAGTTTACGAACTGCTTCCTCAGGTTTTTCAGCATATTCCCAGTCAACTGATTCGGTGGCACCCAGGGCTGTTTTGTGAATTTCGCGGTGCGGAGGGGTACCCGTTATTCCCGTCAGGTAAATTTTTTCAATCCTGAATGCATCGGCTGTGCGGAACGCGGAGCCTACATTGTGCAACGAACGAATATTATCCAGCACAATGCAAACCGGGAGTTTCTCCGCATCTTTGAACTGATCAACCGAGATCCGGCCTAACTCTTCCAGTTTAAGTTTTTTCATCGCGCAAAAGTAGCCATAAGTAACAAGACTTTAGACGTAAGACTTGTTAGCTTTACTCCATGAGAAAGGGAGACATCATTAATAATCTTAACAATGAAGTGTTACTCGCTGCATCCTGTTTTAAGGCACTGCCTGAAGAGAAATTTTTTGCCCGGCCGCTGCCCGAAAAATGGTCGCCTGCCGAGCATGCGCAACACCTGATACTTTCAGTGAAGCCGCTTATTACGGCCTTTTCACTTCCGCGGTTTGTATTGCGATGGACCTTTGGCAAACCTAACCGGCCCGGAAGAACATTCGATCAGGTTGTGGAAAAATATAAGGCCAAACTGGCGGCTGGCGGTAAAGCAAGCAAACCGTTTATTCCGAAACGACTTGCTGTGAGTGATAATCCGAAAACCGTGATTCAACATTTTACGAACGCGTATTCACGGTTTGCGTACAGGCTGAGTTCCTGGCCGGAAGAGCAACTCGACCGGTATTTATTGCCACACCCGCTGCTTGGAAAACTCACCCTGCGCGAGATGCTATACTTTACCATATACCATGTTTCGCATCATCATGGCCTGGTAAAGCATATGCAAACAGATTAGCCTTCCAGGTTCTGCAGTTGCGGAATAACGATGTACCCTGTAATAATAGCCAGTGCCGTTGATCGGATGATCAGGATGAGGTATTCGGTGTTGTGCGATTTCATCCAGTAAAACAGCAAAATCAGAACAACAGGTACCATGGATAAGAAACCAACCAGCAGCATTTGCATCCAGCCCTCCATGCCCAGTTTCATAAACACCAGGCCGGTGAGGCATACAGCCCCGCCAATACCCGATACTTTAGTGGCCACCACGCCAAACAATTCCTTAACCGAAGAAATCAAATACGCACTTATAAAATAAAAGGCTGCCAGAGCGAAAAGGGTAAACTGCAAAAGTTCCTGTGGCTCGCCTACAAACCAGGCAGCAAGGGCCAGCGCAGTCAGCACGGCTTCAATTTTAAATTTGTGTTTGGCCAGTTGGATGAAAAACTGTTGTTGTGAGTTGGGTTGAGTGCTCATGGTTACAGCGGTTTGGTTGATTGATTAAATATAAGAAATGCCTACGTTAAAATAAACGCTGGTTGCATCGTTCATGCAAGGAATGCTGCGATTGGTTTACTGAATCGCTCTATATTTGCCTGATGGCCGCAACCACTGCCTCCGAAACCCCGCTGATGAAGCAGTACAATGCCATTAAGGCAAAGTACCCCGGTGCGTTGCTGCTTTTTCGGGTTGGCGATTTTTACGAAACCTTCGGGCAGGATGCGGTAGCCACAGCCAAAGTACTCGATATTGTTCTGACCAAACGTGGCAACGGGTCGGCATCGGAAATTGAGCTGGCCGGATTTCCGCATCATGCGCTCGATACCTACCTGCCCAGGCTGGTGCGGGCAGGCCACCGGGTAGCCATTTGCGATCAACTGGAAGATCCGCGATTTGTTAAAGGAATTGTAAAGCGCGGTGTTACCGAACTGGTTACGCCCGGTGTATCGTTTAACGATACCGTTCTTGAGAAGAAACAGAACAACTTTCTGGCTTCGGTCTTTGCCGGCAAGCAGGCCTATGGTGTTTCGTTTCTTGACATCAGCACCGGAGAGTTTTATGCTGCACACGGAACAGAAACCTACATCCTGAAACTTATTCAAAGTTTTGCGCCTGCCGAAATCATTTTCAGCAAAACGCAACGCGAATTGTTTGAAAAGAAATTTGCGGAAGGTCATGCTACGTTTGCCGTTGATGACTGGGTATATGTTTTTGAGTATGCACATGAAAAACTCATCAGCCAGTTTAAAACGGCAACACTTAAAGGCTTTGGTGTTGATGGATTGAACGAAGCCATTGTTGCTGCCGGTGCCATTTTACACTACCTCGAAGCTACCGAGCATAAGGATACGCAGCATATTGCCTCCATTGCCCGGCTGGATGAAGACAAATACGTTTGGCTCGATAAATTCACTATCCGTAACCTGGAGTTGGTGTCGTCACCGTTTGAAAACGGTGTACCCCTGATACAAATTCTTGATCAAACCGCTACCCCGATGGGGTCGCGGCTGTTGCGCAAATGGATGGTGCTGCCGCTGAAAGAAATAGCACCCGTTGAAGAACGATTACGGATGGTGGATGTTTTCCACCAACAGGTTGAACTGGCTGAGCGGTTAACGGACGAATTAAAACAGATAGCCGACCTGGAGCGGCTGATTTCAAAAGTGGCTGTGGGCCGCATCAGTCCGCGCGAAATGTTGCAGCTAAAACGATCGTTGCAGCGCACCGGCCCGATAAAAGGTTTGCTGGAACAACATTCTTCCGCTGACTTGAAAAAACTGGGCGATCAACTGAACCGGTGTGAGTACCTGCTAGAGAAAATAGAAAAGGAACTTCGCGATGACGCCCCGATGCTTACCAACCAGGGAGGAATCATCAAGGAAGGAATCCATGCTGAACTGGATGAGTTGCGAAGCATCGCTTTCTCCGGAAAGGATTACCTGCTGCAGGTACAAAAGCGCGAAATTGAACGCACGGGAATCAACTCGCTGAAAATTTCTTACAACAAGGTTTTTGGTTACTACCTGGAAGTCAGCAATGCCAACAAAGACAAAGTGCCGGCCGATTGGATACGCAAGCAAACGCTGGTGAATGCCGAACGGTACATTACCGAGGAGCTAAAAGTGTATGAAGAGAAAATTCTGCATGCCGAAGACCGGCTGGTGATAATTGAGCAGAAACTTTTTCAGGAACTGGTGCAGCAGGCAGCTGATTTTGTTTCTCAAATCCAGCAAAATGCCCGCACCCTGGCTGTGCTTGATGTGTTGCTGTCGTTTGCGTGGGCGGCACGGCAAAACAACTACTGCCGGCCCGAAATCAACGAATCGACCACGCTGGATATCAAAGCCGGTCGCCACCCGGTTATTGAAAAGCAACTGCCTGTTGGCGAAAGCTATGTGCCCAACGATGTGTACCTCGATAATGATACGCAGCAGATTCTCATCATCACAGGCCCCAACATGGCGGGTAAATCGGCTTTGTTGCGGCAAACTGCGCTGATTGTTCTGATGGCGCAAATCGGAAGTTTTGTGCCGGCCGAAAGCGCCCGCATCGGGTTGGTGGATAAAATTTTTACGCGCGTGGGCGCTTCGGACAATTTATCGAAAGGCGAATCAACCTTTATGGTGGAGATGATTGAAACGGCCAGCATCCTGAACAACCTCAGCAACCGCAGTTTGATTTTGATGGATGAAATCGGGCGGGGAACTTCCACCTACGATGGCGTGTCCATCGCCTGGGCCATTGTGGAATACCTGCATCAACATAAAGATTACAGACCAAAGACTTTGTTTGCCACACACTATCACGAACTCAATCAACTGGCTGAGGATTTTGTGCGGGTGAAAAATTTCAACGTGAGTGTAAAGGAGGTTGGCAACAAAATTATTTTCATGCGCAAGCTGAAGGAGGGAGGCAGCGAGCACAGTTTCGGTATTCACGTGGCGCAACTGGCCGGTATTCCCAACAAGGTGGTGATACGCGCCAACGAGGTACTGCATTTCCTGGAAAAGGAAAAACATAAAAATGAGCCCAAAAAGAAACTACAAGACCTGCCGAAAGCCACGCACCAGATGAGTTTGTTTGAGATGGACCCGAAGTACAAACACGTGCAGCAACTGCTGGAACATATCGACATCAACACCATCAGCCCGGTGGAGGCGTTGCTGAAGTTGAATGAGATACTTTCTGTTCTAAAAAAATAGGAAGCCCGGATCCTAATTTCTCCTAAAAAGTTTGTTCCCCATAATTTTCTGCAACACCTCATCTTTCAGTGCCCGGCTGATGGGGATGCGGGAAGTGCCGATCAGGATTTCACTGCCATCCAGTGCATTGATTTTTTCCAACGAAACGATAAACGACTTATGAACTTTGAGGAACCGGTCTTTCGGCAACTGTTCTTCCAGGGCCGTAAGTGTTATGTAGGTAATCAGTTTACGGCCGGGGGTGTAAAGGATGCAGTAATTTTGCATGGCCTCGGCATACAGCACATCGGTGTAGTTTATTTTTTCGTATTTATGATCAACCTTAATAAAAAAGTAATCCGGTGCAGCGGAAGGTTTCTGAACCAGTAAATGGTAGTCGTACGCTTTTTGAACAGCCTTCAGAAACCGGTCGAAGGGAATGGGCTTAACAAGGTAGTCAATCACATCAAGCGAATAACTCTCCAGTGCGTAATCCGGGTAGGCCGTGGTAAAAATTACCAGCGGTGGGCGTTGCAGGGTTTTCAGAAATTCAATGCCTGAAAGTTTAGGCATGTGAATATCGAGCAGCATTAAATCAATATTTCCTTGCCGAAGGAAGGAGGCGGCTTTCAGCGCATCTTCGCAGGAACCGGCCCACTGAAGAAAATCAATGTCGTTTACATACTCTTCCAGTCCTTTGCGGGCCAGCGGTTCATCATCAACAATCAGGCAATTCAGTTTTACAGCGCTACTCATTGGGCGGGGTTTACTGGTTGTTGCAGTTTCAGTTCAAGATTCACCACAAACCGATCGGGCGTTTCATTAATTTGCAGGTGATGCCGATCAGGATACAACAGTTCAAGTCTTCGCTTAACGTTTTGCAGCCCGATTCCGCTGTTTTCGGTTGATGCCTTTATGCCATCGATTGTGTTGGAAATGTTCAGGCAAAAGGAGTTACCCCTTTTATCCAGGTCAATGCAAATTGTATTCAGCTTATCGGTAAAGTGCGACACGTGTTTGAAGGCATTTTCAACAAATGGGATAAGGAGTAAAGGTGCTATAGTAAAATTTTTTAAGTCAGGCGAGTATCGAAAGGTGATTTGATACTTATCATCCTTGCGTAGCCGCTGCAGGTTAATGTAATTTTTCAGGTAGCTGATTTCTTTTTCGATCGGGATGTCGGCCCCGTTGCACTCGTACAACTGGTAGCGAAGCATATCGGAGAAGGCAGTAAGTGTTTCGCGGGCCTCGTTGTTTTGCCTGTCGATCATAAAGTAAATGGCGTTGATCGAGTTGAAAAGGAAATGCGGGTTGATCTGGGCTTTGAGGTAGGCGAGTTCGGTGTTTAATTTCTCCAGTTCAATTTTCCGAAGCAGGGTTTGCTGCAGATACCATTGCCTGCTCAGGTACAGCGTTACAGCAAAGGTGAGGTAGAAAATCACAATGGAAAGATTATATAATGAATTATTAAAAAACGACTGTTTGGCGGGCACGTTCAAAACATACCCGTATAAATAAACATCGTGGGTATTTTTACCGGCTACATAAACCGCAAGGGTCAACAGAATCAGACCCAAACTGGTAATCGGATTGCGCTTCTTCGTAAACCGCGGCACGATAACCAGCAGGGTAAAGTAGATGGCCATTGCCAGTAAGCCGTTGCGGATGAGTAACTCCAGCATGAAGTGAACCGGGCCAGCTTCGTGCAGCACATTCAGCCGGGTGTATGCGTGAAAGAAAATCGTAAGCGACCAGAAAATAAGGTGGTCAATTTTGTACCGGAAGAATCGCTCCATAGTTGAAAATTACACCTTTCAGACAGACTGGCCTAAGCCGGTTTTCGCATTTCGTCAAGAAAACCCTGCCGATGGTCAAAGCCGGTTCTCCTGAAAAGCTCAGGCTTCGTTATTTGAACCAAAAAACCACCGGCCATGATTCAAAAACCTGTATTGGTTGCTGCCATTTGTTTAAGTTTTTTAACCGCCTGCACGCAAACAAAAACTCAGCGTGAAGAAGTACTGGGCGGTTCGTGCGAAGATTGTGAACTGCTGTTTGAAGGGATGCCGAAACAGTTGTTTTGGCGTACAACAATTTCAGGACCGGATGAACCCGGTGAACCGCTTATTATCAGCGGAACGATTTATAAAAAGGACGGAAAAACTCCGGCACCGGGCGTAATTCTCTACATCTATCAAACTGATAGCCGTGGGCTATATTCTCCCGCACCCAATCAAACTATGGCCAAAGCACATGGGCATTTACGCGGCTGGATGAAAACCGATGAGCAGGGCCGGTATGAATTTAAAACGATACGCCCGGCCCCGTATCCCAACCGGAATGATCCGCAGCACATTCACCCGATAATCTATGAACCGGGAAAGGGCTATTACTGGGTAGATGATTATTTGTTTGATGATGATCCGTTGCTGACGGAACAGCACCGAATCAGGCCGCCTGAACGCGGAGGCACCGGAATTATAAAGTTGTTAAAAAGCCCTGATGGTGTATGGATGGCCAACCGCGATATTGTTTTATTTTTTTAGATGATTAATCCGTAAAGCATATGAAGTTAACACACAGCGTTGGCGCATGGCTTGCACCGTTTTTGGTAACAGTTTTGACGAACGTCCAGGCGCAAACGTTACCACTTTCAACAAAGGAGTCAAAAATTGTCTGGACCGGCACCAAGTTAACCGGCTACCACCAGGGCACCGTTAACATTAAGGAGGGTAACGTGGCAATGAAAGAAAACCGCCTGGCCGGGGGCTATGTGGTTGTTGATATGAATACCATTGTTTGTACGGATATCCCCGCATCGGATCCTATTCCGAAACGGAAACTGGAAAACCACCTGAAGGACGCTGATTTTTTTAACGTTGCGAAGTTTCCTGCTGCACGATTTGAAATAACCGAGGTGCGACCACACCCCGCCAACCCCAAACGGTACGTGGTATCCGGAAAGCTCACCATCAAACAAACCACACGACTGGTTACAGCCGAAGTAACACCCACCATTCAATCGGACAAGCAGTTTATTGGCGAGGCAGACCTTCGTTTTGATCGGCAGTTGTTTGGTGTTTCGTATAAAGGAATTAAAGATGAACTGGTTCACGATGAGGTGCACCTACGCATTCTGATAAAAGCAAAAAGCAGGTAAAATGAAATTACATTTTCTGATTTCTCTCTTGTTGATTTCGGGCGCTGCATCGGCTCATCCGGGTGTGGGCATTGTAATGGACAGTAAGGGCAACGTGTTTTACACCGACCTGAAACAGGTGTGGAAGATTGACACGCAAGGAAGGAAGTCGGTAGCGGTAAGAAATGTGCATACACACGAGCTATACATGGATGAATCGGACAACCTGTATGGTGAGCATTTGTGGTACAATGGGGAGCGGCTGGATACCTGGGGCCATTATGTATGGAAATATTCTGCTGATGGAAGATTTGAAAAAATCATTCCGGATACGGAAGGATTTTTATCCAACTACAGCTTTGTTCGCGATCATCACGGTAATATGTACTGGGCACATCGCGAGGACAGTTGCCAGAAGATAGTAAAGCACGACCGCAACAGGATAACCACAAAGCTGGGCAATGAGTGTCTGGAGAATATTCGCTGGATGACATCAACAGCGGAAGGAAATGTCTACCTCGTTGATCTGTACGGTATCAAGAAGGTTGACCGGCTTGGCAGGGTGTATACTCTGGCCACTCAACTTCAGGAACGCAAACTGACCCGGGCATTCGTTAATGATCCCCACCAGCTCATGGGGCTAAGTACTGACAAGGACGAGAATGTGTATGTGGCTGTGTATGGAGCAGGAAAGGTAAAGAAAGTGACACCAAAGGGGAAAGTTTCAACTGTAGCAGAGACCAATCTGAGTTGGTCGCCAACAGGCGTGTTGAGTGCCCCCAATGGCGATTTGTGGATTTTGGAGTGCTCACCTGCCAATGCGGTGCGGGTGGAGCGGATAACCCGCGATGGCCGTAGAATTATCTATTAGTGCGGGGCCCGAAACGCTTTCTGCGCGGGCCTCTTCCTTTTTTTCTGAAGTTTTCTTTTCGTTTTGTTTGCGGGGCGTATGCAGGGCCTTCACCTAATTCGGCAGGCAAGGGCATTTTGGGTATCGGGTAGCCAATCAGGTTTTCAATGCTCCGGAACCTGCGCTGGTCGCGCTCGTTCACAAAGGTGATGGCCGTACCGGTAGTTTCTGCACGGGCTGTGCGGCCAATGCGGTGAACATAATCTTCCGGGTCGGGCGGAACATCCCAGTTTATCACCATGCTGATGCCCTCTACATCAATGCCGCGCGAGAGCACATCCGTGCCGATGATGATGTTGATTTGCTTGTTTTTAAAAGCGCGCAGAATTTCTTCCCGCTCCGCTTGCTCTAAATCTGAATGGAAAGCCCGTGCCTGAATGTTCGATCGCCTGAAGGCCGCATCAAGTTTTTTCACCGTTTCCTTTGTGGAAGCAAACAGGATGATGCTGTTCCAGCGATGCGTTTTTAATACATGGTTAAGCAGGTTTCCTTTCTGCTCATCATAAACCACGTAGGCTTCCTGTGCTATGCCTTCGGCTGGTTTGGCAATGGCGATGTTAATCTCAATCGGTTGATTAAGAATCTTGTTGGCCAGCGCCCGGATTTTTGGCGGCATCGTAGCGGAGAAAAGAAGGGTTTGTCGCTCTTTTGGTAAGTAGCTTACAATCTTTACAATGTCATCATAGAAACCCATATCCAGCATCCGGTCGGCTTCATCTAAAATCAGGTGTTTAAGATGCTCAAAGACGGTAGTGCCGGCTGCGAGCAAGGCGATCAGCCTGCCCGGGGTGGCAACAATAATATCGGCACCCTGTTCAAGCGCGCGTTTTTGCTGGTCCCACGCTGCGCCATCGCCACCGCCATACACGGGGATGGAACTGATGCCTGTAAAGTAGGCAAACCCTTCAATCTGCTGGTCGATTTGTTGTGCCAGTTCTCGGGTAGGGGCAATGATAAGTGTATTGAGATGACGGTGATCGGCATGAATCATTTTGTTGATTACGGGCAAAATATAGGCAGCTGTTTTACCGGTGCCGGTTTGGGCGCAGGCGATAACATCGTTGTTCTGCAAAATTACCGGGATGGCCTGCTCCTGGATAGGCGTGGGCTTTTCATAGCCCATGGCATCCAGGCCATCATTTAATCTTTGGTCGAAACCGAAATCAGAAAAATTCATGGGGGTTCAAAAAACAAAGCCAGACGGAAGGCCTGGCTTTGTGTGTGCTTGTTGGAGAAATTAATTATTGACTAACCGTACGTTTACGGCATTCAATCCTTTTCTTCCTTGTGTTACCTCGAAGGTGATGGCATCGTTTTCGCGAACCTTGTCAACAAGGCCTGATACGTGCACAAAAAACTCTTCATTGGTTGCTGTTTCCCTTACAAAGCCGAATCCTTTGGCTTCGTTAAAGAACTTTACGGTTCCTTCTTTCATGGTGATAAATTGTGTTTTTTTGACCAATGGAAGAACCATTGATCGGTGTTATAAATTGATTAAGGCCGTAAAGGTAGTAATAAATACCTAAATCGGCAGGTTTACTGGTAATCCCACCTGATTAGGCTGCTGCTTTCACTTGTTCAAGAGCCGCTGTTTTCTGCCGGTTGATGGTTATAATCCTCAATTTGTCGAGCAAGCGAATGATCAGATATGTGGGGTCAATTTCATGCCAGCGTATGCCACCAAAGTTAGCGCGCGACCCGTGTTTGTGGTGATTGTTATGATAGCTTTCACCCATCATCAGAAAATCAACCGGCAGAAAGTTTTTGGAGGTATCGCCTACTTCAAAGTTTCGGTACCCGTACTTGTGCGCAAACCAGTTAATGATGGCTCCGTG
The DNA here is from genome assembly GCA_015180985.1 of Flammeovirgaceae bacterium. Lineage (NCBI taxonomy): Bacteria > Pseudomonadati > Bacteroidota > Cytophagia > Cytophagales > Flammeovirgaceae > Flammeovirgaceae bacterium. The sequence goes on from CP054185.1 coordinate 1,074,430, forward strand.
TATGGGGCTTAGCAGAAACTGTATGGGGAGCAACAGCCATAGCCACCAGGTTGTGGCAAACTGCAGATAGAACAACACATAAAGTCCGCCCCATAGAATGCGTGACGGCCACGAGCGTGCAAACTTATCGAACGCATTCCACTGCGGCACGCCCTCGGTAAAGCGCTTATCCACCACAAGTTTACCATTGGCAATAGCCGAATAGATGGTTTTGGTTTTCCACATCATGTTCCAGATGGTTTCATCGTAAGACGGTGAATGTGGATCGTTTTCGGTGTCGGCAAAGGCATGGTGCATGCGGTGCATAACGCCATAGCCATACGCACTCAGGTAATTGGATCCCTGAAAAATCCACGTCAGCACAAAGAATACCTTCTCGGTAAATTTGTTCATGGTAAATGCCCGGTGCGAAGCGTACCGATGAAGAAAGAATGTTTGGAAGAAAAGTGACAGGTACCAATGCGCTATAAAAAAGGCAATAATGATCATATAATTCGGTCAGGTTAATGGTAAAATGCAGTAATCAGCCTATAATCGGCATGATTTACAGTAAGACAAATTACCTTACCGTTTGTGACAAACCGGGGTGGAGAAATTCAGGATTCTTTTTCGGGCTGAAACCAGATGTCGCGTTTTAGCGAGTCAATGAGATCATCAGTATTGCCCAGACAGGCTTTTTTAAAACTTTCCAGCAACGAAGAGGGCACCGGGACATCGAAATGAATCTTGGCCGACTCCTCACTTAACTTCTTTTTTGCGCGTGTAAGGAGTTGGCGGCAATGGTCTTTCTTTTTATTGAGTGTTTTGTGAAGCGTATCGTAATCCAGGTCTAACACTTCTTTTAGCAGGTAAACAGCGCGTTCAAGGGGCTTAAGTTTCTGATGGATAACCTTTATGGCACCGGCCAGGTAAACATCCATATCCAAGTGTGGAAAACTGCTCTCTTTGATTTTGGTTATAAACTCGGGTAACTGCATGGAGTCGAGATACTCCATCTTCTTTCTTTTCAATGCGTTGAGGTGATTCAGGCAGTTATTGGTCACGGCCTTAATCAGGTATGCTTTGGTGTTATTGATTTTTTCCTTTTCGGCACTTAGCCATTTAAGAAAAGTTTCCTGCACAATATCTTCTGCATCGGCTTTGCAACGCAACAGGTTGTAAGCAATTGCCTGCAACATGGGTTGGTAAAGCGTTATAACAGCAGCGTGATTCATCGGGAAGCAAAGGTACGGTAATATTATGGTATTTAAGCCATGAGCTCTGACCTTACAGACGTTCGTACCGGCAACTTTCTGTAAACGGCAATGTATTCGCAGACAAACCGTTACCTTTGTTGTTCGGAGTCAACGTATTGCATACTGTGGGTCCGGTTTATTTTGTAAGTATATGACAACAACATGGGTACCGGAGCCGCGCAGGAAACCGATATTATCACAAGAGATAAGTTTTACGCTTGTGCATTTGCTGCCATTGGCCGCCATCTGGACAGGGGCCACTTTGTTTGACTGGATGGTTTGTATTTTCCTTTACTTCTTCCGCATGTTCTGGGTAACGGCCGGCTACCACCGGTACTTTGCTCACCGGTCGTACAGCACTTCACGCTGGTTTCAGTTCGTTATCGCGTTTATGGCACAAACCTCTGCTCAAAAAGGAGCGTTGTGGTGGGCTGCGCACCACCGGCATCACCACCGGCACAGCGATACACCGGCCGATCCGCACTCGATGAAAATTTATGGTTTCTGGTACTCGCATGTAGGCTGGATTGTAGGACCTGATTTTAAAGAAACGGACTACAAGACCATTGGCGATTATGCGAAATACCCTGAGTTGGTGTGGCTGAACAAATATTACCTGGTGCCACCTGTTTTGCTGGCGCTTGGGGTTACTGCATTGGGCGCTGTGGTAAACGGAGGAAGTATTTCAATGATGTTTACATCACATGGCATGTCAACGTTATTAGTCGGATTCTTTCTCAGCACGGTAATCCTGTATCACGGCACGTTCTCCATCAACTCCATCATGCACAAGTTTGGCCGGCAGCGGTATGAATCCAACGATGAAAGCCGCAACAGTTTGTGGCTTGCGCTGCTTACGCTGGGCGAAGGCTGGCACAACAATCATCATTATTATGAGACGGCAGCACGCCAGGGTTTTTTCTGGTGGGAAATTGACATTACCTGGTATGTGCTGAAGGCGATGTCGTGGGCAGGTCTTATCTGGGATTTGAAGGGCGTTCCCCTGCATATTAAGTATTCAAAAAACCGGGCGCACGCCCGCCAGCTTAAGCAGGAGATGGAGGAGGAACTGCGCCAGTCGGCTTAATTGCACTGATATTGGAATTTTAGAATCGCCTGCTAAATTTGCAGTCCCTTTACGGGAAAAAGCGGGAGTAGCTCAGTTGGTAGAGCACGACCTTGCCAAGGTCGGGGTCGCGAGTTCGAGTCTCGTTTCCCGCTCAACCTCACCCCCAACCCCCTCTCCTTAAGGAGAGGGGGCTTGTTTTTTATAGAGAAGTAAGCGGGGATGCCCGGGTGGTGGAATTGGTAGACACGCAGGACTTAAAATCCTGTGGCCAGTAATGGCTGTACGGGTTCAACTCCCGTCCCGGGTACTTAACTATAACAGTTATCAACTGAAGTAGAAGCGGGTTCAATGCTGACGCTTTCGGTCAGCATCCTGTCATCCGCGTAAGGCGGATCGTCCAGGGCTCCCGTCCGGGTACTCATTTTTTTAAGGCTATCAACCAATGCAGAATAGGGTTCAATGCTGACGCTTGCGGTCAGCATCCTGACAATCGCGAGCGGTGATATGCTCCTCTTGCATTTTGTTAAATTCAGGAGTTTATTACTTCATGTTTCGAGGGTTCTTGCTGTTACTGGGTATCCTTTTCCTTTTGGGCTGCCATCCTTCCAAAAGGAAAAATTTAATCTGGTCAGATGAATTTAATTATTCGGGCTCACCCGATTCTGCCAAATGGAGTTATGATTTGGGCAATGGTTGCCCCGATTTGTGCGGGTGGGGCAACCAGGAATTAGAATACTACACCAAGGATCCAAAAAACGTACGGGTTGAAAACGGAGTATTGATTATTGAAGTGCATAACGATTCAGTGGGTGGAAAGCCTTGCACCAGTACCCGAATAATCAGCAAATACAAAGGCGATTGGCTTTACGGACGCATTGACGTAAGGGCCCGGTTACCGCGCGGCCGGGGTACATGGCCTGCTATCTGGATGTTGCCAACGGATTGGGCGTATGGCGGCTGGCCCGCCAGCGGTGAAATTGATATTATGGAACATGTGGGGTTTGACCCGGGGCTCATTCACGGAACAATCCATACCGAGGCGTATAACCATCAGAAGAAAACCCAAAAGGAAGGCATTATCACGGTGGCTGATGCGCAGGATGCTTTCCATGTGTACAGTATTGACTGGCACGCTGATAAAATTGACTTTTTTGTTGATGGTAAATTGTATCATTCCGTGTTGCGCTTACCTGAAGATACGTTTCGCGAATGGCCGTTTGACAAGCGGTTTCACCTGATTATGAATGTAGCAGTTGGTGGCTTTTGGGGTGGTATGCAAGGCATTGATGATTCCATCTGGCCACAGCGCATGGAAGTGGATTATGTACGGGTGTATCAGTAAGCACAGGGAAAAGTTTCAATGAAGGGTAGCTCAGGATGCCTGTTTGCTTTTTGTAAGGTCCTCAAACAAGCCGTTGAATAAGGATAGTATCAAGCTGAATGCCAGGGCCCACCAGAAACCATCTACCTCAAAGCCATCTACAAACCAATCGGCAAGCTGAATCATCAGCGCATTGATGACCAGCAGGAATAGTCCGAAGGTAACAAAGGTGATGGGAATGGTTAATACCACCAGGATGGGCTTAACAATGGCATTGACAATGGCCAACACCAACGCAACCAGAAGGGCATATCCGTAATGTTCAACATGAACTCCCGGTAACAGATAAGCGGTTAGCAATACCCCAAGCCCATTCAGTAAAAAGCGTATAATCCCATTCATTGCGGCAGGTTTTCGAGGTCGTCCAGATCTTTTTTCCGGTTTGTAGCGGCTTTATTTTTTTTCAGACTTTCCAAATCAAGGTAGGGCAGTATGGTGCCATCAACCACCGTGAGTTGACGTTTTTCATAACATTCACTAAAATGAATTCCACTAACCGATGTCATCACATCGATTCGAAGCGGGGGATAACCGAATTGTACAACTGTATTTTCCTTTGTAAAATCTTCAACAGACAAGTCCTTAAAAGGCCCAAAGCCAAATTCAGCTATACAACTCATTAAGTTAATTGCATTTTCCGGAGTAGGCTCAACCCAAATATCGAGGTCGCCAGTAAATCGTACATAACCATGCAGGCCTACGGCATAGGCTCCAACAACAATGTACCGAACATTATTTTTGTTTAGTAATTCGATAAATTCTTTGAAGTCCTTGCTTAAATGGATCTTCTCCATAATGGCGTTTTCTTAGTGATTCAATTCCGGCAATCCGTTTTGCCGCAGGCTGCGATAGCCAAAAGGTGTAGTCTTTGGGTTCTTCCCCAAGCCGGAATTTCCGGACCACCGTCCGATTCATTTTGAATTCTATCAACACATGTTAAAGATAAGCAAAATGATATTACTTTGAAGTATGTACGCCATTGTGGATATCGAGACGACCGGGGGCTACGCTGATCATCACCGCATTACCGAAATTGCTATTTACCATCATAACGGCAGCGAAATTACCGATCACTTTTATACGCTGATCAATCCGGGACGGAGGGTGCCATATTACATTACCGGCTTAACCGGCATAACCACCAAAATGGTTTCGGAGGCGCCTGCTTTTGAAGAAGTGGCAGAAGATATACTCCGGCTGCTGGAGGGAAGAATTTTCGTGGCGCACAATGCACATTTTGATTACTCATTTTTAAAGAAAGAGTTTGAACAGGCCGGCATAACGTGGCATGCCAGAAAGTTGTGCACGGTAAGGCTGAGCCGCAAAATTATCCCCGGGCTCCGATCGTACGGGCTGGGCAGCCTGGCCGAAAGTTTAGGCGTACGGATTGAAAACCGGCACCGGGCCGGTGGCGATGCCGAGGCAACCGCCAGCATATTTTCGCGTTTGCTGCAACGCGATAAGGACGGGTACATCAGCCGCTCGTTAAAACGCAATTCGGGCGAAACGATTCTTCCGCCTAACCTTCCCAAGGAAGAATTTGACAGGTTGCCTGCTAAACCCGGAGTGTATTATTTTTTGAATGCCCGCGGACAGGTAGTTTACGTGGGCAAGGCCAACAACATTAAAAAACGAATTGCCGGGCACTTTGCCGGTGAGGCGCGTGAATGGAACCGTTCGAAAGTCCGGAACGAAATTCACCACATCCGGTACACATTAACAGGCAATGAACTGGTATCACTCATCCTCGAATCGCAGGAGATCCGCAGGCTTTGGCCGAAATACAACGTGGCACAGAAATTTAAAGTTGATGAATGGGGTATCTTTTCCTACGATGATCAACTCGGCTACAAGCGCTTTTCGGCAAACCAGGTAGCGCGGGGGGCAAAACCACTGATAAAGTTTAATACAAAAGGCGATGCCTGGAATTTTTTGTGGGAGAAGGTGCATGGGTTTGAACTGTGCCCTAAACTAAGCGGACTGCAAGTGAAGAAAGGACTATGCTTCAGTTACCAGACGGGCGAATGTAAAGGCGCCTGTGCAGGATTGGAAAAACCGGCCGTTTACAATAAACGTGTAATGAAAGCCATCCAAACTTTTATTAATATCGATTTATCAATTGCTATTGTGGGCAAGGGCCGGAATGCTGACGAGAAATCCGTAGTGCTGGTTGAAAAAGGAAAGTTTTTTGGTTTTGGTTTTATCAGCAAGAATAAAAAAATCGGCAGCCTTCGTACGCTGAAGCGATATGTAAACAATGGAGCAGAAACAACAACTGTACAGAACATCATCAACTCCTACCTTCTTAATCCGCGCGATTCGGAAGTAATCCGCATTAAGTGATGCGCTTTCTTCCTTCAATTCCGGGGTACAGCGATGGAACCGGGTCGCTTGTAAAAAATTCTTTAGTATCAATATCCATCATCGACAATACGCCCGACCAGCCCGCCCCGGTGTCCATCAACCAGATGCCGCAGGAATGAAGTGGTTTGCCTGACGTGATGGGGGTATGCCCCAGGTAAACTTCATCGTAAACCGTAAGCGGGGCATCAATTTCTTTGTTATAAAAATCGATAGCGATTCGCGCAAGGTTCCGATCCCACAGAAAGTCGTTCAGGGTTTGCTCTTCAATTGGTCTTAATGGATTAAAGCCTGCATGTACAAACAGTTTATTTTCAAGGATGAAGTAAGGTAATGCACGCTCAAAAAAATCTTTGTGGTGTGTATTTACTTTCTCTCTGTACGATTGTAAGGTAGCCAGGCCACCCTGCTCAAGCCACACGTCTTCCCTGATTCCGTACTGCATCCATTTCAGGGCCAGGTAATCATGGTTGCCCAAAATGTAGTGCAGGTTTTTGACTTTCAGCAGTTCATCAACTGCCGCTTTTGTTTCGGGCCAGCCATCGCATACATCGCCTAGGCAAATAAGCAGGTCGGTTTCGTAATCAAAACCTGATTGCTCAAAGCATTGCAACAAGGCCTTTCGGGCACCGTGTATATCACCAATAACAAATCGTTTCATCGGCTTTGTAAGGGTAAATTAATAGATTCGCACTTTCTTAACTTTTTTTTATGAATTGGATAGAACTGGTAGGCTTGCTCGGGGCGTTCTTAAGCAGCATCACCTTTATACCCCAGGTGTATAAAGCCTGGCAAACAAAAAGTGTAGGCGACCTGAGTTTAACCATGATGCTGATTGTGTTTACGAGTACCATCGTTTGGCTTATCTATGGTGTAAAACTTTACTTGCTGCCGGTAATAATCTGCAATGCCATCATCTGTGTGCTGAGCCTCACCCTTATCTACTTCAAATTTGCCTTTAAGAGCAAAGGCGCCTGACCGGCAATGGTTCAAAGCAACTGCCCATCAACATTTTAGCACTAAATCATTAAAATTGCGCTACTTTTGAAATTGGCCTCATAAAGGCCGTGCAGCAAATTAATTGTTGAGTTTATGGAAGCGGTAGAAACCGGAAAGCAGATTGAGCACAAAGAAAAAATCAGGCAGGTAATTTCCGAAGTGGGCAAAGTGGTGGTGGGCCAGGAGTACATGGTAAACCGGTTGCTGATAGGGTTGTTTACCAACGGCCACATTTTGCTTGAGGGTGTGCCCGGCCTGGCCAAAACGCTAACCGTAAGCACACTGGCCCGTGTACTGCATCTCGACTTTTCGCGTATACAATTCACACCTGATTTATTGCCCGCTGATTTGGTGGGCACGATGATCTACAATCAGAGGGAGGGGAAGTTTGAGGTAAAGAAAGGGCCGATCTTCGCCAACATTATTCTGGCCGATGAGATAAACCGGTCGCCCGCCAAAGTTCAGTCGGCCTTGCTGGAGGCCATGCAGGAAAAACAGGTTACCATTGGCGAAACCACGTTTAAGCTGGACAAGCCATTTTTGGTGCTCGCCACACAAAATCCGGTAGAAAACGAGGGAACTTATCCGTTGCCGGAAGCGCAGATAGACCGGTTTATGATGAAAGTGTTTGTCGATTATCCCAGCAAGGAACAGGAACTTGAAGTGATGCGCAGGATAGCAAACATGAAGTTTGATTTCTCTGTAAATCCTGTTCTCACAAAAGAAGATATTTTCAATATCCGGGATGAAGTGAATAAAGTGAAGATTTCTGAATCGCTTGAGCGGTATATTATTGAGTTGGTTTGGGCAACGCGCAAGGCGTTGGATTATAAACTAACGGAACAGGCACCCTACATTCAGTTCGGTGCATCACCTCGTGCCAGCATTAACCTGAACCTAGCTGCTAAGGCTGCCGCCTATATGGAGGGCCGCGATTACGTGTTGCCCGAAGACATAAAAGAGGTAGCGCTGGATGTGATGAACCACCGCATAATTTTAAACTACGAAGCCGAAGCCGATAACGTAAAAACAGCCGACATCATCAAGGCTATTTTGGGCAAGGTGCCCATCATGAAATAATCTGCGGCTTAACATTACCATAAGAATTTTTTAAACTGATTAACAGCCTTGTAACAAAACACCTTGAGCCTCTCCCTGCCAGCCTGGCACATACTCCTGTAAATCAACAAATTAAGAAAACAGTGGTCCTTTAACAATTTAGTAACACTGGCTTGCCGGTGGGGTAATAGTAGGTTCTGACCTTTGCGCCAACGTTCATCAAAGCCAGTGATTTATGACTCAACGGTTTATACTACTACTCGGAGCACTTTTTTTTTCATGCCTGCATGCGTTTAGCCAGGGGTCAATCGGGGGCTTAGTGAAAGATGCTCTTACCGGTGAGCCGATAATCGGAGCCAACGTAGTTATTCAGGGTACGCAGCAAGGTGCTTCAACTGACCTGGAGGGTAAATTTTTGATTACTAATGTAGCCGCTGGTAAATACGTACTGCAAATTTCGTTTGTAACCTACAAAACCCACATTGTTAACGATGTTGTTGTTGATAATGGGAAACGGATTTCCATTGATGTGCAATTATCCGAAGATGTTTCCGAATTAAGCGAGGTTGTTGTGCGGGGTACTCGTACCATTGATAACGATTTTGCGTTGTTGGCATCTATTCGTGAAAGTAAACTTGTAGTGAGTGGCATTTCTGCAGAAATGATCACCCGTTCGCCTGACCGTGATGCGGCTGAAGTTGTTAAGCGGATCCCGGGCGTTACCATCATGGGGGGCCGGTACATTGTTATTCGTGGCGCCAGCGAGCGATACAACGTTACCATGCTTCATGGCGCTTATGCACCCAGTATGGAAGCCGATCGCAGATCATTTGCTTTTGATGTAATACCCAGCGGACAGATCGATCAACTTCTTATTTTCAAGAGTCCTTCACCCGAACTTCCGGGCGACTTTGCCGGTGGCGTTGTAAAGATTACCACCAAAAGTATCCCCGATGAGAATAACATCACATTTGGGTACTCCATGGGGTATCGTACAAACTCAACATTCAATGACTTCTACCAAAGCAAGCGTGATCCCATTCAAAATCTGGGCTTTAACGGAGGAATTAATGATTTGCCGGCAGGCTTTCCTGCCGACCTTCGCGGCATAACCAGCGAAACCTCGTTGCGCCAGGCGGCCCAGTCGTTAAGCAATAACTGGGTGCCCGAGCAGGTTACTTCTTTTCTTGACCAAAGCGCATCAATTACCGGTAACTTCCGGTTCAAGGTTAAAAACATTGAGATTGGAAACATCACGGCCATTAACTGGAGCAATAACCGAAACCGTTTTGCTGTTCGCAGGCAAGACTTTAATCAGTTTGATGAAATCAACAATACCCCATCGCTCATATACGACTATTCCGATGATCAGAACAATCAAAACAGCCGAACAGGCGTACTGTTTAACTGGGCATTTAAGTTTAATGACAACCACACCATCGAGTTTAAAAACCTGTATAACCAGATTAACAACTCTCAGTATATTTTCAGGCAGGGACAAAATTTTGAAGGCAATTTCTATGGGCAGTGGGGTGGTTTTCAGGAAGTATTCCGTGGAGTTTATTCAGGCCAATTACTTGGTAAACATAAACTGTTTAATGGTAAAACAACCATAAACTGGGTGGCCAACCTGGGGCAGTCGTACCGCGATATGCCCGACAACCGCAGATACAGGCGTGATTTAGACCTGCAATCCGGTACCGAGAGAACATATGTACCGGTAAGCGCAGCCCAGGTTTACTTTCTGGGCAGGTTTTATGGCGATATGACTGAGGACAGTTACTCGGGCTCGGTGGGGATCGATCATACACTTGAAATAACCGAAAACTTTTTGCCGGTGTTGTCAGCAGGTATTTTCTATGACAAGAAAGACAGAACATTTATTGCGCGGAACTTAGGGTATGCACGCGATGCCTTTAATTGGAATTCCAGTTTGGAATACCTGCCCATTGAAGAGCTTTTTGCATCTGAAAATATTTACCCCACCACCGGTGATGGTTTAATAATTGATGAACAGACTAATGGCAGCGATTCCTATACGTCAAGCAATGAATTAAAAGCGTATTATGCCGGGCTGTCTTTACCCTTCGGAAAAAAGTTCACCCTTTCGGGCGGAGTGCGTGTTGAGGACAATCTTCAGGTTCTTTCTACAGCTACCAAAACAGGAGACGATATTGCACAACAGGTTCCGGTTAAGCGGGTACTGCCATCGGCAAACCTGTCGTACAATTTTTCTGACAACATGCTGATACGGGCCACTTATGGACAGACCTTAAACAGGCCGGAGTTCAGGGAAATTGCTCCGTTTAGCTTCTATGATTTTGAATTTAACTGGGTGTACAGCGGGGAGCCGAATTTGCGCACGGCCAAAATTCAAAATTATGACCTTCGCTGGGAGTGGTATCCATCAAAGAACGAGATGATAACCTTCGGTGGATTCTATAAAGATTTTACCGATGCTATCGAGGCTGTTTACGTGCCGGGTGCAGGCTCGCAGGGTGCTAAAGGATTTCGTTATGCCAACGCAACTTCGGCTTATGTTTACGGTGTTGAACTGGATATCCGTAAGTCATTGGCAGGACTCACATCAAGTAAGTTTGTGGATAACCTTAATATTCTTTTTAACACGGCCCTTTCAAAAAGTTCTGTTGATGTTGGCACACAGCCGGAACGCCCGCTGATGGGTCAGTCGCCATTCGTTATTAATACCGGTGTGTATTATCAAAATGATGAGTCCGGTTTACAGGTTTCTGTATTATACAATGTGGTTGGCAGAAGGCTCTTTGCTGTGGGTGGTTATACCGATATGGGTGATGCCCTTTATGAGGACATCTATGAAATGCCCCGCAATGTTGTTGACTTAAGTGTAACAAAGCGTTTTGGCGAGCGCCTGCAGGGCAAACTTACCATTGCCGATATACTTAATCAGAAATACATTCTGATGCAGGACGGAAACCGTGACGGGATATTTGACAAAAAGCGCGATCAGATTGTTCAGGAAAACCGGTTTGGTTCGTTGTTCACCCTTGGATTTACCTACCGAATCTGGTAAGGTTTAGTTAACCTTAACGAAGCATTGGTAACTTAAAGTTCGGCCCCTGTTAATATTCAGTTAACAGGGGCCTGATAGTTTTGGGGCATCTAATTGAAAATCAATTTAAACCCATATCGAATGAAAAATTTAATGTTTACATGGCGTAGCCTGCTGGCTTCCACGGCTTTGGCTGGTAGTTTGGTTTTTGTGTCGTCTTGCAGCGATGATGAAGCCGAACCGGCTGCTCCGAGTATTACCCTTGCTTCGCCTTCGTTTACCGGTATTATAGGAGCCGATGCTTCTGTAGTAGCGACCATTGCTGCACCTGGCGGATTGGACGAAGTGGTTGTTTTGAAAAACGGTGGTGCTTTTGATACAGAAACCTACGGTGGTGAAAAAAATGCCACTTATACACTTACCTATGCAGTAGAAAATCTTGCAGTCGGAACAGTAACTAATTTTACCATTCAGGCGATTGATTTAAAGGGCAAGTCCTCAGTACTGGCAACCTATTCAGTTACAGTGTCAAGCAAAGAAATTGTAACGGTAAGTGGCATTATTAATGCCAATACAACCTGGATGAGCAATAAAATTTATCAATTGTCCGGTTATGTTCGGGTTGGTGATGATGCCAAGCGTTCAGGCGGCACAAACATTACCGGAGTTACCCTTACAATTGAACCAGGCACAATTATTCAGGGTTTGCCTAAGAGTGGTTCAACACCTCCGGGAACGCTAATCATCCAACGTGGCAACAGGATTATTGCTAACGGAACAGTAGACAATCCGATCGTCTTCACTTCTTCAAAAGCCCCGGGAACCCGTAACCCCGGAGACTGGGGAGGACTTGTAATTGTCGGCCGTGCAAATAACAACCAAAGTGCTAATGCCGAACTGGAAGGAAATTACGGAGCGTTTCATGGTATAGGCGATACGCCCATCGGCAGCCCCGATACAGATGACTCCGGCTCGCTTAAGTATGTGCGCATTGAATTTGCCGGAACCCCCATTAACCCGAACCAGGAAGTAAACTCATTAACCCTGGGCAGTGTGGGAAGCACCACAACTATAGAATACGTTCAGGCATCGTACGGATTGGATGACCAGTTTGAGTGGTTTGGCGGAACGGTAAACAGTAAATACCTGGTAGCCTACCGAGGACTTGATGATGATTTTGATGTGGACTTTGGCTGGTCTGGGAATGTTCAGTGGGCTATTGGTATTCGCGATAATACGCTGGCCGACCAGTCTGGCTCGAATGGCTTTGAGGTTGACAATGACGGAACCGGCTCTGCGGCAACTCCGTTCACCTCAGGCGTATTTGCTAACGTAACTGTTATTGGTCCAAAAAAAACCAGCGATCTCAACATTCAGGATAATTTCCAGAATGCAGCCCACTTGCGCAGAAACAATAAACTTAAAATTTACAACTCAGTATTTACAGGGTATCCTAACGGAATTTTCATTGATGGCACGGGTACACGCACCAATGCCGATAACGGAGATTTGCAACTTCGCAACGTTTACCTTGCCGGAGTACAAAACTGGGGTGGTAACGGATACGGATCTGCAAGTACTGCCGAAGAGCAAACTGTAACCGGGTTGCCGTTTACCCCCGATTCCAATAACCCTCAGTTACCGCGTGGTTTCATCTTTGCTGCAACGGGCAATATAGGAGCAGTAACTGCTCAGACCTGGTTTACTACTGTGTCTTTCGGTAATGTACTTGAAGACAAGTGGACTGACCTTGGTATTAACTCAAATCTCTTTGATTTGGGCACGCCAACATTTTTACCAGCCGGTGGCTCCATATTGCTAAATAAAACTAATCTTTGGGATAACTGCCCGGCAGCCGGAGCGTTCTTCAATAAAACGGTAAATTACATCGGAGCGTTCGGAGCAACCGACTGGACAGCGGGATGGACTAACTTTGATCCGCGTAACACTAATTACAATAACTAGTATTGGTTGAACATCAGCAAAAGTCGGGGTATCGTACCCCGACTTTTTTGTTTATTAATTTTGTATCGATGAAGGTAATAATCAACAGCCTGACAGTTTTTTTTATTGCGTTTTTTTCCTGCTCGGATAAACAGGATCCTCGAAATTATTTTGATGACCGGCAACGTGATTCATTGTTGGCTGATATCATCACCTACATTTATGTGCGGCCAACAGGTGCCACGTGGGAAACCCGATTCAATCCCGAATTCAGGAAATTTTATGTAACGAGTTTACCAAAATTTAAGCTCGAGAAACTTTACCGCGACAAATCGGATATATATTATTTCTTCATCATCCGCCCGGCACGCAGTGCAGAGGGTGTTCTTCGTGGGGTAGGAGGTAAATTTCGAATAGATGATAGAGGCAACATAACCTCATTCGTTGAAGTGTACAATACACCGGTTGGCCCAATAACTGAATTGCATAAAAAAGGAACTGAACTTTTTAACCACATGGTGAAACATGGCCATGTTGACGAGTACTTATTAAATGATGAATACCTGGAGTGGCCCAACGCATGGACTTATTATGACACCATACGGCACGAGTGGCTTGTTAAGCCCGGAATTTAATGCACCTTTTTCTGCTTCTCCTTGTGCATTTCCACCACTTTCTTTACCTGCTCCAGTGCAACAGCCAGTGAATCCTGGCTTTTTTTATTCTGCTCAATTTTGGTGAGCAGGTTCAGGTATTCAAGTTTGTTGGCATCGAGTGATTTTTCCAGCTGAACCCTCTCTTTTTGATTGTTCTCCAGGCGGATGTTCAGATTTTTATTTTCGGTGTTGAGCCGCTGCTGCTGCCGCTCAACAGCCTGCAAGGCGCGAACTGATTCATCAATTTGTACCTGTATTTTATCGCGGTAAAACTGCACACCAAAATCGTAGGTGAGCCGCTCCAACTCCTTGTTTATTTTTTCTGCTTCTTCGGGGCTCCACTCATCGGCTTTTATCCCAATCCAGGCGGCTGTACGATCGCCCTTTTCTTTGGTGAGTGCGTAAACCGGACTTTTATATACCGATCCGCCAACGGCAAATTCACTCGTAGCTATCGGATTGGCACCCAGTTTAAGTTTTGCAAATGTTTTCATATACTTTGTTAAAGCAGTATTTACCTCATCAACAGTACCCTCCAACTCCACCTCAAAACCATCGGCATTTTTGCCTTTAATGCGCGCTGTTTCTTTTGTTGCCTTAACCGATTGAGCAAATACTGAAAAGGCACTTACAATAAGAATAAGTACGAATACGGTAAACTTTCTCAACACAACCATGTTTCTTAATTTGAGTAATCAAAGCTAACAAAATTGAGTCCAAAAAAAGTACTGATTACCGGGGCCAGCGGATTGGTGGGCAGCCGTCTGACGGAACTGCTGCTAAAGCAGGGATATGAAGTTGCACACCTGAGCCGCCAGGCAAAAGCAGGAAGGGTGCCCGCCTTTGCCTGGGATGTTTCTGCCGGCACTATAGATGAAAAAGCCTTTGAAGGAGTTGATTCGGTGATTCACCTGGCCGGAGCCGGTGTGGCCGATAAACGGTGGACAGTGAAACGCAAAAAAGAAATTCTTGACAGTCGGGTGCAGTCAACCCGGTTGTTGTACCAATTTCTTGGCAGGGGAAATCATCAGGTTAGTTCATTCTTATCAGCATCGGCCATTGGCATTTATGGATTTGGATTACGTGATGAAGTTTTAACCGAGAGCAGTAATCCGGGTAATGATTTCCTGGCAGAGGTAGTAAAGGCTTGGGAGAACGAAGTGAATGCAGTTCAATCGTTGGGTATCCGCACCGCCATTTTACGCATTGGTATTGTGCTAAGTAAGAAGGGTGGAGCGTTGAAAGAGATGGCCAGGCCGGTACAATGGGGCGTAGGCGCTCCCCTGGGCACCGGCAACCAATACCTGAGTTGGATACACATTGATGATCTGTGCCGGATGTTTTTGTTTGCCAAGGAAAATAATTCTGTGGCTGGTGTTTACAATGCAGCCGGGGTTCAGCCGGTTACAAACAAAGAATTTACACGGGCGATTGCCGTTGTTTTGAAAAAGCCCATGTGGTTACCCCCGGTGCCGGCCTTTGCGTTAAAACTTGTGTTGGGCGAGATGGCCGGTATGGTTTTAAA
Organism: Flammeovirgaceae bacterium; assembly: GCA_015180985.1. Lineage (NCBI taxonomy): Bacteria > Pseudomonadati > Bacteroidota > Cytophagia > Cytophagales > Flammeovirgaceae > Flammeovirgaceae bacterium. Next base: position 1,089,690 of record CP054185.1, read on the forward strand.
CGGAAGCCGGGTTTCATCGGAAAAAATTCAACGGGCCGGTTTTACCTTTCGCTTTACAGATTTGCACAGCGCATTGCTTGATCTCCTGGCCTGACAGGCTTCCGGTTTTTGTCGGGCAAGTTCATCCTTGTATCTTTCGAGAGATAATAACCAGTATGAAGTCAAAAAGGAAGTCGAACAACAATCCGAAAGCCGAGCTCATTCAGCAAGCTATAGAAGATGAACACCGTATTCGCAAAGCGTTTAAAGATAAAGACTGGTCGGAAATTAAGGGCGAAAACAGCTGGATGATATTTAAGGTGATGAGTGAATTTGTGGAGGGTATGGAAAAACTGGCCAAAATTGGTCCGTGTGTAACCATCTTCGGTTCGGCCCGCACCAAACCCGGTCACGCCTATTACAAAACGGCCGAAGAGTTGGCATACCAACTGGTACAACATGGTTACGGAGTAATTACCGGTGGCGGCCCCGGCATTATGGAAGCCGGTAACCGGGGCGCCCATCGCGCAGGAGGAAAGTCAGTTGGGTTAAACATCTTTTTACCGTTTGAACAAAAGGGTAATCCCTATATCGATCCGGATAAACTCATCACGTTCGACTACTTCTTTGTTCGTAAAGTGATGTTTGTAAAATATTCTCAAGGGTTTGTGGTGATGCCGGGTGGCTTTGGTACACTCGATGAATTAACCGAAGCGCTAACCCTTATACAGACCAAAAAGATTGGCCGCTTCCCGATTGTGATGGTGGGCAAGAAATTCTGGCAGGGCTGGCTGAAGTGGGTGAAGGAAATTTTAATTGAAGAAGGCATGATCAGCGAGGAAGACCTGGATTTGTTTGCCCTTGTAGAAACACCCAAAGAAGCCGTTAAAGTAATTGACGATTTCTATTCGAAATACCTGCTGGCACCGAATTTTTAGAAGATTGTCCGTGCAAACACTGGAGAAGAATTTTCCACTCCTGATTTCGCTTCTGTCGTTGATTATTGTTTTGGGTTACGTCAGGTATTCTGATGATCGCATTAAGAAACTGCTTAGTGAAGCCAAAAGAGATCAACAACAGGAGGAAGGAATTTTGCCGCCATCACAATGGGATGCCGAAATACCCCGCTACCTGGCGGTATCCTATGATCTGCCAACTGCTCTAAATTTTGCCGGTGAACCGGTTCCGCTCGAAATCCCCGATGTGCTCGAACGCCTGGATCGCGAACTGCAAATCAATATTTACCTGCACAGCAGTACCATTTTTCTGATGAAACGCGCCAACCGCTGGCTTCCGCAGATGCAGGAAATTTTGCGCAGGCACAACATACCCGATGATTTTAAATACCTGCCGTTGATTGAATCGGGTTTGGTAAATGATATTTCACCCAAGAATGCTGTGGGGTACTGGCAGATTTTAAAAACCTCAGGCCGTGAACTCGGACTGGAAATTGAAAATGATGTTGATGAGCGCTACGACCCTCTTAAAGCCACAGAAGCAGCCTGCAACTATTTAAACAATGCCTATAAAAAGTTTGGTAACTGGACACTGGTGGCGGCTTCGTATAACCGGGGCATTGCCGGTGTTGGGCGTGCGTTAGAAAATCAGCAGGTGGATAATTTTTATGACCTGCATTTGGTTGATGAAACCTCGCGCTATGTGTTCCGGATTATCGCTATAAAGGAAATTATTGAAAACCCTGTGAAGTACGGATTTAATGTTAACCCGAAACACCTGTATCAACCTGAGAAGCTTCGCTATGTGGAAGTAACCCAAGACATCCCCGACCTGGTGAAGTTTGCAAAGCAACAAGGTGTGAATTATAAACTGTTAAAACGCCACAACCCCTGGCTGCGCGATGACCGGTTAACAGTTAAGAAGGGAAAGACCTACCGCATTGCCTTGCCGGCCGAATAGCGTCAGTCTTCCAACTGCTCATAGCCCGACCGAAGCAACAGGTAGCCAAGCGTGCCCATAACAAGGCCAATGGCACCCAAACCCGCTGGTGTTCCCCACCCGTGTTCGGTGGAGCCCATGAAAAATTTTACTGCCATTACAATCGCACCCACGGTTGCTGCAACACCCGTAAGCAGTATACCGATGCCGTAGTAAACCGACATGCCGCCTGTTACCCGTTTTTCAAATTTTTGATTCTTCATCGTATTAGAATTGTTTACCACCCTAAGCCATAATCCTCTCCGTGATTGCTCGATCCGCCCCAGAAACTTCCGTTCTTCCAATCAAAATAGATGGCATTAATCGGACCGCTGGTGCGTTCGCGGTAGGTAATCCGGTAGCCTTTCTGGCCCAGTTCTTTGCGTACCCACGGAGGCATCTGGTTGTTGAGAATCAACCCTCCCGGCTGTTTTTCATGATCACCAAAACTGGAAAACATCTGGTTGGTAATGAAGCTGGGCGCTTCGCAGGCCTCCTGCACGGTCATGTCAAACTCTACCATATTCAGAAAGAACTGAATCAGTAACTGATCCTGTTCATCACCGGCCTGCTTGGCAAATGATAGAAACGGTTTCCCGTCTTTTAATGCAAGGCTGGGTGTAAGCGTAACGCGCGGCCGCTTACCGGGCTCAACCACGTTAAACGGATTCTCTTTCTCATCCAGCACAAAACTTTGCATGCGCTGGCTCATGCCAATGCCTGTATTGCCCGCAATGCAGGCAGGTACCCAGCCCCCGCTGGGCGTAATGGATACCACCCAGCCTTCTTTATCGGCAGCCTCAACACTGGTTGTTCCGGCCGCAAAGTCTTCAAAGTATTTTTCATCAAACGGCCGATACAAACTGCTTTGTGCGCCACCCCAGGTTTTTAGTAAGTGTGTAAATGGATTAACCTTTCCTTCGTAGGGATATGGATCGCCCGGACCGATTTTCGGATCGTTACGTTCAGGGTTAATAAGTTTCGCGCGTTCCTTAGCATATTCTTTGGAGAGCAATCCCTTCATCGGTTCATCCGGAGGAAAGGCCGGGTCACCATAGTAAAAGTCGCGATCGGCAAACGCCAGGTTCATGGCCTGGTAAACCGTGTGTACATAGTTAGCCGAGTTGTATCCCATGCTTTTCAGGTCGAAGTTTTCAAGGATGTTCAGTGTTTGCAGCATCACAGGTCCCTGCGTCCACTGCTGCAGTTTGTACACTTCAATACCTTTGTAGGTAGTCATCAGCGGCTCTTCTATTTTTACTTTCCAGGTGGCCAGGTCCTGTTCGGTAATCAATCCGCCCTGCTCCTGGCACCCGCGAACAAATTCTTTGGCTATGTCGCCTTTGTAAAACCGATCGTATGCTGCGTAGATGGCCTCCTTTCTAGATTTACCTTTTTTTAGTGCCTGCTGTTCAGCATCAACCAGTTTCTGCAGGGTGGCCAGCAAATCTTTCTGCACAAAAATTTCTCCGGGGTAAGGTGCTTCACGGCTTTCGCCCGGATGCGTGAGGAAAACTTTTTTGGAGTACGGCCATTCTTTAATTCGGCTCTTCTCGCGTTCAATCGAATTGGCTGTTTGCGCTTCTATCGGATAACCTTCAGCCATTTGCATGGCCGGTGTGAGCACATCTTTCAAACTCATGGTACCGTACTCGGCCAGCATGGTCATCAGTCCGCCCGGTGTGCCCGGAGTTACGGCTGCCAGTGGCCCGTACTGCGGAGGATATTTCATGCCTTTGTCTTTGAAGAACTGGGCGGTGGCTCCGGTTGGGGCTACACCCAGCGCATTAATGGCGATTACTTTTTTTGTTTTGGGGTTGTAGATGAGTGCCTGCGTTTCACCGCCCCAACTCAGCACATCCCACATGGTGCAGGTAGCGGCCAGCATGGCGCAGGAAGCGTCCACTGCGTTGCCGCCTTTGCTGAAAATCATGGCGCCTGCGGTAGCGGCCAGCGGCTTGCCGGTAACAGCCATCCAATGCCGACCGTGTAATGGAGGTTTTTGTGTGGTTACCGGAAACGTATTGAAGGATTGTGCAAAAACTGAAGTGGCTACAAACAACAGGCAGTTAAGCAAAAGGTACTTTCTCATGGCGATAAGTTTAGGTGTAAGTCATTAAAATTAAGGTATTCAACCGGAAATTCTTGCCGGATCATTACGAAAGTTCTTAACCGGATGCCTGCGGAAATCGTTGTATTTGAATTACTACATTTGAGTTATGCTGCAACAGGTTAAGGAAGCAACCGATTTTATCAAACACAGAATTAACGCCAAGCCCGAAGTGGGCATTATTCTGGGCACCGGATTGGGCAATCGGTTTGTTGAATCCATCCGAAAGCCAGTCATTATTAACTACAATGCCATACCGCATTTTCCCATTACAACCGTTGCAACCCATAAGGGGCAACTGGTAGTTGGAGAAGTAAGCGGGAAGCACGTCATCACCATGCGGGGCCGGCTACACTACTACGAAGGCTATAGCATGCACCAGATTGCCCTGCCCATACGGGTAATGAAGATGCTGGGAGTAAAAGTTTTGCTGATTTCGAATGCAGCCGGAAATCTAAATCCTGCCTGGAAGAAAGGTGAGTTGATGCTGCTGAACGATCACATTAACTTAATGCCCGATAATCCGCTGCGGGGAGAAAACTATGAAATATTCGGGCCGCGCTTTCCGGATATGAGTGAACCGTATTCAGCCAACCTGCAGAAAAAACTGCTTGCCATTGCCGCAAAGAAAAAAATAAAATTACGTCCGGGAGTTTATGCTGCTGTACAGGGACCTTCGCTGGAGACCCGTGCCGAATACCGTTACCTGCGCACCATCGGAGCCGATGCCGTGGGCATGAGCACCGTGCCCGAGGTGCTTACTGCCCAACATGCCGGCATAACGTGTTGTGCCGTATCGGTACTTACCAACGAGTGTAACCCCGACAAAGGTTCGGTTGTGAAACTGGAAAACATTGTGTCGGTTGCAGGCAGAGCCGAGAAGCACCTGGTTACGTTGTTTACGGAACTGATTGCGGCACTCTGAAAATTTAATTCATGATTAAAGAAATTAACCAGGCTGTTGAGTTTTTAAAGAAGCGCGGAATTGACGCACCCGAAGTTGGCGTGATTCTCGGAACAGGTTTGGGAAATTTGTTTGTAGAGGAGATCAAATCAGTTGTGGCCATACCGTACAACTCCATACCACATTTCCCGATTTCAACCGTTGAGTTTCATAAAGGCCGGCTTATTTACGGAAAGGTGAAGGGCAAAAAAGTGCTGGCCATGCAGGGCAGGTTTCACTATTATGAGGGATATGATCTGCGACAGATAACATTGCCCGTTCGGGTATTGAGGTTGCTTGGCATAAAGTACCTGCTCATATCCAATGCGGCCGGCAACCTGAATCCGAAGTGGAGTAAAGGACAGCTCATGCTGCTGGATGATCACATCAACCTGTTGCCCGATAACCCGCTGCGGGGAGAGAATTTCGAGATGTTCGGTCCGCGCTTCCCCGACATGAGCCAACCTTATTCAAAAAAACTGAACACTAAACTCAAACGGATTGCCCGTGCGAAAAAGATAAAACTTAATGAAGGCGTTTATGCGGCAGTTCCGGGGCCCAATCTGGAGACCCGTGCCGAGTACCGCTTCTTGCGCACCATCGGTGCGGATGCCGTGGGCATGAGCACCATACCCGAAGTTATTGTGGCCAACCACATGGGCCTGCCCTGCTGCGCCATTTCAGTACTCACCGATGACTGCGACCCGGATAATTTACAGCCGGTTGACCTGGCCACCATTGTGAAGGTAGCCGGCAAGGCTGAACCGAAACTGACGGAATTGTATGTGGAGTTGATACATGCTATTTGATTTCTTTATTACTGCTAAAGCAATAATTGGCAATAATAATTGCCATTTTTTGTATGAGAACGTTATTAATTACTGTTATAGAAGTAATTAAGTCTAAAAAATCAATCTAATTGTTTTTATTATTATAATTTTACTACTATAACAGTAGTAAATTATGATAAAACAGCCGGAATTAGGGAAGATAATTCGTTTTCATCGAAAGAAATCAGGGCTCTCTCAGGCTGACTTCGCCCGGATGATTGGTGTTGGAAAAACGGTGATATACGATTTGGAGAAAGGGAAAGAAACGATTCAGCTGAACACCCTGAATAAAGTTCTGATAGGATTAAATATTTCCGTGCAGTTAAACAGTCAATTGATGGATGAGTACAGGAATGCGAGCCGTTAACGTCTATATAAACGATCAATTAGCCGGGCGTTTACAGGAGACGGACGACCATCAATATATTTTTGAATATGAACCAAATTATACCGGCCTGCCCGTTTCGTTAACCTTGCCGCTTTCGCAGCGCGTTTTTCACTTCAACTCATTTCCTGCATTTTTTGATGGGCTGCTACCTGAAGGCCCGCAACTGGAAGGCTTGCTGAAGCAACGTAAACTCGATCGCGATGATTATCTGTCGCAATTGACTGCTGTAGGCAACGATATGGCCGGGGTGGTAACGGTTAAAGAAAGTGAACCATGAATCGTTGTCCGATTACGTATGTTCTATGTGGTGATTTGAAATATTCGCCAGAAGGACTCCGGATGTTATCGCCCCGCCTCACTCAACTGAACGATTTTCCTTATACAAAAGAAGAGCAAGTTCGTGAAGCAATTGCGCGTGCATCGAAGATATCAATTCAGGGAGTGCAACCTAAACTGAGTGCAAAACTTAATGTTTCAAAGGCCGTATTTGAGGTGGTTGATGTTGGTGGCATGTTTATTATTAAACCGCAACAGGATTATTACCCGGAACTCCCTGAAAATGAAGATCTGACCATGCGCCTGGCGGCAATTGCAGGCATTGATACCCCTTTGCATGGAATGGTATATTGTGCGGATGGCTCACGCTCATATTTCATCAAACGCTTCGATCGGTTACCGAGAGGTAAAAAAGTGCCTGTTGAGGATTTTGCACAACTGAGCGGCAATACGCGCGAAACTAAGTACCGGGCTTCTATGGAAAAGGTCGCTGGGTTGATTGATCAATTTTGCACCTTTCCGATTGTGGAGAAATTGAAACTTTTCCGGATTACGTTGTTCAGTTTTTTGTGCGGCAACGAGGACATGCATTTAAAAAACTTTTCGCTAATCAGGCGCAATGGAAAAATTGAATTGTCACCAGCTTACGATTTGGTTAACTCCACCATCGCCTTGCCAAATGCAACAGAAGAATTGGCCTTGCCCCTTGCGGGCAAAAAAAGCAAAATTGACCTAAAGCTGCTGGCCGATTTTTATGGAAAAGAAAAACTTGCCTTGAACAATAAGATAGTTGAAGAGGAGTTGGAAAAATTTAGAAGTGTACGCAAAAAATGGGAGGACATGATTACCATCAGTTTTCTCTCAGAACCCATGAAAGGAAAATATCAGGCGGTTGTAGACGAACGCTTTAAGCGACTTTTTAATGATTAGTAATACCGGAAGAGACAGCACCCACATGAAGCTGCCCTGCTGCGCCATTTCAGTACTCACCGATGACTGCGACCCGGATAATTTACAGCCGGTTGACCTGGCCACCATTGTGAAGGTAGCCGGCAAGGCTGAACCGAAACTGACGGAATTGTATGTGGAGTTGATTCCGTTGTTGTAAGTCAGTTCTTGATTACTTCTTTAAGATACTCCATCACCGGGTCGCGGCCCGAAACCTTATCAGCTGGTTCCGAAACGATTTCCACATCGGGTTTGACACCGCGAAGGGTGTCATCGCTGCACGGATGAATAAATTTTTTATAGCTGCAACCGGCAGCTAACCCGGTATTGGGCAATTGAATAGGAATAACATCGCCAAATGCGATAAGAACTCCGCCCGTTTCTTCACCAATAACGGTACCCATGTTGTAACATTTAAACGCATCGGCAAGCATATTGGCGCTTGAGAAGGTGTAATGGCTCACCAGTAAATATGTTTGGCCTTTGAATTTTAGCGACTCGTTTTTTGGTTTGATCAGTTTTTTCATTTCAACCACCTGGATTTTACCCGGTTTTCCGAACGCATAAAGGCGGGCTTGCTTATTAAAAACAGCAACGGGCATAAGCGGGTACATATACCATTTAACATAGCGCTGGCGAAAATAGTGTTTCATTTCTTTGCTGGCTTTTACTTCCATCCGGTCAACCTGGCGGTATGGTTTATCGGTTATGTAATTAAAGAGCAGGTCGCCCAATTGCGAGTTGCCGCCACCGTTGTTGCGAATGTCGATGGCCAGGTGCTGAATGGTTTCGTTGCGGATAACCTGAAAAGCCGAATCCAGAAACCGGGCGAAACGTTTTTTATCCGTCATCGAACGAAAATCAATAATTGCAAACCTTTCCGGAGTAATGGTGAGGGAATAGGGTTTGGCATTTTGGTTTACCAATCGATGAAGAGCCGCAGCCTGAAATTGTGCTGAGGTAATTCCCTCAACGTATTTCCTAACGGGCAGATCATTTATAACCAATTCAAGATCATAGCTATCAGCATATCCCAAAACATACCACAGCAGGCTTCTGAACGATCGCTGGATGCGTATATCCCGGTAAAAATCCAGTTCAGCACTTACATACGGCCGCAGTTGATTGAGTAATTCAGGTGTGCGCAATCCGTTTATCGAAATAACTTCAACTACTCCCGTTAAGGTTGAGTCGCTGCTGTAATTAGTCGTGATATACAGCCGGTTGTTGCGAATGAGCACGTCAAACGGAAATACCTTGCCGCCTTGTTTCAAAAATTCACTGCGTTCCTCCTGCGGAAAATAAACTGATGTGTGTCCATCGCCCAAGGCCGTTGTTAACGGAATGAGTTTTCTTGCAAATTCAAGACGGGTAATCGGCTCAGTGAGCCCCAGTTCCAGTGCTTCAACATCCTGGTAAAATTTTTCCTTTGAAGTAGCGGCATACAGGTTGGGATGGATGTTCTCCAGTGTGCTAACCAAAAAGCGGAGGTCGGTTTTCAGTTCATCCGGAGAGTAAAGTTTTTGGGTAATATCAACCTGACCAGGTAGCAGGGTTGAATTCAGCAGTAAACACAGGGTTAAGGCTCTCTGCATAAAACCAATTTTAAACCCTACAGACTTACGCCTGAACGGATGGTTGCTTCTGGGGTTAATGCTTTTGGTGATACAGTCAACCGCCAATCTTTTTTCGCAAAAATTCAGCGGTATAGCTGCCTTTAGCTTTCTTTATCATATCCTCGGGCGTTCCGGCAAACAGCAAGTGCCCGCCTTTTTTCTCGCCTCCTTCCGGCCCCAGGTCAATAATCCAGTCGGCACATTTTATTACTTCCAGGTTGTGCTCAATAACAAGTACCGTGTGCCCCTGATCCACAAGGGCATTGATGGCTTTTAACAATTTGGCGATGTCATGAAAATGGAGGCCGGTGGTGGGTTCATCGAAGATGAACAGGATCTGGCCGTCCGGTGAATTTTTGCCTAAAAAAGAAGCCAGCTTTACGCGCTGCGCCTCGCCACCGCTCAGCGTATTGGACGACTGACCGAGTTTTACATAGCCCATGCCCACATCGAAGAGCGGCTGAATTTTTTCGTGGATCGACTTTTTGTCTTTAAAGAATTCAAGCGCTTCTTCCACCGTCATATCCAGCACATCGGCTATGCTTTTGCCGTTGTAATCAACCTCCAGTATTTCCTGTTTAAAGCGCTTGCCCTGGCACGATTCGCATTTCAGAAAAATGTCGGCCATGAACTGCATCTCTACTTTTATTTCGCCTTCGCCTTCGCAGGTTTCGCACCGGCCACCCTCTACGTTAAATGAAAAGTGTGCGGGTTTGTAGCCACGCTGTTTCGATAACGGTTGCTCCGAATACAACTGGCGGATGGCATCGTAGGCCTTAACATAGGAGATGGGATTAGAACGGGAAGATTTTCCAATCGGGTCCTGGTCAACAAATTCAACCTGGGTGACGCGGGTTATATCGCCTTCCAGTTTATCGTATTTACCGGGTGTTTCGGCAACTGATCCGTTCATCCTGCCCAGGGCGGGGTAGAGTATCTTTTTCACCAGCGTTGATTTACCGGAACCGCTTACACCGGTAACCACAGTAAGCACGCCAAGCGGAAATTTTACCGTCAGGTTTTTCAGGTTATTTTCGCGAGCGCCAACAACGCTGATCGAATCTTTCCATTTTCTGCGCCTGGCCGGCACTTCAATTTTATCTTTTCCGGTTAAGTAGTTGGTAGTGTGCGAGACCACTTTTCCATTAAGTTCCTTCAGCGATCCCTGAAAAACGAGTTGCCCGCCATGCGTACCTGCATCGGGCCCGATGTCAATAAGCTGATCGGCTGCACGCATGATTTCTTCCTCGTGTTCAACCACAATTACGGTGTTGCCCAGGTTGCGCAGCGATTTGAGTACTTCTACCATCCGGCTGGTGTCGCGCGGGTGCAGGCCGATGCTGGGCTCGTCCATAATGTACATGGAGCCCACCAGTGCACTACCCAGCGAGGTGGCCAGTTTTATCCGTTGGTACTCGCCACCTGAAAGCGTTGAGCTTAAACGGTTTAACGTCAAGTAGCCGAGACCGACCTTTACCAAATAGTCCAGGCGCGTTTTTATTTCAGTAAGAATTCTATCCGAAATCTTCTGTTCAAAATCTGAGAGTTTTAGTTTGTCAAAAAAAACGGCAACATCCTCAACGGGCATCAGCACCAGATCGGTAATGGAGGTGCCGGCAATTTTTACATACTGGGCGTCTTTGCGAAGGCGGGTGCCTTTGCAGTCGGGGCAGGTGGTTCTTCCGCGGTAGCGCGACAGCATAACCCGGTATTGGATTTTATGAAGTTTGGATTCAACGTATCTGAAAAAACCGTTAATGCCATCGAAATATTCGTTGCCGGTCCAAAGAAGTTCCTGTTCCTTTTTGGTTAATTCATTATAGGGCCGGTGTATCGGAAAATTGAATTTGATACCGTGTTTCAGCAAAGGTTTTACCCATTCGCTCATGGCTTCGCTGCGCCAGGGGGCTACGGCCCCCTCATAAACCGAAAGTGATTTATCGGGTATAACCAGGTCTTCGTCAATGCCGAGGATTTTACCAAACCCCTCGCAGGTGCGGCAGGCGCCATACGGGTTATTGAAACTGAAAAAATTAACCGAAGGCTCAGTGAATTTTATACCGTCCAGTTCAAAACGATCGGAAAAATGCAGTGGGTTTTGTCCTTCGACATGTATCACGCACTCGTCATGTCCTTCGTAAAAAGCCGTTTGAACCGAATCGCCCAGGCGATACACAGTGTCATCATCATTGGGGTTTACGGCCAGGCGATCAATGAGGATGTGAAGATTCCCCTCACCCCCGGCCCCTCTCCCCAGGGAGAGGGGAGCTTTGATTAGATCTTCAATGAAGTTGGGTTCGCCATCAATCAACACCCTTGCAAAGCCTTTGCTCAACAGCAGGTTTAGTTCTTCTTTTAGTTTTTTGCCCTTCTTCAACGGCAGCGGTGCAGCAATCATCACCCGCGTTCCGGGTGCCAGGGCGTTAATGGTGTTCACCACATCAGTAACCGAATCGCGCTTCACTTCTTTTCCGCTAACGGGCGAATATGTTTTGCCAATGCGGGCAAAGAGCAGTTTCAGGTAATCGTACACCTCGGTAGTGGTGCCTACGGTTGATCGCGGATTGCGGGTATTTACCTTTTGTTCGATGGCAATGGCGGGCGAAACGCCACGGATGTAATCCACATCGGGTTTTTCCATCCGGCCGAGAAACTGGCGGGCGTAGGCGCTGAGGCTTTCCACGTACATCCGTTGCCCTTCGGCAAACAGCGTATCAAAAGCCAGCGAAGATTTGCCGGAGCCCGATAAGCCGGTAATAACCACCAGCTTGTTTCGTGGAATAGCAACACTCAGGTTTTTCAGGTTATTTACGCGTGCCCGTTTGATGATGATGTAATCCCTGGGATCGAGGGAATCAAGTTCAGAATCGGATAAAACAGGCTTCGGGGGCACAGGGCAATTTAACGGGTTTTACATTTCTGCCGAAAGCAAAACACCATCGCAACGGATGGTGTTTCGGCAGGTATTAAATTCTTTATGTATTAATTGTCAAAGTCGGGGTCATAGCTGGCTTCGCGGCCGCTTTTTCGGCTACTGCCTTCATCATCAAACGAATCGGCCTCCTCACCGGTTGAAAATTCGTCATCCGATGAGAAGTCGTCATCATCGTCTCCGGAATTATCAAATTCCTGCGGCCCGGTGGGCTCCATTTCGTATTCGCCCTCGCTGTTTTTCGTAATGGGAATTTTTACCAGGTAGGTAGCATCTTCCGTTTCGAGCGGGAAAACAAAAATGGGTTCCTTTTTGGCATTTGAGATGCGTGTTATGCTGGACTCGTAGCCGTTGGGATACTGCTTTTTGAGCAATTCTTTCAAATCATCGCTCAGGGTTTCAAGGCTTTTAATCAGGCGCTTTTTACTTACGGCCATAGGGGTTACAAACTCAAAAAATCGGGAACAAATACCAAAATAAAATCCCGATCAGGCAAGAATTTTAAAGATTTTTTTGCGCTGAATCGGAATCTGGTTATCTTTTCAACCTAATTATTAACCAAAACCCCCGCAATATCGAGCAGCACGTCTACGTTACCTAAATGTGAGACAGAATGATAGAGAACAAGTGCACCGACAGCGAGTTGCTGTCGCGCTATCAACAAGGTAACGAAGAGGCTTTCGCCATGCTGCTTCAACGCCACAAGTCGAGATTGTACACCGCCATTTACCTGATTGTAAAAGACCGGTATGTGGCCGAGGATTTATTGCAGGATACCTTCATTAAGGCGATCAACACCATCCGGGAAGGCCGCTATAATGAGGAAGGCAAATTTCTGCCGTGGATAAGCCGCATTGCGCATAACCTGGCCATCGACCATTTCCGTAAGGAGAAACGGTACCCCGAGATTGTTCTGGAGGATGGGAGCCGGTTGATGAACTCGCTGCAGTTTGCTGCCGAATCAATTGAAGATAAGCAGGTATGGCAGGACAACCGCAGCCGGTTGAGGACTTACATCAAAGAATTGCCCGTTGAGCAGAAGCAGGTGCTGATTATGCGCCATTACCTGAAGATGAGTTTTCAGGAAATAGCCGAACGTACCGGGGTGAGCATTAACACCGCGCTGGGCCGCATGCGCTACGCACTCATTAACCTGAGGAAAAAAATGAACATTAACCATAATGCCTATGACAAAGACCTTTACCCAAACCGATCTGATCAGGTTTCTGTACCACGAGATTACGGAGGAGGAGGAGCGCCAGATTAACCAGGCGCTGCTCACCGATGCCGGCCTTCGCCAGCAGTATGCCACACTGGTGGCCCTGAAAAAAGAAATGGACCAGGCCATGCTGGAACCTTCGAAGGAAACCGAAGAGTTCATTCTGAATTATGCCAAAAGCGGTGTAGCCGTGAAGAGTTCAACTGGTGTGTAAGGCCGCTCATCGAAGCAAATGTACCCAGCCTTTGGCTGTACCTTTTTTGCCGTTTTTGCCTTCGTAACGCAGTAGCCAATAATAGACCCCTTCCGATGCATTGTCCCCATCCCAACCGGACTTTACCTCGCGAGTGTAATATACTTGCTGACCCCACCGGTTAAAAATCGTTAAATCGGCATCCACCATGTGGTCAAACACAATTGGTTTAAACACGGGGTTATAAACATCTCCATTGGGGGTAAAAATATTGGGCATATCGATAACGGGATCTTCAAAACGAAAGTAAGACGCAATAAAGTTGGGCAGGCCTGATCGACTTCTTCCTGTAGTAGAAATCGCTTTTGATTGAAAGTTACAAGAATTTCCGTGGCGGTTCGGGTAATTAATAACAGCAATGGAGCCCGATTCACCGGCAATATCATTACAACTGGCTACATAGATCTTGCCATCCGGCCCAAGTTGCATTGCTCCGAGCTTTCCAATATAGTGTCCGACTTGTTTGAGGGTTTTATTTTCAAATGAGTATTGCCAGACAGTGCTTGGTTGATCGGGATCGTTCACTCCGCAGAAAGTATATGAAACAGTAAAATAAACAAACCTGGAATCAGGTGAGAATTCAGTTCCGTAGTGAGTCAAAACCTGTAGGCCCAGATTAATTCGGTCTATCAAATTGGTTACCATGCCCGATGAGGAATCAAATTCAAACAATTCAATAATACCACCTGCAGGAAAATCAGGGGTTGCATTCACAACCTTGGTTCCATCGGGCAAAATTTTTAACTGGCCTGCTGCATTAGCATTGGTACCATTCTTCTTTTGAAGAATAGACCCTTTGATGCTTGCAACTGGGCTGGTATTAATCCCGGTTTCAGTAATGAGGTATGCCAAGAAGCGGTTGCTGTTCCATTCGTGAGTGAGTACCCAGATGTCAGTACCGTTGGTGTGAAACACGGCCGCCATTTTTTCAGTAGTGTTTCTGTGCAACAAAATGTTTTTTTGAACGACTTCGCCCGCTCCACCTCTCAGGGCTTTGTTAACCACCGAATAATGAAACCCGACCGAATCAGAACCCGGCCCAAACCAAGTATCAAAAGAGGGAGAAGCGGTAAATATATAGTAAATGGAGTTGTCATTAGGCCTTTGAACTACTAGTGTTTGTGTGGTTGAAAAGTGTCCCCACAAATTTGTGCCGTTAGTCATTACTTCATGAAATTGATTGTAAACGGTAACACCATCTGTATATAAAAGCAAATTACCTTGGGCGTCACTAATTGTTGCTGTACCTTCTTCTGTTTTAAGGGCACCGTTGGGTAATAGTCTGGGCGATCCTTGGCGAAAATCAAGGCCTGCGTTTTCGCCAAAGTACCATATGGCGGCTTGTTTTTGAGCTGCAACCGGGTTAAGTATTACACAACAAAAAAAGGCAATCAGCAATGATTTCATCAATAAATAACGCCTGACTCCCTAAAAGATTGAGAGGGGCAACAGCCCCTCTCAAAGATACGCTAATCAATAACAATACGTTGCTCAATACGCTGGGTGGGCAACTGGACTTTAAAAAAGTAGGTGTCTTTCTTCAGGTTACCAACGTCTATAACAAGTGAGTTTTTATTGGTTGTTCCACTCCTTACGGCCACCGCGTTTTTGTCCAGCAACGCATACGAATAAGTAAATTCAACGGTTTCTTTACCACCAGGTTCTAACACGAAATTAATTTGCTGTTGTGTAGGGTTGGGGTACCCCATAGCAAATTGCTGTGACCCGCTGCAGTCGCTTGTGTAAAAAGTAGTACAGGCCATTGGACTCTCACCGCAGGAGTTGGCAACTGTTACACATAACGAGTGCTGTCCCGCTTGCAAGGAGTTAAGTATTAATGAAATATAGGCATTGTTTATTTCGGTAGTCATCGCCAGATTTCCATCAATATACCAATTGTAAGTTGGTCCGCTAATGCAGGTTTCTGCATACAGCGTTGCACACGGTTCAAGAATCAGGTTTGCCGGGGCACAAGGTGTTTCATCAGGTATACCTATAGTAAAACTGCGGTAAGCTGTTCCGGCACATTCACCACCATTTGCGGAGACACTGACAACACCATAGCCGGCTCCAGAAAGAACGTTGGTTGTAAATTGGAGACCGACACCGGTTACAGGTGATACCAATGTTTCGGGAGTGGCTGTCCAGTTAACCGATGCGCCTAACGGTACATTAAAAGCGCTGAATGTTACCGGACCTGAGTCACAGGCTTCTGAGGGGCCAGTAATATAGAAAGGCAACTCGGAAGTGTTGTAACCAACAAGGTACCCGTCTAACTGGGTAGAAGTAAATACAGTATGGTTTCCGCACGTAGTAAAGTCACCCGAACCGAATAAATTTCCAGCCAATACAAGTTTGTTATTTACTACCCTGATACCATTCATTTCAGGATCGATGTTTTCAAAAACAAAATCAACTCTTCTGGCCCACTGGCATGAAAGGTCAGTAAGAGAGTATTTGGCATAGAAAAAATCAATATTAAATGCAGTAAGTGGAATTGGTGGATTTTCTTGTGAATTGAAATTAACAGTGCCACTAAAAAGCCCCGTCAGATATAGGCTGCCTGAACCATCAAGGGTAAGTGCATGTCCGGCATCTTCAAAGGGACTTCCAATTGATTTTAATGCTACCTGGTTGCCCGATGAGCTAAACTTTGCAAGCATCGTATTACCGTTGCTGACATTTAATGTACCGGTTACGTACACATTGTTGGCGTTGTCAACTATAAGGCGCCTTCCAACATCTCCACTTTGCCCGCTAACCTGCGAAGACCAAACGAAATTACCATTACTGTTGAATTTACACACATAGGTACTGCCTGCAGAACTGTTCAGCACCGGAGAATTTGAAGAGGGATTAAAATCTGCTGAACCGCTAAAGAAGCCTGTTATATGAATATTATTTGAAGCATCTAAGGCCAGGTCGTTGCATATTGTGGTAATGCTATTTCCTGGTCCGACATTTTTCACCCAAGATAACGTGCCGGCACTGTTGTATTTCGCATAAAAGATCGAACCGTTAAATGTATTAACCACACCTGTTCCACTAAAAATTACATTCTCGGATTGAAAAGATAAAATTGTTCCTGCTACGTATACATTACCAGAACCATCTACTGCAACAGCGCTTGCCTTAGTTTCAAAAATTAAATTTGACCCACCAAATCTAACCCATTGAAACGCTCCGCTACTATTGTACTTGGCTACAAACATACTTTGCGGAGAATTGGTTGGAGGCGTTGCTACTCCAGTGCCTGGATTGAAGTCAACTGTGCTTTCAGATTGTATGAATCCTGAAATGTAAACATTACCGGCATTATCAACAGCAACATCTGTTCCTTTCTCATCTTTAAACAGTCCATTTAAAGCGTGTGCCCAAATAAGATTCCCTGTGCTTGAATACTTGCCGAACCACACATCGAACGATGAAGAATTTCTTATTTATGTGCCAGGTCCTGGATCAAGATCTATAGTGCCTTCGAAGTGTCCAACCATAAAGATGTTGCCACTACCATCTGAAGTCATCCCTTTAAGGTGATGCATGCCAGTTTGACCTGCGATACGCTTTACCCAGTTTAAATTTTGCGAAAAAACGAGTGGAGATTTTGAAAAATAAAATACACTCGCTAATAGTAATGAAACGTAATGAAACGTAATGAATTTTTCATAAGCTTGAGGGTTTAGGTAATAAAATCCGAAGTTAATTAAAACCCCTCTAAACTTTTTTAGCAGTTTTGAGACATTTATTACGCGGTTCTTACATAATTGATTAGTGACAATCCTCATCCTGCACCAGTTTTTTAACACGCCCCAGCACGGAGGTTCGCTCCGATCGTATTACCTCGCCAACGCCCTGCAGGATGCCGGACATAAGGTAGTGGTAATTACCACGCACAACCAGGCCAATGAATTGGTTGAGGAGGCAGAAGGTATTGAAATCCATTACCTGCCGGTAGCGTACAGTAACCATTATGGTTTTTTCAAACGGATTTATTCGTTCATCCAGTTTGTTTTGCGCATCGTGAATAAAGCGGGGCAGTTTAAAAATGCCGATGTATGCTACGCCATATCCGCTCCGCTCACTACCGGCCTGGCGGCCATCTGGATTAAAAGGCGATACACCATTCCTTACTACTTTGAAGTGGGCGACCTGTGGCCCGAGGCGCCCATTCAGGTAGGCATTGTTCGCAATTATTTTCTGAAGCGTCTACTCTATCGCCTGGAAGCATCCATTTATAAACGGGCTGTTATCGTGGTGGCGCTTTCTGCTGCCATTAAACAAAATATTCTTCAGCGTTTCCCAATGCTAACGGTTCAGGTTATACCCAATATGGCCGACACAGAATTTTTTAAACACGCTCATAAAAATCAGGAACTGCAAAAAGCATTCGATGTTTCCGGCCGGTTTGTGATTGCGTATATCGGCACATTAGGACTGGCCAACGGATTGCACTATATGCTGGATTGCGCAGCGGCTACACTACAGGAAAAATTGCCTGTTTCATTTTTATTGTGTGGTGATGGCGCCATGCGCGAAGAACTGAGGCATTCAGCAAAAGTCCGTAACCTCAGTAATGTAAGGTTTATTCCTCACCAAAACCGCGAAGGCGTTAATGCAATAATAAACGTAACCGATGCTGTTTTTGTGAGTTACCTGCCGCTGCCGGTTTTGGAAACCGGCTCGCCAAACAAATACTTTGATGGACTTGCGGCTGGAAAATTAATTGTAGTGAATACCGGTGGCTGGATGAAGGGAGAAGTTGAACACGAACAATGCGGAATAGCGGTTGATCCGAACGATGCCCGGGATTTTGTAAAAAAAATCACTCCGTTTGTTCGTGATTCGGGATTGCTGGCTGCTTATCAGGCAAGAGCGCGCCAGTTGGCTGAAACTTCTTATTCAAGGCAAATACTTGGAAGAGCATTTACCGGATTGTTCGAGAAATTGTAATTTTAGTCATGTTAAAATTCGTTACTTTTTTACTGATGGTGTTCGTGGCCTGTTCACCTTCTGCCAGGAAGGAACAGCCGGAAGAGAACCGATCGCAGGTAGTAACCGATTTACAGGGCGGGTGGGAGCGCCTTACCCGCTGGGAAGACGGCCAGTGGGTTGTCTTTCGTCCGTGCGATGCGGATAACATGTCAATGGAGATTTCGGGCGACACGCTGGTTATCGGGTGGGGGCAGGATGCTTCCTTTGGCATCATCCGGTCGGTGGCACAAAGCGAAGTGCCGGAAATTTATATACTTACCGTTGAACAGGATGAACAACAGGTTACCTACCGGATGCGGTGGGACGATGAGATGTACAACCGGGCTGAATGGTGGCTGTGGGAGGATGATGAATCGGTGATTCTGGTGCGCAGCGAGTTGCTTGACGACTATACACTTATTGAGCAACCCTGCCATGAGTGTTGGGAAGATTGTGAAGAAGAAGTAGAAGATATTGAATAAAAGGTCCTTCGCTAACGCTCAGGACAACAAGGTAGAGTTTTGATATGCTGAGCCACGTTTTGAGCGTGCCGAAGCATCTTTTGGTTGTTACAACTAATTTAATGTTGCCGGGCAATCAGGTCTTCGGCAAACTTTCGGAGAGTTTCAATAGCGGCTTTATTTGCCCTTACTTTATCAAGCGATCGGAATCCTTTGCGAAAGTATGAACTGATTTTTTTTTCGGTCTCCTGCCGGATGAGAAGTTGATCCCAGATGGTTTTAACCGCATCCACTTTTTCGGAAGGATTAAAATTTACTACCGAAAGCCAGTTGTCGAGTTCGTTGCGCTGTTCAGCGTTAGCAGCCTGAAGGGCCTTGATCATCAGGTAGGTTTTCTTATTCGCAATAATATCGCCCCCCGGTTGTTTACCGAATTTTTCCGGATCGCCATAAGCATCGAGCAAGTCGTCCATCAACTGAAATCCGAGGCCGATGTTGGTGCCGAAATCGCGCAAGGCTTTGCAGTTGGCCGGAGTAGCTTCAGCCAGTATGCCACCCAGCTCAAGGCTGAACCCAAGCAGTACTGCCGTTTTTTGCCGGATCATCTGCAGGTACTGCTTTTCGGTAACGTTTTGCATGGTTTCAAATTCCATGTCCCACTGCTGTCCCTCGCACACTTCGGCTGCACATTGATTGAAAAGCGCTAAAACCTTATTCAATTTTTTTGATGGTAAGCTCAGAAACAAATTGTACACATGCACCAGCATCACATCGCCTGAAAGGATGGCGGTGTTTACGTTCCATTTTCTGTGTACCGTTGCTTTCCCCCTGCGTAAGGGGGCGTTGTCCATAATATCATCGTGCATCAGCGTGAAGTTGTGAAAGGCTTCAACAGCAACGGCAAAGCGAACAACATTTTTAACATCGCGTTTAAACAGACTATACGCCAGCAACACCAGCAGCGGGCGTAAGCGTTTGCCGCCAAGGCCCATGATGTAGCGGATGGGCTCATACAGCGAAGCGGGCCGGCTGCCGAATTTAAGCCGCCTGATTTCGGATTCTATTAACGAGCGATACGCGGTTGTAGAATTTTTCATCAAATGCAAGTAAGCAGAAATTTTTACACCCCCTTAAATCGTTCTCCTTTGGCAGGTTTTTTTTTGAGTAGTTCTGATTTGGTATTGTCTTTTGCCAGTACCAGGTCAATCAGCCTGCGGTCGATATCGGTTTTCTTTACCTTCACCCGCACCTGGTCACCGAGGGTGTAAATTTTCCGGTTCCTTCTTCCGATGATGCAGTAGTTCTTTTCATCGTATTCATAGTAATCATCGTCCAGGTCGGCCATGCGAATCATGCCCTCGCACTTGGTTTCAATAATTTCCACGTAAATGCCCCACTCGGTTACTCCGGATATCAGGCCATCGTACACCGTATCCGCGGCCATCGTTGCCATGAATTCAACCTGTTTGTATTTGATGGACGCCCGCTCGGCATCGGCTGCCCGTTTTTCCCGCTCCGATGAGTGCACGCATTTTTCTTCATAGTCTTTTTTATTCACCGGTTTTCCTTCATCCAGGTAGTGCTGCAGCAGGCGGTGCACCATCATGTCGGGGTACCTGCGGATGGGTGAGGTAAAGTGTGTGTAGTGATCGAAAGCCAGCCCGAAATGACCTTTCGGGTCGGTGGAGTATTTTGCCTTGGCCATGGCCCGCACGGCAATCTGCTGAAGCACGTTTTGTTCGGGTTTGCCTTCAATCTCATCCATCAGTTTATTGAGCGAGCGCGAAATGGATTTTTCATCAACGCTTATGCGGTGGCCGAATTGCCGCGCAAACAGGGCAAAGTCTTTTACCTTTTCCGGGTCGGGGTAATCGTGGATGCGGTACACAAACGTATTTTTATCGGTGCCCTTTCGCTGGTTGTAAACAAACGTAGCCACCCGCTTGTTGGCCAGCAGCATAAATTCTTCAATAAGTTTGTGGGCATCTTTACGCACCTTGGGCACAACAGCCAGCGGCCGGCCTTTCTCATCGAGTTTGAATTTTACCTCGGTGGTTTCGAAGTTAACCGCGCCTTTGGCAAAGCGATCTTTGCGCAGCTTGTGTGCGAGTTCATTCAGTGTTTTCAATTCTTCGGCAAACAAGCCCGTGCCACTTTCCAGTACCTGCTGGGCTTCTTCATATGTAAACCGGTGGTCAGAATGAATAACGGTACGGCCGAACCACTCCTTTAGTATTTGTGCGTGTTTATCCAGTTCAAAAACGGCTGCAAAGGTAAGTTTGTCTTCTTTGGGTCGCAGCGAGCACAATTCGTTCGACAGCCTTTCAGGCAACATGGGGATGGTGCGGTCCACCAGGTACACCGAGGTGGCGCGGTCAAGCGCTTCTTTTTCCAGGTTTGACTGTTCGCTTACATAGTGCGTAACATCGGCAATGTGAACGCCCACCCGGTAATTGTCGTTGGGCAATACTTCAAACGAAAGGGCATCGTCAAAATCTTTGGCGTCTTCCGGGTCAATGGTAAAGGTGGTAACCTGGCGGAAATCCCACCGCTTTTTAATTTCGGCCGGTGTAATGCCTTCGTCTATTTTTTTAGCTTCCTTTTCTATCTGCGGAGGGAAGCGGAAGGGCAGCCCGAACTCAGCCATGATGGAGTGAATCTCGGCTTCGTTTTCACCGGCTTTACCCAGAATTTCAACAATGCGGCCTACCGGGTTGCGGTCGCCTTCGGCCCAGTCGATCACCTCAACAATTACTTTGTCGTTGGTTTTGGCGCCATTAATGTCTTCTGGGTACACGTAAAAATCCTGGTGTATTTTCCGGAAGTCGGGAACCACGAAAGCGTAGTTTTTCGAAAGTTCAACTTTGCCCACAAAGCGTGTGCGGTTGCGTTTAACAACCTCCACCACCTTGCCTTCGGGGTGCTGGCCGTGCCGCGAGGGAAAGATCACCAGTTTTACGGTATCGCCATCTACAGCCGATTTCAGATCAGCCGTGCGCACGTACACATCGGGCCGGCCTTCGCCAATGGCCACATAGGCAAAGCGTGAGCTAACATGGTCAACAATGCCGGTAAGCGTTTCTTCCTTGGTTACGCTGGTGTAAGTGCCGTTGCTCAGTTGCTTGATAAGCTCTTTCTCTTCGAGGTCGTAAATGGTAAATGTGGCCGCCTTAATGTCATCACGTTTTTTCAGGCCGATTTTTTTGGCGATTTGTTTGACGCTGTAGGCGCGGCCGGGGTGCTGATTTAAAAATGCAAGGATAGCCTCCCTGAATTTGGCCTCGTACGGATTTGCTTTCGATTTGTTTTTATTGCGTTTGCTCATGCACTTAGCCGGCCGGCAGGATTTGTTTTTCACTGAGCAGCGGGTTCCCTTTTAAGCGAAGGTAAAGCTGCGTAAGTACCACTACATCGCTGAGGCAATAGTTTTTAATGCGCTCCAGGTCTTTGTCTTTATAATACACAGCATTTACCTGGCTGCCGTCCATCCCGTTTTTACTGGAAGGAATGTTGAAGATGGCTGCCAGCAAATCCAATGACGTGTAATGTTTGTAGTCGCCAAATTTCCACATCTCCAGTGTATCGAGGTGAGGCACTTCCCAGGATTTGCGGCCGGATAGGTTGAGCAGGGCGGGTAGTTGAATACTGTTTACCAGCATCCTGCGGCTCAGGTAAGGAAAGTCGAACTCCTTGCCATTGTGGGCGCAGAGTTTTGTTGAAGTCGGATCAAGCCGTTCGAGCATGGTTTTGAATTCGGTTAATACGGCATGCTCATCGTGGCCGTAGTAGGCTTTTGTTTTTAATGCAGGTTCACCCGTTTCGGTGGCGATGATTTTTCCAACGGCTATGCAGATGATCTTTCCGAACTCGGCATAAATGCCGGCCCGCTGGTGGAAGAGTTGTTCATCGGTTACGCCTTCTTCGCGTTTCAGGAAAGAAGCTTTGCGCGACCATTGTACCTTCAGCCGTTCATCGAGCGTTGAAAAATTATCGGTGCATGCAACCGTTTCAATATCCAGAAACAAAATGTCTTTCAGTTCGGCTGTCATGAGTGCAGTATTCCTTCCATGTCAATTTCCCTGATAAAAGTTATGTTGTCTTCGCAGATAGAGTCGGGTACAAAAACAAATCGCTTATCAAAGATGGTAGTGCCAATGTAATAGCTTACCCAGTATTCGTTGGTGAGGTGGAAAACGGCCGGATCAATGGGCTCAACCAGTGCCGCGCTTTGCGGAGGCACGGTTTCCAGATAATGGCGCAGGACAGACGTACGTTGCTCCTCACCGTTTTTTGTACCATACCCCTTGCTGGCCACCAGCGTGTTTTCAATCGGAAAGGCGTTGTTGTTAATCAGGTACACGTTCCAGGTATCTTGTTCACCGGGTTGTTTTTTTCGCACCACGGCCAGCGTTACATTTTTAACTTCCGGTATTTCAATGTCGCGCATCATACCCACTCCAGTTCAAAAAGTTGTTTCAGTTTATCTTTCAGCACCGCTTCAACCTGCTTCATATCCTGTTGTGCGTTCATTTCTGCGGCCATGGAAGTAACGGCTTTGTCGTGAATGCCGCACGGTACAATATAGTTGAAATACTTCAGGTTTGTGTTAACGTTAAAGGCAAAGCCGTGCATGGTAACCCAGCGGCTGGTCTTAACGCCCAGCGCACAGATTTTACGCGCCTTATCGGGATGGTTTTCATCCAGCCACACCCCGGTAAGTCCGGGGATCCGGCCCGCCTGTATTCCATACTCCTGTAACGTCAGGATAACGGCTTCTTCCAGCGTGCGCATGTAGCGGTGGATATCGGTAAAAAAATTTTCAAGGTCCAATACCGGATAGCCTACAAGTTGCCCGGGGCCGTGGTAGGTGATGTCGCCCCCGCGGTTGGTGTGGATGTAGGAAGCGTTGATGGTGGGCAGGTCTTCTTTTTTTATTTTCAGGTTTGCTTCATCACCGCTTTTTCCGAGGGTAAATACGTGGGGGTGTTCACAAAAAATCAAAAAGTTTTCGGTAGCCTTTTGCCTGTCAGCCGGCAACTCGCGGTTTTCTTTTTTAACCTCCAGGGTTTTTGAAAACAGCGAAGCCTGGTAATCCCAGGCTTTTTGGTAATCGATGAGGCCGAGGTGGATGAATCGGGTTTTTTTGCTGTGTGCGTAAGGAGCCATTTAAAATTCCCGTTGCCTGAACTTTGTTTCTGATAAAATGGAAATCTTTTTCCTGAAATTCCATCCCGACCGGAGTGTATTTACAAGTAAGGTCCCGGTTTCTTTAGGCGTAAGATGACTGATCCCTTCAACCGGTATGATGTTGTTCTTAAAAATAAGTTTGCCAAAGTCGCGATCGAATGTAATAATGAGTCGTCTTTCGCTGTTGGCTATATGAATGACAGCTGCATCGGAAATACCCGGTGAACTTATTAAAATGGATCGGATGTCATGTCCGGCCTGTTCAAGAATTCGAATAATACCCAAGCCTATGTTTTCATCAAGCAGCAGGTTCATTTGCGGGGCGGTAGTTCAAACAGAAAATCATCCTGTACACTTTCCTTTGCGTAAGCAAAAAGTGCCTGGAGATCTTCTTTTTTGAGCGTAGGGTAATTCTCGAGTATTTGGGTTTCAGACCAACCGGAAGCAAATAAATCCAACAGGAATTCAACAGAAAGGCGGGTGCCTTTAATTACCGGCTTGCCTCCCAGAATTTCTTTATCCGAAACAATATGGTTTCTCCAATCCATAGCTTAAGGTATTCAATCCATATTGCTTTAACAACATTACTTTGTCTTCTCCAGTTCTTCCTTCAGTTGTACGATGGGCTCAACCGGATCAGGATCGATGCCGTTTTCTTTGGCCAGGTAGTACGACACCCAGTCGGTAAGGTGGATGAGGTAATAGTATTGCTCCAGCAGCGAGGCGCCCTCACCGATGATGTCGATTATCGGGTTGGACCTGCGTTCAAAAAACTCGCGGCATATTTCCATGCGCTTCTCCACGCGCTCGTGGTCGTGGTCGGAATACATGTATACCACCTGCAGCAGCGGTAAAATATTCTCCGGGAACCGCCAGCCCACAATTTCGTTGTGGTTCATTTCGGGGAAGGTGTTTACGTGCGCCAGTTGCTTGGCATTTTCGTTAAGTTGTTGCTGAAAACGCAGCGCCATGGCATGCAGGCGGCTGTCGCAGTAAATTACCGGCAGCTTGCCTTTTAACTTTTTGGCAATCAGTTCGGCCTCGCTTTGTATTCCCTTTTCACCGCGATCCAGAAACTGGATAGCGTTTTCGGTTTCTTTAATGAAAGCCGCGCCTATCAGGTTGGTGTGGTACAGTACTGAGAGCAGCGCAATCATGTTGTAGGCCAGCATGGCCCGCGGGCTTTCGGAGCCGGCCGGCAACTGAATGTAGAACAGGTTATACTCTTTGGCGATCTCGAGCAGTTTGCCGCCCGAGGCGATGGCAATAACATGCGAACGCTTGAGCATGGCCTTGTTCAATGCGGCAATGGTTTCTTCGGTGTTGCCGCTGTACGAGCAGGCGATAAACAGTGTATGCGGACTGACAAACTGGGGGATGCTGTAGCTCTTGCACACCGTAATGGGGATGGGTATGCGCCCGAAGGTGAGCGACTCCACCAGGTTGGCACCAATGCCTGAGCCGCCCATGCCGGCAATTACAATGTTGCGGATGTCGCTGCCGGGGCGCACCAAATCAAGCGATTCGCCCAGGCGCAGCGCCTCGGCCAGCTGGCGTGTAAAGCCTTCGATGTATTTTTTGGTTGTAGACATAGTGGTAATTTCCGGTGCAAAGGTATTACAAATACCCGCCAATTACGATACGCGCATGGCCCCGGAAAACAAACAGACCATCGGCAAACAAGGCGAGGAACTGGCTGCGGCTTTCCTGGAACGCAAAGGCTTTACCGTGGTGGCCAGGAACTACCGGCATAAAAAGGCCGAGGTGGACCTGATTGTGAAGAAGGATGACTTCCTTGTATTTGTTGAAGTGAAAACCCGGACGTCATCGGCTTTTGGCGAGCCGGAGGCCTTTGTGGACGGCAAGAAAGCCCGGATGATCCTGAGCGCGGCCGAGGAATTTGTTTTTGCCAATAACTGGCATGGCCATGTTCGGTTTGATGTGGTTTCGGTTAAGCTGGGGCGCGAAACTGAAATTGAGCACTTTGAGGATGCGATTAATTAATTGGCAGTAATCATGTGCCCGCCATCTTATTATTCCGGTAAATCTCCTTGCCCTTGTCGTTCCACTCGGTTTTAACATAGGGCTTTCCGTTTTTATCGAACGGTTCTTTGGGGTAAGCGATTAACTTTTTTCTGCGGCCGTTGGGGTAGTACTCGTACCAGTCGCCCACGCGCTGGTTCCAGTGGTACTCACCGGTAACGGCCACCTGCCCGTTTTCATGAAACATGTAGTAGTTGCCTTCCTTTTCGCCATATTCAATGGGGATGATTTCTTTCGGTTTGGTTTTTTCAACCGGATCCCAGTAGCTGATGAGCGATTCTTTCGGCCAACCGCGGAAGTATTTTTCTTTATCCACCAGCACGCTGTCGCGGTTGTATTTCATCCAGCGGCCGTGTTTAAGGCCTTTGTAAAAGATGCCGGTTTCGAGCGTAATGCCGTTTTGAATTTTCTGGTACGGCCCGTGCACGAGCACGCCTTTTTTGGGGTCGAACCGGCTGGTGCGCATCACTTCCCTGCGGGCGTAGTCGTAATAATAAATGTCGCGCACCAGGGTTTGCGTGGTTTCGGGTTTCTTCAGGTAGTGAAAGAGTTCGTAGGTGGTGCGTTCGCCAACGCCTTTGCGCACAAATCCTTTTTTGGTTTTAACGCCATAGAAAACGTTCTTCTTCGGCTTTTTCTTTTTAGGCGTATTGATGGGTTCTTCCTCGCGCAGAAAGTCCAGGCTGGCCGGTGTATCAATGGTAAAGAGCTGGTCGGGCTGTTCTTCCTGCGCCAGCAACGGAAAACAACCGACAATGACCAGTAACGTGATTATCAAGCCCGGCTTCATACTACCTGAAACGAACCGAAAGTTCAAAAATTATGGATGTACTTTCAAGGTGGGTGGTAATATGCAGGAGGAAATTATTCCGGGTATCTGGCTGGGTATTTTCTGTTGTCCGCTATTGGGTTAAGCAAGGAGTGGGCTACAGGAAAATATCCTGGTGCCAACCCATCCTGATTAGTAAGGTTCATTTTTACTAATTATTTCATTATTTACTAAAATAATACGAATATAATATTAGTATAGTAATCTTATTTATAATAAATTAGTATAATAAAATTAATTAAAATGGCTTTATTACGATATTCTGAAGAGCAGGTTCTGGACCGGCTAAGGTTTGAGAATCCCTGGTGGGTGACAGGAACAGTGGAAGATTATTATAACTCCATGCAAAGGCGATTGTATTTTGACTTGTTCATGCCACTTGTTACAGAGACAGGCGTTAGGCGTGCTGTTGTTCTTATGGGACCCCGAAGAGTTGGGAAAACCGTAATGATGTATCATGCGGTTCAAAATCTTCTTGAAAGCGAAATTGACCCGCTGAAGGTAGCTTTCATATCTGTTGAAACGCCCATTTACAACAGTATCAGCTTAGAGCAACTTTTTAGTTTTTGCAGAAAAGCAACAAAACAGGGAAACCCCAAAGGGTGGTATATCTTCTTTGACGAAATACAGTACTTAAAAGATTGGGAGGTGCATCTAAAGTCTTTGGTTGATAGTTATCCTCACACCCGTTTTGTCGCTTCGGGCTCTGCCGCAGCTGCTTTGCGGCTAAAAAGTAATGAGAGCGGAGCAGGACGCTTTACAGATTTTATGCTGCCACCGTTGACGTTTAATGAGTTTCTTCATTTGAAGCAATTAAACAGACTCATCACAGAAACCAACATGGAGTGGCATGGTAGTTTGACAAAATTTTACGGCACCAATAATATCAACGAGCTTAACAAGCATTTTCTTGATTACATTAATTATGGTGGTTATCCCGAAGTTATTTTTTCGGAGAAAATTCAGAGTAATCCCGGACGATATATCAGAAGTGACATTATTGACAAAGTATTGTTGCGCGACCTGCCCAGCCTATACGGTATCAGGGATGTGCAAGAACTCAATTCGCTATTTACAGCAATAGCATACAATAGCGCAGGTGAAGTCAGCCTTGAAGAATTAAGTAAAAATTCAGGCGTTCAGAAGAATACAATTAAACGTTACATTGAATATTTAGAAGCAGCCTTTTTAATAAGGGTTGTTCATAAAATTTCAAACAAACCCAAACAGTTTCAACGGGCGACACAGTTCAAGGTTTACTTAACCAATCCTTCGCTGAGAAGTGCACTATTTGCTCCGTTACAACCGACTGACCCTTTCGTAGGAAACATGGTTGAGACGGCAATTTATGCTCAATGGCTGCACAGAGGTTGGTTCACTCCGTACTATGCAAGATGGCAGAAAGGAGAAGTGGATATGGTAAAACTTGACGACAAAAATTTTAAACCGCTATGGGCTGTGGAAATCAAGTGGACTAATCAGTTTTATGAAAAACCAGGAGACTTAAAACCGCTATTAAGATTTCTTAGAGACAATAACCTGCAAACCGCTCTAATTACAACAATTGATAAAGAAGGAACGAAGGAAATAGATGATTTAAAACTGAAATTTATTCCTGCTTCAGTTTATGCGTACACGGTTGGCAAGAACACAATCTTACAATCAAAGACGGAACCTATGAGAGCAGTACGGCAGCCACCAGCATCAAGACGGTGATTGGTATTCCGCCTATGAAACAAACTCCAGGCTCCGCCTGATGAAGTTGGTGAGGTCAGGCCCGGTGAGCATGTTTTGCGAAAGCAAGGCCAGGTCGAACGCCTGCTTGGCCAGTTTCAGTTTCTCCTCTTCCGTGCCGGCTTTTACAATGCGTTGTATCAGCGCGTGGTTGCCGTTAACGGCTACGCTGTACGCATCGGGCATGGCGCCCATAAACGGATAACCACCACCGCCCACTTTGGCCATGTCTTTCATCCTGCGCATGAACTCGCTCATGGTTATCACCACCGGAAACTCATCGGGCGACATGGGCTCAACCGCCACCGTCATGCTTTTGTTGTTGATGGCCTTTTCAAAAACGGATTTCAGTTGTTCCTGTTCGTCCTTGCTCAGCACGCTTTCCATTTTCTCATCTTTGTGGATGAGCTTGTCAATCGGGTCGCTGTCCACGCGCTTGATGTGCACTTTGTCGAGTTTCTGTTCCAGCGCGTTAATGAAGTGGCTGTCGAGTATGCCGTCCAGCACCAGCACATCGTAGGCTTTGTTTCTGGCAGCCTGGATGAAGCTGTCCTGCTTGCCGGCATCGGTGGTGTAGAGGTAAATAACTTGTTTGTTTTTGTCTTGCTGGGTTTCTTTTACTTTGTCTTTGTACTCATCCAGCGTAAAGCAGTTGCCTTCGGTGTTTTTAAGCAGGGTAAACTCTTTGGCGCGGTCGTAAAACTTTTCATCGCTGATGATGCCGTACTTCACGAAGATGTTGATGTCGTCCCACTTCTTTTCAAAATCAGCGCGGTCTTTCTTAAACATTTCCTGCAGCTTGTCGGCTACTTTTTTGGTAATGTGCTGGCTGATCTTCTTTACGTTCGAGTCGCTTTGCAGGTAGCTGCGCGAAACGTTCAGCGGGATGTCGGGCGAATCGAGCACGCCATGCAGCAGCATGAGGAAGTCGGGAACCACATCCTTTACCTCATCGGTAATGAACACCTGGCGCGAGTAGAGCTGGATTTTGTTTTTCTGAAGCTCAAAGTCATTTTTTACTTTCGGGAAGTACAGGATGCCGGTAAGGTTAAAAGGATAATCTACATTGAGGTGAATCCAGAAGAGCGGGTCCTCGCTGAACGGGTAGAGCTCCTTGTAAAACGTCAGGTAGTCTTCATCCTTTAAGTCGCTGGGCGATTTGGTCCACAGCGGCTGCGTGTTATTGATGATGCGGTCAACGGTAACGGTTTTGTATTTTTTCTTGCCGTCTTTGTCTTCACCGTCTTCAACGCTTTCTTCTTTGGTGCCGAACTTGATTTCAACCGGCAGGAATTTGCAGTACTTTTCCAAAATTCCTTTCAGGCGCCATTCATCCAGAAATTCTTCACTGTCTTTGTTGATGTGCAGAATCACATCGGTACCCCGTTGCTTTTTTACAGCCGGGGCCAGTTCAAATTCGGTAGAGCCATCGCACGCCCAGCGGGCAGCTTCTTTTTCAGCGGCTTTGTACGAACGCGAGATCAGTTCAACCTTATCGGCCACCATAAAGGCCGAGTAAAAACCGAGGCCGAATTTCCCGATGATGTCTTTCGCATCGGTTTTGTCTTTGAATTTTTCGATGAACTCAGTAGCGCCTGAAAAAGCTATCTGGTTGATGTATTTTTTGATTTCATCGGCTGTCATGCCGATGCCTTTATCGGAAACGGTGATGGTTTTCTTCTTCTTGTCAAAGCTTACTTCAATTTTCAGGTCGCCCAGTTCTTCGGAGTACTCGCCCAGCGAAGCCAGCTTTTTGAGTTTCTGGGTGGCATCCACCGCGTTGGATACCAGTTCACGCAAAAAGATTTCGTGATCGGAATAGAGAAATTTTTTGATAATGGGAAAGATGTTCTCGGTATTGATGGAGATGGTGCCTTTTTCCTGTACTTCTGCCATGACTGTCCGGTTTAAAAACAAAAAAATCCTGCAGGCGGCAGGATTCAAGTTTTATTCCAAAACACTTTTTATGACAGGTTGGCAGTTATCGAAGTCTATCAGAATCCCGTACCAGCCGTTCATCGCGCCTGATAAACCGGATGGCCAGCCAGTTGGCGATTACGGCCACAAAAATCATGTACAGTCCCCAGCCGTACTTAAAGTTACCCGGGTTTTGTTCGGTTACCTTGTTGGCAAACCACACCGCGCAAATCATCATGCCTGCAAGCAGCACCGAGTTCAGGGCACCCAGCTTTATCTGAAGCATCCGGTTGTCGTACCGCTTTATTTCCATTACTGTTACAGTTATTGAGGCAATGCCTATTACCGCTGTGATGGAGTACGGCATGTATAAAAAAGTATCACCATTCACATAATAAAAGGGGGTAAGCGCCCTAACAATGTTGTCGGTGCTCAGCCATATCGGCTGTACCAGCGATATGACCAGCGCTATCACGGTGATTACAAGAAATACGGTTTGGATTCTTTGCCACATAGGGGGGTTCGCGTAACTTGCCTCAAAACTACTAATTTATTTTCAGCAGGAAGCTGTTTGTAAATACGCCCATGAAACCCACCTTCATCGTTGATATTCTCCGAACTCCCATAGGCAAGTACGGGGGTGCATTGGCCTCTGTACGACCGGATGACCTGGCTGCCCATGTTATTAAAAAATTAATGGAGCGAAATCCTTCGGTTGATGGTAACCGGATTGAAGATGTTGTGTTTGGCGCAGCCAACCAAAGCGGTGAAGACAACCGCAATGTGGCGCGCATGGCCTTGTTGTTGGCCGGCCTTCCGAAAGAAGTGGGCGGTGTTACCGTTAACCGGTTGTGCGCCTCCGGCCTGCAGGCCATTATGGATGCTTCGCGTGCGGTGATGCTCGGTGAAGGTGACCTGTATGTAGCCGGTGGCGTTGAAAGCATGAGTCGTGCACCGTTTGTCATGGCTAAAGCACAGGAAGCGTATTCGCGCAAAGCCGAAGTGTATGACACCACCATGGGCTGGCGGTTTATTAATTCAAAACTTTCCAAATTGTATTACCCATACTCTATGGGGGAGACTGCGGAAAATGTTGCGGAGAAATGGAAGATAAGCCGGCAAGAGCAGGATCAGTTCGGACTGGCCTCCCAGGAAAAATACCAGCGTGCGCACGAGGCCGGAAAATTTAAAGATGAGTTGGTTACGGTGCCTGTTCAGCAAGGAAAAGAGATCATCGAATTCGCAAAAGATGAACACCCTCGGGCAACCACGCTTGAAAAGCTTGCTGCACTTAAACCCGCATTTAAGGAAGGCGGAACTGTTACGGCCGGCAATTCATCGGGCATTAACGATGGCGCTGCAGCCTGTTTGCTGGCTGGCGAAGATGCTATAAAGCGGATGAACCTGAAGCCCATGGCACGCGTAGTTTCGTTTGCGGTAGCAGGCGTTGACCCGGCTTACATGGGTGTGGGCCCGGTGCCGGCTGTGCAAAAAGCACTGAAGCGTGCAGGATTAAAAATTGCCGACATTGATTTAGTGGAGTTGAATGAGGCTTTTGCTTCGCAGTCGCTGGCCTGCATCCGCGATCTTCAACTTGATCCGCAGATCGTGAACGTTAACGGGGGCGCAATTGCCATAGGTCATCCGTTGGGGTGCAGCGGGGTGCGGATTAGCGCTACGTTGCTGCATGAAATGGTTAAACGTAACGCACGCTACGGTGTAGCAACCATGTGCATTGGTGTGGGACAGGGGGCGGCTGTGGTTTTTGAGAATATGAGAATTTGAGAAGATGAGGAGGTAAGGAGATAAGTAATTATCTAAATACCAAAGTATTGTTTATGGAAAAGACAAAAAGTTTTGAAGAATTGATTGTTTGGCAGAAAGCCCATCAGTTTGTATTGAGTGTTTATGAAGTGACTAAATTTTTTCCAAAAGAGGAGCAATTTGGTTTATCCAGTCAATTCAGACGGGCATCCGTTTCCATAGCCTCCAATATAGCAGAAGGTTATTCCAAGCGAGGCATTAAGGACAAGCTCCGGTTTTTCAATATTTCGCAAGGGTCAGCCTCGGAATGTCGGTATTACCTTAGGCTTACAAAGGACCTGAAGTTTGCCGATGTTACCCAACTCGAAATCGATTTGGAAGTAAACTTCTCAATGCTTACTCACGCGGAGCATCAAGAAATGTAAAACTTCTTAACTCCTAACCCCCGATCTCCTCAAATGCCCCGCTACTTCTTCGAAATAACCTACAACGGCTCAAACTATGCCGGCTGGCAAAGCCAGGCCAATGCGTTGGGCGTGCAAACTGTTGTGGAAAATGCGTTGACGAAACTATTCCGCACACCGGTTAAGATCATCGGGAGCGGAAGAACCGACACGGGTGTGCACTGCCTGCAGCAGTTTTTTCATGCCGATATAGAAAAGCCGTTTACGAAGGAAGATCTGATTCACCGGCTCAATTCATTTCTTCCGAACGACATTGCCATACGGTCTATTTGTAAAGTAAAGCCCGATGCCAGCGCGCGGTATGATGCCGTTGAGCGAACGTACGCGTATCATATTACTACCGTTAAGGATCCGCTGCTCATCGGGCTGGCGCTTCATTATTTTAAACCGCTTGATATGCAAACCATGAATCGGGCCGCTGCGTTACTATGCGGGGAACAGGATTTTACCTGTTTCAGCAAAGTGAAGACAGACGTAAATCATTTCATTTGTCACGTGAAGAAAGCCAGGTGGAGAAGACAAGGTGCACGGTTGGTTTTTACCATTACGGCCAACCGGTTTTTACGGGGCATGGTGCGGGCTATTGTAGGCACCCTGCTGGATGTTGGAACCGGTAAACTTTCGGTGAAATACGTTGAGCAGATTATTAAGAGTAAAGACCGCAGGAAGGCTGGCGCCAATGTTGATCCGCACGGCCTGTACCTGGTACATGTGAAATACCCCAAATCGATATTCTTATAAAAATGAACCCCACCTCTCCTTTGGTGAGGGGATGGGGGTGAGGTCTATGGAAAAGGAACAAGTAAGCAGCGGTAACATCATCGACTTTAAAGTACTCAGGCGCCTGATGGAGTTTGTGCGCCCGTACAAAGCGCGGTTTTATTTTCTGGTTTTCCTCACGTTGGCAATAGGTATTCTTTCGCCTTTGCGTCCACTGCTCATTCAACACACACTGGATAATGAGGTAGCCTCCGGTGATTACAACGGAATGGTGTGGATGATGCTTATACTTTTGCTCCTGCTGTTCGCCCAATCAGCCCTGCAATATGTACACACGTACCTTTCCGGTTGGATGGGCCAGCAGGTTATCCGCGACATCCGCACTAAACTGTACCAGCACCTGGTCAATCTGCGGCTGCGGTTTTTTGACAAAACACCTATCGGCCGGTTGGTTACCCGCACCATTTCGGATGTGGAGACCCTGGCTGATGTTTTTAGTGAAGGATTGGCGGCCATGGTAAGCGACCTGCTGCAGTTGATTTTCATTCTCGCTTTCATGTTTTACCAGGATTGGCGGCTGGCCCTGCTGAGCCTGGCCACCCTGCCCCTGTTGCTTATCTCTACGTATATCTTCAAAGAAAAAATCAAAGTGGCCTTTAACGATGTACGCAATGCAGTGGCCAACCTCAACACGTTTGTGCAGGAACATATCACCGGCATGAACATCGTACAGATCTTTGCCAGCGAAAAGCGCGAGTTCGAAAAATTCAAGGCTATTAATGAAGAGCACAAGCAGGCCAACCTGCGTTCGGTGCTGTATTACTCTATTTATTTTCCGGTGGCCGAAATCATCGCGGCTGCCGGCATCGGCTTACTGGTATGGTATGGTGCAAAGGGGGCCATCAATTTTGAAGAAACAGGTATTACCATTGGCAAACTCATAGCCTTTATCATGTATATCCAGATGTTCTTCCGGCCCATTCGCATGATAGCCGACCGGTACAACACCTTGCAGATGGGTATTGTGAGTTCCTCACGCATCATCAACTTGCTTGATAACACCGAACATGTGCAGGAAACCGGAACCCACAAACCCACCCATATTGAAGGCAAGGTGGAATTTGATCACGTTTGGTTTGCGTATACCGATGAGCAATATGTTATAAAGGATATCAGTTTTTCTGTAAAGCCGGGTGAGATGATTGCCCTGGTGGGCGCCACCGGTGCCGGTAAGTCCTCTATCATTAATTTATTAACCCGCTTTTATGAACTAAACAAAGGATCAATCCGGATTGACGGTACCGATATTCGTGATTTTGATTTAGGGAATCTCAGAAGAAACATCGGTGTGGTCTTGCAGGACGTTTTCCTTTTTTCCGACACTATTTTCAATAACATTACACTAGGTAATACTGACGTGACCGAAGACATGGTGTGGCACGCGGCCGACCTGGTGGGGGCCAGGAAGTTTATTGAGCGATTGCCGGGGCAATTCAATTACAATGTAATGGAGCGGGGCGCCACCTTATCGGTAGGACAACGCCAACTGATTTCATTTATTCGCGCAATGGTGTACGACCCGAAAATTCTGGTATTGGATGAGGCCACCTCTTCGGTTGACAGCGAAACAGAAGAGATGATACAACTTGCGATTGATAAGATGATGAAAGGGCGTACCTCTATCGTAATCGCTCACCGCCTTTCAACTATCCAACGAGCCGATAAAATTCTGGTGCTTGACCACGGCCACATCATTGAATCGGGCCGGCACGAGGAACTTCTTCAACACCAGGGCGCATACGCCCAACTGCATAAAATGCAGTACAAAGAGATTGCCTTATAGGGCCGTGGGGCGCTCCGGTTAAAGCATTATATTTGCCTTAATGCGCCTGAACCTCACAGTTTGTTTTGCCCTGCTTTTACTTACCCCGGCTGTTTTTGCCCAACAACCCAGGGTGCATCATGGCGGCCGTGTGGTACACCATCGCACCAACCATAATTATAACGTCATTAAAATTTCCCGCTCCAAAGCCAAAACGGTTTGCCCCATTTTTGAAGATACCGGCTACCCTTACCATGGACTGGGTATTAAACTCGGAGATCCTTTTGCTGTTTCGTATAAGTTCTATGCCAACAAACATTTCTCAATTGGTGCTGATGCAGGCACATCAGCCAGCGGTTTGTACAGCAAGTATTACCGTGAAATTTTTCCGGAGTACATCAATACCGATACCCTGAGCCCGACACAAAGTTTGGAGTACATGACACATAAGGTTAACTCCGACTGGGTAGCTGAAATAAGGGCGCTTTACCATATTAAGGCCGACCGGCTGAGCCGCGGGCTTCAGCTCTATGCCGGACTTGGTTGGGAGTTCAGAAAACTGAATATTTCATATGACTTTTTTGTTAATGACGGGCCGTTGGAAAATAAAATCGAACGAATAACGGTTAACCGAGCCACTTACGGCATTCAGGCCACCTTTGGCATCGAGTACTCTTACTTTAGTTTGCCCATTTCGGCTTTTATGGAATTGGACCTGTATAACGACCTGCTCAAAGATCCGGGTTACAGGCGTATTCAGGGCGGGGTGGGCCTCCGCTATGTGTTCTGAACGGTGTTTCCCTCGCTAACCTGCGCCTCATCGCCAAGAATTTGTTTTTCATACAGTTCGCGGTACACACCGTTGTTCTTTAAAAGTGTTTCGTGGGTGCCCTGCTCAACAATACGGCCATCAACCAGCACAATGATTTTAGTAGCCAGTTTGGCTGAAGAAACCCGGTGCGAAACAATAATGGTGGTACGGTCTTTCATAATCCGCTTCAGGCTGTTGAGAATATTGTTCTCTGTTTTTGTATCCACAGCCGAGAGGGCATCATCCAGAATGAGGATGCGTGGCTCATGAACAATGGCCCGCGCAATACTTACGCGCTGTTTCTGCCCGCCCGAAAGGGTAATGCCCCGCTCGCCCACTCGGGTGTCCAACCCTTGCGGAAACGCCAGAATATTGTGGTATACATCAGCATCTTTGGCGGCCTGAATAATTTGTTCTTCGCTAAGGTGTTTTGTTCCGCCAAAGGCAATGTTATTGCGGATGCTTTCGCTGAACAGGAATACATCCTGAGGAACGTAGCCAATCTGGCTTCGCAAACTGGTCAGGTCATAATCAGCAATCGGAATATCGTCAATTCTGATTTCACCTTCACGCACATCGTACAGGCGGGCGATAAGGTTGGAAACGGTGCTTTTACCCGAACCGGTGGTGCCGATAATGGCCAGTGACTCACCTGGGTTGATCACGAACGAAACATCAGTTAAAGCTTTTATGCCCGTGTCGGGGTAGGTAAAGCTAACATGGTCGAACTCAACTTTACCTTTTATCTCACGCTGCAGGTTTTTTGCCGAAACAATAGTAGGCTGTGTGTTTAAAAATTCGTTTATCCGTTTCTGGCTTGCTTCGGCCCGTTGCACCAGGCTGCTGGTGTAGCCCAATGATGTAACCGGCCAGGTAAGCAGGTTAACATAAATGATGAACTCGGCAATATGACCGAAGGATAAGTTCCCTTTGATGACTTCGGTACTGCCTGCATAAACCGTGAGGATAGTGCTTAGCCCGATAAGCCCCATGATAAGCGGAAAGAAGAGCGCCTGAACACGGGTAAGTCCGAGTGACTGCGTTTTATATTGATCGCTTGCTTTGGCGAAACGGGCTATTGATTCCGCTTCGCGATTGAACGATTTAAGCACCCGGATGCCGCTAAATGCCTCCTGCACAAAAGTGGATAACCGGGATTGGCTTTGCTGAATTCGCTCCGACCGCCTTTCAATGGTATTGTTCACCAGGTAAATACTGAGCGATAGCAGAGGTAATGGAAGGAGTGCATACCAAGTCAACTTAGCGCTGATGGTAAACATTACCGGAATTAGAATAAGAAACAGGGTAATAAGCTGCAGGCCATACATAATAGCGGGCCCCAGATACATCCGCACACGGCTCACATCTTCTGAAATACGATTCATCAAATCGCCTGTATTATTCCTTCGGTAGAAACTTAATGGCAGTGCCTGGTAGTGTGCGAAAATTTCATTCTTCAAATCGAACTCAATCAGGCGTGACATGACAATTAAGGTTTGCCTGACCAGGTATAGAAATAATCCGCGAAGCAGCGCCATCAATAATATGAGCCCGGCATATAGCAATATGCCCCGGGCAAAAATTCCGTAAAAATTTTCTTGCAGTGAAAGATTAGCAAAGGAGCGGTAGATACGGACGTTATCAATAACCAAATCGATAGCATGACGCACCAATTGTGCAGGAATAATCTGGAAGATGTTGGAAATAATTACGAACACAATACCCCACAGCAGGTAGTACTTGTATTTGAACAGGTATTTATTGAGGTATTTGAGTTCTTTCATTCAAAAAAATTTTGCCAATGCACCTAAAAACGAAAGAAACACGTTAAAGTTCATGCAACCGTTTGTTTTACATGGAAAAGCCGGTCAAAGCAAGTAATTTTGTGCCGTTCCGGGCGAACCAAAATTTAAAAGTACTATCAATCATCCCTAAAACAAATCCCGATGGAAGTAAAGGAACTGAAAAAAGCCGCTCAACCTGATTTATTCACTTCGCTCTCAACTCTTGGTCATGAACAGGTAGTGTTTTGCCATGACGAGGCCACCGGCTTGAAGGCCATTATCGGTATTCACAACACAACCCTTGGGCCGGCACTTGGCGGAACGCGCATGTGGAATTATTCAACCGAACAGGAAGCGCTTACCGATGTGCTGCGCCTGAGCCGGGGGATGACGTTCAAAGCGTCCATCAGCGGATTAAATCTCGGTGGTGGCAAGGCAGTAATCATTGGCGATGCGAAAACCATGAAGACCGAGGCGTTTTTGCGCAGGTTCGGCAAATTCGTAAACAGCCTGGGGGGTAAATACATAACAGCCGAAGATGTGAATATGAAAACGGCTGATATGGAGTACATTGCCATGGAAACCAAACATGTTACCGGCTTACCCGAATCCGCTGGCGGTGGAGGAGACCCTTCTCCGGTTACAGCTTATGGAACCTACCTGGGCATGAAGGCCAGCGTTAAAAAAGTGTTTGGTTCCGACAGTCTTTCCGGAAAAAAGGTGGCTGTTCAAGGTGTGGGTCAGGTAGGTATGCAC
This sequence comes from Flammeovirgaceae bacterium, assembly GCA_015180985.1. Lineage (NCBI taxonomy): Bacteria > Pseudomonadati > Bacteroidota > Cytophagia > Cytophagales > Flammeovirgaceae > Flammeovirgaceae bacterium. The sequence goes on from CP054185.1 coordinate 1,128,382, forward strand.
CTGGTAGAATACCTTACCAAAGAAAATGCAGTCGTTTATATCACCGATATTTCGGAAGAGAAAGTAAAACAGGTGGCCACAAAATACGGAGCAACCGCTGTTTCACAGGATGCGATCTATGATTTGGATGTGGATATTTATGCGCCCTGTGCATTAGGGGCTACGCTCAATGACAACACCATTCCCCGGTTAAAATGCAGCATCATTGCCGGTGCCGCCAACAACCAGTTGAAAGATGAAGTGAAGCACGGGTATATGCTGATAGACCGCAGCATTACCTATGCGCCCGATTTTCTGATCAATGCCGGTGGCTTGATTAATGTGTATAATGAATTTCTGGGCAACTATAATCGTAATCGTGTTTTCGAACAAGCTGAACGAATTTACAGCACGTGCCTGAATATTTTTGATTTGGCTTCGAAAGAAAAAATAAACACCCAGGAAGCAGCCATTAAAATTGCCGAGAAACGGATTGAAGACGTAGGCCGGGTACGAATACCCCGGTAAGGTACCGCAAAAGCCCGCATACCAGCATGCGGGTTTTTTATTTTAACCGAATCAACCTGTATCTTTGGCCGTTCTTTGAAACCATGCTCAACCGCAGAAGCCTACGGATAAAAGTAATGCAGAATCTCTTTGCACTCCAGCAAAGCAAGGATGCCAACCTGCAGCTTTGTTACGACCGGATTGAAGAAGCCTTTACCCCCGACCTCAATTCAATGGAAGTGCAGGACAAGAAACTTCTTAATCAGCAAAAAATGCAGGCATTAAAAGTTTTTAAAAAGGCTTTTGAAAAAAAGGAAGATTTACCAGCTGATCTGGACGACAAAATCAAAAAAGCCGTAGCTGATTCACTTGATTTTTACATAAAAAATGAGCGTAAAGATTTTACTTACTTTAAAAAAAATCTGGTTACCGAAGTTGAGTGCATCTATGATCAGTACCTGGCCGTATTAAACCTGGCCGTTGCCCTGGCTGATGCAGCCGCAGACGACAAAAAGATCAACCACAAAAATTTTCTGAACAACGCCTGGATAACAGCCTTTCGTGAAAGCGAAGATCTGAAAGCCCGAAACTCAAAAGCAGCTAGCCAGTGGGCATCGCGCGCAAACCTGGTTAAACTTTGGCTTCGCGATGTGGTTAAACAGGATGCCGACTACATGGACTATCTGGATAAGAAAAATCCATCGGTTGACGAGCAGAAAAAACTAATCAACCATTTATTTAGAAAGGTCATCCTCGGTAAAACCGTGATTAACGAATTCTTTGAATCGGAAATATTACGGTGGGCTGAGGATCGGGATATTGTGAAAGGCATGGTAGAGAAAACAGTTAAATCATTCGACCCGCAATCGCAAAAACCACTTCATCTGCACGAACTTTCTCTAAACTGGGATGATGACCGGGAGTTCATCGAAAAACTGTTTACCGATTCGGCTAACCTGCCCGAAGCTCTTAAACAGCAGATAGCCAAAAACACCCGCAACTGGGAAGTGGACCGCCTGCCGCTTACCGACCGGATAATCCTTGAAATGGCCCTGGCCGAACTTACCGGCTTTCCAAGCATACCCGTTAAAGTAACCATTAACGAGTACATCGAACTGGCCAAAAACTACAGCACCCCCAAAAGCCGGCAGTTCGTTAACGGCATCCTGGATGTCATTTCAAAAGAGTTGAAATCGGCCGGAACACTGAAGAAGAGCGGCCGCGGCCTGATTGACAATAAGTAATCCGTTTTAAATGTGTAAACTTGTAGCCCCTTGGGTTACAATAAACCGTACAGTGGTATTTTTACGCGGTTTTCGAACCGATTTAGCCCCCACACGTTGTAATCGTGAGGTTTGTTTAGAAATTTGTACAATTATGAGTAAACGCGGAGGAAATACACTACTGGCCTTTCTGGCGGGCGCAGCAGCCGGGGCGATCATCGGCATTTTGTACGCGCCCGATAAGGGAATTAACACCCGGCAGAAATTGTCGTTCCAACTGGAAAAGTACAGAAACATGCTTCAAAATCTGGTTAACGACCTGATTGACGGTAAAGAAACACCGCTTACCAGCGAGGCCAAATCGCAAGGCCAGCGCGTGGTGGACGATGCCAAATTAAAAGCCGAAAAACTACTGGAAGATGTGGATGAACTTTTGGGGCAGATTAAAGGTAAAAAAGGAAAAGGTTAATAAACGTTATAGCGATATGAAAACACGATGGATAGTATTTGTTGCAATAGCCGGTGCGGCCGTGGCTTGTAAAGACAAAGACGCTGAGAAAAAGATAGCCGCGCTCGAAGCCAGGCTTTCGCAACTGGAGGGAGGCAAGAGTCAATCGCCTACCTTTACGCCAACTGAACAGGCGGCCCAGCCCGAACAAAAACCGGAAGGCCCGCTGCCGGTAATCACCTTCGAGAAAACCGAACACGACTTTGGTACCATTAACGAAGGACAAAAAGTAACCTATACGTACAAGTTTAAAAACACAGGCGAAGCCCCGCTCATCATCCAAAGCGCCCAGCCGTCATGCGGTTGTACCGTGCCGGAGTGGTCGAAAGATCCGATACCGGTAGGAGGCGAAGGCTTTGTGAAGGCCGAGTTTGACAGCAATGGCAAGCCCAACATTCAGAATAAAACCATTACGGTAACGGCCAACACCTGGCCTAAAACAACAACGCTTCGGTTTAAAGCCATGGTTACCCCCAAAGATCAGGCAACCGGTCCGAAGCAGTAATTTTTATTAATATCATCAGGTAAGCATCCCAGGCCCTGCAGGTTTGGGATGCTTGCTTTTATGGCCTAACTTTGCCAGCCTGAATTTTAACGATAATCCATGAACGCCATTATTCTTCAAGCAACGGCCCAGGGTAGTAACTACAGTTTCTACATTATGATGGGCCTGATGATCCTGATCTTTTATTTCTTTATGATCAGGCCGCAACAGAAAAAAGCAAAAGAGCAGAAAAAATTTATTGATGAGATTAAAAAGGGCGATTATGTGGTAACCATTGGCGGTGCCCATGGCCGGGTGGCTGAACTCGAAGGCGATACCTTTATCCTCGAAGTTGAAAAGGGCGGACGCATCCGGTTCAACAAGTCGGCCATTTCGCTGGAAGCCAGCCGTGCAGCCAACAAGAAGTAAAAACCCGGATGGGATTTGTAAACTCGATATTCAACCTGTTTCGATTCAACAAAAAAAACTGGAAGGCGATTTTATTGTGCGTTTTTGCCGCCACGGTATTTTGGTTCTTTAATGCACTCAATAAAAATTATTCGGCTAACATCGGGTTTCCTATCGTGTTCGATTATGATCACGGTAAGTACATTCCGGTAAAGGATCTCCCTGAAAAAATCCGACTCAATGTGAGTGGCAACGGATGGGACCTCTTTCGGAGAAGCTCCGGTCTTAAAGTTCCACCACTCGTAATCCCATTGGAGCGACCGGCCGAAGTGAAAAAAATAGTTGGATCCAGCTTACCACCGTTGTTCTCCACCCAGTTGGAGGGACTTCAGATTAACTATGTGTTAACCGACACCATTTACCTGGATATAAACCATAAATCCAAACGGATTATAAAACTGGCAGTTGATTCAGCCGATAAATTTATTCAACGAAATTACGGAATAGCCGGCCCCATTACAATTATTCCGGACTCGGTGCTGGTTGAAGGCCCTGAAAGCGCCATCAATGCCTTGCCTGCCACCTTGTCGTTGGTATTGCCCGATGAACGGATAAAGACTGATTTTGATGATCTTATAGAAGTTGATACCGGCACGGAATTTATTACGCGTACTCCGCCTGTTGTACGTGTAGCGTTTCGGGTTGAGAATATGGAGGAAGTAACGCATACCTGCCCGCTTAAGTTGATTCATGTGCCTGACCGGTTACGTGTGGCAGCAGAAGCCAGCCAGGTTAGTGTTACTTTTTTAACACCGGCATCGCTGGTAAAATTAATGCGTGCCGATTCGATGTATGCAGTAATTGACTTACAGTCAGTACCTCCGGGCCATCATAAAATTGCGCCACGCATTGCCGGCCTGCCTAAGTACAGCCGGGTAGTAAGGGTTGATACAGTTTCCGTATCCTATTAAGTAATTATGCCCCTGCAAATTGGTATAACAGGTGGAATCGGGTCGGGTAAAAGCCTTGTATGCCGGATCTTTAACTTGTTGGGTGTGCCCGTTTACGAGGCCGACAGCCGTGCGAAATCCGTAATGACCTCCGATGGAATACTCATCGCAGCCATTAAGAAAGAATTCGGAAGTTTGTCGTACCGGCAGGATGGCAGCTTAAACAATGAGTACCTGGCTCAAACCGTTTTTGGTAATGCCGACAGGTTATCCTTGTTGAACAGCCTGGTTCATCCTGCGGTTGGTGCCGATTATAGGAGGTGGGTTGAGCAACAACGAAACAGCCGATATGTTATCAAAGAAGCTGCGCTGTTGTTTGAGGCCGGTTCATACACCGCGCTGGACAAGGTTGTAGTGGTTTATGCGCCTGAAGAGGTAAGGATTAAACGCGTGCTTAAACGCGACCCGCACCGAAGCCGGCAGCAAATTTTAAATATTATCGCAAGCCAACTTAGCGATGAAGAGAAACGAAAACGTGCTGATTTTGTTATTGTGAATGACGAAACACAATTGGTTGTTCCGCAAGTGATAGCCTTGCATGAGCACTTTCAGAAGTTGAATGGATAGATTCCCTGTGAGTTAATGAAGAAGAAAATCCTTACTATAGTAATTGTACTGGCCATTATTTTTCTGGTGGCGCTTCCTAAACTGAATTTATTCAGCGAAAAAGAAAAAGTGCCCCAGGCAGGCGGCCCGTCCCAGGGTCCGGTGGCGCTTCAGGTGAATGCAGTTATACTTAAACCCGAAAAACTGGATAACAAGCTGGTTTTTACCGGTTCAGTCTTGCCGAATGAGTCGCTTGAATTGCGGGTTGAATCGTCAGGTAAAATATCAAAAATTTATTTTGAAGAGGGAAAGCCTGTAAAAAAAGGACAGTTGTTGCTTGAAATAAATGATGATGAACTCGTTGCTCAACTTCAAAAACAACGCTACAACCAAAAGTTAAATCAGGATAATGAATACCGGCAGCGCAAGCTGCTGGAGAAAGATGCCATTAGCCAGGAAGAGTACGACAACGCGTTAAACAGACTCAACACCACCATTGCCGATATTAAACTGCTCGAGGCCCAACTTGCCAAAACCCGCATCATTGCACCGTTTGATGGTGTTATCGGGTTACGGTTTGTGAGCGAAGGAGCTTATGTTAACTCCAACACCACGGTAGCTACATTATATAGCCTCACTCCGGCAAAAATTGATTTCAGCGTTCCGGGCCGGTACAGTACCCAGGTGCGCAGCGGGAAAAAAATAAGGTTTACCATCGAAAACGATCCACGTGTGCTGGAAGGCGAGGTGTATGCCGTTGAGCCACAAATTGATTTAAATACCCGTACGCTGAAAGTGCGGGCACTGGCCGATAACCCCGAGGGCCTGCTGTTGCCGGGGCAGTTTGTTCGGGTTGAGTTGATTTTGGAAACGATTGATAACGCATTGCTGGTGCCGTCAGAAGCACTGGTGCCCGAAATGCAGGGACATAAAGTTTTTGTTGCTGCTTCGGGCAAGGCCAACGAATCAAAAGTTGAAATTGGTTTGCGAACTGATCGGTATGTAGAAATTGTTAACGGCCTGAGAGAAGGCGATACGTTGATTACTACCGGCATCCTGCAATTACGTCAGGGGCTTCCGGTACAGGTAAATTTAATCAACCAGTAGTGTAATAGCAGTGGCAAGTCTGTCAACCATAAGCATTAACCGCCCGGTGTTATCCATTGTGATGTCACTGGTTATCATCCTTTTCGGATTGATTGGGTTTTCTTACCTGGGTGTGCGCGAGTTTCCCAGCGTTGACCCGCCCGTAATATCCGTTTCAACAACGTATGTCGGGGCAAATGCCGATATCATCGAGTCGCAAATAACCGAGCCGCTCGAAGAAGCCATCAACGGCATTCAGGGTATTAAAATGATAACATCAACCAGCCGGGAGGGCAGAAGCAATATTTCGGTTGAGTTTGAACTGGGCATTGACCTGGAGGCTGCGGCAAACGATGTACGCAACAAGGTTTCAGGCGCATTAAACCGCCTGCCACCCGATGTGAACCCACCTGTGGTTGAAAAGGCCGATGCCGATTCAAGCCCGATTATGTTTTTAACAGTAATGAGTGACAAGCGCGACCCGCTGGAACTTTCGCGTATCACCGAAAATATTTTCAAAGAGCGGTTACAGACTATTCCGGGTATCAGCTCGGTTCAAATCTGGGGGCAGAAGCGTTACTCCATGCGGCTGTGGATGGATCCGATAAAACTGGCTTCGCTTAAGTTGGCCCCGTCTGATGTACTTCAGGCGGTGAACCGCGAAAACGTTGAACTTCCCTCAGGCCGCGTAGAGGGCCAGGCTACCGAATTAACCGTACGTACCATGGGGCGCCTCACAACGGTTGAAGATTTCGATAACCTTATTATTAAGGAAAGCGGAGACCAGGTTGTGCGCTTCCGCGATGTGGGCTATGCGCAACTTTACCCTGAAAATGAACGGACTATCTTGCGCAGAGACGGGGTACCCGGTGTGGCCCTGGCCGTAGTAGCCCAACCCGGTGCCAACAATATTGATATTGCACAACGGTTGTATAAAAAACTGGATGAAATCAAACGCGACTTACCGGGTGACATTACTTACCAGATGAGCTATGACTCAACCCAATACATACTTGCATCAATCGCTGAAGTACAGGAGACTATCCTTATTGCCTTCATTCTTGTGCTTTCCATTATCTTTATTTTCCTTCGCGACTGGCGCACCACGTTAATCCCTGTAGTTACCATTCCCATTTCGCTTATCGGTGCATTCTTTGTTATGTACCTGCTTGGGTTTACCATTAACGTGCTTACGTTGCTGGGTATCGTGCTGGCCATCGGATTGGTGGTTGACGATGCCATTGTGGTGCTTGAGAATATTTACACCAAAGTGGAGGAAGGTGAGGATCCGGTGAATGCCGCAAAACGGGGCTCCACGGAAATTTATTTTGCAGTAATTTCAACAACTGTAGCCGTGGTGGCCGTGTTTTTGCCGGTTATCTTTCTGCAAGGTTTAACCGGCCGGTTGTTCCGTGAATTCGGACTTGTGGTGGCGAGTGCTGTTGTTATCTCGTCCTTTGTTTCGCTTACACTTACGCCCATGATGAGCTCAAAACTGCTCAAAAAACGCGAAAAGCAAACATGGCTGTATGTGGTTACTGAACCCTTCTTTAACTGGCTTACCAACGGATACAGCAATGCACTGAAATCATTTATGAAATTCCGCTGGCTGGCCTTTGTCATCATCCTCATCGCGGGCGGGCTGATTTACTACTTCGGCATGATACTCCCCTCTGAACTGGCCCCGATGGAAGACCGCAGTGAATTCCGCCTTCAGGCACAAGCTCCCGAAGGCGCCACCTTTGAATACATGGATACCTATGTGCGTGAACTAACCAGCTTTGTTCAACAGGAAGTGCCCGAGTACCAGGGACTGGTGAGCGTTACGGCTCCAGGCTTTGGCGGCTCAGGTGTAAATTCCGGATTTGTGCGGGTAATCTTAAAAGATCCACAGGAACGTACCCGCACCCAGCAAGCCATTGTTGACGAAGTAACCAAAAAGGTGCGCAAATACAGTGGCGTGCGCACATTTGTAACCCAGGCCCAAACCATAGGCGACAGGCGCGGAGGATTTCCGGTGCAGTTTGTTATCCAGGCTGCTGAACTGGAAAAGCTAAAGGCCGTACTGCCCGAGTTTATGGCGAAAGCAAGCGCCAGCCCGAAGTTTGCTTTTGTTGACCTCGATTTGAAATTCAACAAGCCTGAGATCAACATCAACATTAACCGCGAAAAAGCCCGTAACCTTGGTGTAAACATTATTGATATAGCGCAAACGCTGCAATTAGGACTGAGCGGCTCACGCTTTGGTTATTTTATTATGGATGGCAAACAATACCAAATCATCGGCCAGGTTGAACGTGCCAACCGGGATGAGCCACTGGATTTAAAAACATTGTACGTAAAAAACAGGCGTGGAGAACTGGTGCAGTTGGATAACCTGGTTACCATGCAGGAGAGCAGCAACCCGCCCCAGTTATACCGGTTTAACCGATACTCTTCAGCCAAAGTTAGTGCACAGTTGGCCAATGGGGTGGCGTTGGGAGATGGTATTAAAGAAATGGAGCGCATTGCCGGTGAAGTGCTGGATGAGACCTATACCACAAGTTTGGATGGCGCTTCCCGGCAGTTTGTAGAAAGTTCATCAACTATATACCAGGCGTTTTTTATTGCGCTTGCAATTATTTACCTGGTATTGGCGGGGCAATTCGAAAGTTTTCGCGACCCGTTTATCATTATGTTTACTGTGCCGCTGGCGCTGGCGGGAGCTTTGTTATCGCTTTGGTATTTTAACCAAACACTCAACATTTTCAGTCAGATTGGAATCATCATGCTGATTGGGCTGGTTACCAAAAACGGTATTCTTATCGTTGAGTTCGCCAATCAGCGCAAGGAGCAAGGCATGAATCGGTTCGATGCGGTAATTGATGCGGCTGAATCGCGCTTTCGGCCCATCATCATGACAAGCCTGTCAACCATCCTTGGTATTTTGCCAATAGCCTTGGCCCTGGGTGCCGGTTCAGAAAGCCGGGTATCCATGGGCCTTGCGGTTATCGGTGGAATGTTGTTTGCAACCGTGCTCACCTTATTTATCATTCCGGCCATTTATTCCTACTTCAGCAGCAAACAAGGAAGAGTTTCAATTGCATGATCATGAGAAGCATTTTTGTTGCACAACTGCTTGCCTGGAGTTTGATGGTAAATGCGCAAGAGCAACTAAGTCTTGCCCGGGCTATTGAACTGGGCTTACAAAATAACCTCGATGTTCAGATTCAAAAACTGGAGATTGATATTGCTGATCGGAACAACAACTGGGGTCAGGCGGGCGCTTTGCCTGCAATAAACCTGAACGTGAACCAGAACAACAGCGTTACCGAGCGAAAGCCGGCCAACCCGTTTGCTGTTCCTGGCCGGAATATTTCAGATAACGTGAATGGCCAGCTGGATGTACAATTTGTGCTGTTCGATGGATTTTTCATCCGGTTGTCAAAGCGAAGGCTGGAGCAACTGGAACAACTCAGCTACGGAAATGCAACGCTGGTCATTGAGCAGGTTATTCAGTCCATTATACTATCATACTACCAATCGTTGCTGGAGCGCGAACGTACCTTGGTGCGTAAGCGTGTAATGGATTTTTCGCGCGAGCGGCTGGAATATGTTAAACTGAGAAAGGACCTTGGCGGAGCTATTACCTTCGATGTTTTACAGGAGCAGAACAATTACCTAACCGACTCGACCAATTACCTGTTGCAGGAGCAGGTATATGTCAATTCGCTGCGCAACCTTAACCTGTTGTTAAACGAGCCCATCACGAAAGAATACATGCTCACCGACTCGCTGCAGTTTATTGATGAAACGTACGACCTGCCCACCATGACCGCCAAGATGAGCAGCACCAATACAAATTTGCGTAATCAATACATTAACCAGGAGTTGCTGCGCATCGCAACCGGTTCGGCTCTTTCTGACAGATATCCCACCATATCGCTGAATGTGGGTGCTAACGGATCGCTCGATCGATTGAACGCTAATTTCGGTTCAAACACAGGCCCGCTGGTTACCAACACGGTAGGGTATGTTAATGGCGATCCGGCCTTTCCGGTAACGAACACCGTACCTTCCCGTATACTGGTCAACCAAACCAACGATGGTTATTCGTATGGTGCTTATGGCAACTTTAGTTTGCGTTATACTTTGTTTAATGGAGGCCAGATTCATCGCAACGTAGAGAATGCACGGGTACGGGAGCGAATTGCCCAATTAAGTGTTGACCAACTCAAGCTGTCCCTGCAAAATGATTTGCTGATCACCTATGATAACTACAACCTGTTGCGCCAGTTGGCGCAGATTGCCCGGATAAAACTGCAGGCGGCCGAACTCAACCTGTCCCTTGCCAACGAACGGTACAAAAATGGCGCCCTCAGCGCCATTGACCTTCGGATTGTACAAGAAAATTACCAGAACGCTGCGCTGGAAAATTACCTGGCCGTGTTTTCGGTATTGGCCAGGCGTACCGACCTGGTGCGCTTAACAGGGGGGTTGGTTGATGAATACAATGCCCGGCCGGGTAAAGAGTAAAAACTGCAAGGTCATCAGCCTTTAAGTTGGTTGAGGGTATGCCAATTCAACACTGTGGTGCCGTTAAATTGAGCCGGCTTGCCTGTGTAAATCAGGTAGCTGTCTTTGGTTTTGGGGTTGATATTTTTCCAATAACGGATTCCCTTTAAGAAATCGGTATGAAAAGTAGACGCGGTTTTTATTTCAACCGGAATAACCTGGGTGGGTTGATCGATGAGGACATCAATCTCATTTCCGGTGCGGTCTCGCCAGTAATACAAATTACTGCGCAGTCCATTATTAAACCGTTGTTTTAATAACTCCAGGATTACGGCATTCTCAACTAAAGCACCGGTAAGCGGATGATTAGCAACTTGTTTTACATTTTCAATTTCAAGCAGCGAACAGCAAATCCCGGTATCGTAAAAATATAATTTAGGCATTTGCAACAGGCGCTTCCCAAGGTTATTATAAAACGGTTGAAGCCTGAAAGCGATGAAACTAGCTTCCAGAATACCCATCCAGTTTAGAGCAGTTTTTTGATCAATGCCGCAATCGTTACTGATGGATGCGTAGTTTACAACCTGCCCCACCCGGGTGGCGCATACTTTGAGAAAGCGCTGAAAAACACCAAGATTATTAATGTTCTTAATCTGGCGTACATCCCGCTCCACATAGGTTAGCAGGTAGTTTGGGTAATAGTCCGAAGGCTTTATTTTCTTATCGTATAAACGCGGGTAACCACCATTTAAAATAAATTGATACAACTCTTGACGGGCAAATGGTGTTGTTCCAAGTTCAGTCTGGCTAAAAGGCAGCAGGTTAATAAAGGCTACCCGTCCAGCCAGGGTTTGAGTTACTTTTTCGAGCAGCAGCAAGTTGTGTGAACCAGTTAATACAAACCGGCCCGTTGTTGCCGACTCATCAATTACTTGTTGCAGGTAAGCCAACAGCGAAGGAACCCGTTGTACTTCATCGAAGATGGCACCGGTTTTAAATTGCCGGAGGAAGGCGCGTGGATCACCGGTGGCAAATAGTACGTTATCCTGGTTTTCAAAACTGATGTACGGTTTTTTTGGAAACAATGATTTAGCCAACGTTGTTTTGCCGGATTGACGTGGACCCAATAAACCTACCGCAGGAAATTTACGGGCAAGGGCCTTTAGTTTTTTTTGTGCAGCGCGGGGGATCATGGCCTTGATACTACTTGTCAAATATGGAATTAAATTCCGTATTTGACAAGCATTAGCCCACGCCCCCTTCGGCCCGCGAAATCCAGAAATTATTATAGCCTTCGCCTACCTGGATGTTCAGGTCACCCAAAGCAAGCAATTCCAATATGGCCAGGAAGTTAAAGATCAGCGCTATGCGGGTGTTGTAGGCGGCAATAATATCAGTAAACGAAACGCGCTCCTTGCGTGTAACTTCATTAAGGATATACTCCTTTTGTCCTTCCAGTGTATACGGGTACTGAATAACCTGGTGTACAGGCCGGTTTTTTTCGTACTCGTACCGCCTGAGCACTTTTTCAAACACCGTCATCAATTTAAAGAGGTCCACATCCTGCAGTTCGGCCTCCACATTGCTGCTGGCAGCCAGCGATTTGATTTCTTTCATCAGGTTGCCGCGCTTTTCTTTGGCCAGTTCGGCTTCTTCCATTTTCTGGAAGGAGTCGATTACGGATTTGTATTTTTTATATTCCAGCAGATGTTTTACCAGTTCTTCGCGAGGGTCAATTTCATTTCCCTGTTCATCAAGTTGCGGGCGTGGTAACAGCATTTTCGATTTAATGCGCATGAGGGTAGCCGCAACCAAAATAAACTCACTGGCTACTTCAATATTAAGGTTCTCCATGTGGTGGAGATAACTCAGAAAATCGGTAGTGATTTTGGAAATCGGGATGTCATAAATATCCAGTTCGTCCCGTTCAATAAAGAATAGCAGCAGGTCAAAAGGCCCCTCAAAAAGCGGGAGTTTAATCTCAAAATTCTCGGCAGTGGTCGTCATGCGTAGCAAAGGTATTGATAAAATAGGCCCGAAGCGCAGCATCCGGCTAATTATCTATCTTTGCAGGCTGAATCGGAACTTTTTGTTGCTTAAAATCAAACACTTACCTTCATTCTGTTGTTTTAACCGGTAAATCGAACCCAAACCTGTATGCTGATAACACCCGGACCGCTGCTGGCCAAAATCAACAGTCCTGATGATCTGAAAAAACTCGATCAGGAAAAACTCGTTCAGCTTTGTGATGAGCTTCGGCACTTTATCATTGATAATGTATCTATTTACGGAGGTCATTTCGGTGCCAGTCTTGGTGTAGTGGAGCTAACCGTTGCCCTTCATTATGTTTTCAATGCACCGTATGATCAGTTGGTATGGGATGTGGGCCACCAGGCCTACGGCCATAAAATACTTACAGGCAGGCGCAATGTATTTCATACAAACCGCTTTTATGGAGGTATATCGGGTTTTCCAAAGCGATCAGAGAGCATCTATGATGCGTTTGGCGTGGGTCATTCATCTACTTCGGTTTCGGCAGCGTTGGGCATGGCCGAAGCTTCAAAATACCTGAAACTCGATAACAAACAACACATTGCGGTTATTGGTGATGGTGCTTTAACCGGTGGCATTGCCTTCGAAGGACTAAACAATGCAGGGGTTTCCAACACGAACCTGCTCATCATCCTGAACGACAATTGCATGTCGATTGACCCGAATGTGGGTGCACTTAAAGATTACCTTACCGATATCACAACCTCGAGAGCATACAACAAATTAAAGGACGAAGTTTGGAACCTGCTGGGAAAACTATCAACCTTCGGAAAAAGCGCACAGGAGATTGTCTCCAAAGTGGAGAACGGAATTAAGTCAACGGTGCTGAGCCAGAGCAACCTGTTTGAATCACTTAACCTGCGGTACTTCGGCCCGGTTGACGGACACGATGTGAACCACCTGGTAGGTGTGCTCAACGATCTGAAAGAAATAAAAGGCCCTAAAATACTCCATTGTATAACCGTAAAGGGTAAAGGCTATGGTCCGGCCGAGAAAGGTAATGCAACTACCTGGCATGCCCCGGGCACGTTCGATAAAATTACCGGTGAAATCCATAAGAAAGTTCACGATTCACCGCAGCCCCCCAAGTACCAGGACGTGTTCGGCCACACCTTAGTTGAACTGGCCAGGGCCAACGATAAAATTATGGGTATCACCCCGGCTATGCCATCAGGGTCATCCATGAACATCATGATGAAGGAAATGCCCAACCGGGCATTTGATGTGGGCATTGCCGAGCAACATGCGGTTACATTTTCGGCCGGGCTTGCTACGCAGGGCCTGATACCGTTCTGTAATATCTACAGCTCGTTTATGCAACGAGCGTATGATCAGGTGGTGCATGATGTATGCATTCAGAACCTGCCCGTTAATTTCTGCCTCGACCGCGCAGGATTTGCCGGTGCAGATGGCCCTACTCACCACGGTGCCTATGATATTGCCTACCTGCGGTGCTTACCCAACATCATCGTATCTGCTCCGATGAACGAAGCAGAACTCCGTAACCTGATGTACACCGCATCGTTGCCGCGAAGCAAACAGGCCTTTGCCATCCGGTATCCGCGTGGGCAAGGGGTTATGCCCAACTGGAAAACACCTTTTGAAGAAGTGAAGATCGGAACCGGGCGAAAGATCCGTGACGGAAAAGATCTGGCCATCCTTACCATTGGGCACATCGGCAATTATGCGGTAACAGTATGCGAAAACCTGGCGAAGCAGGGGCTGGATATAGCGCATTATGATTTGCGTTTTGTAAAGCCTTTAGACGAAGCGATGTTGCATGAAGTATTCACCACCTTCAAAAAAGTTGTTACCGTTGAAGATGGCTGCATTCAGGGAGGGTTTGGAAGCGCGGTACTTGAATTTATGGCCGACCATCAGTACCAGGCGGAAGTTAAGCGCCTGGGTATACCCGACAGGGTTGTTGAACACGGTGAACAACTTGAATTGCATAATGAGTGCGGCTTCGGACCAGAGGGTATCCGGCAGGCTGTACTCCACATGCTTGAGCGCGTCAATACGCCTGTTGGATAATGTTGCCTGTTTATTTCACCGATCAGGGTAAAGGGTTTCCGGTTGTATTTCTTCATGGCTTTTGTGAGACTAATCAGATCTGGCAAGGTGTTGTAGCTCACCTGCAGGATTCATGGCGCCTGCTGGCCGTTGATCTGCCTGGCTTTGGGAACAGCAAACTTTCAGCCGTGCCGGAATCACTTGATGAAATTGCTGATGCAATCATCCAGTGGTTAGAATCAATCCGGGTTTCCAGGTGCATCGTATTTGGCCATAGCCTTGGTGGCTACATTACACTGGCTATTGCCCAAAAAAGACCAGACTTGCTGGCAGCATTTGGATTAGTACACTCCACAGCATATGCCGATACGGAAGAGAAAAAAGCTAACCGTAACCGCGTTGTTGAATTTGTTAAAGAGCATGGGGTTAATCCTTTCATTGAGTCATTTATCCCTCCGTTATTTGCCAATCTCCAACACCCCCGGATTGCCGAAGTTGTAAGCATGGGTAAGACAACTCCGCTGCAAACCCTTATTGCTTACACACATGCTATGCGCGACCGGCCCGACCGGACCGATCTGCTGGCTGACTTTAAGGGCAAGGTATTGCTGCTTGCCGGTGAACACGACCGCCTGATTTCGGTAGAGAGTATTGCCGAACAGGCTCAACGTTGTCAGCAACCTGTGTTTACTGTGCTTCAGGGTGTTGCGCACATGGGCATGCTGGAAGATGAGGCCGGAATCATTCGTGTGCTTAGGCTTTTTTTAGATAGCGTGGAGGATATTTAGCCCGCAAGGCTCAAATAGGCCGGAAAAGAGGCTGTTTTTTTGATTTTTTTACTAAAAGTGTATTAAATTGTGATGCTTTTGGCCTTTTGGAGGCTTGTCCTACTTGTGAAGTGACGTGGCAATTCTATATTTGTAAGATATACTAAAACCAATACCCTTATGGTGGAAGAACTTGTACGAGAATACGAACCATGGAACAGACTGGCACAAAACATCGCGTTTGGATGCTGGGCGCTTGCTTTACTGATTGTTCTCGGTCATATCGTTAAGCTGGGGATAACGAAGGACCCGAAGCTTAAATATGATTACATCAACAAGAGCGAGATTAATCTGCTGTGGATTGCCTCCATTATTCTTATTGTGGGTTGCTGCTTTTACGCCAACTCAAATATTGAGGAACTGAATGCCCTCTGGATATTTGTTAGGGTATTTACTACGGTTTCCATGGGGCTGATTGTTGCCCTGATTATTCAGAACCTGCTTAAGTTTTACTATCCCTTCTTTATTGAAAAACGCCTTAAAGCGCTGCGGTACCAACCGCGTATTTCGCCTAAAACCGGTAAGGCCATGAAGCTGCTCAGCGAAGAAGAAGAGGATGCTTACCTGGATGAAGGTATGCAGGCTGAAGAAAATGTTTTCTCCATTGATTATGATGTATGGAAAGATGAAGAAACAGGGTACATTAAAATTGAAAAATACGCAGGCCACCTACATGCTTTGGAATGCCCCGAGTGCAATTACCAGACATTTAAAGTGGTAAAAGAAGAGATTTTAAAAACACCTACGCCTACCGAAGAAGGTGAATTGTTAAAGCATTACCAGTGCACCTACTGCGGATACAAAGCCAAGAAAACAGTTACCCTTAAAACCTCCACCAAGTTTGAAGAGTCAACTGCGGCCACCGCTTAAAGCATAGATAAACACAAAGTCAGTTAGTAGAACCCCGATGGAATCATCGGGGTTTCTTTTTTTATTGAATTTCAACCGGCAGTTTAATCTGGTCCGAATAAAATTTCATCCGGCTGTGGGAGGTGTCCAGTAGCGTAACCTTTTCAATACAGGCGTGCTTGTGGTTAACAAACACCTCTACAAAAAAATTATTAAGCAGGTATAAGTTTACCTTATAACCGTAGTAGCGAATGGCCATAACAAATGACCCATGCTCATAGAGCATTTTTACTTTCCGGTCAACCGGCCAGGTGTCAAATTCTGTGCAGGTAATCACCGAATAAACTTACAGAAAAAAAGTACGGGGTCAAATCAAACGGAGATTACTTCAGTTTTTCTTTCAAGAATGCAATGGTTCTTGACCAGGCCAGTTGGGCCGCTTCGGCATTGTAGCGTGTAGGAGCCGTGTCGTTATTAAAAGCATGTTGCGCACCTTTGTATATGTGGATGGTGTAGCTGACACCGGCCGTTTTTAACGCTTCTTCGAATGCCGGTATGCCGGCATTAACCCGCTCATCCATTTCGGCATAGTGCAACAGTAAAGCCGCTTTAATTCTGGGAACATCGGTAACTTCAGGCTGGCGCCCGTAGTAGGGCACGGCTGCCCGCAGCGTGGGTACATGCACCGCCATGTTGTTGGTCATGGCACCGCCCCAGCAAAAACCAATGCACCCGAATTTACCGTTGCAGTCTTTACGGGTTTTCAGGTAATCAAAGCCCTTGGCAAAGTTGGTAATGGTTTTTTTTGCGTCCAGTTTTTGAAAAAGTTCACGGGCTTTGTCGGCATCTTCGGGCGTTCCGCCAAGGGGCGCCAGGGCATTGGGCGCAAAAGCTAAAAACCCTTCCAGTGCCATCCTGCGGGTTACATCTTCAATATGCGGGTTGAGGCCCCGGTTTTCATGAATAACCATTACTGCGGCATATTTTCCTTTCTTTTTTGGCCGGGCCACATAAGCCTGCATTACATCGGTATCAGCCCCTGCATAGTTAACATATTCGGTAAAGAGCCGGTCGTCCTGCAACGGAACGGTAGCGGCATGGGCATAATTCACTTCCAGCAGCGGCAGGGTAGCCATGGCGGCAGCCGTGCTGCCCGTAAGCAGGGTTAGTTTTTTAATGAATTCTTCGCGCGTAAGCGGTTTGTGCGTGTATTCATCAAACAGGTTAATGATGCGTTGATCCATAAAATCTCGGGCTAGTACACGAGGTTATGTTTTTTTTGTTTACTCAGCTATTAAAATGTTTTGAGTGGCAGAAGAGTAAACTAATAGGTGCAAATCGTAATTATGCACCACTGGTTTGAATAGAAGGGTGGAAGATGGGACTCGAACCCACGACCCTCAGAACCACAATCTGATGCTCTAACCAACTGAGCTACGTCCACCATCATCCCGCCAAGGCGGGAAGGACGGCAAAGTTAGCCAGCTTGCTCAGAATTACAAAGTCACCGGTTAAAGGTAAGCCGCATGCCCTTCTGCGATTCGTTAAACGTACCCTGTGCATAAGCCAAATGTCCCGATACCCACGTATGCGTTACCTCTGAGCGAAAAGTGGTTCCTTCGAAAGGCGACCAGCCGCATTTAGCCAAAATATTGCTCTTTTCAACTTTCCAGGGGGCATCCGGATTAACCAGTACCAGGTCGGCAAAATAACCCTCCTTGATAAAGCCACGCTTTTCAACAGCAAATAGTAAAGCCGGGGCGTGGCACATTTTGTTCACGATCCAATCCAGCGAAACTTTCCGCTGATGATAAAATTCCAGCATGGCCACCAGGCTGTGTTGAACTAAGGGGCCACCGGAAGGTGCATTGAAATAAGAATTGTTTTTTTCTTCTATGGTATGCGGGGCATGGTCGGTAGCGATTACATCAATCCGGTTTTCAAGCAGGGCCTGCCAAATAGCTTGCTGGTCGGCCACAGTTTTGATTGCCGGGTTCCACTTAATGAACATGCCCAGCCGATCGTAATCAGAATCATTAAACCATAAGTGATGAATGCAGGCTTCGGCTGTTATTTTTTTACCGGTTATTGGGCCGGCATCAAACATCCTGGCTTCCTGGGCTGTAGAAATATGCAGGATGTGCAGACGGGTGCCGTGCTTGCGGGCCAGTTCCATAGCAAGTGTTGATGATTTAATGCAACCTTCAGTGCTGCGAATTTTCGGGTGCAGGTTAACGGGAACCTGCTCACCATATTTTGCACGGTAATCTTCTGAATTTTTTCTGATAGTTGGCTCGTCCTCGCAATGCGTGGCAATGAGCAACGGCACATTGGCAAAGAACTGCTCCAATACCTTTGGATCATCTACCAACAAGTTGCCGGTTGATGAGCCCATAAAAATTTTCAACCCGCATACATTAGCCGGATTTGTGTTTAGAACTTCTTCCAGGTTGCTATCAGAGGCACCGATATAAAACGAATAATTGGCCAATGAATGCCGGGCGGCAATTTGATACTTATCCTCAAGGAGTTGTTGGGTAAAAACCGGTGGGTTGGTGTTGGGCATTTCCATGTACGAAGTAATGCCACCGGCAACAGCCGCTTTTGCTTCGGTGTAAATGGTGCCTTTATGGGTTAAGCCGGGTTCGCGAAAGTGCACCTGGTCATCGATAACTCCGGGCAACAGGTACTTGTTTTTTGCGTCAATAACGGCATCGGCCCGCAGGCTTTGCAAATCGCCTCCGATGCGTTCAATGAACGGACCTTTAATCAAAACATCACCCTGAACGACCTTACCTTCGTTAACTATATTTGCATTAACGATTAGTGTTGATTTCATGGCGCCAAAGGTAATGAAAGAAGTTTCATTTGCGGATTTGAAACTGAACCGGCAATTGCTGAACGCGGTAGCTGCCCTGGGCTATGAACAACCTACTGAAATACAACGAAAATGTATTCCGGTAATTCTCTCCGGTCAACAGGTAATTGGCATTGCCCAAACCGGAACCGGAAAAACAGCTGCTTACCTGTTACCGATTTTGATGAACGTAAAATTTGCGGCAGGTATTGAACCGCGTGCGCTTATTCTGGCCCCCACAAAGGAACTTGTTGTGCAGATTGCCGGGCATGCCCGGCAGCTGGCCGTACATACCGATTTGCGGATACTGGCCCTTTATGGCGGCATCGGGCCTAAAAGCCAAATTGAGGTACTTCAACAAGGAGTGGATGTTGTGGTAGCTACCCCGGGCAGGTTTATGGAGTTGTACCTAAAGGGAGAACTGCCCACTAAACAGATTAAAACCCTTGTTTTGGATGAGGCCGACCGGATGATGGATATGGGGTTTATGCCGCAGTTGCGGAAAATTTTTGAGGTGATACCCCACAAGCGACAAAACCTGCTGTTCTCGGCTACATTTCCGGAAAAAGTTGAGCGACTGGCCGCGGAATTTTTGGTATTCCCGGTGCGGATAGAAGTTTCGCCACCGGCAACTCCGGCTTCTCAGGTAACGCAGGTGTTGTATCAGGTTCCTAATCTGAAATCGAAAATTAATTTTCTGGAATATTTACTTGGGCAACCGGAGTTTAGCCGGGTGCTGATTTTTACACGTACGAAAGAAAATGCCGATAATGTATTTAAGTTTATTGAGCGGAAAAAACTGGGGCCCGTTCGTGTAATTCATTCCAACAAAGGCCAGAACAGCCGTATCAACGCGGTTAATGAATTTAAAACAGGTGCCTTGCGTGTACTGGTTTCTACCGATGTAACCGCCAGGGGCATTGATGTAACGCAGGTATCGCATGTAATCAACTTTGATGTACCAATTGTATATGAAGATTATGTGCACCGGATTGGACGCACCGGAAGGGCCTTTCAAACCGGTACGGCTATTACGCTGGCCACTGAAGCAGAAATTTATCACATCCGTAAAATCGAGTCGCTCATTCGCGAGCAGATACCGGTAAAGAAATTACCGGCTCAGGTGGTAATAGCCGAAACACCGAAGGAAGAAAAGCTGGCTATGGCCCGTGAAATTGATCGGCAAAAGAAGAAAGAAGATCCGTTGTATAAAGGTGCTTTTCACGACAAGAAGAATGATTAAAGTCAGAGTCCTTCACGGCCAAGGTTGCGCACTCCGGCCGCCCAATACAACAGCGCTTTTTGTTTTTCATAGTCGGCCAGCAACTTGGCCCATTTGGTTTGCGCCTGCAGCAGGTATTCAAGCTGAATATTGATCTTAAACAGATCGCTTTCGCCATTTTCAAAATTTAAAAGTTCAGCCTGCAACAGGCGTTCATAATTTTCGACCATGGCCTGCTGGTTGGTGATGATGGTATTGGTGGCCATCAGGGAATTATAGGTAGCCTGTATGGCGTTGACTACTTCGCGTTCGGCAAGGCCTCGTTCATATTGCGTAGCATTGATTCTCAGTTTTACCTGGGCCAGCCGGGCTCTTTCTTTACGCAGAAACAGGGGCATGCTAAAATCCAATCCGAATTTATAATCTTCGGTGTTCGGTGTATTCCAGTTCCATTGCGGGTCAAAAGGTTGATTGAGCCAGTAATAGTTCAGGTCGAGTCGTGGCTTGAGGTATTCGGCTGCGAGCCTGCGGCTTACATCCAGTTGCATAAGGGTTATGGAAAGTTTACGTAAGTCAGGGTGGTTTTGACGAGCCTGGTCTGCCAGTTCTTGGAGTTCGGCCCCTGTCATCATCAGTATTTCTTTTTCAGGAACAGGTACCCATTGGAGATTAAGTAAAGCGGGTTGACCAATGCTATCCCACAGGTAGGTGCTTAATTGCACTCCGGCATTTTTAAAATTGAGAAGAGCCTCTTGTTGCTGTATAAGGCGGTTTTGCCAGGTTATTTTTGCCTGCACTGAATCAATGGGTGCGTTCTCGCCAAGTTCTACATTTAGTTTGGTTCGCCTGAAAATTTCCTGCGCCACTACTACCCCACGGTTCATCAGCCTGAAATTGTAATAACTGTAAAACCAGTTCCAGTAATCGTAAGCGGCATCCAGCATCAATTTGTTAATTATTTTAACCTGTTCGGCTTCGGTTAAACTTTTAAAAAGCTCGGCTTGTCGTAAGGCGGCCCTGCGATCATCGGTTATGAGGCCCCTGCCCAGGGGTATTGAAAGGCCGGCATAAAATTGCCGGTAGTTAAACTGGTTTGAAATGTACCGTTCGGGATTCAGAAATTCTCCGAGGTTTTTTTCCACGCCAATTTTCGGGTCAAGCGGAAAGACCGAATTAAACGTAATCGATCCGTTGAAAACGGAATAGTATTCTTTATCGGAGAAATTTTTTGTCAGGTAAGTAACCTCGGCTTTTGGGTCGAAATTACCGCGAGCCAGACGTATCTCCTGTTTAGCTACATCACTTAACAATCCCGCTTGCCGGGCTACCGGGTGGTAGCGTGTTACCAGTACATAAAAGTTTTCGATGGTAAATACTTTAGCCGTATCTGGAATACGAAAAAGTGTATCGCTGGGTGTTTGTCCTTGTGCGGAGGCCAAAATACCTGCTAATAAAATGAAGCACCAATTCCGATTACTTTTCTTCATCCTTTTGCTGGTTAACCGGAACTTGTTTTTTCTGGAGCACCTCATCAAGCGGCTCCTCGTACAAACTGGGCGGGAAACCGTTAAGTTGTCGCCATATTTCGTACCACACCGGTACATCATCAAGCATCACCCAACCTTTAATACCTGAACCCAAACGTAGTTGCCTGGGCCATGCCGTATCGGTAGAGTCAGGTACAACCAGGATGCGGAACTCACCGGGTTTAGAGTTTACATAGTCAATTACCTTAACGGTGCCGCCAAATGTTCCAACCGAAACACTGGGCCAGCCTGAGAATTGGATGGCGGGCCAGCCGTCAAAAATTATACGCACCTTGCGGCCTTTGCTCACCAGCGGTACGTCCATGGCACGGATATACATTTCAGCAGCCATATCGGAAGTGGCCAGTGGCATAATGGTACACACGGCATCCCCTTCTTTAATGGTTTCGCCAATACCGGCTTTCATGGCCTTAACCACAACGCCATTTTGCGGGGCGATGATTTGATATTGCTGGTTTCGGATTTCCATATTGGCGTATTCGTTGCGCAGTTTGGCCAGGTCGGCCTGTGTTTCAAAAATCTCGGCCTCGGCATTACTCCGGTCTGATTCGGCCTTGCTGATTTTATCAAGGTATTCGGCCTGAACGCGATCGAGTTCAATCTGGACATTCAGGTATTCAGCCTGGGCATTTTGGTATTTGTATTCAATTTCCTGGAATTTGGTTAGCGGGATGTTGCCAGCCTCGAACAGCTTTTTATTTCGTTGAAACTGGTTTTCCATATTTAAATACCGGACGCGTTCAGCCTCCAACTTCGCTTTGGTCTGCTCTACTTTATTAGTAAGGGCTAAGCGCAAGGCATTTATCTGGCGTGATAAGGCCTGGGCTTTTTCGATTTTAGCAGCTACGCTTTTTTCTTTTGCGTTAATCTGCTCGGCCAATCGTTTCAGCAGCTCGGGGTCAAAGAATTTTTCGCGCACTTCACTAAGCGTGATGATGGTATCGCCCTTGTCTACATACTCACCTTCCTGCACGTGCCATTGTTGAATTCGTCCGGCAATTGCGGTCTCTACGGTTTGCGGCCGGTTACCCGGATTGAAGGCCGTAACTTTACCGGTACCCCGTATATTTTGCTGCCAGGGTACAAACAGGATTACCAGGAACAATAAACCGATGACAGCCAGAATCCGCGCAAGCACTTTGCCGGCTTTTGGCACTTTAATGGCGCGCAGCGAGTACAGTTTTTCCTGCTCAATAATTTTATTAACCCGGTTTGGCGAGAGGTTCAGCATAGTTAATCGAGGTATCGGTTTATAATGCCGTCTTTTAACAATTCATCAAATTTTCCTTCTGCTTCAATGATGCCGTCATTTAAAACAATCACCCGGTCGCAGGCAGCCATAATCAACGGGTCGTTTGAAACGGCCAACACGGTCCATTTGCTTTTCCGGTCAACCAGGCACTGAATCAACTCGATTTTGGCAGCCCGTTTTAATCCGGTAAAGAAGTCGTTCAGAATTACGAGCTCTGGTTTTTTAGCCAGGCAGCGCGCTAAAATAAGCCGGTGAACAGCGGTGTTGGAAAGATTTTTACCACCACTGGTTAGGTGTGTATTCAGCCCATCGGGTAACCGGTTAATTTCATCGGTCAGGCCAACCATGTTAATGGCTTCGATGGCATCTTCAACGCTTTCCATGGGTTTGCCAACGGTAACGTTGTCAAGAATGGTTCCATCAAAAATATCTTCCTGCGAAATGTTTTTCCCGATTTTGTTGCGCAGGTGAGTAAGGTCCAGGTCGCGTATGGAGTAATTGTTTATAGAAACAGCACCTTCAAAATCGGTGTAGATGCCTGAGATAATGTTCATTAACGTTGTCTTTCCCGATCCGCCCGGCCCTGAAATGCAAATGTGCTCTCCTGCCCGGATGTTCATATCAATACCCTTAAGCATATAATCATAGTGCCCGGGGTACTTGTATCTAAGGCCTTTTACCTGGATGCTGTACCCCAAGCCCTGCTGGCGACTCGGGAAATCCAGGCCACCAACCCGCTCAAGTGGAATATCGGTTACATGGGCCACCTTATCAACAGCTGTAAGCAGATCGTAGATTACATCCATGTACATGACAATCTTTTCCACCGAGGAAAGCAGCAGGATGATAATTACTTCGGAAGCAACAAACTGCCCCAGCGTAATCTGGCGGTCAACCACCAATATTGTTCCTACAATCAGCAGGCCTCCGGTAACCAGCGCCTTGAACAACAGGATGAAACTAAACTGGCCGATTAACACCTGGAAATGGATCTTACGGTACTTCAGGTAATTGTTTACTGTGTAGTCGGTTTTCTTAATGGGTAAATCGGTTGTGCCGGCCAGTTTAAACGAGTTAATGGCGCGAGCCAGTTCTTCAAGCCAATGCACCACTTTGTATTTGTATTTGGATTCTTCGATAGACGACCGAAGACCTTTAGGGCCGGTGGCAGTGAATAATATAGCGAGAAGACTCAGCAGACCTACGCTGAAAAAGACAAAGAACGGGTGATACAGCGATAGCAGAATTAAGCCAAATATGATTTGAACAATGCCGGCTGTAAAATCAATTAACAATTTTGGCAAGCCTTTTTGAATGGTGATGATATCGAAGAACCGGTTCACCAGTTCCGGGGCGTAGTTGCTGATGATGGCCTCGGCTTTAAGCCGGGGTATGCGGAAAGCAAATTCAAGCGCTGCTTTAGTAAAAATTCTGCGCTGCAGAAATTCAACCAGACTTATCTGAATTAGTTGCAGTACCCCGCCAACAATAACACCCAGAATAACAATGCCGATAAGTACATACACCGAACTGAAAAATACACCTCCCGAGATCAGTTCAATGGTTGCCTGTATACCTAAAGGCAATACCAGGCTAATTAAACCGGCTACCAATGCATAAAAGAAAATATAGTTAATCTGGCTGCGTTCGGCATGGAGTAACCGGAACAGCCGGGTTACCGGATTAAGCCGCTTGCCTCCGGCCGTTTCGTCAAGGCCATAATCGCTCACCAGGCTTTCCTGCGGAAACAGCACAAAAAACAACACCTCATTACCCGAAGGCGAAAACCAGGGTACAGCTGTGCTAAAGTCGGTTTGCTCCCAACCCTTATCACGAAGTTGTGACATGTTGCGGTTCTTTCCTGTGGGTTGAATGAGTACGGGTGTTAGCCCTTTTTCGGTTTTAGAAAAAGCCAGCACGTATTGCTCTTCTTTTTCGAGGAATGATGCAAATTCATCTGCGCTCAACTCGTATTGCAACATCATCAGTTGCATTTTACTGGCCGCTTCAAACAAATCCTGTTTGAATTCATCAAACTCAGCATCGCTGTACGTACGGTTGTTAATTTCGGTAAAGCGAAGGCTTTCCGGATCATACTCGTGCCCAAGTTGCAGGGCTGCCTCCCGGAGAATTCGCACAATATGATGGTTCCGTAACATAACGGGTATCAGGGTTGAATAACTTTATTTAATATCAGGCTGATGAACTCATTGAGTTGCTGGTAATGTTTTTCCGGATTGAATTGAATTTCTGTAAGCGAGGGCAAGTGCTCGGCATAAAACAGTTGATGATTGGCGGATAAAACCAATGTACTGACCAGCGCATGGGGATACGGAAATGCAGGATTGATTTGCCGGATAAGGCCTGCAATTTTTTTGCAAACCGACTTAAACGGAAGAAACACCCCTTCCTGATTGTCTTTATCCACTTGTTTAGTCAGGTAGGTCTTTTCAAACTCAGCCATCATAATGCGATTAAGGGCCTGGCCATCAATTCCGTTGGAATAAAGATCGCCCTTCTTTTCAGACGTTAGCAGGGTAATGTAAACTTTCAGTTTCTCCCGGGGATCATGGATATTCGTTGTGAAGTAGTCAAACTGGTATTCCAGCCAGGTCCAGTACCAGTCAATCAGGTAAAGCAATAGCCTGTGTTTGTTTTCAAAGTAACGGTATACCGAAGCCTCCGTTGAACCGATTTCTTCAGCCAGCTTTTTAAAGGTGAAATTTTCAAAGCCTAAACGGTCGATAAGCCTTATGCCTTCGGTAACGATGCGCCACCCCAATGCCGATTGCTGCGGATCTTTAAGATAAAGCGAGGCATTCAGCCGGATTGATAGTGAAACCATAAGAAATAATAGTAATACTATCAAAAAACGGTCAAACTACCCGAAGGTTTAAAAGAAATTAAAAAAAATTTTAAACGAGCTGGTTCAGGGCATTTCGCAGGTTCATCAGGGGTACTACACCTGCCTGCCGCCACAGGATTTTACCCGCTTTAAACAGCATCAAGGTAGGAACACCCTGTACCTGGTATTGGCTGGCCAATGCCGGATTACGGTCAACGTCTACCTTAATTACCTTTAGCTTACCGCTGAATTCCCGGGCAATTTCTTCAACAATGGGGGTACTCATTTTGCAGGGCCCGCACCAATCTGCATAGAAATCAACCAACACCGGTTTTTCACCGGTAATCAAATCAGCAAAAGACGGTTTTGAGGTACTCATGGCTCAACAAACAAAAATACGGCCTGCCATTACACAGAGTAGTGATAAAAATCACTAATCAGAGGCGCGCATATTCAACAATAAAGGCATCCGGAAATTTTTTGCGTAACTCTTCACGGAGGGTCTCTGCTTTGTCTCGATTTGGAAATTGTCCAAGGATAAGGGAGTAATATTTTATGCCGTTGATAATCTTAACCTGAACCGTAACTTTTTTCTGGTACGATTTCTTCAGGTTATCTGTCAGGCGCATCAGGTTAACCAGCTCCTGATAGGTGCCTACCTGTACACCAAAGCCCGAAGGCCGGGCACGGCTTATTTCAAAATTGTAAAATTCCTTCTCGTCTACACTAACGTTGCCGATAACGCGCACCGGATCGGAGGTCTTGCCATCGCCCGGATCGATAACTTCAATTTTAACTTCGGCTAAACCCTGTGTAATAAACTCCAGTTTTTCGGCTGCCGATTTTGACAGGTCAATAATCCGGTCTTCAACGTAAGGACCGCGATCGTTTATAATAACCTCTACGCTGTTATTATTAGCAAGGTTGGTTACCCTTACCTTGGTTCCGAAGGGTAAAGTTTTGTGCGCAGCGGTTAACTTGTTGTGCCGGTATTTTTCTCCGCTGGCCGTAGGTTGTCCTTCAAATTTATCGGCATAATACGAGGCCTTTCCGGTTTGAACTTGAGCGAATAAGAGGGCAGTTAAAAAAACAAAACACAGACTAAAAAACAGTTTTTTCATAAAACCAGGCTTGTTTACAAAGGTACGACCAATTTTGCTTGGATTCGCTCGGTTAATCCTCAATTTAGCTTACCTTTGCCCGGCAAATAATGGTTCGTAAATTATTTGCCCATGCCCCTCGATAATTCAAAGTTTCTTTTTGAAGCCCTCACTTACGATGATGTACTGCTCGTGCCGGCCTATTCCGAAGTGCTGCCCCGCGAGACCAACATTACCGGTAAGTTAACCCGCAACATCCGCCTCAATATTCCGATTGTTTCGGCAGCCATGGATACCGTTACCGAAGCGGGCCTGGCCATCAGCATGGCACTGGAAGGCGGCATCGGGTTTATTCATAAAAACATGCGGATTGATCAGCAGGCCGAACAGGTGCGTAAAGTAAAGCGCTCGCAAAGCGGCCTCATCCTCGACCCGGTAACGCTTAGCATTAACTCAACCGTGCAGGATGCCGAAAACATAATGCGCGAATTCAAAATCGGTGGCATACCGGTTGTGGATGGCCATGGTAAACTGCTGGGCATTATCACCAACCGCGATCTTCGCTTTCAAAAAGATTTGAGCGTACCGGTGGAGAAAATTATGACCAAGGAAAATCTTATTACGGCATCAGAAGGGATTACGCTGGAGAAGGCCGAGATTGTTCTTCAGAAATACAAAATTGAAAAACTCCCGATTATCAATAAAAAAGGGAAGCTTACCGGGCTGATTACCTTTCGGGATATTCAGAAGAAAAAAAATAAGCCCTTTGCCTGCCAGGATAAGTTCGGAAGGTTACGGGCGGGTGCGGCCGTTGGTGTAACAGCCGATATTCTTGATCGGGTGGAAGCCCTAAAAACTGCGGGGGCTGATGTCATCACCATCGATACTGCGCATGGCCATTCCAAAGGGGTTATTGATGCCTGCAAAAAAGTAAAACGAAAATTTCCTGAACTGGACGTGGTGGTAGGAAACATCGGCACGGGCGAAGCGGCAAAAGCATTGGTAAAAGCCGGAGCAGATGCTGTAAAAGTAGGTGTTGGGCCTGGCAGTATTTGTACCACGCGCATTGTGGCCGGTGTTGGCCTTCCTCAACTTTCGGCTGTGTATGAGTCGGCCAAAGCATTAAAGGGTTCTGGCGTGCCGGTTATTGCCGATGGCGGTATCCGATTTTCCGGAGATATTGTGAAGGCCATTGCTGCCGGAGCTGACAGCGTAATGATCGGCTCACTGCTTGCCGGCACCGAAGAAGCTCCGGGTGAAGTGATTATTTATGAAGGTCGCAAGTTTAAATCGTACCGCGGCATGGGTTCCATTGAAGCCATGGAAGAGGGATCCAAGGATCGCTACTTTCAGGATGTTGAAGATGATATTAAAAAGTTGGTGCCTGAAGGAATTTCGGGGCGGGTACCCTATAAAGGATTGGTAGCCGAAGTGCTTTACCAACTGGTTGGCGGCTTGCGGGCCGGCATGGGGTATTGCGGAGCCAAAAATATTGAAGCACTCAAAAAAGCCCGCTTTGTTAAAATAACCAGTGCCGGTGTAACCGAAAGCCACCCGCACGATGTAACCATAACGCGCGAGGCCCCCAATTACAGCAGAAAGTAGCACACCGATCCAACTCCGGTGCCGGTTTGTGTGTCTAACGCATCAGTAACCTTACTATTTATGATAAAAAAAATCTTTTTTGGTGTACTGGTTGCCTTACTCGCGTTGGCATTCAGTTGTTCAGATACTGACGAAACGGCCGGATTTGATGAACTAAGCGATTTTGCAAAAAGTTTTCTTTCGCTCCGCAGTAATTCGGCAGCAACGGTCGGGGGCCCGGTAAGTGGAGCCATTAACCGATCATTTCAAAATCTTAGCGGGTTTGCTTTTTCGGGAGGCCGCAAGAAAGATGGCCCTAACGAAGGCGACACAACTATTGTTGACCCCTTGCCCTGGCAAAGTTGTGCGCAGATTACCGAGTTCGATAATGAAGACGGCAGCCATACGGTAATATACGACTATGGTGAAGGTTGCGAAGAAGGCTGGGGCGAATACACCTGGCTGATGTTCGGAAAATTTACTGAGACGTATCGTTACCTGTTTAATCAAAGCGGAAGCGAATTTATCGATGATTACTACTATAATGTTGATTACAACAATTACGGTGGCCGGTTTAGTTTTGACAGCATCAGTTGGAAATTAAATGGCACATCAGTTTATCAGGGTACCTCAACGTACGATACGGCCACAAGTAAATTTTCGGGATCATTTAACTACGATAGCGAAACCGACTATAACTATGGCGATTGGTCATACGCGTATGCGGCTTCGGGTGCAACTGAGTATAACGAAAAGCAGTACGCGATGAAATCCGGTGAATACCGGTATACCCAAGGCACAGATTTTTATCATTCCGAGGTGCTTAAACCGCTGGTATATCGGTATGATTGTTTTTCCTTATCGGTTTTTGAGGGTTGTTTTATGATGACGTATGTGTCGGGTCAGGAGCGTATAACCTACAGGCAGGGCGATAAGGAGGGCAGCTTTATAATTGATTACGGCAACGGTGAGTGCGATAACGTTATCATCATCATTGAAAACGGTCTGCGTATTAAAGTTGATTTAAACAGGGATCCCTGGTTGATTGCACATAACTAAAGGCCCGAAATCCTTTATTTTTGCCTATACTTGCAAAGCCGATCATAACCTGATTGGCTTTTTTATTTTTCGGTAATCATGCGCACCAAGGCCCTTACCCGTTTGTTTTTTGTTATTACCGGCATTGCCTGGGTAGCCTTGTTCTTCACCGATCTGTCGGTGGTGTTTAGTATAAAAACGGGCATTCAGCCGGATATGCCCACATGGGTGCCCGGTTTGTTGTTTAACATTTTTCTGATAGGGCTTTATTATTACTACAAACTCAAAATCGATCGGGATGAAATACTGAATTTTGTTGACCTGCTGTGGCGTGTATTTGCAACGGGGCTTGTAGCCACGGTGGTGTCGCTGGCATTAAGGCTTATTGAATTTTTACCCGGTACCTCCAGGCTGGTTAGCCATTTTTTATACCTGGAAACAACCTACCTTATCACCATGCCCCTGATGGCGGGCTTTCTGATAATGTGCTTCACGGCCTGGAAGCGACTGATACTTTATCAGAAATCAAAATGGTTGTTGCGATTGTGGCAGGTATTTGAGTATGGCTTATTCATCGCACTTATTTACAGTAGTGTTTCGTTGTCCGAGTTGGACTGGCTGTACGATGTGTTACTGGCATCGTTTGTTGTAATCGGTTTAGTGCTTTCGGCTAATACCAAATGGGTCGCTTACCTCAACTTTAAACAAAAATGGACGAGCCTGCTTTTGCTCTTGCTTTCCGTATTTTATCTAATCTATCTGTTTTACACCAGCAATGCTCAGATTGTAGCCGCTTTTAATGATGAGCGGGGCATCGTTGACCACCGCTACCACCTTTACTTTCTATCGGTGTTTGTTTTTGTGGTTATGTACTGTTCATTTTCCTTTTTGGTGATCTTGTTCAACTTGCCCACCACTTCGGTTTTTGAGCAAAAGCTCGAAGAAGTAGTCAACTTTCAGCGCATCAGCCAATCCATTCAAACAGAGCAAAGCGAAGAAAGTGTTTACAAAATTTTGCTCGAAACCTCGGTAAGCACGGTGTTTGCCGATGCCGCCTGGCTTGAAATAAAAAACAACGAGCACCATCACCGGCTGTTTACCTATCGCATTTCTGAAAAGGAGGCCAACGATATCATTAGCCACCTGAAAAATAACCACATTACCGGTATTCTTGACCAGGCACCGGATAAAACAAAAAACCTATCAAAACACCTCAGTACGTTACGCGGTTCACGCTTCCGGTCCATTTTGGCATTTCCGATTTATGTTAAGGGCGACAACATCGGTACGCTGGCACTACTCAAAGAGTTGTCAGACGGCTTTAATAAAGAAATGACCAAAATCGTCAGCACGTTTGCAAACCAGGCGGGCATCTCCATCGAAAACTTCAGGCTGATGGAAGAAGCCCTTCAAAGCGAGCGATACAAGGAGGAACTTAAAATTGCCAAGATGGTACAAAAGAGCCTCCTCCCTGAAGTACTTGAAAGCGATATTGATTTTGAAATGGCCGCCTTTTCCGAGTCGGCCGATGAAGTAGGAGGCGATTATTACGATACCCTACGTGTTACTGACAAGGAGGTAGCTTTGGTTATAGCCGATGTTTCGGGCAAGGGTACTACAGCAGCCTTTCATATGTCTCAAATGAAAGGCATCTTTCACAGCCTGGCGCAGCAAGGCATCCGCCCTGAAGAATTTATGATACGGGCTAATAATGCGCTAACCCGCTGCCTGGAACGCGGTTCATTTATATCGGCTACTTTTTTTATTATTGATACACACAAAAAAGTAATACGGTACTCCCGTGCCGGTCATTGCCCTGTATTATACTACAGGGCACGCACAGGTAAAGCCGAATACCTGAAAGACCGGGGCGTTGCCCTGGGTATGGTACGAAACACCAGCTACAGCAATTTTATCGGGGTTAATGAACTACACTATGAGCCCGGTGATATTATGGTGCTCTACACAGATGGTATTACTGAGTCGAAGAGCAATAAGGGAGAAGAATTTGGTTACGACCGGCTGGTAACCTGCCTGCTGGAAGTGCGGGAAAAACCAGTCCGTGAAATCATTGACTGCCTCATCGCCAGGCTTTATGAATTTTCAGGAAGCGATAACATTAATGATGACTACACAGCTTTGATAGTAAAATTTGTCAAACAGGATAATCCGCAGATTAGTTCGTCATGAAAAAAGAACTATATAAAACTAACACCGTTAAAAATTATACGCCATGGTTCAAATAAAACGAATTCAGGAAGATGGTATGGACATTATTGTTCCCATCGGTGAGGTGGACGCCAGTTCCTCCATCGAACTGGACCTGGTCATTGCCAAAAGTGTTGGCGAGGGCTTTACCAGGATACTGGTGGACTGCACTGCGCTGGAGTACATTTCATCAGCCGGATTGGGGGTGTTCATGTCGTACATCGAAGAATTCAGGGATAAGAAAATCCGGATGGTACTTTTTGGCATGAACGAACGCGTGGCCAATACGTTTGAAATATTGGGCCTGAAAGAACTGTTAACGATAGCCGGTGATAAAGCACAGGCCAAACACCTGGTGGCATGAAGAAAGTATATAAAGTAGGCTGCAGCATCGAAAACCTCAGGGGCATTCGGGACTTTATCCGGAATGCACTGAAGCCTTACGGGGTTCGAGAGTTGGATATCAGCGAGATGGTGTTGGCCATGGATGAAATGTGTTCAAACCTGATGATTCATGCCCATCAATGCAACCCCGATGACCTCTTTGAACTCTCCGTTAACCTGGATAAGCGCAAAGGAGTGGTGTTTGAAATCGTTGACGATAAAAGCGTGTTTGATATCAACGCTTTTCAGGAGCCGGCCCTGGATCACATCGTGCATGAAAAACGAAAAGGCGGTTTGGGCATCCGCCTGGTAAAAGCCATTATGGACGAAATTGAATACTACCAGCAAAACGGCAAAACCATTTGCCGCCTTACAAAAAAAGTTCAATTCATTTAACTTTGCCGGTTTACCTGCATGAACAATGAGAGGAAGATTGATTTTTCTGCTCGTAATAAGTTTTATTGCCGTTAACGCCCAACCCAGGAAACAGGCAGCCCCCGATTTATTTGTTATTAATAACCACCCGGTATCTTCTGATGAATTTATTTATATCTACAGGAAGAACCACCCGGATAAGAGGACTGAATACACCAAAGAAAAAATCAACCAATACCTTGAGTTGTACATCAACTTTAAATTAAAAGTGGAGGAGGCCCGTGCCCGCGGCATGGACACCACGGCAACTTTTTTGCGCGAGTTCAATACCTACCGGGATGAGTTGCGCAAACCCTATTTACCCGAAAGCAAACTGGTGGACAGCCTGGTAATGCTAACCTACAAGCGGCTGCAAGAAGAAGTAAGCGCCTCGCATATTATGATAAGTATTAAACCCGATGCCACCCCTGCCGATACCACAGCAGCATGGAAGCAAATTATGGAAGTTAAAAAGCGAATTGATGCAGGCGAAGATTTCTACAGGCTGGCCAATCAGCTTTCTGATGACCCTTCGGCACGTCAGAACAGCGGTCGCCTGGGGTACTTTACCGCCATGCAAATGGTTTACCCGTTTGAGACAGCCGCTTACGCTGGCAAACCCGGTGAGGTTGTCGGGCCTGTGCGAACCCGCTTTGGGTATCATCTGATAAAAATTGAAGATCGCAAGCCCGCCCGGGGCGAAGTGGAGGTGGCCCACATTATGCTGCGAACCGGCACCGGCCGGGACGATGCGAAAACCCGTGACCTGATTTTTGAAATTTATGATCAACTGAAAGGCGGAGTTCCCTGGGCCGAATTGTGTTCCCGTTACTCGGAAGACCAGAACTCCAAAGGCAATGGGTGTAAACTCCGCCCCTTTGGTGTAGGTGCTATGGCTTCGGTGCCCGAGTTCGATCGGGTGGCCTTCAGCCTGCAGAACCCCGGGGAGTTTTCCGATCCGTTTCAAACGGCTTACGGCTGGCATATTGCTTTGCTTGAACGAAAAATTCCGCTGCCATCATTTAAAGATCTTGAAACCTCGCTGCGTAACCGGGTTCAGCGCGATGAGCGGGTGCAGGTATCGCGCCAGCAATTGCTTGAAAAACTTAAAAAACAATTTTCATTTACAGAAAATCCGGATGTGAAAGTAAAGGTGTTTCAGCAAGCCGATTCAACACTTACAGCCGGCAACTGGCATCTGTCTTCGTGGCCGGCCCGGGAATCAATCTTTACACTCTCCGGCCAGGCAATGCCGGTCCGGGAATTTTTGTCGTTTGTAAAAATTCATCAGCAAAAAACAGCCATGAAGCCCGATGTGTACCTGGGTGATCTGTATAACCGGTTTGTTGAATCGGTGATTAACATGGAGTTTGAAGAAAAACTAAAACGTACAAATCCTGAATTTAACAGACTGCTGAACGAATACTACGAAGGTATCTTATTGTTCGAGATCATGGAGCGTGAGGTATGGAATAAAGCCAGCGAAGACTCCATCGGGCAACGAAAGTATTTTGAAAGAAACCAGGTAAAGTACACAGCCGGTGAGCGTGCCCGTGCGGTTATCTATTCCTCAACTGATGAAGAACAACTAAAAACGCTGCAGGCTTTATTTGAAACGGCCGACTCGGCAGCCATAGCAAATCATGTGCAGACAAAACGGATAAGACGGGAGTCGGGCACCTTTCAACAGACCGACAGACCAGTTTTGGCTCAAATACCCTGGCAGCCGGGCAGCCATACGCACCAAAACAACGGAATGTATTACCTTGCGCGGATTTTTGAGATACTGCCGGCCGGCCCTGCAACGTTTGAGGAAGCGCGCCCGGCCGTCATTTCGGATTACCAGAATGACCTGGAACAGCAATGGGTGGCCAGTCTGAAGGCAAAATATCCGGTAACAATAAATGAAAAGGGTAAAAAATACATTACGAAAAAACTGGCTCAGTAAAGGCGAAAAAATACTGCTCTACTGGTTAACCTTTTCGGTATTACTTACCGGCTGTGATTTTATCAGGATGAAAAAGGAAAAGGCCCCTGCTGACAACACCCTGCGCCAGCCCGTGGCCCGGGTAAATAAAACGTATCTGTATAAAGATGAACTCATGGGTATCGTGCAGCCGGGTACCAATCCGGATGACAGCACCACCCGCGTAGAGGCGTACATAAACAGCTGGATAAAAAAACAACTGCTGATTCAGGAGGCTTCACGAAAAATAAACATCAATGAAGCTGAAGTTGAGCGTAAAATACTCGATTACCGGTACAGCCTCATTGCTTATGAATACCAGGCCTACTACATCCGCCAGCGGCTCGACACGGCTATTCAGGAAGCCGCTATTGAAACGTATTACAAAGAGAATATCGACAACTTCATATTAAAGCAAAATATCGTGCGGGCAACATTCATTAAAGTTCCAAAAACAGCTCCCCGTACCGGTAAGATCAAAGATTTGATCTTTTCAAAAAAAGAAAACGATAAGACCGAATTAAAATCATACTGCCTCAGTTTTGCAGCTGCCTATCACCTGGTTGATTCAACCTGGATGGTATTTGATGAACTTGTCAAAAATTCACCATTAATTGAAATACCCAATAAAGTTCAGTTTTTAAAGAGCAACCCGTATTACGAAACCGCTGACGAAAACTATCTTTACTTCTTAAAGGTTGAAGAATACCGTATTTCAGATAATATTTCACCGCTGGAATTTGTACGGGATGAGATAAAAAATATTTTACTGAATAAACGCAAGGTTGAGCTGGCCAAACAACTCGAAGACGAGGTTTACTCAACCGGCATGAAAAATCAGGAATTTGAGATTTTTAAATAGCAAGCAAATGCGCCACCAACTACTTGGCATTGTATTTATTCTAACCGCACTAATTATCCGGGCACAGGAATCCGATGGATTTGTTGTTGATAAGATTATCGGTAAAGTAGATAACTACATTGTGCTCAAGTCGGAACTCGATAAGGCGTATCAGGAATACGTTTCAAACGGAGGCCGGCCGGGCGAAGAAACACGGTGCCAGTACCTGGCGCTGCTCCTGCGGAATAAACTGATGATGGCCAAAGCCGAAATTGATTCTATTGTAGTGAGCGATTCGGATGTTGATGCCAACACCAAGCAGCGGATGGACATGATACTGGCTCAGTATGGCGGCTCACAGGAGGATCTCGAGAAAAAGTTCGGCAAAACCTTCGAGCAGTTCCGTGTTGAACTGCGCGACCAGGTGCGCGAGCAAATGGTAATAAGCGAAATGCAGAAGCACTTAACCAAAGGGCTCACGGTAACCCCGGCCGAAGTAAGACGCTTTTTTAACAAGATACCGAAGGACAGCCTGCCGTACTTTTCGGCCGAAGTGGAAGTAGCCCAGATTGTTCGCGTGGCCAAAGTGAGCAATGCGCAGAAGGAGATAACCAAACGCGAATTGATTGACATACGCAACCGGATACTGGCTGGTGAAGACTTTGCCACACTGGCCCGCAAGTACTCCTCCGATCCGAGTGTAACGGTAAATGGTGGCGACATGGGCTTTGTGGGACGAGGCGTGATGGTGCCCGAGTTTGAAGCCATGTCGTTTAAACTCAAACCGGGGGAAATTTCCATGCCGGTAGAAACACAGTTTGGCTTTCACATCATACAATTGCTGGAGCGCAGGGGCAACGAATATCATTCGCGCCATATTTTAATGGCGCCCACACCCTCCAAACAGGATGTTGAAAATGCCAGCCGCTTTTTGGATAGCCTGCGCACCTTGATATTAAAAGATACAGTTTCGTTTCAGCGGGCTGCCAAGGAGCATTCGGATGATATGCGCACCAAAGGTAATGGCGGTTTTTTTACCGATGATGACGGAGGTACCCGCCTGTCGGTGGATGAACTGGACCCGGTGGTGTTTTTTGCCATTGATACCATGAAGGTGGGCACCGTATCAAAGCCCATGGCTTACCGTACTGATGATGGAAAGGAGGCTGTTCGCATCTTACTTTATAAATCCAGAACCCCTCCCCATTTAGCAAGCCTTGAACAGGATTGGGACCGGATACGCACGGCCGCCCTCAATGAAAAGCAAAGCCGCATCCTGGAAAAGTGGTTTAACAAAGCCCGCAAAGATGTGTTCATCAGCATTGACCCGGCTTATAATTATTGCGGTATTCTCGATGATTAGAGTCGCTCGTGTAAAACAAGAACCACCTGAACGCGTTTACCGTTAGGTTTACCAAGTAATTTGAAAAAACCCATGACCCGATTCACAAACGATGTGGAGGCAGCCGATGCCCTGGCGGTTACCTACAAAAACCTTACCCGCGAAATTGCCAACGTAATTGTTGGCCAGGATGATGTGGTGCGGTTAGTCCTTACCGGGATATTTTGCCACGGCCATTCACTGTTGGTGGGTGTACCCGGACTTGCCAAAACATTGTTGGTACAAACCATTGCCACTTCGCTTGACTTACAGTTTAAGCGGATACAATTTACCCCCGACCTGATGCCATCGGACATCCTGGGAGCTGAAACCATGGACAAGGAACGGAACTTCAGGTTTGTAAAAGGACCGGTTTTTGCCAATATCATTTTGGCCGATGAGATAAACCGAACACCCCCAAAAACACAGGCCGCGCTGCTCGAATCGATGCAGGAATATGCCGTAACCATTGCGGGCGTACGGTATGAATTGCCCAAGCCATTTTTTGTGCTGGCAACCCAAAATCCCATTGAGCAGGAGGGCACTTATCCATTGCCCGAAGCGCAACTCGATCGGTTCATGTTCAACATTCTGCTTACCTATCCTTCCATGAAAGAGGAAATAGAGGTGGTGAAGAACACCACTACTGACGAACCTCGAAAAGTGAACACCATTCTTACAGCCGATGACATCAATGCCTACCAGCACCTGGTACGCAGGGTGCCCGTGCCCGATAATGTGATTGAATATGCCGTAACGCTGGTTAACAAAACCAGGCCCAATACACCGGCCGGTTCAGCCGTTGCTACCGAATACCTGGAGTGGGGTGCCGGCCCGCGCGCTTCGCAGTTCCTCGTGCTGGGCGCCAAATGCAACGCCTTACTTAACGGCAAATATTCACCCGATATTGAGGATGTACAGGCCATTGCCAAACCTGTGTTGCGCCATCGCATGGTGCGCAACTTCAAAGCCGAAGCCGAAGGGATTACCATTGATGAGTTGATAGAGAAGATGATGAGTTGAACTCAGTTCACTACCTCATCGGTAACCGTTAGCTCATTACCGCTCAGAATGGTCTGGTATTGGCGCAGCGGCCGCCAGGCCGGACCGCCTGTGGGGTCGCCATTGAAGTTGAAGGTAGAGCCACAACAGCTATCTTCCATATACAATGTTGAAATGTGTACGCCTACTGTTGCGCACGCCTCGTTGGGTTGAAACGAGCAGTTACGCTCAAATGCCCGGTAGGTTGATGCATTAACTCGGTGCACAATAATTCCCCTCACCCCGCCATTGAAATATTTTGAATTGCCATCGGTATTCAGCACCAGGTTTTCGGGTAGGTTCAGATTAATAAAAATATCAGCAAAGGTGGCCGGTGGTATAGGGTCGTCTGTAAGGTCCGGGGAGCAATTTAAAAATGCAGCCAATGCCAGTACGCTCGCCCTTGACTTCGAAAGTTTCAGCCCCAACTTACTTGCCGTAATCATAAAATCCTTTCCCGCACTTCCTGCCGTGATGCCCGGCATCTACTTTTCGTTGTTGTATACGGCTGGGCCGGAATTTTGACTCTTGATGAAAAGCGTTGTAGATGGAGGTGGTTACGGCAAAATTGGTATCCACGCCAATCAGGTCCATCAACTCGAACGGACCCATTTTAAATCCGCTGGACTTCATCAGCGAATCGATAGTTTTAATATCGGCAACCTGCTCTTCAAGCATCTTCAGCGCCTCCACATAATAATGCCGGGCTACCCGGTTAACGATAAAGCCCGGACTATCTTTTGCCAGAACGGCAATTTTTTGAATGCTTTGTGAAAAGGCCAGCAGGTGTGAAACGGTTTCATCCGATGTCAAAGTTCCGCTTATTACTTCAACCAGTTTCATTACAGGTGCCGGGTTAAAAAAATGAAGACCGGCAAACCGGGTTGGATTTTCCAACACGGAAGCAATTTGAGTAACAGGTATGGACGAGGTGTTTGTGGTAAGGATAGCAGCCGGGCCATTAACTTCGTCAAGGGTTTTAAAGAGCTGCTGCTTCACCTCCAGATTTTCAGCAACAGCTTCGATGATCAAATCGGCTCTCAGGTCATTCAGCTTTTCAACTGCCAGTATTTTGGTGAGGGCCTGACTTTTTCCCTCCAGTTTCAGTTTACCTTTGTTCACCAGGTTATCCAAAACCTGCTCTATTGCTTTCAACCCCTTTTCAGCGAGTGGTTTAGAAACATCATACAACAAAACCGTATACCCGTTAAGTGCACACACCTGGGCAATTCCCTGCCCCATGGTACCGGCACCGGCTATGCCAACCGTTTTAATGGTAATCGTCATCCGATAACTGTATGAAATTGTTTTAAAAACCGAACATCATTTTCAGAAAACAAGCGCAGATCATTTATCTGGTAGCGCAGCATGGCCACCCGTTCGATGCCCATGCCGAAGGCAAAACCGGTAAATTCTTCCGGATCGATGTTACAGTTGCGCAATACGTTGGGATGGACCATGCCGGAACCGGCAATTTCTACCCAGCCGGAATATTTGCACACATTACAGCCTGTGCCTTTACAGATAAGGCAGGTAATGTCAATTTCGGCACTCGGTTCAGTAAACGGAAAAAAGGACGGACGAAAACGAATCCGGATGTCCTTCCCGAACATCTCTTTGGCAAAATGATAGAGCGTTTGCTTCAGGTCGGCAAAGCCCACGTTTCTATCAACGTACAGTCCTTCAACCTGATGGAAGAAACAATGCGCCCGAGCCGAGATGGCTTCGTTGCGGTAAACCCGCCCCGGCATGATAGCGCGGAGGGGAGGTTTTTCATTTGTCATCAGGCGTATCTGCACATTGGATGTATGTGTGCGCAACAGCACATCCGGATTTTTGCTGATAAAAAACGTATCCTGCATTTCGCGGGCCGGGTGATTCTCCGGAAAATTAAGTGCTGTAAAGTTGTGCCAGTCGTCTTCAATCTCCGGCCCATCGGCCACATTAAACCCCAGCCGTTCAAAAATTTCAATAATCCGGTTACGGGTAAGGCTTAACGGATGCAGGTTACCGATTTTGTTGGGGATGGGCGGAAGCGTGAGATCGGGAATGCTCAGGTCCTTCACCTGGCTTTCAAGTGCGCTGGTCAGTGCACCAAATTTAGCTTCGGCTGATTGTTTGAGGTCATTCAGTATTTTACCGACTTTCTTTTTTTCTTCGGCTGGCACCTTTTTCAATTCATCAAACAATTCCGCGATGGCACCTTTCTTACTGATAAACTTTAACCGGAAATTTTCAACGGCATCGCGGCTGGTGGCGGTAAACTGTTGTACTTCCTTTAGCAGTTGCTGTATGCGTTCTTCCATCGTTAAAAACTCAAAAGTACAATTTTAAGGTTTACGTAATTACCCGGTCATCATCCGCATCGGTTTTTTGTACACGCTTGCTGATGAGGCGGTCCAGCAAAATACTTAGTAAAACAGAAGCCAAAACAATACCCGGTAACAGGTAATTATCATTGGTGTTCCTGAAGAAAACGCTGATGACGATAAATAACCATTGCACCAGTCCAAGTAAAAGGGTTGTGCCCCTGTGCGATAAACCCAGGCGCATAATGCTGTGATGAATGTGGCTCTTATCGGGTGTAAAAGGCGATTGCCTGCGGGCGATGCGGATGAGAAAAATACGTAACGTATCGGCCAGAGGAATGATCAGTACACTGACAGCGGGTGAAACCGAGCCTGTAAAACGAACCGGGTGCGAAGCTGGTAAATTGAAATTGTAATCAATAAAATGAATGGCAAAAATGGCCAGTGTCATACCGATTACCAAGGCTCCCGTATCGCCCATAAACACCTCCGAGGGCTCCCAGTTAAAAATCAGGAAAGCAATAATTGATCCGAACAAACCGAATGCGAGAATGGCATAGGTGGTATCACCGGCAATAAAAAACCAGGTACCGAAAGCAAGTAATGCAATAGCCGCGATAAAACCGGCCAGACCGTCTAAACCGTCAATCAGATTGAAAGAGTTGGTTATAACTATAATGGTAAAAATCGTAATCAAATAGCTCAAAGCTTCCGGAATGCCGTACAGCCCAAAAATGCCGTAGAACGATTTCAGCCGGAGGTCAAGTAAAAAAACCAGGGTGCCTGCCGCCAGCAGTTGCCCGAGTAATTTCATATACGGTTTTAGCGGAACCAAATCATCGCGTACGCCAATAAAGAAAATTACAAACTGGGCGATGAGGATGTAGCGGATGTCTTTCCAGAGACTGATATCAACCCAGATTAATGATGCAATGGTGAAACCAAGGAAAATGGCAATGCCTCCCATGGAGGGAGTAATTTTTTTATGGATTTTGCGCCTGCCCGGAATATCCACCAGGTTTTTTTCCAGCGAGTACTTGATGATCACGGGAATGATCAGAAAGCAGATGACAAAGGAGGTGACGGCAGCCGCTAACAGAATGGCCATAAACAGGTTACAGGTCTTCGCTCAAAAGTAAGGATTAAATCGGAGGGGGCTACCGGCTGTGCCGGTTAAAAAAATCGGATATAGCTGAACAGACAGCGGTTACCTCTTCGGGAGTTAGTTCCGGGAAAACCGGCAGTGAAAGCACTTCGTGCTGAAGTGCATGTGTAACCGGGAAGTCCGCTGGCTTGAGCCCGAAGTGACGGTAAGCCGGTGTAAAGGGCAGGCCAAGCGGATAATGAACAGATGTTTCAAAACCTTTTTCTTCAAGAAATTTCTTTAACGCATCACGGAAGGGTGTGCGCAAGCAATAAATATGAAAGACATGGTTAGTGCCTGGTCGGATTTGTGGCAGGGTCAATCCGGTAATTTCACGCAGGGTGTTTGTGTAGAGCGAAGCAATTGCACTTCTTTGGTTATTCCACTTGCTGAGGTGTCGGAGTTTTACCGATAGGAAAGCGGCTTGCAGGGCATCCATCCGGCTGTTGGTTCCTTCGATAAGGTGAACATCTTTTTCAAGGGCGCCATGATTGGCTAATCTCCGGATGCGCCCGGCCAGTTGCGGGTCGCGTGTAAGCACACAACCGGCATCGCCATAGGCGCCCAGGTTTTTGGTGGGGTAAAAACTGTATGCTGCTGCAATACCAAAAGTTCCTGCCAAAGATCCATTTTCTAATGTGCCATGTGCCTGGGCACAATCTTCAATCAGGCAGAGGCCATGTTGATCACAGATTTTTTTCAGTTCATTTACCGGGGCTGCCTGCCCGTACAAGTGTACCGCAATAAGGGCTTTTGTTTTGGATGTGATTTTTTGTTGAACTGTTTCCGGAGTCAACGTGTAGTAGTGCGGGTGAACATCGCAAAAAACAAGGTTTAATCCGGCCAGCGTAACAGGCTCTGCGGAGGCAATGCACCCCCAAGCGGGAACAATAACTTCTGAACCGGCCGGTAAATCCAGTGCCTTCAGTATCAGAAAAAGTGCATCGGTGCCGTTGCCGGTGCTGATGCAGTGTGGCACTCCGGCATACTCAGCAAACTGCTTTTCAAAATTGATTACGGTTGTTCCGCCAATGAAGCGTGAAGAGGCAAACACATGGTTTATAGCTTCATCAATTTCATTTTTGATGGACTGGTATTGCCGTTGCAAATCGAAGAACGGGATGCGCATATCAGCGGCTTAGTTTCTGTTGCCAGGCCCAGGCATGAACCAATGCATCTTCGGGTGTGAAGCGCGGCTTCCAGTTCATCATCCGGTTTATTTTTTCGGGGTTGGCGTACACTTTCTCCACATCGCCCGGCCTGCGCGGCCCGATGCGGAACGGAAGTTTGGCCCCGGTTTTACGAATGAATGCGTTAACCAATTGAAGCACGGATACCCCGATGCCGGTACCCACATTGAATGCTTCGTATAAGGCAGCGGTTTTTGTTGCCTGGAGCCAGGCCAGTGCCTTTACGTGGGCTGCGGCCAGATCAACCACGTGAATGAAATCGCGGATGCACGAACCATCGGGTGTGTTGTAGTCGTTGCCAAAAACAATCAGTTTATCGCGCAAGCCGGCAGCGGTTTGTGTAATGTAGGGCACCAGGTTGTTGGGTGTGCCGATGGGCATTTCGCCAATGAGGGCCGAAGGATGAGCGCCAATGGGGTTGAAGTAACGAAGTGAGATGATGCGAAAGCCGGTTTTATAAACATCTTCCAGAATCTGTTCGCAGATTTGCTTGGTTAGCCCATAGGGTGATTCGGCTTTTTTAAAAGGCGCCTGTTCGTCCACCGGTATCCTGTCGGGCTGGCCGTACACGGTACAGGATGAGGAGAAGATAAAATCTTTTACATGCTGTTCGCGCATCACCTGCAACACGGTAATCAGTGAACCGATGTTGTTTTCGTGGTATTCAAGCGGCTTTTGTACCGACTCGCCCACGGCCTTTAGAGCGGCAAAGTGCATCACACCGGCAATGCTTTCTTTACGAAACAGGTCGGTGAGAAACGTTTTATCGCGGCAATCGCCTTTATAAAAGTTTACTTGTTTACCGGTAATTTTTTCAATCCCGTTAATCAGGGTCATGTCGCTGTTAAACAGATTGTCGATTATTGCAACCTCATAGCCTGCATTTATCAGTTCAACAACGGTATGAGCCCCGATGTATCCGGCCCCGCCTGTAACCAGTATTTTTTTTGAACCGCTCATGTCAGAGTCGTTCTGTAACTGCAGCCTTGTCTAAAAATCCTTTTACATCGTACACCACCGCACCCTGGGTTTTTATGTCGTTCAGGTTAAGCGATTTGAAATCGCTGTGACTTACCGTAAGTACAATGGCGTGGTATTTTTTTGTTGGCGCTGGAATTAACTCAAAGCCGTATTCGTGTTTAACTTCTGCAGCATCGGCCTGCGGGTCGTACACATCAACGTGGGTTCCAAAACTCTTCAGTTCATTGATTACATCCACCACTTTGCTGTTTCGGATGTCCGGACAGTTTTCTTTAAATGTTATGCCCAGTACCAGGATGTTGCTGCCGTGAATCGGGAGTTTGTTTTGAGCCATCAGTTTAATTACGGTGTTGGCCACGTGTGCACCCATATTGTCGTTGATGCGCCTGCCGGCATTGATTACTTCCGGGTGGTAGCCCAGGCTTTCGGCTTTGTGGGTAAGGTAGTAGGGGTCAACGCCAATGCAATGGCCACCCACCAGGCCGGGTTTAAAGTTGAGGAAGTTCCACTTGGTGCCGGCTGCTTCCAGCACTTCGTGGGTATCAATGCCCATTTTTTCAAAAATCAGGGCCAGTTCGTTGACAAACGCGATGTTAATATCGCGCTGGGCATTTTCAATCACCTTGGCGGCTTCCGCTACTTTAATTGATGAGGCTTTGTGTGTACCGGCTTTAATAATCTTGCGGTAGAGCTGATCAACCTTTTCTGCCACTTCGGGGGTACTGCCGCTGGTGATCTTTTTTATAGTTGTAACACGGTGCTGCTTGTCGCCCGGGTTAATCCGCTCGGGCGAGTAGCCACAATAAAAGTCGATGTTATACTTAAGCCCGCTTTCTTTTTCCAGAACAGGCACACAATCTTCTTCGGTGCAGCCCGGATACACGGTTGATTCGTAGATGACAATATCGCCTTTCTTCAATACGCTGCCTACTGTTTTGCTGGCGCTGATGAGCGGCCGCAGGTCGGGTTTTTTGTATTCATCTACCGGGGTGGGTACGGTTACGATAAAATAGTTTACCGGCTTCAGATCATCAATGGAATGACTGTAGGTAAGTCGCGAGGCTTCCTTTAGTTCGTGGGGCTCTACTTCGCGGGTGCGGTCGTGGCCGGAGGTTAATTCGTCAATTCGCTCTTTATTGATATCAAAACCCACCACGTCCATTACTTTGCCGAACTCTACCGCCAGGGGCAAACCCACATAACCCAAACCTATAATTCCGATTTTCTCCATGTTCACGTAACGTTATAATACTCTTTATACCAGGTTACAAATTTTTCAATACCCGCTTCGATGGTGGTGTTTGGCTTAAAGCCGGCATCGCGCATCAGGTCGTTCACATCGGCAAAGGTTTCGGGCACATCACCATCCTGAATAGGTAAAAAGTTTTTAACGGCTTTGCGTTGCAATTTTTGTTCGAGCACCTCAATAAAATGCATCAGCTCTACCGGCTTGTTGTTGCCGATG
Organism: Flammeovirgaceae bacterium; assembly: GCA_015180985.1. NCBI lineage: Bacteria > Pseudomonadati > Bacteroidota > Cytophagia > Cytophagales > Flammeovirgaceae > Flammeovirgaceae bacterium. Next base: position 1,173,137 of record CP054185.1, read on the forward strand.
TTGTACAGCCGGTACGGAGCGAAGCTGGAGGAAGGATCAGGGTGCTTGCCTGTCCACGATGTATCAGGTGTTGGGATTCGCGGCATCAACCGCACCATCCCTTCAACAATGTCGTCAATATAGGTGAAGTCGCGCTTCATTTTGCCGTTGTTATATACATCAATCGGCTTGCCTTCCACAATGGCTTTGGTAAAGATAAACAAGGCCATATCAGGCCGGCCGTAGGGGCCGTAAACCGTAAAAAACCGAAGACCTGTTGTTGGCAACTTATAAAGTGCTGAGTAGGTATGCGCCATCAGTTCGTTCGCTTTTTTTGAAGCAGCATACAGCGATATGGGATGGTCAACATTATCGTGAACCGAGAAAGGCATTTTGGTATTGGCTCCGTACACCGAACTGGAGGAGGCGTAGAGGAGGTGTTCAATTTGTGTATGTCGGCAGGCCTCCAGGATGTTGAGAAACCCGTGCATATTGCTTTCGAGGTAAGCATACGGGTTAATGAGCGAGTAGCGTACACCGGCCTGGGCAGCCAGGTTTACCACGTAGTTAAAACGGTTTTCAGCAAAAAGCCTGTCAATGTTTTTCTTGTCGCACAGGTCAATGGCTTCGAAGCGAAACCCGGGAAGTGTTAAAAGGATGTCCAGACGGGATTGCTTGAGTTGCGCATCGTAGTACGTGTTCATGTTGTCGATGCCGGTTACGGCATACCCATCGTTTACCAGGCGTTTGCACAGGTGGAACCCGATGAAGCCCGCAGCCCCGGTAACCAGAATTGTTTTTTCAGAAGCCATGTGCCTTTTAAAAAGGAGTGCAAAGCTAACAATTTATGGGCTGGAACCGCTATTTTGGGCTTAAATTGGCATATAGGCCAACCTCCGGCATGAAGAATATCATCACCCTGTTGCGCAAAGAATTTATTCTTGAACTGAGGCGTAAATCGGTTGTGGCCGGACTGGGCCTTTACCTGTTCAGCCTGATTTTTATCTGTTACCTCACCTTTAGTTTGCGGCAACAAGCCATTAATGAAAACACCTGGGCTGCGTTGTTCTGGCTGGTCATTCTTTTTTCGGTGGTCAACAGCGTAGCCAAAAGTTTTATAGGCGAGCGCAAGGGTGTTTTTATTTACCTGTACTCGGTGGCCAGTGCGCAACAGATTATCTTATCGAAGATGATATACAACAGCCTGCTGGCCTTCTTGCTGTCGGTTACCGGGTATCTTCTTTTTGCGGTGTTCATTCATAATCCGGTAACCGATCAACTGCTTTTTGTTGTACTGTTGTTACTTGCATCAACCGGTTTTTCTGTTTCGCTCAGTCTTATTTCGGGCATTGCATCAAAAGCCAACAACAGCAACGTGCTGATGGCCGTTTTAAGTTTTCCGGTGGTTATCTCCATTTTATTAATGGCTGTTCGAACTACCGGCAATGTGCTGAACGGAATGGAGCGTGCGGCAAGCTATGATGAGTTGCTGAATTTGCTGGCAATAAATTGTATTGCCGGTGCGTTGGCGTACATCCTGTTCCCGTATATTTGGCGGAGTTGACCTCACCCCTCCCGGTAGAAGGGAGTAGAAAAAAGTTCCGGTTTAATGAAAACATGGCTTAAAATAACTGCGATTGTTTTGCTCGGTTACGTTCACACAGCCGGCTTACTGATGGACGTACCGCGGCTGAATATTTTGAATGAAACCATTCGGGCACTGTACTTTCATGTGCCCATGTGGTTTGGCATGGTGTTGTTGTATATCGGTTCGGTTTATTACGGCATACGGTACCTTCGCAATCCTGTTCATGAGTTCGACATCAAATCCGAAGCCTTTGCGCATGTGGGCACTGCGTTTGGCGTGCTCGGTATGATTACCGGCATGCTGTGGGCCAACTACACGTGGGGTTCGCCCTGGCATGGCGACCCGAAGCAGAACGGTGCGGCCATCGCCCTGCTGGTGTACCTCGCTTATTTTGTACTGCGCGGCTCGCTTGACAACCCCGAACAACGCGCGCGGCTGAGCGCAGTGTACAACATCTTTGCGTTTGCCGCGATGATTCCTCTGATTTTTATTATTCCCCGGCTTACCAGCAGCATGCACCCGGGCAGCGGGGGCAATCCGGGCTTTAATGCGTACGACCTCGACAGCCGGATGCGTTGGGTTTTTTACCCCGCTGTAGCGGGATGGTTTTTGGTGGGGTTGTGGATTACTTCCATTCGTGTGCGACTACGCTGTATTGCCGAAGAGGTGAGTAATTGAGGTGGTTTCGAATTTTATTAATTTGCAGTTTGTTTTCAAGCCATGAGTAATTCAATAACCATAAAAATAAAGGAGAACGGTAAATTTGCCAGGCTGATAACATTATTGAAAGAGCTTGATTATATCGAAATTAAGCCGGTAAATAAGATGGAGAGAAGATCTAGAAATAAAGCAGAGTCTATCAATGCTGATTTTTTTTCGATTGCAGGGTTATGGCACAACCGTAAAATATCCGCCACGGAAATCCGTAAGCGAGCATGGCCGGCAAGGTGATTCTTTGTGATACGAACATTATTATTGAGTTGCTTAAGGGTAATTCGGTAATCACGAATGAGTTAAAAAAAATTGGTCAGGCCCGTATCGCAGTAAGTTCGGTAACGGTAGCCGAGTTGATGTTTTGGGCGTTAAACCAGAGCGAACTTAAAAAGATAATGCGGGCAATACATGCAATCCAGACGTTCCATGTGGATGAAGAGATATCTGTGAAGTCGCTGGACTTAATTATGGCATACGGACTTAGCCATAAGTTGGATGTGCCCGATTCATTGATTGCGGCAACTGCACTGATGAAGGGATGTAGATTATTTACATTGAATGTTAAAGATTTTCGTTTTATCAAATCGTTAAACCTGTATTCATCGTCTTAATGCTAACTACCATGAGGTTGTTCCGAGTATTTTTTTTGATCATTTTATTAATTCGTGTAGGTACGGGCTATGCCCTTTCTCAATCAGAAGTTGAAATGGCCGACACGATGCGTGCGGAAGGGAAAATTTATGTCATTGTAGGAATTATTCTGATTGTGCTGGCCGGTTTGTTTGTGTACCTGTTTATGTTGGACAGGAAGGTAAGCAAACTGGAGGATAAAGTTAAATAATGTAAAGAGAGGGCTACCTCAGCAAGTGCACCCATCCTTTAGCTGTTCCCATCTTTCCGTTTTTGCCCTCATAGCGCAGAAGCCAGTAATAAACACCCGCAGGGGCGTCACCTCCATCCCACCCGGTTTCCACATCGCGGGTGTAAAATATGCGCTGACCCCACCGGTTAATGATGGTTAAATCGGCATCGAGCATGTGGTTAAACAGGATAGGTTTAAACACGGGGTTGTAATCGTCACCGTTGGGCGTAAACACATTGGGCATGTCAATAACGGGGTCTTCAAACCGGAAGTAGGACGCGATGAAGTTGGGCAGTCCGAGCTTGTTTTTACGCCCCCCAAGCGAAACCCCTTTACTGATGAAATTGCAGGCTGTGCCTTCGCGGCCGGGGTTGTTGATTACAGCCAGGTAATCCGATTCATTGGTAATGTCATTGCAGCGCGAAATGTAAATACGTCCATCCGGGCCCAGTTGCATGGCGTTGAGCGAGCCAACGAATTCCCCAACTTTCGTTAGGTTTTTCGAACGAATTGAATATTGCCAAACTTCACTCGGATCTTCTGCGATATTAACACCACAACCAGAAGCGCCCCAGAAACCATAAGAGTAATAAAGTAACTTATTGTTTGTAGAGAACTCAAGGCCATAAAGCCTTCCGATACGATTACTGGGAGTTAACGAAAAGGAATCAAATAAGGTTGTTATCCGGCCGGTTTGGTTGTCAAAAAAAAAACTTCTACCCTTCGTGAATCTGTTAATACAAGAGCCAGTAATGAACCATCAGACGAGATTTTCATTTGTCCCGCAGCATTGAAGTTTTCGTTTATTCCGGGTGCCGGACCTCCACCCTGATGGATGGACCCGATACAACTTACCACCGGAGGGAATTCAATACCGGCTGCTGTAACGAGATAGGAGCGAAAGCAATTACTCTCCCATTCATGAAATACTACCCAGATATCGGTACCATTTACATGGTGTACTGCTGCTACCTTTTCTGTTGTTTTCTTAAAGAGTAATGTATTTTTTTCGATAACCGCACCCAGTCCATTATTATTTGCCAGATTAACAATTGAATAATGACAACCAACCGAATCAGTGCCGGCAAAAGTATTGTATTGGGGCGAGTTTGTAAAGATATAAAAAATGGAATCATTTCCGGGTTGCGGCACAATCAGGGTTTGTGTGGTGGAGGGGTGGCCCCATAAGTTAGTACCGTTTTGCATGGGTTGATGTGAACGGTTGTAAACTGAAACCCCGTCCGTGTAGAAAAGTAAGTTGCCCTCATCGGAGGATATCGTTGCTGAACTTTCACCATCAATAGAATTTAATTGACCATTCAGTAGGGCTAATGGAGGAGCCATTCTAAAATCAAGTCCGGCAAACTCACCAAAATACCAGATGGAAGTTGGATTTTGCGAAAAGGTGGTAAGAGTAATGCAAGAAACAGCTACAGCAATTAAAAACTTCATGGAGTAAGAACTCAAAGGCATGTAAAAAATTGAGAGGGGTAGATACCCCCTCTCAAAATTAAGTTATTCAATAACGATCCGCTGCTCAATACGCTGGCCTGGTAGCTGCACTTTAAAGATGTACGTATCCTTCTTTAAATCACTCACATCAATTACCAATACATTCTTACGGGTAGAGCCTTTTTTAACAGTGGCCCCGTTTTTATCCACCAGGCTGTAGCTGTACTCAAAATCAACGGTTTCTTTATCTCCCGGCTCCAACACAAAATTAATTTCGTACTGCGTTGGATTAGGATAACCTACTGAATATTGTTGGCCTCTCCCGGCTCCTCCGGTACAGCCAATATAGACATTTTGATTGTATCGTTGAGTAACCCCGCAAATATTCACACCTTCCGTACTGATGGTGTACCAACCCGGGGTGGTAATTTGCGTAATTAACGAGATTTCCACTGTATTGTTGGAAGTAGAGGTGAAAAACACTCCATTAATATACCAATTATATGAGGAGGCATTAGAGCCCAGGGCTATTGCCTGAAGTGTTTCACAGGGTTCAATGGTTATTTGCATTGACGTTATTGGCTGCGGAATACCCACCCATATCGGCATGGATGCATTACCGGCACATTCACCTAACACAGAAGCCGAAACTGTAACACTACCGGAAACACCGGCTACAGCATTGGTGGTAAAAGTAGGTCCTGTGCCGGAGGAAGGATTAAGCAAGTTGCCGGGTGTTGTAGTCCATTGAACAACGGCATCGGGAGGTACATTTTGAGCGCTAAATACAAATGTGCCCTGATTACAAACAGTATTGGGCCCTGTAATTGACAGGGGGCCATCAGCGGTGTTATGTCCAATCAGGAATCCATCCAGCGTTGAGGCATTGAACACACTCGATTCGGCACAACTGTTAAAATCGCCTGAACCCTTAAAATTACCGGCAATTACAAGTTTGTTGTTAACAAGCCGGATGGCATTCATTTCATAATCGGGTGCATCAAGATTGAAGTCTACTCTTCGAACCCATTGACAACTGAGGTTCGATAATGCGTATTTGCCATAAAAAAAATTATGAAAACTGCCGTTTGAGGTTAAAGCTTTTTGGGAACCTCCCGGATTAAACTCAACATTTGTACCATTAAAGAAACCTGTTAAGTAAAGATTGCCTGAGCCATCCAACGTAAGGGCGTGACCCGCATCGGAATTGGTGCCGCCAATGGATTTAAGTATTTGCTGGGTACCTGAAGAATTGAACTTGGCAAGGAAAATATTTTGTCCGTTGGTGTTATAGGTGCCTGTTACATATACGTTGTTGGATCCATCTACCACTACCCGGTTGCCCCAATCTCCATTTTGGCCGCCAACCTGTTTCGTCCAGATATAATTACCACTGCTGTTATATTTGCACACATAAGCAGCCCCTGCTGAACTGTTCAACACGGGGGAGGTTGAGGAAGGATGAAAATCAGCCGAGCCGTTAAATGTGCCGGTTATATAAACATTGTTTGATCCATCCAGAAATAAATCCCGGCATTCGGTTGAGGCGGTGTTTCCGGGCCCCACATTTTTGGCCCATAAGTAGTTGCCGGAACTGTTGTACTTGGCATAGAATATAGATCCATTATTCGTGCTTAGGTTATTTACACCCGTTCCGGGATTGAAGTCAATATTTTGAGGGGTAGATGACCAGATGGTTCCTGCTATGTACACATTGCTTGAATTATCTATGGCTATGCCGTGTGAGCGTGTTGTTACAAAGTTAGTACCAATGGTCTTCACCCATTGAAAGACTCCACTATTGTTATACTTAGCAAAAAACAAACCATGCGAGACGGTAGGAAAAGCAGTACCAGCGCCCGGGTCAAAATCGAGTTGGGACGTGGTAGTACCGAAGTAACCGGTAATGTAAACATTGCCTGAATTATCAAGGGCAATGTCCCACCCAAAATCATCATCACCTCCGATCAAACCGTGCGCCCAAATCAGACTACCAGTGCTGGAAAACTTACCAAACCAGATATCGCTACCTACAGCAGGGCCGGCACTTGCGCCCGAACCGAAATTGATGGTTCCGGTAAATGCACCGACCAGATAGATGTTACCGTTAGCGTCTGAAGTCATACTTTTGATGTAGTCGCTGCCGGTGCCCGGGATTTGTTTTACCCAGTTTAAATTTTGCGAAAAAGCGAATGGAGATTTGGAAAAATAAAATACAATCGCTACTAGTAATGAAACGTAATGAAACGTAATGAATTTTTCATAAGCTTGAGGGTTTTGTTAATAATAGCCGAAGTTACTGAAAAGAAGAGCAAACTTTTTTGGCAGTTTTAGGGCAATTATTACGCGGTTCTTACATTGTAATTCCAGGCGTAGTAAATACTTGCCTGTTAATTTTCTTTAATTTTGAGCCTGACTTGAATCCATTCATGAAAAAATCGCACATCTTCATCATCGTTATTATTGCGGCAGCGGTGGCCATCATTTTATCAACGGCCGAAGATGCCAGCACCTATGTATCATTTTCGGAAGCGTATCAGATGGCCTCATCCGGAAACCGCAAGCCCATTCACGTGGTGGGCGAATTGAAGAAAGATGATTCGGGTAATGTGGTAGGCATTGAACCCGGTGAGGATAAAGTTTCTTTCTCGTTTATTATGGTTGATGATAATGGCAAAGAGCAGAAAGTATACTATAATCAGCCCATGCCGCAGGATTTTACCCGGTCCGAAAAAGTAGTGGTCATCGGCAGTTACATGGGCGATAATTTTTATGCGGAGAAAATCCTGCTTAAATGTCCTTCCAAATACCAGGAAAACACAGTTAATGTTTGAAAAATGTGTTGATGTGCTAATGTGTTAACGTGCCCGTGCGCTTAAGTATTACTTTTGTACATTAACACACGAGTACGTTAACACTTAAGATTATCCACGAATGCACTATTTAATCGGTAACCTCGGCCATTTTTTTGTCATCACCTCGTTTGTAGCGGCCATTGCCACGACATTCACATACTTTAAGGCAACAACAGCAACCGACTTAGAAAATATGAACGGCTGGCTGGTTAACGGGCGGGTTGGGTTTTACATTCATGCTTTTGCAGTGCTCGGCATTGTTATCAGTCTTTTCCTCATCATCTACAACCATTATTTTGAATATCATTACGCCTACAGCTATTCTGATAAAAAATTACCCGCGCACTACCTGTTCTCAACCTTTTGGAACGGCCAGGAAGGCAGCTTTCTGCTGTGGATGTTCTGGCATGCCGTGCTGGGCATTGTACTTATTCATACAAACAGGTTCTGGGAGGCTCCGGTGATGACAGTGTTTGCAGCTGTGCAGGCTTTTCTTGCTTCAATGATTCTGGGCGTTGTGCTGCCTGTTATTGATTTTAAGATTGGCAGTTCGCCTTTTATTCTGTTACGAGATGCGCTGCCCGATCCAATTTTTACGGTACAACCTGATTTTATTCCGGCCGATGGCCAGGGATTAAATCCGCTGCTCCAAAACTACTGGATGGTGATTCACCCGCCCACGTTGTTTCTGGGCTTTGCCGCTACGCTTGTTCCGTTTTCGTTTTGCCTGTCGGGCTTGTGGCTGAAGAAATACCGGGAGTGGGTGCGGCCTGCCTTGCCGTGGTCGTTGTTTGCCGGTGCCGTACTGGGCCTGGGTATTTTAATGGGCGGCTACTGGGCTTATGAAACGCTGAACTTTGGCGGGTACTGGAACTGGGACCCGGTAGAAAATGCGGTGTACGTTCCCTGGCTGGTGCTCATCGCTTCCATTCACACCATGATCACGTACAAGAACAGCGAAACCGCGTTGAAGGCTTCCATCATTCTGGTAATAAGTGTTTTCATTCTCATTTTATACTCCACCTTCCTTACCCGCAGCGGTGTACTGGGCGATGCTTCGGTACACTCGTTTACCGATTTGGGGTTATCGGGCCAGCTGCTTCTGTATATGTTTTTCTTTATGATAATAGCCGTAGTGTTTGCCGCTATTCGCTGGAAAGAAATACCCTCATCCGAAAAGGAATCCTCCGTGTACTCGCGCGAGTTCTGGATTTTCGTGGGAGCTTCGGTACTCTGCTTAATGGGTTTCCAGGTGTTGGTCCCCACGTCATTTCCTGTGCTGAATAAAGTGGTCGAATTTTTCGGGGGCACCTCCAACCTGGCGCCCCCGGCCGACCAGGTGGGATTTTATTCCCGGTTTCAATTGTGGTTTGCGGTGGCCATCGGGTTGCTATCGGCCATCGGCCAGTTTTTCTGGTGGAAAAAAATTGATCGGGATAAGCTGTTAAAAGAACTCTACAGCCCGGCCATCCTGTCGCTTGTGCTGGTGGCGGTTATCATAACGGCCGGCAAGGTGTATAAACCCACGTACATTTTACTTACGCTGGCGGGTGTATTTACGGTGGTGGCCAATTTAAAAATACTCTGGTCGGTAATGAAAAACAGCCCGGCACTTTCGGGCGGAGCGGTGGCCCATATTGGTGTGGGCTTGATGCTGATCGGCATTATGTTTTCATCCGGTTATTCAACCGTTGTTTCGCTCAACAATACAGGCATGCTCATTTCGCGCCAGCTTAGCGAGGAGTTTAACCGTGAAAACCTGCTGCTGTTTGTAAACGAACCGCGCGAGATGTTTGGGTATGAGATTGAATACAAAGGCGAACGGGTTGAAGCGCGCAGCAAGTCCGGCTATATCAGCAAGCGCGACATTGAATACACGGCCGATCCGTACACGGTTATTGCCAGGCGCGACATTGTATTTAACGGTCGCAAACTTTATGCAAAGGGTGATCGGTTTGAGATTTATCCGGAGAACACGTTTTATGAAATTGAGTTTCGGAAGAACGGTGAAGTGAAGTTTGTTCAGTATCCGCGGGTGCAGGTTAATCCCCGGTTCGGCAACATGGCTTCACCGGATATTAACCGCACGGTTTCGCTGGATTTATACACGCATATTTCCGCACCCATGACCGAGGAGGCCAAGGAAGACTGGGTAGGCCGTGAAGAAGTTACCGTAAAGCGCAATGCCGATTTTTTTGCCAACGATTATGTGGCACGCATCGAAGAGCTTTCGCGGGTTACCGAAATTGGCGGCACCCCGCTCGATTCAACATTTGTAGCCGTGCGGGCGCGCATCCGGGTACAAGCCGAAAATGCTGACTATACTGCGGAGCCTGTTTTAATTTTGAGTACCACCATGCAGGGCGGACTGATCCCTGAAGAGATACCGGAACTTGGGCTAAAGTTTACCCTCCTGAATGTTCATCCGCGAACCGATGAACTTACCCTGCGTATAGAAAACCGCCAGAAAGATTGGGTGGTTATTAAAGCACTTGAAAAACCGTTTGTTAACGTGCTTTGGATTGGCACCGGCCTGTTGATGATGGGCTTTGGTATAGCCATGGTGCGCAGGTTCCGCGAGTTCAGCAAGATGAAAGAGAAAGGTCAGGAGTAATACCGGTTAGATCCCTTTTTTTGATAGTCCGGAAATTTACCACTCAATGTAAAGTTTTATCCCGTCAGAGCCCTTCGCAAGCTCAGGGCACCACGGTGAGGCCGCTTTATGAGCGGGCAAAGCATCTGCTGATATAAACAAATTTATATTGTTACATCGGTGATGGCCATATGTAGTAATAAGATTGCGGATTATCAGGTTCCTTTAAAATAAAAAAGGGACATATGCCCCTTTTTATTTACCAGGTTAGAGGTCATCTCAAAAATAAACTTAACCACAAAGGCCACTAAGTACACACAAAGGATACGGAGAAACACAATATACTGACCTCTTTCTTTGTGACCTTTGTGCTTTCTCTGTGCTACTTTGTGGTTATCCTGATTTTTGAGATGGCTTCTAGTATCTCGCGTGACTTCGTCCGTAAGCCAGGTAAATCAGTACACCGATAACCAGCCAGATACCGCAGATAATAAACGTGAGTTGATTCAGAAAGGACATTACTGCTCCGCAGCAGATAACACCCAGTATCGGAACCACCGGGAACAACGGAGTTTTAAAAGGCCGGGGGATTTCAGGCCTTTTGTAGCGGAGTATCAGGATGCCAAGGCAAACGATGATAAAGGCCAGCAGCGTACCGATTGAAACCAGTTCGCCCAACACACTGATAGGCAGCAATCCGGAGGCTACCAAAGCCACGGTACCCGTAACCAGTGTTGATACATGCGGGGTGCCATATTCAGAGTGGACTTTTGAAAACGGGGTAAAGAACAACCCATCATTAGCCATGGAGTAAAAGATGCGGGTCTGGCCCATCAGCATCACCAGGATTACAGAGGTTAAGCCGGCAATGGCTCCGATTTTAATGAATGGGCTAAGCCATTGCAAACCGCTTCCGGCTTTGTCGATGGCAACGGCAATGGGTGCTGCGGTGTTCAGTTCGGTATAAGGAGCAATGCCCGTCATAACCAGCGAAACCAGAATGTACACAATTGTGCAAATAAACAGCGATCCTAATATTCCCCACGGCATATCTTTTTGCGGATTCTTTGCTTCCTGGGCAGCCGTTGACACGGCATCGAAGCCGATGTAGGCAAAAAAGATAACAGCCGATGCACGCAAAATGCCACTGACTCCATATTGTCCGAATGTTCCGGTGTTCTCCGGAATAAACGGCACCCAGTTGTCGGCCACAATATATTGCCAGCCGAATATGATGAACAGGAATATTACGGTTAGCTTAATCAAAACAACCAGGTTGTTAAAGGTTGCCGACTCCTTTATTCCCCGGAACAGCAACATCGTTACCACCGTTACGATAAAGGCAGCCGGCAGATTGAATACAGCCCCTGTTGCAATAAGATTATGATCCTCATCAAACGTATAGGGTGCATTGGCCAGTTCCGGTGGGATGTGAATGCCCACGGAGTCCAGAAAGTTGACCACATATCCTGACCAGCCCACTGCCACGGTTGAACCGGCAAAGAGGTATTCAAGCACCAGGGCCCAGCCGATAATCCAGGCCACACCCCGGCCCATGGTAGCGTAGGCATAGGTGTAGGCGCTTCCGGCAATGGGTATCATCGCAGCAAACTCAGCATAACATAATCCGGCAAAGGCACAGGCCAGCGCAGAAACGATAAAGGATAGTGCTACTGCCGGGCCGGCATACTGTGCGGCTGCCTGGCCGGTAAGTACAAATATACCCGCACCAATTACGGCACCAATGCCAAGTGCAATGAGGTTAACTTTTCCGAGTGTGCGCTTTAATCCGTGTGATGATTCGCCCGCGGCCTCTTTCATCAGAACATCCATGGGCTTTTTGGTAAACAAGCTGTTGGCCATCAGAATTTCTTTTAGGTTTCAGGATTGGTAATAAACCTAAAAGTAGTAAGATTCCTGAATTTGCCCGATGGATCGTAACCCTGCAGGCAGAAACTTATTTAAGCGGCCGGAGGCTGATTTTCGGAGGAGTTGTTCAAAACCGGTTGTTGGTTTTCGGCAGCCGCGGCATCGGCCGGGTCTTTGGCAATTTCGTTGTGTTTGAAGAACCGCTTTTGCATAATCAGGATGGTGACTACGCCAATAAAAATGGAAGAGTCGGCAATGTTGAACACCGGGCTGAAAAATAAAAAGTGCTGCCCACCCACAAACGGCACCCATTCGGGCCAGAAGAATTCGAACAGCGGGAAGAACAGCATATCAATAACCTGCCCGTGAAACCACGGAGTGGGCGCATCGGCAGGCGCATTGTTCAGCAATACGCCAAAAAAGGTGCTGTCAATAACGTTGCCCACGGCACCACCCAGTATCAGGCCCATGCACCACAAAAAGCCGGGGTGGGCGTTGCGTTCGGCCATCTTCCATAGGTAATAGCCGATACCAAACATGGCGCCTATGCGGAAGATAGTCAGGGCCAGTTTACCAAATTCATTTTCCCAACGGATGCCGAAGGCCATGCCGGGGTTGAGCAGGTAATGCAGCCGGAACCAGTCGCCAATAACGTTGATCTCTTCATGTAATTCCATGTTGTTAAACACCAGCATTTTGGATGTCTGATCGATGACAATCACAACAAAGGCCAGCAGAAAATATTTTTGTGCTTTCATTACCTGATGAGGCTGATTTTTATATTGAGTTTAAATTCGTCCAAGTCCACTTCTGCCGCATCCGGTATGCTGTCTTTTAATTCTAACCGGATGGCCTGGGTTTCGGTGCGGATGTAATCACTGTATTGTGTTAATGCCGAGGCAACCGTTTCACCGTTCCGCTCTACTTCAATGGCTATTTTATCCAGTACGGCAAAGCCCAAGTCTTTGCGCAGGTTTTGTACGCGGTTTACAAAGTCGCGCGCAAGGCCTTCGCGCTTCAATTCGTCAGTAAGGGTAATGTCAAGGGCTACCGTCAGGTCGTTATCGGTGGCAACCGACCACCCCGGAATATCTTCGGAAGAGATGAGCACATCGTCAAGCGCCAGGTTGAACCCATCTTTCACCAGAGCACCTTGTTTTTCGATTTGCTGAATATCAGCCTGGGTAAAGGAATTGATCACTGCCGAAACCTCTTTCATCCTGGAGCCATACTGCTTGCCCAGTTTGGCAAAGTTGGGCTTCACCTTTTTTGTAATCAGGCCGGAAGTATCATCAATGTACTCGATGTGCTTGATGTTCACCTCGGCTTTAATAATTTCTTCCACGCTGCGGATGCGGTCGGCAAAACGCGGGTCAAGCACGGGTAAGAGAATTTTTTGCAGCGGGGTACGCACTTTTATCTTGCTGTTCTTGCGCAGCGAATGCACCAGGCTGCAGATGCGCTGGGCATAATCCATGGAGCGTTCGAGGTCCTGATCCCTGAAGCGTAAGTCGGGTTTAACCAAATCAGTAAGGTGAACTGACTCATGCTGTAACGGAGTTTTGTTAGCCTTCGCTTTATCGCGGATATTATCCGACAGGTTTTTATACAACCACTCAGCGAAAAATGGCGCAATTGGCGACATGAGTTGCGCAGTAACCAACAGGCATTGGTACAGGGTTTCGTAAGCCGCTTTTTTGTCTTCAGGCAACTCACCGCGCAGGTTGGGCTGCCAGAAGCGCTTGCGGTTTAACCGCACGTACCAGTTCGACAGATGATCGTTTACAAACTCCTGGATGGCGCGGGCTGCGCGGGTAGGTTCATAGTCGGTATACGCTTCGGTAACTTCGGCAATCAGCGACTGCAGTTTTGAGATGATCCACTTATCGAGATGCGTTAGTTTTTCGAACGACACATTGTTCATTTCATCTTTCACAAAGCCATCAATGTTGGCATACAGTGCAAAGAATGAATAGGTGTTGAGCAGGGTACCAAAGAATCTGCGTTGTACTTCTACAATACCGTTCAGATCGAATTTCAGGTTTTCCCAGGGCGGGGCATTCTCAACCATGTACCAGCGCACCAGGTCGGGCCCGAATTGGTTGAGCGTATCGAACGGGTTAATAACGTTGCCCAGCCGTTTCGACATTTTGTTGCCGTCTTTATCGAGCAACAGGCCGGTGGAGATAACGTTTTTGAAGGCGATGCTGTCGTACAGCAACACAGCAATAGCATGGAGGGTAAAGAACCACCCGCGGGTCTGGTCAACGCCTTCGGAAATAAAATCGGCCGGGTAGGCGCCTTTCCAGCCGTCATTGAACGGCATCGGGTCACCTTTCTTCAGCAGTTCATGGTTTAATCCCCACTGGGCATAGGGCATGGCGCCTGAATCGAACCACACGTCAATCAGGTCGGGCTCGCGGTACATGGGCTGGCCGGAGGGGCTGACTAATACAATTTCATCAACGTAAGGGCGATGCAGGTCAGGTTGCGAGTTACGTGTTGCGTGTTCCGGGTATTTGACTCCTGCTCTCTTTGCTTTTTCAATTTCTTCCTGAAGTTCCGCCAGCGAACCGATACACGTTTCTTCTTTACCATCTTTTGTACGCCAGATGGGCAGCGGGGTGCCCCAGTAGCGTGAACGCGACAAATTCCAATCGACCAGGTTTTCAAGCCAGTTGCCGAAGCGCCCGGTGCCGGTTGATTCGGGTTTCCAGTTGATGGTTTTGTTCAGTTCGGCCATGCGATCTTTCAGCGCAGTGGTTTTGATGAACCACGAGTCGAGCGGATAGTACAGCACGGGTTTGTCGGTACGCCAGCAGTGCGGGTAGGTGTGCTCGTACTTTTCTACTTTAAAAGCTTTGTTCTCTTCTTTCAGGATGATGGAGATGATCACATCGGTTGATTTATAATCCGGGTGGCTCTCATCTTCATCGGTATAGTTTTTTACATAGAAGTCGTTTTCGGTAAGGGGTTTATGGGTTTTGATTTTATACCGCTCAACACCCTCTTTCAGTTTGGTGCCGATTTCTTTTACAAATTTCCCTTTTCTGTCAACCGTAGGCACCTCATTACCTGTTTCATCCTTCACCGTAAGCGGAGGAATACCGTATTGTTTGGCTACCCGGAAGTCATCAGCACCAAAAGTAGGTGAAGTGTGTACCACACCGGTACCGTCTTCGGTGGTTACAAAATCACCGGCTACAACCTGAAAGGCCTTGTCGGCATCGTACAACGGCTGGATGTACGGCATGAGTTGTTCGTACGAAATACCGACTACTTGTTTACCGGCAAACGCCTGAGCAACCTTCCACGGAATAACCTTGTCGCCCGGTTTGTAGGTTTGCAGATCAAGGTCTTTTCCTTTTTCTGAAAAGTATTTTTGGACTAAATCCCTGGCCAGCACAACACTTATTGGCTGGTGGGTGTATGCGTTAAATGTATCAATCTGTACGTATTGAATTTTTTCACCAACGGCCAAGGCTGTGTTTGAAGGAAGTGTCCAGGGTGTTGTAGTCCAGGCCAAAACATACACCCCCCTCTGTCCCCCTTCAAGGGGGGGTGTTACCGGGGTGAATAAAAACTCCGATTTAGCATCCCGCTTTACTTTAAACTGCGCGACCACCGAAATGTCCTTTACGTTTTTGTAAGTGCCGGGCAAATTCAGTTCGTGCGAGCTTAATCCGGTGCCGGCTGCGGGCGAGAAGGGCTGGATGGTGTACCCTTTATACAACAGGCCCTTGTCATAAAACTGTTTGAGAATCCACCAAAGTGTTTCAATGTAGTTTGAGTCGTAGGTGATGTAGGGATCGTCCAGGTCAACCCAGTAGCCCATCTTCATAGTCAGGTCATCCCACTGATCTTTATACATCATCACCGTTTCTTTGCACTTGCGGTTGTAGTCTTCAATGGAGATTTTCTTGCCGATGTCGTCTTTGGTAATGCCCAGTTGTTTTTCAACCTGCAGTTCAACGGGCAGGCCGTGGGTATCCCACCCGCCTTTGCGTTTTACCTGGTAGCCCTGCAGCGTTTTAAACCGGCAGAAGATGTCTTTAATGGTACGCGCCATGACGTGGTGAATGCCGGGCGTACCGTTGGCTGAAGGGGGGCCTTCGTAAAACGTAAAAGTGGGGGCGCCTTCGCGGTTTGCTACTGATTGCTCAAATATTTTTTCGGATTTCCAGAAATTCAGGATATCGGAAGCCAGTTGGGCGTAGTTCAGGTCTGCAGGTTCCTTATAGGTTTTTGCCATTGTTAAAATGCCGCTACTACCGGTTGATTTTCAATAAAATAAGGCAGCAAAGATAATGACGAAATCCGAATGGCGATGCGGGCCGCTATTCGGCAGCCGGGTGGCGGTTATGGATTTTTATTTTGCTCAGGTCAATGGATTCGTCTTCCTCTTCGGTATAGAAATTGGCATCCACATCGTCAATCAGCAGGTGTTCACCGGTTTTGGGTTTCGATTTATCGAACGTTAAGATCAGCACCGGAAGCAATATCAGGTTGGTTAACATGGAGATAAGCAGGGTAGTGGATGTAAGCAGCCCCAACGCGATTGTTCCGCCAAAGGAAGAGAAAGCAAAGATGATAAAACCGGCAAATAGAACTACCGATGTATAAACCATACTCTTACCAATTTCCAGGATGGTATTGCTTACAGCTACCGGAATAAAGAATTTCCGGGCATGTAACTCCTGGCGGTACTTGGCCAGGAAGTGGATGGAATAGTCAACCGAGATGCCGAATGTGATGCTGAAGATTAGCACCGTGCTGGGCTTTAGCGGGATGTTGAAGTACCCCATCAGCCCCGCGGTAATCATCATGGGAATGATATTGGGGATGAGTGCGATGAAAATCATGCGGAGGTTGGCAAAGAGAAACCCCATGGTGATGGCAATAAGGGCGAAGGCAAGTAACAAACTACCTTTGAGGTTGGTAATCAGAAACGAATTGCCTTTGATGAAGAGCGGAGTGGTGCCGGTTACTTTAACGGAAATGCCGGTACCGGTAAAGATGCTGTCAATTTCCGGCTTAATTACGCGGTTGATAAGCGAATCCATTTTATCCGATCCGATATCAGCCACCTGCAGCGAAATACGCATAACCTGCAGCGAGGAGTCAACAAACGAATTGAACAACCCGCTGTTGTCGCTCTGGCCTTTCAGGTAGGGCAGGATAAAATTCCGCTCGCGGTTGTCGGGCAAAGAATACCGTGCGGGATTGTTGTTGTAAAAAGCCTGCTTGGCCGCTTTAACAAAACTCACTATGGATACCGGTTTGGAAAGCGCTGGCTGTGCTTCCAGAAATTTTTCAAATTCATCAATCTTTTGCAGGTTTTTTACATCAATAACGCCCCTGCGTTTACCGGTGTCCACCACCATTTCCAGCGGCATTACTCCGCTGAAGTTTTCTTCAAAAAAGAGGAGGTCCTTTTTAACCACGCTTTCTTCGGGCAGGTCATCCACCATGTACGATACGCTGTGAATGCGCATCATGCCCACCCCGGCAAAGAATACAATCACTACCGTGGAGATTGAAATCCCAAGTCGCTGCCGGTGTACCTGCACGTCAATAAAGTTGAGGGCCTTATCCAGCACCTTCAGGTCAAGGTGCTTAAGGTGTTTTTCGGATGGCGGGGGCATCCACGAAAAGAAACCCGGAATCAGAATCAAACTCACCACAAAGGTTGCCATCACGTTAATGCCGGCCACGATACCAAACTCGCGCAGCACGGTTATGTCGGCCGTAAGCAACACCAGAAAACCGATGGCGGTAGTCAGGTTGGTGAGGAAGGTGGCCATGCCGATTTTACGGATAACCCGGCTGATGGCGAGTAATTTATTGCCATGTGCAGCATATTCGGCATGGTACTTATTGGTAAGGTAAATGGCGTTGGGGATGCCGATAACCACAATAATAGGCGGCAGCATACCGCTAAGCAGGGTAATTTTGAATCCGAGCAGTTCAATGCTTCCTAATACCCACACTACCACGATACCAATAACCACCAGCGGAAATATCATGGCGCGGACCGACCGGAAGAAGAGCAGCAGGATGATGCCTGTAACAACAACCGAAAGTGCCAGAAAGAGTTTCAGTTCATTGTTTACCTGCTGGGCAATTACCGAGCGTACAAACGGCAGGCCGGCATAGTGCAACTGTATTCCTGTAGCGCGTGTAAATTGTTCGCCCTTTTCTACAATTTCGTTGGTAAGGCCTATTCGCTTATCGGAGTTTAAGGTTTCTTTCTTAACCGATATAAGTACGGCAATGGCTCCGTTGGTTTCGTTTACAATCTGGCCGATATAAAATCTTTGCTTTTCAGCTTCTTTCAGCAAACTATCCAGTTCGTGCTGGCTGGTGATTTTACGCTGAAAGATGTCTTGAAGAACAAATTGTTTGCGGGCCGTGTCTTTCACCATCATTTTAATCTGCGGCAACGAAATCACTTCGTTCACACCGTCAATCCATTTTACGGCAACACAAAATTCGCGGAGCTTCTCGAACTTCCTGTACTCAAAAATGCTGCTGTCTTTAAGGCCTACGGCTATAATGTTGCCGTCTTCCCCAAACTGCTTTCTAAATTCGTTGAAATAAATCTGCTCCGGGTCGTGGGCGGGCACCGTTCCCCTGAAATCATAACTAAGTTCGGCTTTGCGGGCATGAAATGCCATGAATACAGTAATAACCAGAATGATCAGGCTAAGCGGAAGCTTGTATTTAATGATAAAATGGGCAATGACAGTCCACATGGGTAGGCAATAAAGGTTTCAAAACTAAGGATTTTTAAA
Organism: Flammeovirgaceae bacterium; assembly: GCA_015180985.1. NCBI lineage: Bacteria > Pseudomonadati > Bacteroidota > Cytophagia > Cytophagales > Flammeovirgaceae > Flammeovirgaceae bacterium. The sequence continues at coordinate 1,191,843 of CP054185.1, forward strand.
CGAGGAGGTTAGGTTATTTCTGATCACCGGTTAATACCAGCGGATCCTGGTTAAGCAGTTTGGCCAGTACTTCATAAAGCTGGGGCAGGGCCGTTTTAAATTCCTGCGGGCGTTCAAAAAAATTTTCAACGGCTACCGAAAAAAATTCATGTTCATTGGTGCAGGCATAGGGCCTGAAGAAAAGCAATTCCGGATCGGCCTCATGACAGATACGGTATGCATACGCATCAAACTTGTTGAGTAACTCCTCATCAAAAAACCGGTATTCATCATTGCGAATCAGGTTTTCCAGGCGCAGGGCATGGGCCAGTTCGTGCAGGCCTACGTTAATGGCATCGGTAGGATGAACCAGGTAGCCATCCACAAAACTTTTCCACGACAGTACAATCAGATGATAGGCGGGGTTTACCTCTCCTTTATGGAAGCGCTTGGTAATGGAAGAATAATAGTTATCCGGATAGATAACGATGCCGATAAAGTGCTGCAGGTAAACACGAGGCAGGCCGAACGTGAGTTGCACCGCACAGGCGCTGATCATCACCTTCATCTCATCGGTTACGGTGTCGAACTGGCGGGGTATCCATTTTTTCGAAAGGATAAAATAGAGCAGTTTTTGTTCGAATGAATGGCGATTTCCGGAAGATAGCTTTTTATAGTATGGAAAATATCTGTTCAGTATGTCACGGTATCCGGCCGGAAAGGGTAAAACGGCCGAACGCAGGGGTGCAGCCGCCCGGCCAGCCGCCCGGTAGGCCTCTTCAACCTGTGTGCGATATTGATAGATAATGGATACAACACCAACCAAAATGATGATGGTAATCATTGGTTGTTTTAAATCTTTTTCAGAATGGTGTTAATAGAACATGCCTCGGTGAGTTTCGCTTTCAAGGCAGCGACCGGAATCCGTTCCTGTTGCAGGGTGTCGCGATTGCGAATGGTAACGGTGTCATCCTGCAAGGTTTGGTGATCAATGGTAATGCAATACGGTGTGCCGATGGCATCCTGCCTGCGGTACCTGCGCCCGATGGTGTCTTTGTCTTCGTAGTAACACCGAAGGTCAAACTTCAGGTCATTCATAATGGCTTGTGCTTTTTCGGGCAGGCCGTCCTTCTTCACCAGGGGCAATACCGCCACTTTATTCGGAGCAAGTGCCGGAGGTATGCGCAGCACAACCCGCTCTCCGCCTTCTTCGCCATCGCGGGTAACCCTTTCTTCTTTGTAGGCGGTTGACAGCACCGCAAGGAACATCCGGTCTAACCCTATGGAGGTTTCAATTACATAGGGTATATAACTTTGATTGGTTTCCGGATCAAAATACTGAAGTTTTTTACCGGAGAATTTTTCGTGATTTTTTAAATCGAAATCGGTGCGCGAGTGTATTCCTTCAAGTTCCTTAAAGCCCATCGGGAAGTTAAACTGGATGTCGCAGGCGGCATTTGCGTAGTGGGCCAGGTTGAGGTGGTCGTGGAAGCGGTAGTTAGGGTCACCCAGTCCCAGCGCTTTGTGCCAGCGCATCCGTTTTTCTTTCCAGAATTCATACCATTGCATCTCTTCGCCCGGCTTTACAAAAAACTGCATTTCCATCTGCTCGAACTCGCGCATGCGGAAGATGAATTGCCGGGCAATGATTTCGTTGCGGAAGGCTTTACCGATTTGTGCAATGCCGAACGGGATTTTCATCCGGCCGGTTTTCTGCACGTTTAAGAAGTTTACAAAAATGCCTTGGGCGGTTTCGGGCCGCAGGTAAATTTTATTGGCGTCTTCGGCCAGCGAACCCATTTCGGTGGAGAACATCAGGTTAAACTGCCGCACGTCCGTCCAGTTGCGTGAGCCTGATACCGGATCGGCAATCTCCAGATCGATGATTAATTGTTTGAGTTCAGTCAGATCAGATTTTTCCATGGCCGCCTTAAGCCGTTCGTTGAAAGCATCGGCTTTCTTTTGGTTTTCAACCACCCGCGGGTTGGTGGTTACAAACATCTGCCGATCGAATGATTCGCCAAACCGTTTGGCGGCTTTTTCAACTTCTTTTTCAATTTTCTCTTCCAGTTTGGCAATGCCGTCTTCAATCAACGTATCGGCACGGTACCTTTTTTTCGAATCCTTGTTGTCAATCAGCGGATCATTAAAGGCATCCACGTGGCCGGAGGCCTTCCAGGTGGTGGGGTGCATAAAAATAGCGGCATCAATACCCACAATATTCTCATGCAGCATGGTCATGAACTTCCACCAGTACTCCTTAATGTTGTTTTTCAGCTCGGCTCCGTTCTGGCCGTAGTCATACACTGCGCTCAGACCATCATAAATCTCGCTGGAAGGAAAAATAAACCCATACTCTTTGGAATGGGAGATGATGTTCTTAAAAAGGTTGTCCTCTTGGCTTGCCATAAGGACGCAAATATAAGACTTGGCCGAAGAACGAAAGGAGGTTACCCTTCCACCTGCCGTACAGGCAATGTAACCGAGAAGGTGCTTCCCTGGCGGGGTACCGAGTGGAGTTGCACAGAGCCCGACAGTTTGCCGACCGTTTCTTTTACGATATAAAGGCCAAGTCCTGAACCCTGCGATGACTCGTTGCCGCGGTAAAACATATCGAACACCCGTTTTTGAATTTCGGGAGCAATGCCCTGCCCGTTGTCTTCAATGTGGAAGGAGAATGAATCCTGGGTAACCTGGTGATAAAGCCTGATGTGCCGTTGCTCTTTACGGTAATCGTGGTACCGGATGGCGTTGCTGAGCAGGTTGGTTAAAACCACACGAAGCCTCCGTACATCGTTTTCAATGGTCAGCGATTCGGGCAATTCGTTGATAAACCGGATGCCCTGTGCTTCGGTGCTGTATCGGAGCGATTCCCAAACCTCTTGCGCAAGCTGGTGCATGTTGATTGTTTCGAAAGCAATTTTCAGCCGGTTGTTCCGGGAATAATCGGTTATATCTTTAATAAAACTATCAAGCGATTTAACCCGTGCATTCATCATGCCGAGGTACTTGCGTACTTCCTCCGGATTGGGGTTGTTAACAGACAAGTTTATCAATCCGCTTACGGAAGCCAACGGAGCGCGCAGATCATGCGAGGTGCTGTACACAAACCGGTCGAGTTCTTCATTGACTTTCTGAAGCAGGCGGTTGCTTTCGCGCAGGTCCCGGCCATATTGGTGGTTGATGCTGATCATCAGGTAAACGGCAACCAGCGTGGATGGAAATGCAAACGAAAAATTAATGGCGATGCTCATTTGAATGCCCTCCTCAGAGTAATCGCGGTAAGGCAACAACGTAAAGTCCGTTCCGAAAGAAATAGCAAAAAGAAGGAAGCTGAAGGTGCCGAAGGCAAGCGCAATGTTACGCTGGTTGTAATTGAAAACAGCAAAGGCACCAATGGCCACCGGAATGAAATACACAAACGCTCCGGTTGCATTGCTTTCGCTTGAAGCAAGCAGAAAAACCAGCACATTAAGCGTTGGAAACAAGAAGTAGTTGGCTACGCAGTGATCGCCAATCCGATGGAGGTATAATACAATAGTTAGCATGCCCAACGCACCAACATATAATGGAGTTACTATAAGTACTCCAAAGTAAACATCAAGTATCAGGTAAATTGAAATGACTACCATAGCCAGCAGGGCGAACTGTCCGGAAAGCATTACTTGCCGGTATTCACCCCACGATTCGATGTACGTGTTTTTGCCGATTATGAAATTGCGGATGGCGCGCTTCATACTTTTTAACATGCTGCAAAAGTACCGGGCTGTTTCCAGTGGGATGAACGGTTCTTGGGCCGGATATAAGGGATGCAAGATTTTATGCAGCTTTTACTAAAACCGTAAAATGGCCTTTATTCAGCCTGTTTTGGAAGGTAAAAAGCCTTATTTTGTCGGTCTATGAGGTCGGTTTTTAAGCGTATAGGCTTGGCGGTTGCCTTTTCTCCGCGTATTGAAGCGCTGCTGGCTGAGGCAACCCGGCTTAAGCGGCTTTGGGGTTCTGAACTGGTGCTTATTCATATTGGCGAGAAAGATGAAAGTGGCAGCCAGCGGATGAGTGCCTTGGTTCAGCAGGTTGGGCTTCAGCCGGATGAAGTGCGTGTTTTCTGGGAATCGGGCAAGCCTGCAAAAACCATTCTGCAGGTGTGCAAACGAGAAGGCATTGATTTGCTGATTGCCGGGGCCCTGAAGAAGGAAAACGTGCTTCAATTTTATCTTGGATCGATCGCACGTAAAATTTTACGCAAAGCCGATTGTTCGGTGCTGATGCTCATTGAGCCATCCGTTGAAGAAAAAGGATTTAAAAACATTGTGGTAAATGCCGATGATGACAGCCCGTACATGATGCAGGCGCTTCGCCTGGCTTTTAAAATCGGCATGCTCGAAAAGGCAACCTGGCTGCATATTGTGCGCAAATTAAAACTGTATGGTTTCCTTTCGGCAGCCGAACAGTACTCCGAAAGAGAATACGAATTGAACAGAAATAATCTTGTGCAATCCGAAATTGAGGATGTACAGCAACTCATCAGCACCATTCCGCACGAAGGAATTAAAGTGAACATCAAACTGGTATCGGGCAAGTCCGGTTTTGAGTTAACACAATTTGCACAGCGTAAACATGCCGATCTGCTGGTAATCGGGGGCTCGCCCATGCGGCTTTCTATTCTCGATCGGGTTTTCCCTAACGATCTGGAGTATATTTTTTCTGACCTGCCCTGCAACATGTTAATTGTTCATCCCGGAAAGGAGGAGGCTTATGAATAAACTCACTCAAATGGAAGTTATGGGCCTCCTTCTCCAATTGGGCGTTATGCTCATAGCCGGGCGGATTTTTGCCGAAGGGGCCAGGAAGTTTAAGCAACCCGCGGTAGTTGGCGAAATCCTGGCTGGTATTATCCTGGGCCCCACTATTCTGGGCATGATTTCGCCTGAAAGTTTTCACTGGTTATTTCCGTTAGGTGCCTCATCCATTGCGCTTGATGGATTTGTACAGGTGGCTGTGGTGATGCTGCTGTTCATTGCCGGGCTTGAAGTTGACCTGCACATTGTGTGGCAGCAGGGTAAGCAGGCTATGTTTACCAGTTTGTTTGGCCTGATTGTGCCGTTTTTTACAGGCTTTGCCTTTCCGTATTTATTTCCTGATTTCTTTGGTTATGCCGATGAAGGCAAACGGCTTGCCTTTGCGTTGTTCATGGGTACGTCAATGGCTATTACTGCGTTGCCCGTCATTGCGCGTATTTTAATGGACCTGAATATCTTCAAGTCGCGCATCGGCATGTTGATCATTTCATCGGCTATGATTAACGACCTGATCGGCTGGCTTATATTCTCGGTGGTGCTGGCCATGATCGGCAAGGGCCATCAAAACATCAGCATCTGGTACACCATTATGCTTACCGTGGGGTTCACGGCATTAATGCTCACCTTAGGCCGGGGTATTATTAACCGCACCTTGCCGTGGGTAAATAAACGACTGGCCTGGCCGGGCGGGTTGCTTTCACTGTCGCTGGCTTTTTGTTTTATCGCAGCTGCTTTTACCGAATACATTGGCATCCATGCTATTTTCGGAGCATTTATACTTGGTGTTGCCCTGGGCGACTCCGAACACATGAGCGAACGGGCCAAAGAAATTATTCACCAGTTTATCAACAATATTTTTGCCCCGCTGTTTTTTGTAGCCATCGGGCTAAAGGTAAACTTTCTTGTAAATTTTGATTTCTGGTTAACGCTGGTCATTCTTATCATCGCTTTTACCGGTAAAATTATAGGCAGCGGCTTGGGTTCCCGACTCGGTGGCTTTAAATGGAATGAATCGCTGGCGGCCGGTTTTGGCATGAATGCGCGGGGAGCCATGGAAATCATCCTGGGATTGATTGCCCTTGAAAATGGATTAATTAACGAAAAGGTTTTTGTTTCGCTGGTTATTATGGCACTGGTTACCAGTATTACCAGCGGGCCGTTGATGAAATGGAGTTTGAGCCGGAAGTGGAAGTAGGTATCAGGTAAACCCTTTTTTATTCAATTGAATTTCTGTAAGCGGAATAACGGCAAGTAAAGCTACCGACAAAAAGATGGCCGAGACGATGATGGCTGATTTGAAGGTCATTAAGGAATAGGTGATAACCTGAACCAAGCAAGTCAACCCTGAAACAATAACCAAGGCATAGCTGCTGTACCGGTTGGCGAAATCCCACGCCTCCTGGCTGCGCATTGAGCGGGGTGTACGGTAGCCGTACCAATGGTTTATTTTCTTGGGAGGAAACTGTTTAAATAAAAACGACAATACCAGCATTAGTGGTCCCAGCATGAGGTGCATCCATAGGGTTTTGCTCATAAGTTTAACTGATAATCCGTAAAGATACCTAAGACGAATATGCTCCCGGGCCGCAAGGCCCCGTATACTCATCCAACGCTGTGCCCAATCCGCACCTGCCCGGGCAGTCCAAAGATTGGCCAAGGCGTTGTCTGAGTATACTGAAAATAAAACTCACATTCAAATAGTTTGTAAAGTAAAGTGGTATGATTGCGGACTATCAAATAAGTTTATAATGTTTTTGCCTTTTCCCAATAGATATCCATCTCGGCCAACGTCATTTCACCCAGTTTCTTTCCGTCTTTAGCCGATTCGTTTTCAAGATACTGAAAACGCTGAATGAATTTTTTGTTCGTCCGTTCCAGCGCTTCTTCCGGATCAATGTTTATAAATCGGGCATAGTTCACCAGCGAAAAAAGTAAATCACCAAACTCAGCCGTTGCTTTTTCTTTGTTGATTTTTTCAGGTTCTACTGCGTTAAATTCCTTTTTGAATTCGCGCATCTCTTCCTCCACCTTTTCCCAAACCTGCTCCTTTTTCTCCCAGTCGAATCCAACGCCCCGGGCTTTGTCTTGTATGCGGATGGCTTTTACCATGGCCGGCAACGATTTGGGCACACCCTCCAATACCGACTTGTTGCCTCCTTTAAGTTTCAATTTTTCCCAATTGGCTTTTACGGTTTCTTCATCGGTGGCCACTACATCGCCATATACATGCGGGTGGCGTTCAATCAGCTTATCGCAGATGGCATTCATTACATCGGCTATATCAAAAGCGCCTTTTTCTGAAGCAATCCGCGCATAGAATACGTTGTGCAGCATTAAATCGCCCAGCTCCTTTTTTATTTCCTCCAGATTACCGTCCAGAATGAAATCCGAAAGTTCATAGGTTTCTTCAATGGTTAAATGGCGCAGGCTTTCCATGGTTTGCTTTTTATCCCACGGACAGTTTTCGCGCAGTTCATCCATAACGGTAAGCAACCTGTCAAACGCTTTCAGTTTGGCCTGGCGGTTTAAATCGGGTTTTACGGGCGGTTTTTTCATGAATTTTGAACGTAATGGTGAGCAACCCTGTTATCTTTGCGCAAGGTAAAAAATCACCTACGCTTTACGATACAATTACATGACTGTTCTGCTCTTATCCATTGGTATTCTCGCCCTTTTTTTTGTGCTGATGTCTGTGCGGCTTTTCCTTGTAAAGGATGGCGAGTTTAAAGGAACGTGTGCATCGCAAAGCCCGTGGCTGAACAAAGAAGGCGCTACCTGCGGGTATTGCGGAAAAACGCTAACCGCTACGGATACCGCCTGCGGGAACCCGGAAAGTAAAGCCGAACCGCTGCCACGGGTTAAGAAGAAGTAGATTCCGGTTTATTTCTATTTTTGATTCAATCAATCTCTTACTTGCGTGTCGTTAATCAAATCGATTTCGGGTATTCGCGGAACCATTGGCGGTAAGCCCGGTGAAAATTTAACTCCGGTTGATGTTGTAAAGTTTGCAGCCGCGTTTGGCGAGTGGATTATTTCGCGCAAAGGCCGCAAGGTGGTGATTGGCCGCGATGCACGCCTGTCGGGCGAAATGGTCAGTTCGCTGGTGTGCTCAACGTTGCAAGGCCTGGGGCTTGATGTAATTGATCTCGGATTATCCACCACGCCAACGGTAGAGATTGCCGTTCCGCTTGAAAAGGCAGGCGGTGGCATAATCCTTACGGCCAGCCATAATCCGATACAGTGGAATGCACTGAAGTTGTTGAATGAAAAGGGTGAGTTTATCTCAGCCGAGGACGGTACACAGGTTTTAAAACTGGCTGAAGAAGAAAATTTTTCGTTTGCCGAGGTTACTAAACTGGGGAGCTACTCCCGCAACAACAAGTACATTAACAGGCACATCGAACTTATACTGAAAAGCAAGTGGGTGGATACAAAGGCCATTAAGAAGGCCGGGTTTAAAATTGCGATTGATGCCGTTAACTCAACCGGTGGTATTGCCGTACCGCTGTTACTGAAAAAACTTGGGGTGAAAAAGGTTGTGGAATTGTACTGTAAACCAAACGGAAAATTTCCGCATAACCCCGAGCCGCTTCCGGAAAACATTACCGAAATCTGCCGCGTGGTGAAGAAGCAAAAATGCGATCTGGGCATTGTGGTTGACCCGGATGTTGACCGGCTTGCGCTGGTGCAGGAAGACGGCAAGCCGTTTGGCGAAGAGTACACGCTGGTGGCGGTGGCAGATTATATCCTGCGCAAGAAAAGAACCAACACTGTTTCAAATTTGTCCTCTACACGTGCCCTTCGGGATATTACCGAAAAGGCAGGGGGCCACTACACAGCCGCAGCCGTAGGTGAAGTGAATGTGGTGCAGGCCATGAAGCAAACAAAGGCGTTGATTGGTGGCGAGGGAAATGGAGGCGTCATCTTTCCTGAACTGCACTACGGGCGCGATGCGCTGATGGGAATAGCCTTGTTTTTAACACACCTGGCGAAGTCGAAGATGAAAGCCTCGGAGTTGCGAAAAACGTATCCGGATTACGTCATATCAAAAAACAAAATTGAACTTACTGCGGGCATTGATGTGGATGCAATCCTCGAAGCCATCAGGCGCAAATACAATCACGAAAAAATCAATACGGCTGATGGCGTTAAAATTGATTTTGAAAACACCCGGGAGTGGATTCATCTGCGCAAGTCGAATACTGAGCCGATCATTCGCATCTATGCCGAATCGCAAAATTCAACAAAAGCGGATACCTTGGCCCAACGAATAATTTCGGATATCCGGGCTTTGATTTCGGGCTAAGTATTTAATTTTACATCAAAATCATTCAGACAGTGCGCATCTACCTCGATAACGCTGCCACTACCCCGCTCGACCCGGAAGTGTTTGAGGCCATGAAGCCTTTCATGCTCGAAGATTACGGCAACCCGTCATCCACCCATGCGCACGGCCGCAAAGTGCGGGCAGCCATTGAAACCGCGCGTAAAAAAGTGGCCGAGTTGATGAACTGTACCCCAGGCGAAATCATTTTCACCTCAGGCGGCACCGAAGCTGATAACGCCATTCTGGTTTGTGCAGCCGAAACCTTCAACATCAAACACCTGATTTCATCACCTATTGAACATCATGCGGTAACCCATACCTGTGAAACGATTGCCTCTAAAGGCGATCTGGAGTTGCACATGGTTAAACTGGATGAGAAGGGTCATGTTGATCTGAATGATTTGGAAGCCCTGTTGAAGAAATACCCCAATGCGATGGTGTCGCTCATGCATGCCAACAATGAAATCGGCAACCTGCTCGACATTCAAACCGTGGGCGATTTGTGCGAGCAGCACGGGGCCTTTTTTCATTCCGATACCGTGCAAACCGTGGGTCATTACCGTCATGATATGAAGCAACTGAAGGTATGCGGCATGACGGCCGGGGCACACAAATTTCACGGGCCGAAAGGCGTGGGCTTTATGTACATCCGCAAAGACAAAAAAATTCATTCATTCATTCATGGCGGTGCGCAGGAGCGCAACATGCGGGGAGGAACGGAAAATGTTTACGGTATCATCGGCCTGGCCAAAGCACTCGAGATTGCGTACCGCGATATGGATGACCATGTACGGCACATTACTTCATTAAAATCGCGTATGGTTGAAAAGCTGAAAGAGCATATTCCGGGTGTGCTGTTCAATGGCGACTCGGCTAATCTGGAACGCAGCCTGTACACGGTTTTAAATGTAAGCTTGCCGGAAACAGACGACAGCAATCTGCTGCTGTTCAATCTTGATTTGCACGGGGTTTCGGCTTCAGGCGGCAGCGCCTGTTCCAGCGGGGCATCAACCGGCTCGCATGTGTTGGCAGCACTGTATCCGGAATCAAAACGGGCAGCCGTACGGTTTAGCTTCAGCAAATACAATACTTTTGAAGAAGTTGATTACGCGGTAAACACGCTGGCCGAACTATTTAAGGTGGAGGCCTGATCAACTCACTGCATATACGTTGCTTCCAAACCGTTTGATGATTTCCTGCTCCAGCGACTCGCGGTGATTGGGGTGGGCAATGCGCATCAGCGCGTATGCACGTTGGCGTAAATTTTTTCCATACAGGTAAGCCACCCCGTATTCGGTAACCACATAATGAACATGGGCACGGGTGGTAACCACACCGGCTCCTTGTTTCAGGTAAGGAACAATTTTGGTAGCTCCTTTTTTAGTAACCGATGCCATCGCAATGATGGGTTTACCTCCTTCGGATAGGGACGCTCCGCGGATGAAATCCATTTGCCCGCCCACACCGGAATACTGGTACGTACCGATGGAATCGGCACATACCTGACCGGTCAGGTCAATTTCAATGGCGCTGTTAATGGCTACCACTTTCGGGTTGGTGCGGATAATGCGACCGTCATTTACATACTCGGCTTCCAGAAAAGCAAACTGGGGGTTGTCGTCTATAAACGAGTACAAGTGGTGTGAGCCGATGGCAAACGAAGTAACTGTTTTTCCGCGGTGCTTCTTTTTGTACTTGTTGGTGATTACACCTTTTTTGATCAGGTCAATCACACCGTTGGAAAACATTTCGGTATGAACACCCAAATCTTTGCAATGGGTTAAACTTTCCAGTACAGCATCGGGTATGGCGCCAATACCCATTTGCAACGTGCTCCGGTCTTCAACCAGCTCGGCCACATACGTACCAATGGTCCGGTCGCATTCGGTGATTTGCGTGGCATAGTTAACTTCCGGCAGGTCATCATCCGTTTCAACCAGTGTATGAATCTTGTGAATATCAATAAATCCATCGCCATGGGTGCGGGGCATTTTCGGGTTTACCTGGGCGATGATGTGTTTGGCATACTTGGCGGCTGCGCGGGCTACATCAACCGATACTCCCAGTGAACATAATCCGTGTTTATCCGGAGGCGATACATGCAGCAGGGCTACATCCAGCGGAAGGATGTCTTTTTCAAAAAGTTTTGAAATCTCGCTGAGGAATATCGGTACATAATTTCCACGGCCCGAATTGATGGCCCCCCGGATGTTTTCAGAAACAAACAGCGAGTTGATGTAAAAACTATCGGCATATTCGGGTTTGGCCAGCTCCAGTTCGCCCAGCGTGCTCACGGCAACCAGCTCTACATTTCGTAATTCGTGCGCCCTTTTGGTAAGCGCCCTCAGCAACAATTGGGGTGTTGCCGCGCTGCCGTGAACAAACACCCGGTTATTGGATTGAATTATTTTTACGGCTTCGCGGGCGGATACGATACGGGGATACATACATTTAATTTATCGCTCGAAATAATATACCAAGTTAAGGCGACTGCATGATAAACGTCAGGTAATTCTCTAATTTTAATCGCATGAGTTTGTCGGTATCGTTTGCGGGGGCAGGCAACCTGGCGTGGCACCTGGCGCCTGTTTTGGATAATGCCGGTTACCCGGTGCGGGAGGTGTATAGCCGCAATCCGCAACATGCTCAACAATTGGTAGCAAGGCTATACGATGGTGAGGTAAAAGCATCACTTGATTTTTCGACCAGTCCATCGCAGGTGTTTATCCTGGCGGTTGCCGATGATGCCATTGAGCAGGTGGCTCGTGAAATTATATTGCCCGATGGCGCCCTGTTGCTGCACACATCAGGCAGTCAGCCGCTGGATAAACTTTCTTATGCAGCCGCGTCAGGCACGGGTGTTTTCTACCCGCTGCAGAGTTTTACCAAAGGGGTTAAAGTGGATTTCAGGCAGGTGCCTGTTTTTATTGAAGGCGATTCAGCTGAAGTTGAACGCGAACTGATGAAGATGGCGGGGGCCATCAGCAGGCAGGTTTTTCGACTTGATTCAGAAAAACGGCTGGCCCTGCACCTGGCAGCGGTTTTTGCTTCCAACTTTACCAACTACATGCTCACCCTGGCGCATGATGCAACTCAAAAGCATCAGTTGGATTACAACTGGTTAAAACCGCTGATAGCTGAAACCATTAACAAAACATTTCAGGTCGGCCCGGAACAATCGCAGACAGGCCCGGCCAGGCGTGGCGATTTTGAAACACTCGATCGGCACATGAAGTTGCTTCAGGAAGATTCGCAGGTGGCCGAACTGTACCGGCTAATCAGCCAACAGCTTGTGGACCGGTATGGTGAAGAGACGGAGGAATAGTAACGTTATGCCATTGAAGAAGGATAACGGATGAAGCTAATGACAGGTTACTGCAAACAGTTGGAAATATGGTCTATGTAATTGTACTGACTTTTACTACACTTTTGTTAACCGGTTATTTTCTTTTCCGGGTAAAAAATTTACAAAGGACTGCGACTAAATTAAACAGGACACTACCACATAAATGGGGGGGTGTATTGATTTAATAGTGCATGCTGCATTAAGTTGGAGGCATGTTTAACTTAAATCCATAAAAATTATGAAAACATTAAGTTTAGAGAAAATGGAAGGGGTTGAGGGTGGTATGCCAACTATAGATATATGCGGTATTTTAGCATGGGCAGTTCTTGTTTCAAACGACATACCATTTGGCACTGTTGAAGCTGTTATCATTTTTGAACTTGCTTATAATTCTTGTTTATACCAATATTGACATTATCAAGCAAGATCGTTGGTTATAGGTTTAGCAACTTAAATCTATGTACCCACATTCATTTTAAGACCTTTGATTTATGGGAAGATTTATTTTTAACCTGCTTATTATTTTACTTATATACACAGTAGCCCCCGCCCAAACCACAATTGATTTTATCTCCAGCTATAACAACCATATAGATCCGTTCGGCAAATTGGACAGCATTAAAATTTTGAAGATGAAAATCATCGCTGAAATAAAATACACGATGAATTCTCAATATGCTGAAATGAAATCGGAGCAGGTGTGCGAATTTTTTGCTGACGCCCCCCGTAATTGCAGTTATACAAACGGAAAAAAAATAAGTTATTGGGATATGTTTCCTGTTCCAATCGAGTTTAACGGCAATGGAATCAAGCATCAGTTAAATTATGTTTTAAGTGAAGAGTCCATTCCGTGGTTGTTGAAATCTAAGACTGATTCAATAGTTGTAATCGAAAAACAGGTTAGTGCTGCTACGAAGCATATTTTAACTTTTGACAGAAAGTCATTGAATTTATTGCAGCAATCAACTGTGGCTGAAGAACGGGACTACATTGGCTATACCAATTTCATCAGCTACCAAAATATTCATGGTATTGTCGTTCCTAAAGAAGCAGCACTGGAGCTAAAGTTTGCCAATAATGTTGCAAAGGCAATAGTGCGTTATGAGGAGGTTGAGTTTCAGTAGTCTGCTATAAAAAACATTCAACAGATTTCTCCATTGGCTAATCAAATCATTGACAATTGACTCTATCAATTCATTAATAACAAAAGCTCCTGGCTGTTACGTGTGCCTGAATTAACAATTACATGTTTGAGAGAAAGGCATCTAATGAGCATACGGTTATCCCTTTTTCTGCCGGAAACGAGATGCCTGTACCGGGTATAATGATGCTGGCTTGCTTCACACCCAAGTCTGCCATACTGTTCAACAGGCTTTTGCTTACCCTGGGTTCACTGCCTATTTTTATTTCCACAATATGCATGGGCTTGTTATAGCGGGCAATCACCAGGTCTGCCTCGGTGCCGCCTTGCGTGCGGTAGTGGTAAAAGTTGTTATCACCCTCATAGTGATTCACGATTTGCTCGATCACATATCCCTCCCATGAGAATCCGGCCTTGGGATTAGCCAACAGGTCTTTCGTTTGACTGATGCCTAGTAAATGATGCAGCATCCCACTATCGCGAATATAAACTTTAGGAGATTTTACAATCCGCTTCTTTACGTTTGTGGCATAGGGTGGTAAAAAGCGGATCAGGTATGCATACGATAAACAATCCAATATATTACTCACCGTTGGTACGGAAACACCCAATGCCTTGGCGTACTCACTTTTGTTTAGTATTTGTCCCTGGTTATACGCCAGCATTTGAAACAACCGTGTAATCATCAGCGCAGGTGAAGCCAGACCCAAAGCGGGTAAATCCCTTTCTACATACGTGCGTAAAAACGAAGCGTGCCAGGTATTCCACAGGGCAACAGTTTTTTGCTTCAATGCTTCGGGATAACCGCCCCGCAACCAGTGTTTTTCATAGCCGATGGAGGGATACACTTCGCTTATCAGTAAAGGGGAGAGTTCTTTGAACACAATCCTTCCTGCCAGGGTTTCTGAACTCTTCTTCAGTAAATCAGGGCTTGTGGAGCCTAATAATAAAAAACGTCCGGCTTTTCTGCGGGCGTCAATTTCAGCCCTGAGCGCGGGAAAAAGTTCGGGCATCCGTTGAACCTCGTCAATTACCACCAATGCGTTCCTGTAGTTTTCAAAGAAAAATTTAGGGTTTTGCAGTGCATTGAAATCATCACGGTCCTCCAGATCTAAGTACACCGTATTTTTTGTTTTAGCCATAATGGTTTTGGCAAGGGTGGTTTTGCCCACTTGCCGGGGGCCGAGCAACGCAACAGACGGAAATGCAGCAATAAGTTTTCGCATGCTTTCTTCTATGTTTCTCGTAAACATAATAGTGCAAATTTAAAATTTTATTTTAAAATTGCACTGTTCATTTTGAAGAATGTATTAGCGTCAATTTTGATTGGCTGGAAGGCAGTTGCTTATTCAGCAACGTACTGCAGTTAAAAGTGGCAATCAGCAGGAGACAATACTTAATAAAAAAAAAATCAGCCAACAGATTGCTCCGTTGGCTGATTGATTCACTAATGATTGTCTATTGAGGATTATCCGTTCATGGATAATAAAAACTCTTCGTTGTTGCGTGTTCCTTTCATCTTCGACTGCAGGAACTCCATAGCTTCGATGGAATTCATGTCGGCCATAAACTTGCGCAATATCCAAACGCGCTGCAGTTCTTCTTCTTTCATAAGCAAATCCTCGCGCCTGGTGCCCGATGCCGGCACATCAATGGAAGGATAAATCCTGCGGTTGGAAAGTTTGCGGTCGAGTTGTAATTCCATATTACCGGTACCTTTAAATTCCTCAAAAATCACCTCGTCCATTTTCGAGCCGGTGTCAATCAGGGCCGTAGCGATAATGGTTAGCGAACCGCCATTTTCAATATTCCGCGCGGCACCGAAAAAGCGCTTGGGTTTGTGCAGTGCGTTGGCATCCACACCACCGGAAAGAATTTTTCCGGATGAGGGCACCACGGTATTGTGCGCACGAGCCAAACGAGTAATGGAGTCGAGTAAAATAACCACATCGTGGCCACACTCCACCATGCGCTTTGCTTTTTCCAGCACAATGCTCGCCACCTTAACGTGGCGCTCGGCCTGCTCATCGAAAGTAGAGGCAATCACCTCGGCTTTTACGCTGCGGGCCATGTCGGTAACTTCTTCAGGCCGTTCATCAATCAGCAACACAATCAGGTAAACTTCCGGATGGTTTTCGGCAATCGCGTTGGCTATGTTTTTCAGCAGCACGGTTTTACCGGTCTTCGGCTGGGCCACGATCATCCCGCGCTGGCCTTTACCGATGGGGGCGAACAAATCCAGAATCCGAGTCGACATATTATCCGGAGTTGTGCTGAGTTTAAGCTTCTCTTCAGGGAAGAGCGGGGTAAGGTATTCAAATGCAACCCGGTCCCGGATTTCTTCTGTTGTTTTTCCGTTTACCGACTCAACCTTCAGCAGGGCAAAGTACTTCTCGCCTTCTTTCGGAGGCCGGATGGTTCCCTTTACCGTATCGCCTGTTTTGAGGCCGAAAAGTTTTATCTGAGAAGGGGATACGTAAATATCATCCGGACTGGCCAGGTAGTTATAATCAGATGAGCGCAGGAAGCCATAGCCATCTTGCATAATTTCCAAAACGCCTTCGTTGGCGATAACGCCATCAAAATCTTTAATGTTGATTTTTGCGACCGGTTGCCGCTCCTCGCGGTTAACAGCGGCAACGCCTTCTGTTTCAGGCATTGGCATCGGTTCACTAACAGCAACCGGAATTGGTTTGGGTTCAGCCGGTTCATCACCGAAGCTGGTAACTGTAGAATCGAAACTAACATTGAGTGAATCAATCAGCTCGTCAGCTGACAATTCTTTTTCCGGCTTCGGGGCTACATTTTCGCGCCTGCGGGGTCGCAGGGTGCGTCCTTCAGCCGTTACAGTAGAGGATTTTTTGATTCCGGGTGCTTCGCCTGTAATGGCCTGCTGGTCGAGGATTTTATAGACAAGCTCCTGTTTGGAAAGTTTTTTGGCGTTTTTAACGCCCATTTGTTCGGCTATATCTTTCAATTCAGAAAGCAGCCTGACATTTAAGTCATCAATGGTGTACATGTTGGGAAATAAAAAAAGTTGCTGTGTGGTTTACGTTCTATAGGTTGTTATCAGATTAGTTCTGAAACGAGTTCAATACGAATCACAAGTGAAGAATAATCAGTAAGGAAAAGCGATTTATATGTTTAGTCGGGCGCTGGAGTGCCCGTTTGACCCTGCAAGTATAGGCCAAATTTACACACAAACAAATAGGCGGGTATAATTTGTTCGTTTAAAACCTGTATGGTTCGGTCAAAAACCTAATTTTACACCTCCGTATTTTATCTGTTACCATTATGCTTCAGGTTTCTGTTATACGTGAACAACGCGATGCCGTGATTGCCGGCCTGGCCAAGCGTGGGTTAAAAGAGGCTGCTGCCATGGTTGATAAGGCCGTTGAACTGGACCAGCTGCGAAAGCAAACCCAGCAAAAAGCCGATGACCTGAAGGCCCGTTCGAATGCCAAAGCAAAACGGATTGGTGAACTGATGAAATCGGGCCAGACAGATGAAGCTGCCAAACTGCGTGCTGCTGTAACCGCTGATAAGGAAACGCTGAAGAAACTGGAAGAGGAACTTGCCGCTTACGAAGAACAACTTAAACAGCATCTTTATAAAATACCCAATGTGCCGGCAACCCGGGTACCGGCAGGCGGAGGGCCTGACGATAACCTGAACGTTCACCAACACGGCACCATACCCCAACTACCCGGTGATGCGTTGCCGCATTGGGAGTTAATAAAGAAGTATGACATCATTGATTTTGAACTGGGTAACAAAATCAGTGGCGCGGGTTTTCCGGTGTACAAGGGCAAAGGCGCAAAACTGCAACGGGCACTGATAAGTTTTTTCCTAGATCAAGCCGAAAAAGCCGGCTATCGCGAAATGATGCCTCCCATTGTGGTAAATGAAGCGTCAGGGTATGGAACGGGCCAGCTTCCGGATAAGGAAGGGCAGATGTACCACATCACCGTTGACAACCTTTATCTGATTCCAACTGCCGAAGTGCCTATTACCAACCTGTACCGCGATATGATCTTGAATGAAGACGATCTGCCGGTGCTGAATGTTGGCTACACTCCGTGCTTCCGAAGGGAAGCCGGAAGCTGGGGTGCCCATGTGCGGGGCTTAAACCGGTTGCACCAATTCGATAAAGTTGAAATTGTACAGATCAGAAAACCCGAAGAATCGTATCAGGCCCTGGACGAGATGTGTGCCTATGTACAAGTCCTTCTCGAAAAACTGGAACTGCCGTACCGTAAATTGTTGCTTTGCGGTGGCGATATGGGTTTTAACTCAGCCATGACGTTCGACATGGAAGTATTTGCGGCCGCCCAGCAACGCTGGCTCGAAGTGAGTTCGGTAAGCAACTTCGAAACCTACCAGGCCAACCGGCTTAAACTTCGGTATAAGAGTAAAGAAGGGAAAATTCAGTTGCTGCACACGCTCAATGGCAGTGCGCTGGCGTTACCGCGCATTGTGGCGGGCATCCTTGAAAACAACCAAACCGGCAAGGGCATAAAGGTACCGCCCGTACTCGTTCCTTACACCGGATTTGACCTGATTAACTGAGTTTATTACACCACCCAGCCACTTATCACAAGTTGACCGGGTGCGATCGGGCTTGTTTAGTAAACTTGTATTGAATTAAGTTTATCGATCATGAAAATAAAAGGCCACTATTTATTGCTGCTACTTGTTTGGGCTGCCTGTAACCGCGAGCAAAAGGTTTCGCTGGTTTACCCGGAAACCCGAAAAGTTGATACCGTAGATACCTATTTTGGAACACCAGTACCTGATCCCTATCGCTGGCTGGAAAATGATACAGCCAACGAAACAGCCGGCTGGGTAGCCCGGCAAAACGAAGTAACCTTCGGCTATCTCAATAACATTACGTACCGCGATAAAATCCGCAGGCGGCTGGACGAGTTGCAGAATTACGAGCGCATCAGCGCACCGGTAAAACACGGGGATTACTATTATTACTCACGCAACTCCGGTTTGCAAAACCATAATGTGCAGTACCGTAAAAAAGGAGAAGACGGAGCTGAGGAGTTGTTTCTTGATCCCAACACCTTTTCGGCCGATGGTACAACGGCACTGGCCGGCATGTTTTTCAGCAATGACGGTTCGCTGGTAACCATGCTTATCCAGGAAGGCGGTTCCGACTGGCGCAAAGCCGTAACCCTGCGGGCCAGCGATAAAACTGTTATTGGTGATACGCTTACCGACATGAAATTTACCGGCATTGCCTGGAAAGGCAACGATGGGTTTTATTATTCACGGTACGATAATCCAAAAGGGAACAAACTTTTTTCGCAGGTAAATTTTAACAAGGTGTGTTACCATAAACTCAATACCCCGCAAACCACCGATAAGGTAATTTACGATGGCGGTGCACAGCAACCCCAGCGGAGGGCGGGTGCCTATTTAACCGAAGATGAACGGTACCTGATTCTTACCACCAGCATCAGCACCACCGGCAACGAACTGTATATACAGGATTTGAACGACCCGAAAGGGAAGCTCATTCCATCCGTAACCAACTTTGAAAACAACCACAGTGTTATTGATAATGATGGCCCGCGCCTCATTATTCGCACCAACCTCAATGCCCCGAACGGACGCATTGTTGAGGTAAATGCCACAAATCCGGCACCCGAAAACTGGAAAGATATTGTAAAGGAAACCCCGGAGCCGATACAAAGTGTAAGTACGGCAGGGCGCAAATTATTTGTTGCGTATTTAAAGGATGCTAAAAGCCAAATCAAACAGTTTGATAACAAAGGAAATTTCGAGCGCGAAGTAGAACTACCGGCCATTGGTACAGCCGGTGGTTTTGGCGGCCGGTGGACCGACACCGATGTGTACTATTCGTTCACTTCGTTTACCTACCCGGCCACCATCTTTAAATACAATATTGTTTCCGGTAAATCAACCGAATACGCCAGACCAAAAGTTGCCTTCAATCCGGATCACTACGAAACCAAACAGATTTTTTACCAGAGTAAGGATGGTACAAAAATCCCCATGTTTATTGTTCACAAAAAAGGCATTGCGCTGAACGGGAAAAATCCAACCTGGTTGTATGCTTATGGCGGATTTAACATCAGCCTCACGCCTTCATTCAGCGCATCGCGCATGGTGTGGCTTGAAAACGGAGGCGTCTATGCGCAACCCAACCTGCGTGGAGGGGGTGAATATGGCGAGCAATGGCACCTGGCCGGCACGAAAATGAACAAGCAAAATGTGTTTGATGACTTTATTGCTGCCGGTGAATACCTTATTGCAGAGAAATACACAGCAAGCGATAAACTGGCTATTGCCGGTGGTTCAAACGGGGGTCTTTTGGTAGGCGCCACCATGACACAACGCCCCGATTTGGCGAAGGTGGCTTTTCCGGCAGTAGGGGTAATGGATATGCTGCGCTACCACAAGTTTACCGTAGGTGCTGCATGGGCTTATGATTACGGCACAGCCGATGACTCGAAAGAGATGTTTGAATACCTGCGCAGGTACTCACCAATCCATGCGCTCAGGCCCGGAACGGCCTATCCGGCAACATTGGTTACTACAGCCGACCATGACGACCGCGTGGTGCCGGCTCACTCCTTTAAATTTGCGGCCACGCTTCAGGCGTGCCAGGCGGCAAATAATCCGGTACTGATTCGGGTAGATGTAAAGTCTGGCCACGGTTCATCCAATTTGTCGAAGGCGCTTGATGTAACGGCCGATCAATACGCCTTTGCCTGGTACACCATGGGAGTGGTGCCGCCTTTGGCTAAGGAAGATATGTGATGGATATAGGCCAACTGATACTGCCAGCATTAGTGGGAGTACACCGTTAGTCATTCTAACTTCGCAATTACGCAATTAAATAGTGTTATGTCGGTAATTGTCCGTATCGGAATTGAATCTGATCTTCCAGGTGTGCTTGAACTGATTAAAGAACTGGCAACTTACGAACGCGCACCACATGAAGTAACCAACACGGTTGAATTGATGGAACAGGATGGATTCGGAGCTAAACCCATCTATGGCTTTTTTGTGGCCGAAGTAAATAATCGGCTTGTGGGTGTTTCAATTTACTACTGGCGCTACTCCACCTGGAAGGGCAAGCGCCTATACCTGGAAGACATTGTAGTGACCGAGTCGGAACGCGGAAAGGGCATTGGTAAAAAACTGTTTGACCGCACCCTGCAGCATGCGCTGGATGAAAATTGTACCGGCATCATGTGGCAGGTACTTGATTGGAATGAGCCTGCTATAAACTTTTATAAGAAGTTTTACAACCCAAAGATGGATGAAGAATGGATTAACTGCAGTTTGGAGCGTGAGCAGATTGAAACGCTATTGAACAAATCTTAAACACCCACCTCAACAATTGCCCGGAGCGGAATCCCGTGGCCTCCGTGTACCTCAACGTAGTCGTCCTCCAGGTCAATCAGGTCTGACACCACCTCCACCACTTCGCCAGTGGCCAGTTTAACGAACAGGCTGATGGATTCGTGGTCGGCATTGGTAAGCGCCATGGCTGTTTTGAGTTTGTGTTCCCGCTCAAACTTGTCCTCAAAAGAGGTAAGCACTTCTTCAGCAGCAAAATGAAGTGAGCGGATTTCTTCGAGTGAAACTTTTCGGGCATTCATACTACACAGGGTTAAGTGAAACATGAAACCCATACGGGTATTTATAAAACAAGGCAACCGCACGGCCGGTTCATACCTCTTCCAGCAAGGTGCGAAAAGCTACGTGTTTAAACTTCTGTTTATGCTCCTCAATTAATGCCGGTGCAAATTTTTCAAGGTACTGCACCACATTTTCCAGCGAGTGGGCCTGGTATTGCACACTGTACGATAGGGTGCCGTCCTCGTTATCATGAAGTACTTTGTAAATCTTTCCTGATACAAACATGCCTGTATTCAGTACTTGCTGCATGTGCGATTCTTTCATCCACTTCAGCCAGGCAACTTCATCAGCCTGGTCAATACCTACAGTAACATTATAAAGAAACATGCTTATCGGATAGTTGATCAGAATCATTAAATGCGCTGACCCTGATCATGTAGAAAGGTAGCTTTTTTGATGTACTTTAGCAATGACCAAGATAATAGGTTCTAAAATGAAGGCGATCTTATTCATTTCTTTCATAGTGGCATTTTATTGTATACTGCCATCGGGTTTTGCTCAAAGTCAGGATACCACACCTTACCGGATTGAAACAAAGGATGGGAATGAATTTATTGGCCGGATTATTCAGCAGGATCAAACCACCATCCGGCTACAAACTGAAAAGCTGGGTGAAATAACAATTCAGAAAGCCGACATTAAAAGCATGGTTGCAATTCAAACAAAGCAAGGAAAAGATGGCAGGTACTGGTTCGATAATCCGCAGGCCACCCGGTATTTC
Source organism: Flammeovirgaceae bacterium (assembly GCA_015180985.1). Lineage (NCBI taxonomy): Bacteria > Pseudomonadati > Bacteroidota > Cytophagia > Cytophagales > Flammeovirgaceae > Flammeovirgaceae bacterium. Next base: position 1,213,839 of record CP054185.1, read on the forward strand.
TGGCAGCCTAACGGGTATGGACTTAAAAAAGGCGAGGCCTATTATCAAAACATATGGATTTTCTTTAACCAGGTTAGCGTAGGCGTTACTGACCACTTTAGTGTTGGGGCGGGCTTAATGCCGTTGTTTCTATTTGCGGGTGCATCCTCGCCCGCCTGGTTGACTCCGAAATTCTCCATTCCTGTTGTCAAAGATAAATTTAATTTGGGGGCAGGCGCATTAATAGGGACTGTGCTGGGCGAGGAGAACTCAGGCTATGGTATTACTTATGGAGTAGCCACTGTTGGCTCGCGCGATAAAAATTTCAGTTTTGGTGTGGGCTATGGCTATGCCGGAGATGACTGGGCTCAAACTCCAACGTTCACGTTAAGTGCTATGATTCGGACAGGTGAACGAGGCTATTTAGTTACTGAGAGTTACTATATCGGCTCCAGCGATGCCTCGTTGATGTTGTTTTCGGTTGGTGGAAGAAGAATCGTAAAACGGGTTGGAATTGATTTTGCGTTAATAATTCCATCGGAAACGGGAGGCGAACTGTTTGCCTTCCCAATCCTGGGTCTCACGGTTCCGTTTGGTAATGTGCCCGGCAATGTGGTTAAGTGAGTGTGTACAGCGGTTTAACTTAATCGTTTACCCACCTCATCCCAATTAACAACACTCCACCAGTTTGCCACGTATTCGTTTCGCTTGTTCTGGTATTTCAGGTAATAAGCATGCTCCCAAACGTCCAAAGCTAAAAGGGGTGTGCCTTTTAGTTCACTACTATCCATCAGCGGGTTGTCTTGGTTTGGTGTGGATCCGATTTTCAGTTTGCCATTATCATTTACGAGCCATGCCCAACCGGAGCCAAACCGGCCCATGGCGGCCGCAGAAAATTGTTCCTTAAATTTTTCGAATGACCCAAAGGCATTACTTAGTGCATCGGCAACTTTTCCGGCAGGGGCACCACTACCGCCAGGCTTCATAACCAGCCAGAAAAAATTGTGGTTCCATGCTCCACCTCCGTTGTTACGTGCCTTCGCTGAAAGACGCGAGGTGTTGGCAAAAAATTCAGTTTCCGAAGCATAGGCAATACCTTCAGCCGTAATAGCCTCATTTACATTTTTCACATACGCAGCATGATGGCGGCTGTAATGAATCTCCATGGTCAAGGCATCAATTGCCGGCTCCAACGCTGCATAGGCGTAGGGTAGGGTAATTTGCGAGAAAGTCAATGCCGGAACTGAAACAGTTTTTGCGGTAGCAGTTGCACTACAGGCCGTTTCGGCCATGATTGGCGGGGCTGCTGTGGCTACCAATGCGGCTTTAACGGCAGTTTCAATAAATTCTCTCCGGGTTTTCATAAACTGAGTTATTTTAAATCACGTAGTTTCTTTTACAAAAGTCAATTTACCTAAAATTCCGTAGCTTGCATATAGCCCTAACACCAACCTTATGAGCGATATACTGTACGAGCAGATCCCCTCATTGGATTTAGCTGACTTTACCGGCAGCGACTTGGTAAAGAAGAAAAAGTTTGTTGCCGATCTAGGCTCAGCCTATAACAATATAGGCTTTGTGGCTATCCGCAACCATTACCTGTCCGATGACTTATCCGAAAAACTGTATGCCGTTATTAAAAAATTTTTTGCCTTACCGGATGCAGTAAAGCAGAAGTACGAGATACCCGGCCTGGCCGGCCAACGCGGGTATGTGGGCAAAGGTAAAGAACATGCCAAAGGAAGAAACACCGGTGACCTGAAAGAGTTTTATCACATCGGGCAGGAGGTAGAGGATGATGACCCAATTAAAAGGGAATATCCTGCCAATGTTTGGCCCGATGAGTTACCTGAATTTAAAGAAATCGGCTTGGAAGTTTACCGCAGGCTGGAGAAAACCGGTGTCTATATGCTTCGGGCAATTGCCCTTTATCTTGGTCTGCCCGAAAATTATTTTGATGACAAAGTGCGTCATGGCAACAGCATTTTGCGGCCTATCCATTATTTTCCCATTACCAACCCAGAGGCAGTGCCAGCTGATGCGGTACGCGCTGCCGAGCATGGCGATATTAACCTGATTACTTTACTGATGGGAGCCAGTGCAGATGGACTGCAGGTGTTGCGCAGGGATGGGAAGTGGATACCCATTACGGCTTTGCCCGAGCAGTTGGTGGTGAACGTTGGCGATATGCTGGAGCGACACACCAATAAAAAGCTTAAGTCTACCATTCACCGGGTGGTTAATCCCCCGCGCGATAAAATGAATACTCCCAGGTATTCCATTCCGTTTTTTATGCATCCGAGAAGTGAAATGAGTTTGGCTGCAATTCCATCCTGTGTGGATAAGGACCACCCTAAATTGTGGCCTGATATTACAGCCGGAGAATTTTTGGAGGAGCGCCTGGCAGAAATCGGGTTGAAGAAAAAGTAAACAACCGGCTTTACTTGCGCCATGTACCAGCGTGTCCGATACTACATTTTTCTGCGCGATGTATTGTGGTTGGCATTAACAGCATTCGGAGGGCCGCAAGCTCACCTGGCTCACTTTCAGCGGGTATTGGTAAATAGACGCAAGTATCTTACTGAGGCTGAACTGATGGAGCTTAACTCACTCTGTCAGATACTGCCCGGACCCAGTTCTACACAAACTCTTACTGCAGTTGGGTTTAAAATTGGTGGTCCCAACCTGGCGTACCTTACCTTATTGGTATGGGCATTACCCTCGGTGCTTTTCATGGCCATGATGGGTGTGTTGCTTTCAAACATTCAGGAGAAAAACTGGTCATTGGAATTCACCCGTTTTATTCAGCCTATGGCCGTGGGCTTTGTAAGCTATGCTGCCTATATCATTAGTTTAAAAACAGTTTACACCAAAACCGGAATCGTTTTGATGATAGCCGCTGCATTAGCTTCATACTTTATTCAAACTCCGTTTGTCTTTCCGGTTATCCTGCTGGTATCCGGCCTGGTTACTGCACTCAAGTATAAAGAGCATCCTAAAGAAGCAAAAAAGAAGTTAGAGATTCCCTGGGCAAACTTTTTTTTGTGGATAGGCGTGTTACTATTAGCGGCCGGGCTGGGTGCTGTTACCGGTGCCTTGCCAATTCGGTTGTTCGAAAATTTTTATCGTAACGGCAGCCTGATTTTCGGAGGCGGACAGGTGCTGACACCATTGCTTTATACCGAGTTTGTGCAGTACGCCCCCAAGCAATACCTAACTTCGCAAGAGTTTCTTTCAGGCTATGCGGTTGTGCAGTCGCTGCCCGGGCCCGTGTTTTCATTCAGCGCTTTTATCGGTTCGCTGGCTATGCGCGAGTATGGCTTTGCCGGTGAACTTGTCGGTGCGTTTATGTCGGCTGCGGGAATATTTTTGCCGGGTACTTTTTTGATATTTTTTGTTATCCGCATCTGGGATAGTTTAAAAAAATACCGGGCAATCCGGGCATCACTGGAAGGTGTTACCGCAGCCAGTGCCGGGTTGGTGGCTGCTGCAGCAGTTATTCTGTTTCAGCCCCTACAGAACACGGTGTTGAATTTCTCAGTTACCATAGGCACGTTTGCGGTGCTGGCATTTACCCGAATTCCTTCCCCGATAATTATTCTGTTAGGATTTGCTTTAGGGTTTATTATTAAGCAATAAAAAAAGCCCGGCACTGCACCGGGCTTTGCATTTTGGTTAACGTACCCTCTAATTATCCGAGTTTAAAAATAATCGGTACTACGTAACGTTGGCGCACCGGCTTACCGCGTTGCTTGCCTGGATTCCACGGGGGTGCACTCTGTACCACCCGTACCGCTTCCTCATCGCAACCGGCACCAATGCCTTTTATAGCTTTTACATCTTGTATGGAACCATCGCGGTTAATTACAAACTCCACGAATACCTTACCCTCAATACCCATCCTGCGGGCCTGGGCCGGATATTTCATTTTGTCTTGTACATACTTGTAGAAGGCAGCCATTCCTCCTTTCGGTGTGGCCGATTCTTCCACCACCAGGAAAATCTGGTCAACATCTTCTTTCTCTTCAACCACCGGGGCAATGGTTATTTCTTCAACCTTGGTGTCGGTGGTTACTTCAACGTCAAATTCAACCTTGATATCTTCTTTTATTTCTTCCTCGTCAGGAACCTCAATAATCTGAGGCTGCTGAATTTTCGGGGGGGGTGGCGGAGGTTGCTCCGTAGGGGGTACTTCCAGTATTTCCTCTACCGCATTGGTATTCTTGCCCAGGTTTTTCAGGTCGGTGTCATCGTACGACCGGAATTCGAAGGCCATTACAACGATAATCAACGTGATAACCAACCCGATGTTAAAAAACAACCAGGATTTGTTGGTTAAATCCGCTTTTTCTGTCTTTTTAGGTTCCATAGGTTCAGCAATTTGACAATAGAACGCCAAATATAGAAAAAGGTCACAAACCGGGGATAAGAAAATTGGCTATTTCCGGGTACCGTAAAATATCGTCAGATAAAGGGTGGGAAAAACCGAATATTTTTTGGCGGTAGGGATAAATTCGATGGATTTGGTATAAGCATCAATTAAAAAACCCGCTTCAAAACCTGTAACCGAACTTTTTATATCACCCATTTCAAAGTTCAAGGCTGCTTTAAAGTTACCGCCAAGAACAGCATCCGATTGGCCAAGCCCCTCCAATAATCGTCCGGTACCCCAGATTTGCTCAATGGGAATGCTTAAATCGTATTGTTTGCGTAGGGTTAAAAAACCATTGTTGTCAACGGAATATTCTACATAGTACGGGGCAACCAAACCCAGGCTTGGGCCCGCTGCAAACACGGCCTTTATTTCTACGCCCTGCTGGGGTGCTTTTTTAAATAAGATAAAATCGCGGCCGTACTGAAGCCGAAAGGCATATAGGTAGTTGCTCTTTCCGAGGATGAAGAAGTTGCCCGTAGCGTACGAATTAAATCGAAGTTCCTGAGGGTGTTTAACATTCATTATTTCCAGCCCGTAGGTTTCCAGCATCCGGTCATTCAGTTTGCGGGACTTTTTAAACATAAATCCACCAATCAGGCCGCCTGCTGTATTTTTGTTGATGCCCCATACGAATTCCGACTGGTATTCGTAGCTATCCTGGGTTTGGCTATACGCCAGCCCCGCCAGGGCTGTTAACAATAAAATCAATAATCTGACTAGTAATTCACGCATTGTTAGCAACTTGCCGTGTATTAGTTGGTTTCAAAATAACGCAAAATTTACGGATAAGTTATTGTATGAGTACCCTTACCAATACCTACCAGGGTGGGTTACGCACCACCTTAACACATACCCGTTCGGGGCAATCGTTCATTTCAGATGCCCCACCGGATAACATGGGTAAAGGCGAAGCCTTTAGCCCAACCGATTTGGTTTGCGCGGCCCTGAGTTCATGCATGCTCACCACCATGGGTATTGTAGCTGAACGCGAACAGATTGATATGACCGGCATGAGAACAGCGGTAGTAAAAATAATGGCTTCAAATCCTCGTAAAATTGCTGAAATACAAATAACGCTGTCGCACCCGAACCTGAAAGCTACTGAAGCACAGAAGCAAAAACTCAGAAATACGGCCCTATCCTGCCCGGTGGCGTTAAGCCTTCATGACTCAGTTAAACAAACTGTGGTTTTTAACTTCTGACGGCCTTTAAAAGCTGTTCGTACTGAATTTCGAAGTGCGAGGCGTGGTAAATGGTTTTGCCATTGCGAATGATAAGTGCCTGCGGAGACTCGTGCGGCACGCCAAACAACCCGGTAATCTTATCGGAAATGTTCCGGTAGGAAAGTAAATCGAGAAAGTAGGGTGTAATGCCTCGCATTTCTTCTGTGTTCCAGTTTCTTTCTAACCGGTTAAGTACTGCGTTGCTGATAGAGCAGCGGGTGCTGTGTTTAAAAATGAGGGTTAATTCGCTGGCCTGCTGCAGGCGGATTAATTGCGAAGAATCGGTTAAATAATTCCAGTTCATATTTAGTCGTACCACAAACCCTGCTCGCGTTTGTCAAAGCGCGGTTTTCTGATTTTTTCTTTCAGGTTGTCGGGCTGGGTTTCGTTTTTACGGAATAAACGCGCCCACCAGAGTTTAAAGTTCGTAAGGAAGTCTTTTTCTTCTTTAACATTATTCTTGTTGGTTTTTACAAACTGGGCATCGGGGTGATAATCCTTTTTGCCAAACAGATCGAATTTCCTCATGCGTATGTTACCCTGGTAGTCCGTTACGCGGGCAAAGGCTTTACCGGGTTCGCGCACATTCAAAGCTTCTTTATCGCTGCTGGGGTTGTGCTTGTAATCCCAGGTGAGTTTCGAAACTTTGTAATATTCACTTGCTTTAAGGGAGGTTTTAGATGCTGCAATACCAGGCAATGAACCTTTGGCGGCTAAGGGCTTCGTTTTATAATCGCCCTCTTTCACGCGCACCTGGAGTCCGGTGATTTCTGCATTGTATTTGGAAGGCTTTAACTTTCGCAAGGCTTCTTCGTCAGCATTTTTGTTTTCAACATAGCGTGATCGTTTTACCCGTACCTGGAGTCCATCCACTTCATAGGTGGTTTTATCCGGCCGTGATTTTTTGATGGCTTCGTCAACCTGATTGGGATTCTTTAGGTAGTTTCGTTTAAAGCGCAACAGGCGCGTATAACCGGTAAATTCTTCGCCCTGGTTGCGCATATCAGGGTGCAAATCAAACTGACGGTATTTTCCGGGAAAGCCACCCACTTCCTTGCTCGGTTCTTTTTTGTCTACTTTCAGGTTGCCCTGGTAGCGCCCGGCCCGGGCTGCGCGTTCATCGGGTGTGCGTACAGGAATAGGCTGCTCATTGTTATTCCACAACTTACCACTCACGCTGCCTCCGCCTTTCTTTGGTTGTTTGGCTTTATAAGTTCCGGTAAACTCTTCACCCTGGTTACGCATGCTGGGTTTTAAGTCGAACTGTTTGTATTTGCCGGGAAAGTATCCGAGTTCTTTTTGGGGTGTTTTAACCGGAATGGGCTGTTCGCGGTTGTTCCAGAGTTTGCCGCTTACGCTGCCGCCACCTTTAAGTGGTTTTTTTGCTTTAATGTATCCGGTAAAATCGCCACCCTGTGCATCAAAGGTTTTTCTTCCTTTAATATTTCCCTGGTAGGTATCAATTCCTTTTGCCCCGATGCCGGGTGTTCTTCCCTGAACAGGTGTTTGCCGGTTGTTCCACAGTTTACCGCTCACGCTGCCTCCGCCCTTTAGTGGTTTGCGCGCTTTTATATAGCCAGAAAAATCGCCACCCTGCGCGTCAAAGGTTTTTCTTCCTTTAATGTTTCCCTGGTAGGTATCAATTCCTTTTGCCCCGATGCCGGGTGCGCGTCCCTGAACCGGCATTGTGCCGGGCCGCTTTTCGCCTGAGCGTGTTGCCGACTTATAGCCTCCACCGGGAATCGTTCCTTTGTACGGTTTGTCGCCAAAACGATCCCTTCGTACAGGCAGCGGATAAACCGGTTGGCCTGCTTCAAGTTTGCCGCGGCTTGAGAAGTTCCGGCCGCGTATTCTACGGCCGCTGATGTCGCCTTTCCAAGCGCGACTTTCACGGGTGGCAGTTACATACCGTCCACCAGCCGGGCCTTTGTATGGTTTGTCGCCTATGCGCTTGCGACCATAATAAGGTGTTGTGGTTGGTTTGATAACTTTTGGCCGGGGTGTTTCGTAATTTTTTGTTCGAAGCCTGCGCCCTGAAATGTCACCGGTATAAGCACGTTCACCTTTTTGTTTGCGGTTCCAGAAGCCTGCATAAGGGTTTATGCTTTTGCGGGCGATATAGGCACTGGAGGCAGATGCCGGAACAACCCTGCGGCTACGAGGCGGTTTTTGTAAACTGGCTGAACGCTGATTGCGGGCCACGTAGCTTTTGTTTGAAACTGCCGGTTGCTCTGTTTTACCCGGTTTGCGCGAGGGGTTATGAACAAAGCGGCCGGATTGCGGGTACACGTTGCGTGTGCGGCCCGTGGCTGATCGCACAGTGACGCGTTTTGGTGAAACTGCCCGCCATTTAGTTTGAGGATCTTTTGCATTAGTGCGAACATAAGGCCCTCGCTGTGGGTAAACATTTCGGGTTTGGCCGGTAGCCGTTCGTACCTGAACACGATTGCCTGCGGCATTGCCTTGCCAGGCTTTTTCTTTGCCCGGTGTGCTTTTATAAATCGGACGTAAAGGTTTGCCGGGTTTTCCGCTTTGCGAGGCGCTTGTTGCCTTTGATTTGCCTTTGGGTGTTATGCGTTTTGCGCTGGTGCTTTTGCTCTTTGCTTTCTTGGGTTTGGCTTTGAAACGCGTTTCACGCGAAGGTTTGCCGGGTTCATCACCTTTAGTGTTTTGTGCAAGTAACGGGCTTGCAAACGCCATTGTCACAATCAGAACTATTGCGTAAGGCACGCGTACCTGTGGGTGGATAATATGCTCCTTGACGAGGCTCAAAAAATAGTGATAAAGCAGGCTAAGGTACGAAAAACGCGCAATTTGCCGGATTATAAAACCTTTTGTTAAAACGCCAGCAATTCTTCAATCTTGTTTTTCAGTCGTCCTTTAGGCAAAAAGTTTTGTTCAAGCGTGGAAGCAAACGGGATGGGGGTATCCAGGCTGGCCACACGCATTACCGGAGCATCCAGGCAGGTAAAGCAATGTTCGGTAATCCAGGCACTGATTTCGGCACCAATACCACCGGTTAGCGTGTCCTCGTGCAAGATCATTACACGGCTGGTTTTCTTAACGGATTCATAAACAGTTTCGGTATCCCACGGCAACAGGGTACGCAGGTCGATAATATCTGCTGAAACTCCGGACATGCTTTCCAGAATTTCTTTAGCCCAGTGCACGCCCATGCCATACGTGATGATAGATAAATCGGTACCCGTGGTTACCGTTTTTGCCTTACCGATTTCGAGGGTATAGTAATCGTCCGGTATTTCTTCTTTAATGGATCGATACAATAATTTATGTTCGAAATACATCACGGGATTAGGATCCTCAAAGGCTGCACACAGCAAGCCCTTGGCATCGTAAGGAGTTGAGGGATAAACGATTTTTAATCCCGGGGTATGAAAAAACCAGGCTTCGTTGCTTTGCGAGTGAAACGGACCGGCCGCTGTGCCGGCACCGGTGGGCATTCGCACCACCACATCGGCCTGCTGCCCCCAGCGCCAATGGGTTTTGGCCAGGTTGTTTACAATTTGTGTTATACCTTCTGACACGAAATCGGCAAACTGCATTTCCACCATGGCCTTCATCCCTTTAATGGAAAGCCCAAGACCGGCACCCAAAATAGCCGATTCGCAAATGGGCGTATTTCGTACGCGGTCTTTACCGAATTGCTTTACGAACCCATCGGTAATTTTAAATACGCCACCGTACTCGGCAATGTCCTGGCCCATCAGCACCAAATTATCATGGCGCTCCATACTTTGTTGTAAGCCATCGCTGATGGCATCGATAAATCGTTTTTCTGATTTTTTGTCGGATGAAGGCGTGATAATGGCGCGAGTAAAAGGCGCATAAACATCCTGAAGTTCCTGTGCGGTATTGGGTTGGGGTGGTGTTTCTTCAAAAGCGATAGCCAGGCCGGACTCAATTTCCTTTTTGATTTTTTTTCGGATGGCTTCAGCTTCCTTCTCCGTAAGGATACCCTCGCTAAACAAAAATTTCTCGTAGTTGTCCACCGGATCTTTCTTGGCCCATTGCTCCATCAGTTCCTTCGGCACGTATTTGGTACCCGAGGCCTCTTCATGGCCGCGCATACGGAAGGTGATGCACTCAAGAAGAACCGGCCTTGGATTTTTGCGGATATCTTCGGCAAGTTTTGAAACGGTGTTGTACACAGCCAGTACATTATTGCCGTCTACCTGAATGCCTTCAATGCCGTAACCAATGGCTTTATCTGCAAAGCTTTTACAGCGAAATTGTTCGTGGCTGGGGGTTGACAGGCCATACCCATTGTTCTCAATCACAAAGATTACAGGCAAATCCCAAACGGCAGCCACATTAACTGCTTCATGAAAATCGCCTTCGCTGGTGCCGCCATCGCCATTAAAAACAGCCGTAACTTTTTTCTCTTTGTTCAGTTTGCTGGCCAGTGCAATGCCATCGGCCACACCGTTTTGCGGGCCGAGGTGTGAGATCATACCGACAATGCGGTATTTGTTATTGCCGAAGTGAAAAGAGCGATCGCGGCCCTTAGTATACCCGCCCAGTGTACCCTGCCATTGCGCAAACAGTCGTTCGAAGGGCATGTTGCGCGAGGTAAACACACCCAGGTTGCGGTGCATAGGCAGAATGTATTCGTCAGGCTGAAGGGCCTCGGTTACGCCAACGGCAATGGCCTCTTGCCCGATGCCGCTGAACCATTTGCTGATTTTATTTTGCCGAAGGAGTATCAGCATTTTTTCCTCGATTAAACGGGGTCGCACAAGAGCTTGGTAAAGATGAATGAGTTTAGCGGAGTTGAGATTTTCTTTATCAAAATTCATACACAATAGAAAGTAGCAAAGTTAAGGGCTGAGAACAAACTTGTTTATACGTATATATGGTTTAATTTTGTACGTAGCTTAAGTACGCATGGAAGAAGTTAAATTAACTTTAAAACTTAAAAAGCGAACCATTGAGAGGGGTAAGCGCTTTGCCCGAAAGCAAAAAACGAGTTTATCGAAGATGATTGAAAATTACCTGGATAAGGTAACGCAGCAGGAATCGGATGAACTAACCCCGCTGGTCAGGAGTTTGTCCGGTGTATTAAAAGGTAAGTCACTTGATTACAAACGCGGATACTCCGACTTTCTCGATCGCAAATACAAGTAATGGATCGGGCGTTTGTCGATACGGACATTATTCTTGATTTATTGGCCGAGCGCAATCCGTTTTATAAAAGTGCTGCTATTCTTTTTTCTAAAGCCGATAGAGGCGACATTACATTATGTGTATCAACGCTTAGCTTTGCCAATACACACTTTTTGCTTCGCAAAAAATTTTCGGAACGTGAATCCAGAAAAATTCTAATGGGCTTCAAAACGCTGGTTCATATACTGGCAACAACAGATAAAGTAATTGACCGGGCATTAGCTTCAGGATTTTCTGATTTTGAGGACGCGGTTCAATACTACACGGCTTCAGAAAATAATGTGAACTTACTGCTTACAAGGAACCTTAAAGACTATAAACTTGCAAAGATTCCGGTAATGACGGCTGAGGCTTATATAAAGACAATTGGGTCATAGTATGATTTCGTTTTCTGAGTTTAGACTTGACAACGGGCTACATGTAATTGTTCATGAAGATCCGACCGTTCAGATAGCCGTGCTGAACCTTTTGTACGATGTCGGCTCGCGCGATGAGCGGCCGGATAAAACGGGGTTTGCTCACTTGTTCGAACACCTGATGTTTGGCGGCTCAGTCAACATCCCCAACTACGATGAGCCGCTGCAGTTGGTAGGCGGAGACAATAATGCGTTCACCAACACCGACATCACCAATTATTACTTAACCGTTCCGGCCACGAATATTGAAACCGGCTTTTGGCTGGAGAGCGACCGCATGCTGGGATTATCGTTCAACCCGAAGGTGCTGGATGTACAACGCAAAGTGGTGATTGAAGAATTTAAACAACGCTACCTCAATCAGCCCTATGGCGATGTGTGGCTGAAACTACGGCCGCTGGCGTACCAGGTGCATCCCTATCAATGGGCCACCATCGGTAAAGAGCCTGCTCATATTGAGGGTGCCACGCTTGAGGATGTAAAAGATTTTTTCTATACGCACTACATTCCAAACAATGCGGTACTGGTTGTGGCCGGCAATGTAACGGTTAACCAGGTGAAGAGCTTATCGGAAAAATGGTTTGCGCCCATACCGCGCGGCAAAAAAAAGGAACGGAAGGTGCCGGCTGAACCTGTGCAAAAACGTAAGCGCATATTAGAAGTTGAGGCCGAAGTACCGGCCAGCGCACTTTATATGGCCTGGCACATGCCGGGCCGGTTTCACCCCGACTTTTATGCGGTTGATCAACTGTCGGACATTCTGGGGCGTGGCGAATCAAGCCGGCTGTATTCGCAATTGGTAAAAGAGAAGGAAATATTCACTTCCATATCAGCTTATGTTTTAGGTTCGATTGATCCGGGTTTGCTGGTCATCAGCGGACGATTAAAGAGCGGCATATCCACCAAACGAGGCGAAGAGGCTGTTTTAGGAATTATTGATGAACTAATAAAAAAAGGCATAGAGCAGCCCGAATTACAAAAAGTTAAAAACCAGGCTGAAACCGCCCTTGAGTTTGATGAAGTAGAGGTAATGAACCGTGCCATGAGCCTGGCATTTTCTTCCTTATCGGGTGATGTGAACCACGTTAACCGTGAAAAGGAGGTGATTAACAATGTATCCATCGAAGCGATAATGCAAAAAGCAACAGCGATTTTGAAGGATGAAAATCTTTGTGTGATGCATTACCGTTCAAAAGCAGAAGCAGCATGAATATGCGGATAGGTTTCGGTTTCGATGTGCACCAACTGGAGGCAGGCCGGGAATTTTGGCTTGGCGGCATAAAAATTTCTGCCGATAAAGGTGCTACCGGCCACTCCGATGCCGATGTACTTATACATGCCTTATGCGATGCCTTACTGGGCGCTGCCGGATTGCGCGACATCGGCTACCATTTTCCTAACACCGATCCCCAATGGAAGGGTAAAGACAGCAGACATTTTTTAACTGAAGTAGTGCGCATGCTAAATGCAAAGGGGTGGCGGGTTGGTAATGTGGATTGTACGGTTTGCCTGGAGCGGCCAAAGATCAATCCGCATATACAGTCCATGCGGGCCGTGCTGGCACCCGTGCTTCAAATCCCGGCAGATGGCGTTAGTATTAAGGCTACTACTAATGAAAAACTTGGCTACATAGGTCGTGAAGAAGGCGTATGTGCGTATGCCGTGGCTTTGATTGTAAAAAACTAAGAACATTATTTTGTCGTTCCGCTTCCCAGCAGCATGGACCATGTTTTTAATGAAGGAGTGCGGTCGGCAATTATCTTTATGATGCCTAAAAACGGAATGAAAAGAATTAACCCGGCCACACCCCACAGTATACCTCCGGTAACGATGGCTGCAATGGTAACCAATGCGTTAAGTTTCAGGCGGCTGCTTACGGCAAGCGGAAAGATTACATTCGCCTCCAGGTATTGAACCACTGCGAATACGGCAATAACACCAAGGGGGTACCAGATGGAGTTATACGTAATCCATGAAATGGTGATGGGCAGCAGTGCTGCAATAATGATTCCGAGATACGGGATGAACGTGAGGATAGAGGCCGTAAATCCGAATAAAACCGGGTGAGGAATTCCAATCAGGTAAAGACCTAAACTGTTCAGTACACCTACAATCAGGTAAACCAACAGCATACCTTTAATAAAATTGTAGTAGGATTGGATGCTAAGGTGAAGGATTTCGCGGATTTGCTCCTTGCGCTGCGTTGGAAAAAGCCGGTAAAGCACATTAACCCACCGGTCGCGATGATAAAGAATCAGCACTACGTAAACCGGAACTAAAATAAACAACACACCTGAAATCGTTCCGGCAGAAATGGTTTTCCTGATAAAGCTCATGGTATCCGATCCGGACTGCTGACCAAGATTTTTCAGCCATTCGTTTTGTCGCTCGGCACTGATATTTAGTTCCTGCGTAATCCAGGCACTGAATGCATGGAATGTTTGCAGCAGTTTATCCTGCAAGGTGGTCCACTCTTTAAAGAAACTCAGTAGCTGAAGTGTAAATAACCAGGCGATGGCGCCCATCAAAACAAAAATAATCGACAGACTGATTAGAATGGCAGCCATCTTTTTAATCCGGTGCTGCTCAAGCCATATGCAAACAGGATAGAGAATGCAACTAATCAGTAAGGAAAATGAAAGCGGAATAAAGAGCGGCCTGCCGATGTAAAGTATAACTCCGCCAAAAACAATATATTGTAGGATAAGCAGGGCGGAAACCCGTGCATTTGCTTTACTGAGGTTCATTTAATACCAATGTAACGGAAGGCCCAGTAGGTAACCATGATAGAAATCATCATAACGGAAGACGGATCGCATACTATTAAAAATCATGCACTGAATGAGACCTACCATTCACTGCATGGCGCCATGAATGAGTCGCTGCATGTTTTTATAAAACACGGCCTGGAGTTTTTTCTTGCCCGATCACCTGCAGCGATTGCTGTGCTTGAAGTAGGCTTTGGCACAGGATTGAATGCCTGGCTCACGGCTAAACACCTGGCAGGTACTATGGTTAAACTTCACTACATAGCGCTTGAGCCTCAGCCTTTGGGTGAGTCGGTTTGGTCGCAATTGAATTATGCGACTACAAACGATGATCAGACTTTGTTTAACACCCTTCACCGCGTTGCGTGGAATGAGCCCGTGCCGGTAACTCCTGAATTTGTAATTCATAAGATGCCCAAATCGGTATATGATTTGGAACTGACTCAGGCATGCCTGGACCTTATATATTATGATGCCTTTGCTCCTCAAAAGCAGCCTGAAATGTGGACGAGCAATATACTGGCAAAAGTGGCCGGTTGGCTTAGGCCCGGTGGTGTATTGGTAACGTACTGCGCCAAAGGGCAGGTGAAGCGCGATTTAAAAGCGGCCGGTCTTATGGTCGAAGCCCTGCAAGGCCCCCCCGGAAAGCGCGAAATGATTCGGGCTTTAAAATGAGGAGTTACGTTGATCATTATTTAATTGAAGGTTGTTAGTATTAATCCTATCTTCCTCACCCTAAAGTTATTGCTATGAGACCCGTGCCATTTCTACTCCTTTGTTCAGTGGTTGCATTTGCACAAAGTGCCTGGACTCCCGCTGAAATGATGAAATTCAAGCGGCTGACTTCGGCTGTTATTTCTCCAGATGGCAAGCGCGTGGCCTACACCGTTTCTGTACCTCTGATGGAAGGTGATAAATCGGAGTTCCTCACACACATCTGGGTGGCTTCCACCGATGGTAGCATGAATCGCCAGTTTACATTTGGCGATAAGTCTTGCTCCAATCCGCAGTTTTCGCCCGACAGCCGGTGGCTGGCATTCATTTCTTCGCGCGGCAGCGACCGAACCCAATTGCATGTTATTTCATTAGAAGGCGGAGAAGCAGAACAGGTGACAAACCAGAAAAATAACGTGGGCCAGTTCGCCTGGTCGCCCGATGGCAAACGCATAGCATTCACCATGACTGACCCGCTTACTGAACAAGAAGAGAAAAACAGGAAAGAAAAACGTGATATGGAAATTGCCGATACCTATAAGAACGCACATATCTATACGGTGAGTTTAGCGAAAGATGCGAGGGGTAAATATCCGGTGAAGCGCCTTAGCGGTGGTGATTTTCACGTGACCGATTTAACCTGGTCGCCCGATGGAAAAACAATTGCCTTTGCGCATCAGATTAATGCATCGCTTAACGAGTGGCCTACAACGGATATTAGCACAATACCTGCTGATAGTGGTGCTGTTAAAAAACTGGTGGCGAACAAAGGCCAGGATGCCAATCCCGTTTACTCGCCCGATGGCCAGTGGCTCGCTTTTTTTTCGGGCGGTGATGTTGTTAGTTGGTCGGGAGCCAATGATGTGTACATTGTTCCCGCTACAGGCGGAACACCCAAAAAACTGGCCCCAACATTTGATGGCAGTTTTCAGATTCTATCCTGGGCAGCCGATGGCAAAAGCATTTTTATTTCTGAGGCCTACCGTACCACGCGGGTTGTGTATTCCCTGCCGGTTGACGGCAAGCCGGCTAAAATAATTACACCCGCTGAGGGTATGCACACCAATGCCACCTTTAATAAAGCAACTGACCAGATGGCGTGTATTTACCAAAACTCATCCGTCCCTGCCAATGTGTATGTAATGAGCTTAAAGGATATGAAGCTGCGTAAAATTTCCTCCATCAATGACGACTTTGCCGCTAAGCCTCATGCCAAAACTGAAGTGATTTCCTGGAAATCGAAGGACGGAAAATATATCATTGACGGCTTGCTTACCTATCCGGCTAATTACCAAGCCGGCAGAAAGTATCCGCTTATCCTGAATATTCACGGAGGTCCTGCCGGAGTTTTCACCCAGAATTATACAGGTGCCAGTACCATTTACCCGCTTCAGGCTTTTGCCAGCGAAGGGTATGCAGTACTTCGGCCTAACCCGCGTGGTAGTTCAGGGTATGGTGTTGAATTTCGCCAGGCCAATAAAAACGACTGGGGCTTTGGCGATTATGACGACATCATGGCGGGAGTGGATAAGGTTATTGCTGATGGGCTGGTGCATCCGGACAGCTTGTGCGTTACCGGATGGAGTTATGGCGGTTACATGACGTCCATGATCATCACAAAAACCAACCGGTTTAAGGCCGCCATGGTTGGTGCAGGCGTTACCAACCTGATAAGCTTTACCGGTACGGCTGATATTCCTGATTTCATACCCGACTACTTTGGCGGAGAATTGTGGGATCGCACCGATGTGTATGCCCGGCACTCGGCCATGTTTGCCGTAAAAAATGCAAAAACACCAACGCTGGTAATCCATGGTGAGCGTGATTTGCGTGTACCGATTTCGCAGGGGCAGGAGTTATACATGGCGTTGAAAAGGTTGGGTGTAAAAACACAAATGGTTTCGTACCCGCGTACGCCTCACGGTCCGCAGGAGCCAAAGTTTATCCAGGATATTGCCGAGCGGGTTATTGACTGGTTTAATCAACACAACCGCGGAAGAAAAGCAAAACACACCGATACAAATTGATTTTATGGATCGGATTTTCATTTTTAATTATTTTTAAATATTGCGTAGCCGGCTAATGCTGTTCAGGAAGGGTATCGGGTTACTTGTTGTGCTATTGGGACTTGCATACTCAATTCAGGCTCAGCAGCAATTTGCTCATCCGGTAACCCTGTTGCCCTCCGAAGTGCCGGTGTCTTTCCTGCAGTTTATCGAAAAAGTTGAGCGGGAAACCGGGGTGCGTTTTTTCTATGATTCCAACTGGATTGAGTATCTCAGCATAGACAGGGCGTATACTAATTTACCGTTGGGCAGGATTTTAGATCAGGTGCTGGAGGGTTCCGATATTACCTATACGGCATTAAGCGGTTATGGTATTATACTGGTTAAAGATCCGTCCCGAGAAATTGAACGTCAACGTTTGCTGGCCAAAGCAGTAGCTCAGCGTAAAAAGGTTGAACAACTGGTTATTGGCAATCCTGCCGATTACCATCCTGACAAAAAACTGGTTTTGCGCGGACTTGTTACCGATGAGAAAACTTCTTCGCCTGTCCGTAATGCCACCATTACCCTGCTTAACGCGGAGCGGGGAACCACCACCAATGAACAAGGTGCTTACGAACTTACGTTGTCACCCGGAAGTAATCTGGTTAGTTTCAGCCATGCCAACTATTCAGAAGAAATTATTGATTTAAAGATTTACACCAGCGGACGTTTAAATATTATCCTGGAGGAAGTTCCAATTGTACTGGAAGAAGTGATTGTGACTGATCAGGCCATTGTAAATTCAACTATTGGGCAGGTTACCTTGCGGGTAAGTGAAATGAAGCGGACTCCCGTTTTCCTGGGCGAGGTAGATGTTGTAAAGCAGGTGCAAACACAAGCGGGTGTAACTACAGTGGGCGAGCTGGCTGCTGGTTTTAATGTACGGGGAGGAAGCACCGATCAAAACCTGGTGCTTTATGATGGGTTGCCGATTTTCAATACATCGCATGCATTAGGATTTTTCTCAGCATTTAATGCTGAAGCCATAAACCAGGTAGCGTTTTATAAGGGGGGTATTCCAGCCGAGTTTGGAGGCAGGGCATCATCGGTTTTGAACGTTACCTCAAAGGAAGGAAACTATAACCGCTGGACCGGCAGCGGTGGCATAGGCTTCATCTCAACATTTTTAACTGTTGGCGGCCCTATAAAAAAAGATACAACCTCGGTTATCGCTTCGGTACGTGCGACTTATTCCGACTGGATGCTCAAGTTGGTCAATTCTGATTATACAACCCTGCAGAACAGCTCGGTACAGTTTTATGATGGCTCGTTTAAATTAGCGCATAAGTTTTCTGCCAAAAGCAAGCTGATATTTTCGGGCTATTTCAGCCGTGACCGTATGCGGCTTACCAATGACACTCTTTTTCAATGGAATAATCTGGCCGTTTCAGCACGATTTGACAGGGCCGTAAGCGATAAGCTGTTTTACAGCATAACCATGGGTATGGGTGGTTATCGTTATACGCTGAACGAAGCGGATGAACGCGAAGCGTTTGATTTGACATATGGTATTGTATATCCATCCATTAGGGCCGACTTCAATTACAACGACAGGAATCCGAAGGCCTTCGGTTTCCAGGCTACGTATTACAATTTTAAACCGGGCACGCTTAGGCCGTCTACACCGGCATCCCTTATTCCGGCTATTTCAATTGCTGATGAGAATGCAGTTGAAGCCGGAGTTTATTTTAGCGAATCATTTAAGCTTGGAAACCGCATCAACCTGGATGCCGGCATCCGGTATGCGTTGTATGCCCGGCTTGGACCAGGCACTGTTTATGATTACGAAGCCGGTCAGCCTCTTGAGCCGCAAAATGTAATTGATTCTGCCCAATACCCGGCTGGCAGCCTCATTAAATTTTATCACGGACCTGAACCCCGCCTGGCTGCGCGATATTCGTTGAATCAATTCAGTTCATTAAAATTCGGGTATAACCGTTTATATCAATTTGTTCACCTGATTAGCAACACAGCCGCGGTAACTCCGGTAGATGTTTGGCAATCAAGCAACAGTTTTTTCAGACCCCAACTGGCCGATCAGGTTTCGGCAGGGTACTTCAGAAATCTGAAAGAGAATACCTATGAAGTATATGGCGAGTTGTTTTACAAGCATATTGCCAACATTCTCGATTTTAAAGACGGAGCAAGTTTGATTTTGAATAATAAACTTGAAACGGCATTGCTTCCCGGTAAAGCGAGGTCGTATGGTGTTGAACTTTCGGCAACCAAACTCAGGGGACGGCTGCAGGGAAATATGAATTACACTTTCTCACGCTCATTCAGGCAGGTAAATGGTAACGATGAAATTGAAAAGATTAATAACGGAAAATTTTTCCCCGCTAATTTCGATCAGCCCCACGTGGTTAACCTCACCTGGCGCTATGCTATAAGCCGCAGGCATTACTTTTCAGGGAACTTTACCTACCATACCGGACGGCCCATTTCACTTCCGGCCCATATTTACTACGTGGATGGCATTGGCATTTCGGATTTTCCGGAACGCAATACATACCGGTTGCCCGACTACCACCGCCTGGATATAGCCTTTATTATTGAGGGCAATCACAAGCGGAAAAAATTGTGGGATGGCACCTGGGTTATTTCTGCCTATAACCTCTACGGCAGAAAAAATGCGTACTCAGTCTTTTTCCAGCAGGATCAATGGGGTATTCTTAAGCCCTACCAGCTTTCTGTAGTAGGCACAGTTATTCCAACTATTAACTACACGTTCAAGTTCTGATGAAAATGTTAAAGAAGACAGTAATTGTGTTGGTAGCAGCCTTAATCGGAAGCTGCGTTGATCCGTTTAACATTCCAAGAATCGACTCATCACCTCAACTGGTAGTTGATGCTACCATTACCGATGAGCCCGGCCCGCATACCGTTACGCTAACCTATACATCCGAGTTATCGAACGATTATACAAACCGGGAGTTTGTTAGTGGAGCCATCGTTCGTATAAAAGATGAGACAACCGATGTAACAACCGGCCTGGTTGAAACATCAACCGGAAAGTACCAAACACCGGATAACTGGGGCGTTGTGGTTGGGAGGGCGTATAGTCTTTATATTCAGCTTGCGGATGGACGTGAATTTCGTTCAGATACCCAACAGGTTTTTCCGGCCGGTGAGATTGACAGCCTTTCGCTTGTGTTTCTTCCTAATTCAATAAATCAAAATGATGGCACGCAACCCCAGAACGCCATTGGAATTTATATTGATTCAAAGGGCGTTGCCGGAGAACCCAATTTTTTCCGTTGGAGGTGGACAGGCACCTATCAGGTTGAAACGGATCCGGCTAATAAAACACGGATTGACCCCAACTGTATGTGTGAAGTTCCCGATCCTCCGGCCTGTGCCTTTGGTACATGCAGTTGCTGTACCTGTTGGGTAAGCGATTTCAGTAACCGGGCAACAGTGTCAAACAATCAATTCATAAACGACAATTCGTTTTACAATGTATTCTTAGGCAAAATACCGGTAGAGCCATTCCGCTTTTTCAGAAAATATCATGTTGAAGTTGAACAGCTAAGCCTTTCCGAATCGGCCTACAATTTTTGGAAACTTGTGCAAGCTCAACAACAAGGTGCTACAGATATCTTTCAGCCAAACGCCATTAAGATTAGAGGTAATGTGAAATCGATTACCGATCAGGATGCTGAAGCTTTTGGTGTGGTATCTTTTTGTTCAGTTAGCAAAGCTTCACGATTTATTTTCAGGCATGAGTTGCCGGTTGTATTGCTTGACCCCCCCCTGATACGGGAAGATTGCCGGATTATTTTTAGAAATGCTTCCAACGTCCGACCTGATTTCTGGTAACGATGGCAAAACTCAGTATTTTGTGGTGTACACTGGTTACGACAGCATACGCTCAGTTGCCGCTGGAACAATGGCCTGAAAAACTGAAGGCTTTTTATACAGTTCACAATCCGGTAAAATTGCACCTGCAGTTTAATCAGCCGGCTTATGCACCCGGAGATACTGCCTTTTTTCGGGCCGCCTATCTGTTGGCAGCCGATGGCGCTCCGTTAAAAGGATATAACCTAATTGAACTGGATGTGGTTGATGCCTCCGGGAAAACAGTACTGCATCAGGTTTTCCGGATACGCGATGGCTGGGGCAGTAACCAACTGATGGTACCTACAGATATGCCCCCGGGTACTTACCGGGTATTTGTCTACGACAATTGGATGAAAAATTTTGGCCGATCCAGGTACTTTGCGGGCGAACTACAGGTGGCTGGTGAATATGCGTATTCAACTGCTCTGGTAAAGGAAAAGCCGGCCTGCTACCCGGAAGGCGGGCAGCTTGTTGCAGGCGTGCGGAATAAAGTAGTAGTGTATGCGGCAGCGGCCAACAATCAAAATGGTTTTGTAACGGATGCCTCCGGAAAACAAATCGCCACGTTTATTACCGACAGCAATGGTTATGGATTATTTTTTATTACTCCCGATAAAGATGAGATCTATACCGTTAGCCTTAATGGACAGGCTAACCAACTTGTTGCTGCCCGCGATGGTGTGAGTATTATGGTTACTCCTGCTGTCTCAGCAAAAAGCCAACACCGTGTGTTGCTGCAGGCACCTGCTTTGTCGGATTTACGAAATGCTCCACTCCATTTACTCATCAGCGGTCATGGTTTGGTTTATTATTCCGCAACATTTTCATTTCAGGATAAAGAATTTATTAACCTGGCCATACCAGCCGAAGCTTTGGGCCACGGCATTTGCTACTTAACAGTTAATAGTAGAGACGGAGAAACGCTTGCTTCACGAATTATCTTCAACAAGAAGAGTGCAGTCAAAATTTCTGTTAAGCCTGATAAACCATCGTATCCTACACGCACACCAGCTGCTATTGAAGTGTCGGTTTCGGATGATACTAATAATCCGGTGTTGGCACGCATGGCAGTTTCAGTTTATCAGCAGGCCATTTTTCCGTCAATCGAATCTTCATCAAGACAAACAGATCAGTACCTTTTGGTAGTAGCCGATCTTGACAAGCCCCTGCCTCCCGGCTTTGATGCCAATCTGCAAACTGCCGAAGGCTTACACCTGCTGGACCGCGTGCTGATTACAAATTCCTGGCCGTGGTACACCTGGGAGAACGTGCTGGACAAGCAAACGAAACCACAGTTTTTATTCAGGGACTTTCTGCAGGTTAACGGAAGATTAGTTGAGCATCCGTCTGGTAAACCCTTTACCGATTCGGTAAGCATAACCTTTTTTGTTATGGGTGCTCAGGATGTATACGAAGTGTTTTCAAGAAATGATGGTACGTTCCGTGTTTCATTTTTATTACCGTTTTATAGCAGTGAGAAAATTTTTTACCGGGTTGAGCGGGCCGGAAGAAGGATTGATGATGTAAGGCTTGAGCTAACCGATAGCCTGAACCACTATGCTGCGCTGCCGCTGCAACGCACAGCCACTGGTAATCCGTATTACAGATACGCGCAAATGCGAAATCGCATAAATACTTCTTACCGGTACTTTAGTGCGGCTTCAAACCGAACCCCTGAAGTCATCAGCCGGAATGTGCTAATCGAGAAAGAACTTTTTGAGCCGGACGTAGCCATCGATTTGGATGATTATACACTGTTTCCGACCATGCAGGAGACCCTTCACGAAATTGTACCTTACCTGCAATACCGCAAAATTGCCGGCCGTGATGTAGTGCGGCTCTATTTGCCCGAGCAGGCCAGGGCGGGCATGGAAAATCCGGCCTTCATTATTGATGGTGTGCTAACCGATGACGCCTCTTATTTTCTGAAGCTAAAACCAGCTGAAGTGGCTAAAATAAAACTAATCTACACAGCTCCAAAGCTGGCGAAACTGGGAGCCATTTCTCGAAACGGTATCGTATTGGTTGAAACGAAAATAGAGAACAATGCAGCAAATGTTGCGGCAACCAGTCGTTTATTCAGCATAAACGGAATTACACCGGCAATGCCTGTAAACAATAGCTCCTTTACCTGGCAGAAGGCAAATCCGCGTGCTCCACAGTTAAAATCATGTTTATTCTGGAACCCCCTTATCCGAAGCAACGAAAACGGGATGGCAAATTTCTCGTTCACAACGACCGATGAAACCGGGCGGTTTGTCATTCGGATTGAGGGACTTACCGTTGAAGGTGTACCGTTTGTTTACGAAGAATACCTGGATGTGAGCTACAGCAAAGGAAATTAAGAGGTAAATCTGAAAAATTTTTCAGGCGTAATGCAACCGGTAAGCGGGATGTCATCCGTTGTGGTGTCAATGGAATCAACTGGTCCAAAAAACGAAATCCCGATTCGATTGGTTTGTGGCCGGCATTTGGCAAGAAACCTATCGTAATAACCCTTACCGTACCCAACCCGATGCCCCGTGGTATCGAAGGCAAGCAAGGGAACCAGCACCAAGTCAATTTTATCTGCAGGCATTACAATATTTCCTGTTGGTTCGGGTACTCCCCAACGGCTGGTTTTCAGGTTACGCATGCCTTCAAACAGAAAGTGTTCAAGCTGGTTGGTTGCCGGGTTTACTTTCGGTACCGCAAGGCGGATATGGGTAAATTCCCGTTGCAGCCTATCAATAATAAGCCAGGTATCGGGTTCTTTTTTTTTGATAATCGGCAGGAAGCAATGGATCACTTTTACAAATGATAAATCTACAGAAGCAAAGAACATATCGCAGAGCCTGCGGTTAAACAGGTAATACTCCGCTTCATTGAGTGATAACCTTTTTTTAATAAATGAATCACGTAGTTCCTGCTTAGTCATTTTCAGCCAGGATGTTGAACCGGAAATCAAAGGGATCGAAATGCTGAACCAGCTTATGGATAAACTGCGGATCAGTTTGATAGAAATTCAGGAAGTTATCAGTGCGCTCCTGTAAACTGCCATTCGGAAAAAGGGCATCCTTCAGCTCTTCCACCTGGCGCAGCCGGTCGGCCTGCCTGCGCTTTTCAGCGCGCAGTAATTTTTGTTCTATCTTTTCCAGGCTGTTTATCGCCCGTTTGGTTTCTGCGGCCACCATGGGCTCCAATGTTTTATCAAGGAATGTTGCATGGTTCTTAATGGCATTAAACTGATTAACGATTGCTTCCTTCTCTCCGTTTAACTGGATTTTATTTGAAGAAAATTTAAGTGCAGTTTGGTTTAGCAGTGTTGATTTCTCTTTGAACAAATCAGTTAATTCAATCCCTGTTTTTTGAAATTTCCGGAACTGCGGAGCATTGATTACTAAGGCAAAATTGCGGGGCAGTAAAACCGGAAAGGGCACGTTATAATAATCGAACATGCTTTTAAACTGCAGCCAGTACACCAGTTCGGCAGGCCCGCCTACGTACGCCAGGTTGGGCAGTATCATTTCCTGGTACAAAGGCCGCAGGCAAACATTCGGGCTGAATTTTTCGGGCGATTGCTGAACGAGTTTTTCAATTTCCGCCTTTGTAAACGATAGTGCAGTGTCTATCACAGTATACCGGTCGCCTGATTTTTCAATACGGCTCCTCAGCCCATCGTCCAGGTAAAACAGATTTACCTCCCGGCAAAATACCTGGGGTTTATACCCAAGCTTTTCGAGGTTTGAGTTGGTTTGATCGACTAACCTTTTGGCTGAATGATTGAAAAGGTCGTCACTGATAACCGGTGAAAAAAGTTTTTTCAATTCGTGGTCGTCTCCGTCAATTGCCACAAGCCCGTATTCGCCAAACAATGCATTCACGTAATAGCGAACGGCATCGCTGAGTTTTTTAAACCGGGTGTACGCTTCTTTAAACAGGGTAATGTCTCCGGGAATTTCGGAAAACAACGTCTTCAAATCATGGGTTGTAAACCGGCCCACTGCCCCCTGTTGCGAAGTGTGCCAGGTATAGTTTTTCCCGTAAAGTCTGAAGGATTTGATTTCATCGTAGTCATGGTCTTCAGAGGCCATCCAGTACACTGGAACAAACCGGTAATCGGGGTACGCTGCTGAAAGTTTTTTACAGGCATTGATTACTGTAACGATTTTATAAATAAAGTAAAGCGGCCCCGTAAAAATATTAAGCTGGTGCCCGGTGGTTATCGTAAATGTTTTAGTATTGCCCAGGTTGCTGATGTTGTTTTTTACGGCTTGGGCTGCAGAAACATGGGTATATTGCTTTTGAAGAACCTGAACCAGTATGTTCCGGTTGCCTGCCGGAAAGGATTGTTTCTGTGCGAGTTGGTCTGCGAAATTTTTAAGTTCAGGAAACGTATTATAAAAGGATTTGAGGGATTCCTTTTGTCGGATATAATCCAGAAAAAAGGGGGTGAATGCACCCGTGGATTCGAACGATACCGGGTTAACATTCATGGCAACAGCAATCCGTTAGGCAAAGCATACGACAAATAACGCGTTTTTGACGGTAAGGTTAAATGAAATTACACGGGCATTTATACAGCCGTTCCGTGCAAATCGAAATCGGTGGCTGAGGTTATCTTAACCGGCACGAAATCGCCAATCCGCAAATACCCAGCTGCGGCATCAATGATTACTTCGTTATCCACTTCGGGCGAATCGAATTCGGTGCGGCCTACGAAGTTTCCGCCTTCCTTCCGGTCAATTAATACCTTGTATGTGTTACCCACCTTCTGCTGGTTAAGTTCGTTCGAAATGCCCTGCTGCAATTCCATTACGGCATCAGCCCGTTGTTGTTTTACTTCATCGGGTACATCATCGTTCATGGAATAGGCATGCGTGTTCTCTTCATGCGAGTATGTAAAAACTCCCAGTCGGTCGAAACGGGATTTTTCCACAAAATCCATCATTTCCTCAAAGTCTTTCTCCGTTTCACCGGGGTGGCCTGCAATGAGGGTGGTGCGTATGGCAATGCCCGGCACTTTCGCGCGGATGGTTTGAAGTAACTGTTCGGTTTTTTCGCGCGTGGTTCCCCTGCGCATGCGTTCAAGCATGTTGGTGCTGCCGTGCTGCAAAGGAATATCCAGGTACTTGCAAATGGTGCTGCGCTGGGCCATCACGTCAAGCACATCCATAGGGAAGCCCGTAGGGAAGGCATAGTGGAGGCGGATCCATTCAATACCCTCCACATCGGCCAGTCGGTTAAGCAGTTCGGCCAGGTTTCTTTTCTTGTAAAGATCCAATCCGTAATAGGTCGAGTCCTGGGCAATTATCAGCAATTCTTTGGTTCCGCCCTTCGCCAGGTTTTGTGATTCTTTTATCAGTTCTTCAATCGGACGCGATACATGCCTGCCCCGCATGATGGGTATAGCGCAGAAAGAACAGGGCCGATCGCACCCTTCCGAAATTTTCAGGTACGCATAGTGACCGGGGTTCGTCAGTATCCGCTCGCCTACCAGTTCCTGTTTGTAGTCGGCTTTGAATTGTTTGAGCAGGCGGGAAAGATCGCGTGTACCGAACCAGGCATCAACTTCGGGGATTTCTTTTTCGAGATCGTCTTTATACCGTTGCGACAGGCATCCGGTAACATACACCTTATCTACCAGGCCTTCCTGCTTGGCGTCAACATAACGAAGTATCGTGTCGATGGATTCCTGCTTGGCATTGTCGATAAAACCGCACGTATTGATCACCACCACACTGGCGTCATCGGCACCCGATTCATGAACGGCCTCGATGCCATTACCACGCAACTGGGTAAGTAACACCTCCGAGTCAACCACATTTTTCGAACACCCCAGCGTAACAATGTTGACTTTGGTGTTTGTATGTCCCTTGGTTTTCACGCGATTCGGTTTTAAGGCCTGCAAAAATACGAAAAATACAAGGGCACCGGGTTTGCGCGTTATACTGAAGACGTATCTTTACGAATTGTGAGATTTGCACTGCCAGTTTTTTTTATTGTGATGGTTTCGTCCTGTCTGGATGAGCCGGATTGCATCCGGAATGCCGATACCGCACTGGTCATTCAGTTTAAGCGATTGCTTGACGGGAAAAACGACACGTTGATTTTTTACCGGGTTGAAGCCATTGGCACCGACAGTATTTTTTACGGTCAGGATCCCGATGTACTGGACACCCTTCGCGGAACGCCCATGATTTTATCGGTTAACCCGAATGCAACGTCCACGTCATTTACCTTTTATCTCCCGGTGTTGGAGCGATCGCTTTCTGTTGAATATGACAGGTCAGTGCGGTTTATCAGTGAAGATTGCGGCAGCGAAGTGAGCCTCAGCAACCTCAGAATTTCGTTTACCGATTTTGATTCAGTTCGTGTTATTAATCCCATTTTAAGCACTGCCCGAACCGTAAACATTGAAATCTACCGCTAACATATTGCTGATCCTGCTTTCGATAAACCTGCTTGCCCAAAAAGCCGATACGCTGGTGCGCGATTTCAGGCCATCGGGTGTCCGCATCGGGTATGATGTTTTTGGGGGTGCCAGGAGCGCGCTGGATAAAACGTATTCCGGCTTTGAAATGAGTGCCGATGTTGATTTTTACCGCTACTACCTTACGGTTGATGTTGGAAACTGGAAACGGGAGCTGACAAGTGATGCAGACCGGTACATTAACAACGGTAATTATATGCGGGCAGGTGTTGATGTAAATTTTTTAAAGAAAGATCCGGAACGGAACATGTTCTTTATCGGGGCGCGCTACGGCTGGGGAACATTTTCAGAATCGCTGGTGAAGACAACGGATGATCCGGTTTGGGGAATAACTACGGAAACATTTACCAATACCAACAGCCGTGCTTCCTGGTTTGAAGTGACCACCGGGCTTCGCGTAAAGATGTATAAGTTTTTCTGGATGGGGTATACCATCCGGTATAAGTTTGGATTGAATACTTCCGGTACAGGGGAGTTGGCGACTTACGATGTGCCGGGCTTTGGCAGTACGTTTAAGAGTTCTACCTGGGGTTTTAATTACCTGCTATTGTTCAGGATACCGGTGAGGAAGGAGTTGTAAGTCTATTGGTTGGCAAACAATGAATCCACAAACTCGGCATTGTTAAAAATCTGCAGGTCGTCAACCTTTTCGCCAACGCCAATGTATTTCACCGGTATTTTAAATTCATCCGAAATGCCGATTACTACGCCACCTTTCGCTGTGCCGTCAAGCTTGGTAATAGCCAGCCCGGTTACATCGGTGGCTTTGGTAAACTCGCGGGCCTGGATTACGGCATTCTGGCCGGTACTGCCATCGAGCACCAGCAGCACTTCGTGGGGTGCATCCGGAATAACTTTCTGAATCACACGCCTGATTTTTGAAAGCTCGTTCATCAGGTTGGTTTTGGTATGCAGGCGACCGGCCGTGTCAATGATCACCACATCCGCATTTTTATCCAGTCCCTCTTTTACGGCATCAAAAGCAACGGACGATGGGTCAGTATTCATACCACGGCTTACAACGGGTATGCCGTTCCGTTCGCCCCAAAGTTTAAGCTGGTCAACAGCCGCAGCACGAAAGGTATCGGCTGCACCCAGCAAAACCGATTTGCCTAACTTTTTATACTGAGCCGAAAGTTTGCCAATGGTGGTAGTTTTACCCACACCGTTTACGCCTACCACCATCATCACATACGGTTTAATGCCGGCCGGCAGATCAAAATCCTGCAATGAAGCCGATTGGTTTTCAGCCAACAACGAAGCAATTTCTTCTTTTAGGATGCGGTTTAGTTCAACTGTGCCAAGGTATTTGTCGCGCGCTACACGCTGCTGAATGCGTTCAATAATTTTTAGCGTGGTATTAACGCCAACATCGGAGGAGATGAGGATTTCCTCCAGGTTATCGAGCACGTTATCATCTACCGTGGATTTACCGGCCACCGCCTTGCCGAGGCGGGTAAAAAAACTCTCACTGGTTTTTTGCAACCCCTTGTTGAGCGATTCTTTCTTTTCTTTTGTAAAAAATCCGAAGGCCATACATGCAACTTAGTAAAAAAACGAACCCCTGCTCCCGAAGGAACAGGGGTTTGAAAAATGCTTTTACAATACCGGTTATTTTTTGGCCAATGTTTCTTTCACCATTTCGGCCGGAACAATCTCTTCCCTAAAGGTGTAGGCTCCGGTTTTTTCCGACTTGATGGCGCGAATCACTTTTGCGTAGTGCTTGCCATCCCCTTTCTTCAGCGTTGCAACAACTTTCTTTGCCATGGTTACTTAATTTCTTTGTGTAAGGTATATTTTTTCAACACCGGGTTGTACTTCTTCAACTCCAGCCGCTCGGTGGTGTTTTTGCGGTTTTTGGTGGTAATGTAACGGCTCATGCCGGGCATGCCCGAAGCTTTGTGTTCGGTGCATTCCAGAATTACCTGTACGCGGTTGCCTTTCTTTGCCATGTTCGTAATCGGTTAATTATGCTACAACCCTCCCTGGGCTTTGGCTTCTTTTAATACGGCCGTAATGCCATGCTTATTGATGGTTTTAATGGCCTTGGTCGATACCTTCAGCGTTATCCAGCGGTTCTCTTCCGGCAGGAAGAAGCGCTTTTTCTGAAGGTTCGGGTAAAACCTGCGCTTGGTCTTGTTATTCGCGTGGGAAACGTTGTTTCCTACCCGCGGCCGTTTTCCGGTTATTTCGCAAACTCGTGCCATTGCCTTTGTGCTTTATTCTTAAAAAAGGACTGCAAATATCGGGAAAAGGGGTTCAAATCTCCAAGCCCTGTCCAAAATTAGGTTTTGAGCCTGAAATCGCCCCTTAATTTCGCTTATAAAGGGTTTTCAGTGTATAATAACCCTGCGTGCGTACGATTTTCCCCTGATAATGAACCTGAAGATGTACAGGCCCGCCTTGAGCCCGCCTGTTTCAAATTGGTAAGATTGATAGGCATTGAGGTAAAGCGGAGTACCAACCTGCTGGCCTGTGGTGTTTATTACGTAAACCTGAGCGGGGCGATCGACCCGGATGTTAATAACCGGAGACAAATCGGTAATAACCGGATTGGGATAAATTTCAATTTGTGGCGCATCGGGTAAAGCTGAGGTTTCATCGTGCTTTAGAATGTGTATGCCGCCCGTTATGTTACCAACTACAATAGCGGGTTTGTCGGTGTTGAACAGGTTAACGGCTACCGGCCAGGTTCGGCCGCCCAGGTTTTGTGCCTGGTATTGTTCACTCAACTCATTGTAAACAATGTTACGGATGGGCTCAGCCGTTGATGCCTCCTTAAAATTACTTACGATGCCCAACTGGCCGGTCTGGTCACCGATAACCAGATCCATGTTGCCGTCATTATCTAGGTCGGCTGCTGAACAGGAGAGGTTTTGCCTGATAACACTGGAGCCCAATCCGAGGAATGCAGGGTTGATTAATGTAAATGCGGGCGAAGCCAACGTACCGGTGTTTTCCCAATACTGCAGCGCACCGTTTGATTTGCCAACAAGCAGATCGGGTTTGGAATCGTTGTTGACATAAACAACTGAAACGTTTTCGTTGGCAAAGATGGTGAAGTTAAGGGACTGGATGTTGGCAGCATCGATTTGTAAACCGATGTTGGCCGTGTTGGGGATGAAGTACAGGTTCGTACTGAAGCCGAACTGATTCGAGGCGGTGAATACCAGGTCGGGCCGGGTATCGCCATTCATATCGGCAAAAGTGGGCTTAATGTTGGTCAGGGTGAGGAACGAAATGCCCGCATAGTTTTCGGTAACCAGGTTAAACGCGGGTTCGTTTCGGGAGCCTGTGTTTTCATAAAAAGCGACTGCGGCACGGTCATCATGAGCATAGTTGCCGATGAACAGATCAAAATCGCCATCGCCATCGGCATCAAAAAAGGCAGGTACCGCGTTATCGCCAACATCAATCATGTTAGCCTGCAGGTAGTTTGGCGATTGAAAACTAAACTGTGGCAGTTGATTGGTACCGGTGTTTTTATAAAACCAGATACATTCCTTCAGGTTTGTAAACGTGGATTCGCGGTAGAAAATGTTGGGTGTAGCGAGCATGTCGGTTACGCCATCGCCATCTGCATCTTCGAAGTAAACAGTTGGATAAGGAAAAGCCGCAATCGGATTGGAGACCGGAAAAGCCGTGGCTGCTGTTACCAGGGGGGCGGCATTGCTTCCTTCGTTTAGTAGTTGATAAATCCTGAAGCAATCGGATTCGGAAAAAAGCAGATCCTGGTCACCATCGTTATCCAGGTCGCGGGCCACGAGGCTTTTGCCTCCCGCATGCTGTTGTCTTCCGCCTGAGGAGCATGACTCGTTGTTGAAAGCAAATTCTCCGCAACTGCATTCGGTAACTCCACCCCAGGTTTGCGTTATCCGTTCAAAGTCGAGTGAGTCGCAGGTGCCGTAACGTTCCATGCTGAAGTTTTTATGAAACTCGATGGTACCCGCACCCACAAATTTTACATTGAAAATATCCAGGTCGCCATCGCCATCGGCATCGCTGATGGCCGGAAGGTCATCAAAATTAAGTTGCAGGTTTACTTTGTTGGTAAAGCCTTTGGTTAGTAACACGGTGCTTTTGGTGCCAAAGCCGGTATCGAATAAAAAATGTTCCCAGGCAGGGGGTTGTCCGGGGGCTGAACTATTTTTGTAAACCTTAATGCCCAGTACATCGCCAGTGAACAAATCTTTTTTACCATCGCAGTTAAAATCGCGCAACAGCACCCAATTGGTAATATCCTCTGGGAAATGTACTTCGTATTGAGGGGCGTAAACATACCGGTTACCAGTTTTTAAAAAGGTCATGATGCGGCCAGCCATCCGGTCGAAAATGGCAAGATCATCAACACCATCCATGTTCAGGTCAATGGTATTGAACTGGCCGGCATTAAAGCCCCCGGCCCACGCCAGCCTGAGTGTATCGCTGTTAATCAGTACCGGGATGCTGCTGTCCAGCCGATAGGTAAACTGGGCAAGCAAACTTGCCGGAAGCAGGTAAATAAGAAAAGCCGGCACTAACAAACTTTTTTTCATGCAGCACTAACACAGGCCCAATGGGTACTGTTATCTTGGCAGGTAAGATAACGATGGACATTCAGAAATTATATGAAATCTACCGGAAGAGCGGAAAAGTTTCTACTGATACACGGAAGATCGAACCCGGCTCTGTTTTTTTTGCCCTGAAAGGAGAAAAATTTGACGGCAATCAGTTTGCCGGAGAGGCATTGGCCAAAGGCGCTGCATATGCGGTAATTGATGATCCGCTGTATAATAAAGGAGAGCATTTTGTTGTAGTGGATGATGTTCTTACCGCGCTTCAGCAGTTGGCCCGCCACCACCGCCAGCAGCTTACCATTCCGGTAATCGGGCTGACCGGCTCTAACGGAAAAACTACATCGAAGGAATTACTTTATGCCGTGCTCGCCAAAAAATTTAAGACGTTTGCTACAAAGGGAAACCTGAACAACCATATTGGTGTGCCACTTTCCATTCTTTCGATTGACAGAACAATTGAAATTGCCGTGATTGAAATGGGTGCCAATCATGTTGGCGAGATTGCAGCCCTGAGCGCCATCGCCAACCCAACGCATGGGTTTAT
The DNA here is from genome assembly GCA_015180985.1 of Flammeovirgaceae bacterium. Lineage (NCBI taxonomy): Bacteria > Pseudomonadati > Bacteroidota > Cytophagia > Cytophagales > Flammeovirgaceae > Flammeovirgaceae bacterium. The sequence goes on from CP054185.1 coordinate 1,246,018, forward strand.
TACCAACATCGGCAAGGCACACATCGGCACGTTTGGTGGGTTTGATAACATCATTCGAGGAAAATCGGAATTGTACATGCACCTAATTAATAATCAAGGTACGGTGTTCATCAATTCGCAAAATCCGATTTTGTTTAACATGGCCAAGCGGTTTAAGAACCCGGTGCTCTACCCGGCCAAAGGCGATTACTATCATTGCGAGATGATAAGCGCAAATCCATATATTAAAATCCGCACCGAAAGCGGACGGGAGGTACAGACAAAATTACTGGGTACCTACAATTTTGAAAACATTGCCACCGCGTTATGTATCGGTAAGTATTTTGGTGTGGATGAAAACCTGGCAAACCAGGCTGTGGCAGACTATGAGCCGGCCAACATGCGCTCGCAGGTAATTAAAAAAGGCACCAATACTATTATTCTGGATGCCTACAACGCCAACCCCAGTTCGATGGAAGCGGCCATCCGAAGCCTTGCAGATATGAAGGCTGAAAAAAAGGTCCTCATCCTGGGCGATATGTTTGAGTTGGAAGAAGAAGCCGAACAGGAGCACCGGAACATCGGTAAACTGGTTCGCGACCTGGGCTTTACTAGTGTTTTATTGTGTGGTGATTTGATGCGCTACGCACTGGATGAATTTCCGCGCGCCAGATATTTTTCTGAAAAAGAAGACTTATTGAGTTCTCTGAAGCAAAACCCAATCAGCGAATCGACCGTACTGGTAAAAGCTTCGCGGGGGATAGGACTGGAGGCGGTAATGGATGTGATTTAGCGGAGCAAGCTATCGAAATGGAAAAAATTTTACTATTCCTGAAAGGCGTTGCAAAAAACAACAACCGTGAGTGGTTCGAGAAAAATAAACTGCGCTACCAAGAAGCCAAAATAACATTTGAGGAATTTCTGGAGGTACTGTATAAAGAGCTATTGAAATTTGATGAAAGCCTGGCCGGACTGAATCCGCGCAAACAGGCTTTCCGCATTTACCGCGATGTGCGCTTCAGCAAAGACAAACGCCCTTACAAGGTAAACATGGGTGCGGCCTTCTCAGCCCATGGAAAAATGGAGCAGGAACCCGGCTATTATATTCATATTGAACCGGGTAAAAGTTTTGTGGCGGGCGGACTATATATGCCTAATGCGGAGAATTTGGCAAAGGTTCGTCAGGAAATTGACTACAATGCAGAAGTGTTTCTGAAAATACTCACGGATAAAAAATTTAAAAAATACTTTTCCGGTCTGGATGATTTCGATCGGGTAAAAACGGCCCCGAAGGGGTATGCAAAAGATCATCCCCACATTGCACTGCTGAAGAATAAAAGTTTTGTGGTTTCCCATCCCTTCAGCGATGCGCAGGTGAAGGATAAACTGTTTATGAAAAATGTTGCCGGGGTATGCAAAGCAGTTAAACCCCTGAATGATTTTTTGAAAGAGGCCTTGCAATAAATTAAAAAGCCCCGATGCCATCGGGGCTTACTGCTACAAGCTTAAGTATTATTTTGTTGTATTCAGAAATTCTTTCAATGTGGCATCAAGGTATTCATTAGCTGCACGGTACACGCTTTCTTTGTACACCTTAGCATCGCATGGCAGCGGTTGGGCCATCATCAGAAAGTTATCTGTAACGCTAAATATGGTTAGTGCACCGATATCGGTTCCCCAGTTATCCACCGAGGCTGTTTCAACGGCTTTGTATTTTTTATCTTCAAATACTCCGGGTATATCCAGATTTTTTTTCAAGTGATAGTTGCTAATGGCCTGTACACCCAGGCTTTCCATAAAAGCATAGGTAACTACTGTTTGTGGAAATTCCCCAAAGGCCTGCGTGGTTGGCAGGGGATCTTTTTCCACCCGCAGGTACGGTCTAAGCACAACCTTCACCAATCCTCCTGCTGCATCCGACAACATTTTACTTCCGCCCGATTGGGCATCTTCAACAAACGGAATCAGGACATTCACCTTTACAACAGTTGCCTTAATGTCTTTTGAAATTTTAAGAGAGTTGTCTGTAAAAGTGCTTTTTTCTTTTCCGGAATCTTTTGTTTTTTTAACGAAATACTCAAATCCGGTAGGCACTGAAGTGATAAAGCCCGGATACTGTGCTTCACTTAATGTTCCGCCTCGTTTGCGTTCCCACCCTGCAAATTCCTTGATGGACTGGGCTTCATCTGCCGAGACGATGGTGTAACCGGCTTGCTGTAATTTTTCAATGTATTGTTGGTAGAGTTTATCGGTTATCTCCAGCAAGTCGGTGCTTTCAATACCCTTTGCAGCCAGGGTTAAACTGGCTTTGGTGGCACCGCGGTAGCCACCCCCCAAGGTTCCGGAATCCTTTAACTCAATGGCTTGTTGTGCAAGGGTTACACCCATGAGCATGGCCACAAAAAATGTAAGTGTACTTTTTTTCATACTAGTTGAAATTATGGCTGAAAAGTATTCCCAGATTCTATTGTGTTGTATACCGTAAAGCCGCCATTTAAATACCGTGGCAGTACGGTAGCTAGTCGGCAAGCTTATGGGTATACGCAAACTTTATCAATCCCACTAACGTGTTGGTGTTTGCTTTTTTGTACAGGTTTTTGCGGTAAGTTTCTACGGTGCGCTCGCTCAACTTCAGAACAGAAGCAATTTGTTTATTGGAGTACTCTTTCAGTATCAATTTAAGAACTTCTTGTTCACGGCCCGATAACCGTGGCGATTCTTCCGGTTTAAGAATTGTATTTGTTAATTCAGCGCTGATGTACCGATGCCCTCCCTTAATTTTTTCAATGGCCATTAGCAACTCTTGTTTACTTACATTTTTTAGCAAGTAACCATGAAAACCGGTTTTGATGGCCTTGCGGACTAAGGAGCCTTCATCGTGCATGCTGAGTAGTACGGCCTTCAGTAGAGGGCGCCATTTGCGACATTGCTCAAATAGTTCAATGCCGTTTATGCCGGGCATTTCGTAGTCGGTCAGCAATAGGTCGATTTCGTTTGCCTGAATAAACTTCAGTGCTTGTTGAGCATCGGCAAATATGGCAACTACTTCATACGAGTCGTCCAGTAGCTGGCTTAAGCCCTCTATAAAAATACGGTGGTCATCAACTAAAATTACTTTCATAGTGATTAGTTGATACGGTATTCGGATAAGATAGCGGTATTTCGGCTATAAGGCTGCTGCCCTGCGAGCCGGGTTGTGAATCAATAAACACGGTTCCGTTAAGTAGCTGGATGCGTGACTGGATGTTGGGCCAGCCGAACCCCTTTCCCCGATGGAGTACATCGGGGTTAAACCCTGGGCCGTCATCTTCGATGACAAGCGATAGCTGTGAGGTATGACGCACCAGTTCTATACTAATATGTGAGCATGATCCGTGTTTTATAATATTGTTTACCCATTCCTGGCATACTCGATACAACGAAATTTCTGTTTGTTCACTGAGTCGTTCATTCATTGATGTAGCGGTCACCTGTATTGATAGGTTTGCCGTTTGGCTAACACGTACTGCCATTTCTTTCAGGGCCTCGGTAAGCCCGTGGTTTACCAGTGTGCGCGGTTGTAAGTTAAAGGCAATGTTGCGTATTTCCTGGTGCATTTGGTCGAGTTGTTCAGCTACGTTGAGCATCGGTTGGCTTGTTGATTGATTGATGATTAAGCGCGCAGACGAAATGAACTGGCCGAGGCCATCGTGCAGATCTTTGGCGAACCGGGAGCGTTCTTTTTCTTCTGAAGCAATTACTGAACTGGTAAGTAGTTTTTGAAATTCCTGCTCGCGCAAGGTTGCTTCCTGCTGTTTTTTTATTTTAATCTGTTTGCGCCAGAAGTAGCCAATAACAATAAGCAGTGCCAGTATGCTGGTGAGAAGAAATATAAGCCATTGGTTTTGCCTTAGTTTTTCGGCTTGTTGGGCTAATAGCTGTTCTTTCCTCTCAGTTTCATATCGTATTTGCAGTTCCTGTATATCTTTCGCTTTCTGCAGGGTAAACAAACTGTCTTTTATAACGTGTGCTTCTTGCTGATAACGCAGCGCATTTTTATAATCGCCTGCTAGTTTGTAAATGTTAGCTAAGAATTCAAGCATTTGTTTTACCATATCGGGCATGGCAAGCGTTTGAGCCTGTTCTAAACCTTGTTCGGCCTGGTAAATTGCCTGACGGTAATCTTTAATTGTTAGGTATACCTGTGCTTTTGTGAGATAATTGTCAGCCAGGCCTTGCTGGTCGTTTATAAGCGAGCGGATACGAGTTGACTGGTCAATGTATTTCAACGCCTGCGGTATGTTGTTTTCGCTTACGGCAATTTCGGCCAGGTCCAGCAGTACATAGCCCAGGCCCACGCTGTCCTTTTGTTGTTTTCGAATGTTATAAACTTCCTGAAAATAAGGCTTTGCTTCCTTAATTCTGCCTCGTTTGGCGAGTATGGCTCCCCGGTGGCCGAGGTTGGTGCCCAGTTTTTCCGAATCATTAATTTGTCTGGCAATTTGTTCGGCTATATCGAGGCTACGAAAGCAATTTTTCAGATCGTTTTGTTTATGATAAAATACGGCCAGTTCGTTATGGGTTGCAGCTATGCCAGCGGGATGATTCATTTCTTCAAACAAGCTTAACGCCTTGAAATATTTTTCCTGAACATGTTCGTAATCGCCTTTCAGGTACGTGATTACGCCCAGGTACAGGGCTGCAAAAGCTTCTTCTTCCTTCCAGTTATTTTTGCCGGCTTGTTCAGCGGCATAAGCAAGGAGTGATTCGGCCAGATTGATGTTTTGGCTGTAAAATTTGTAGTATTGGCGATTAATGTTTTGGATTTGCTCTTTCAGCGGCAAGTTTTCCATTTCTTTCAACACACTGTCTTTTAGCGGCTGGGCAACACTGTGTATCAGGTTAAATGTCGTTACAAGGAGCACTATTGGTAAAAAATACAGTTGATTCATTAGCGGGTACCTTGGGTCTACCAGTCGAATTCTTCTTTAGATAACTCGGCTTCTTTTTTCTTTTGTTTCTTTTTAAAAAGATCTTTCAGTTCCTGAACTTCTTTCTTCAAATCAGAGGCAATTTTACGTTTTACGGCCTCGGTATCATACTGCACGCGGTAATCATCGGTAGTACCGGTAATTTTCAGAAACAGTTTTGCGCGCCCCTCCATTTCCTCAATAGCACCGGTAGCTTCCTCCACGTTAATTTTTCGTTTATTGTTCAGCGGGGTAACAATGCGGTAATCAATCTGCTGGTCAAACCGGTGGGTGCCGCTTATCTGCATAACCGATACGTTGGTTTTTACCTCCATTTGCGGAATGTAGATGGTTTCCTTTTCGATGTGAATCTCGTTTTTTAAATCGGCAAACCGGATGGCACTCAGCCCCTGATCATCCAGGTAACGCTCCAGTTTTTTTAAGGGCTCAAACTGGTTGAGTTCACCTTTGCGTATGGTGGCGCTGATATCAGCTACCAGTGTTTCCGGGAACATGCGCAGGTTCTGGTTCAGCACTACGTCCATCATCACCTCGGCATCGGCCTGCCCCTTCAGGTTTTTATCAAGAAGAAAATCCTGCCGGAAATTTTCAAATACATAAAAAGCGCTGTCAACATGAATGCCATTAAGTAAAAAGGCACACGCCAGGGCATTGGCTTTTGGGTTTGTTGCATCAATACTGCCGGTAAACATCAGTTGGCCGCCCAGGCCTTCCAGCGTAATATTGCGTGAAATGGCTTTTTCGTTAGCGATAAGCAGATCGCCTTTCAAATTGGTTGCCTTGAATCGATTGTATGTTAAACGCCCCACTTCACAATTAAATTTGAGGTTCAGGTTTTTTGAAATACTGAACTCATATTCCGGTTTTGTTGCAGTTTCGGTTGGTTTGCCGAAACCCAACTCAAAGAGTTCGTTCACATCAAGAAATTTAGCCCGTAAATCAGCCTCAATACTTACAGGCTGATTTTCGAAAAGCAGCCAGGTTATTACATTTTTAAAAAAACCATTGAGCAGAAAGTCGCTCCGGCCCAGGTTGCCCGCAACATTACTGAGGGCCAAATCATTTTTATTGAATTGCAAGGTTCCGCTTAGGTTGTTAACGGGCACGCGGTCAGCTCCATATAAAAAGCTCAGGTTTTTCAAGTCAACGCTTCCGAGGGCCGAAGCCTGTTGGGCGGTTACTTTGTTTTTCAGCCACGCGGTTTTTCCTTCAAAGGAGATGTCAGCAATCAGGGTTCCGGATGGCTCACTGATTGATTTAATGGGGTAGAAACCAAACAGGGAGGCGGCATTCACCTCACCGGTAAAGGCAAAGGTTATGTCAGGATCATGGATGTTGCGGATTTCCAGATCAGACCGGAATGTTTTTCCCTGCAATTTACCGCTGATGTTTTTCAATGAAAGGGTGGCTGTGTTCGGGTTATGAATGGCGGGTAGTATTAAAGTCCCCGCCACCGATGTTTCTTCAAGACTTGCATGGTATTGTGGGTGCTTAACCTGTGCGTTAGTGAGGCCAAAATCCACACGAAGAGCCGGACTTTTTTTAGTGCCGATTTCTCCGTTGAGTTGTGCGCTGAAATATGCATTGCCTGTACTTTGGTACTCCCGAAAGCGTTCGGTTGTTTTTTCCGGAAATAACGAAAGCAGCGTTTGAAGCGTTGTGTTTTTGCCTGTTACTGAAAGATTGATCAGGTTACTGTCTTTCCATTGGTAAGAACCCTGCAGGGTAAAAAACGATGGTCCAAGTTGCAAGTCAGAGGGCCGAATAGTTAGTTTTTTTTCGGGGTGATCGTAAAAAAGGTTTGCGTTAACATTAAACAATTTGTTTTCGGGCAATGAAAGGCTGCCAATCAACAGGTGTTCTGTGGTAATTTCGCCCTGGGCATTAATTTCGTATCTATCCTTCTGGGAGTTAATGGAAGCCCTCAGCCGGTTGGAATAAAACTGCATATCATCTTTGCGCTCCAGGTCAAGGAACCGGACCCGGCAATTAACCAGCAAAACATTTTGAAGCGCAAAACCAACCGACTCAGAGGAGGATGTTTCTTTTACTACGGTATAATTATTTTCTCCTTTGCTGTTAATCTTCAGGTTGGTTTCACAATCGGTTATGCTTAATCCAAGCACGGTGTACTTGCCCCGGTAAACTTCAATGGGGTTTAACTGGAACGAAATTTTCGAGGCGGTAAGCAGTGGGTATTGCCCCTCGTGGCTGTCTTCTGCGTACACATCATAAAATACAATAGACAGTTGCGGAAAGCGTTCAAACACCGAAACATCCATTTTGCCGATTTTAACCGGGGTATTTAATTGCCGGTTTGCTTGCTGTACAAACTGGTTGATAACCTGGTCTTTAAACAGGAATACCGAGGCTATGAGGGCAATGAGCAATACAGCAAGGGCCAACAGTGAGTAGCCTATAACTTTGCGGAAGGTTTTCAAGGGTAAAAAATGAAAGTAAAGTTAGTTTTTTAGCAGGTTATTAACGCGAAATCACAGTGCGTTTGTACAAATCAAAAACTGTACTACTTTTGCAGTCCTCAAACAGGGGAGCTTAGCTCAGCTGGTTCAGAGCATCTGCCTTACAAGCAGAGGGTCGGGGGTTCGAATCCCTCAGCTCCCACGTTTTCAAGTCTCCTTTCATGGGAGACTTTTTTATGCAAGCCATCTTTTACATTCTTCATTCTTCAACGGCCGGCCGGTATTATGTCGGCCATACCACTGAGGATTTGGGAGAGCGATTGCGCAAACACAACTCCCATCACAGCGGTTATACGGGAAAGTTTAACGACTGGAAGGTTGTGTATTACGAAAGTTTGAATACCAAGGAAGAGGCTTACAGAAGGGAGCGGGAGGTAAAATTGTGGAAAAGCCGGAAAAGGATAGAGCAGCTGATAAGTTGCACTTATTACTTGAACACAGCGCTTGCTAAAGTACTACCCCATCTGATTCTTCTCCACAAACTCTTTAAAACTCTTCCGGTACGAATCGCTTATCGGCAGCATGGCCTGGCCAATCTGTACTTCGTTTTTATGGATGGCATCAATAGCTTTAATGTTTATAATAAACGAATTGTGAATACGGATAAAGCTATCTGCAGGAAGTTGCTCTTCGAGGTGTTTCATCCGCTGCAAGGTGGTAATCTTTTGCTGGCGGGTGTGGATGGTAACATAGTCTTTCAGTCCTTCGATGTAAAGAATATCATTGAACACCACCTTAACCAACTTGGTGCCGTCTTTCACAAATACAAAAGGCTGGCCGGCTGGTTGTTCGGTTGCTGTGGCTGAGTGAATAACCGGTGTTACCGGCATTCGAGCGCTTGCTTTTTCAACGGCTTTCAAAAAGCGTTCAAACGTTACAGGCTTTAGTAAGTAATCCGCCACATCAAGTTCGTACCCCTCCAATGCATACTCGGAATAGGCTGTAGTGAAAATAACCATGGGCTTATTGGGCAGGATTTTCAACAGTGTTATGCCGGTAATCTCCGGCATCTGAATGTCCAGAAAGATCAGGTCAACCGGGTTTTTCTTCAGGGCCTCCATGGCTTTCATGGCATTGGGGCAGGCATCAACCAGGTTCAGGTAGGGTACTTTCTTTACGTACTCTACCATCAGGTTGCGGGCCAGGGGCTCGTCTTCAACAATCAGGCAATCAATTTTTCTCAATTCAAAACAACGTTGAGTTGCACGGCATACCGATTGGGTTTATCCTCAATCGTTAGTTCGTACTGCCCGGGGTAACTCAACTCAAGCCTTCGCTTCACGTTTTGCAAACCAATGCCCGACTTTCCTTCTTTGGTATCGGTTGTCGGAGGCAGTTTGCTGTTCTCAACCCGGTAAACGCATTGGCTGCCGTTAAGCTTTACCGACACGTTTACCCAGGCATTAGTGCTGTGGTTGTTTACCCCGTGCTTGAAGGCATTTTCAAGAAAGGTAATAAAAATCAGGGGTGCAATCTGCTTGTTATCGGTATTTCCTTCAATTTCAAACCGGATGGGCACCTGGTTGTTCAGCCGCAGCTGCTCCAGGCTGATGTAGTTTTTCATGTACTCAATTTCCTTATTGAGCGGCACCTTTGCATGATTGGAGTCGTAAATCATGTACCGCATCATCTGCGATAGCTTTTCAATAACCGTTGTGGTGTTATCCGATTTGGAGAAAGCCAGGTAATACAGGTTGTTGAGGGTGTTAAATAGAAAGTGCGGATTAATCTGGGCCTTCAGAAAATTCAGTTCTGCCATCAGGCGCTCATTTTCTATTTCCTTCTTACGAGCCTCCAGTTCAAACCAATCGGCTGCAAAGCGTAGCATACTCACGAATACGGTAATAAACAGGTTAATGGCAACAACCTGCACCACAAACATGTTCGAATAAAAGTAGTCCGCTCTGGGTGAGCCTTCCACCATCATTCGCTGCACGTAGATCCGAAGAAAGACGAGCAGGGCAAAGGGAATGCTGAACTCCAGCAGGTATCTCCAGATGTTCTTGTTCTTAATGAATCGGGGTAAAAAAATAAAGTAATTGAGGTAGGCAATGGTAAAGGTAAACGCAAACTGAACTCCTGCAAATGATATGGCATTGTTCCAGTCGTAGCCCCTGCGTTGCTGGTAAAAGCTTATCTGGTACAGGTTAAACGACAGGTAGATGCACCAGAAAATAATGTGCAGCAACGTGAGCCGGTGCCGTTGAAAAAGTGTTTGCATACTTGATTTTAAACGCACAAAACTAACTGCTTGCCTTGTTCCTGCGATGAAAACCCATGCTTTTTCGACTGCTTTAATAAAGTGTTCGATTGATAGGATAATTAAGACCCCGGCACGTCTTGATGCCCGTTGGTCGATGCAATAGGGCCGGCCGTCTAATACTTGCTGTATTGCAGAACAATCCTCGCAGTTTTGCAGTCTTTAAGGCAGTAAAACCCTGATGAACTACAATAACAAGCAATGAAACGTACTTTTTTACTTTTACCCGGGATACTTTTTTTCGCAGGCCTGATGGCACAAACCGAAAAGCCAAAAGGCAATAATAAAATTTCCGGAGTAGTGATTGATGCCAACTCCAAACAGCCGGTAGAGTTTGCCACCATCGCCCTGGCCGATGCCGAAGGAAAAATTATTGACGGTGCCGTTGCCGATGACAAGGGAAAGTTTACAATAACCAAACTCGGTGCCGGTAGTTATACGGTAAGCATATCGTTTATCGGATATGAAACCCAGAACATACCAGTAACACTTGATAAGAAGGACATTGATCTTGGCGCAATAGCTTTCAAGGAAGAAGCTGCTGTTCTTAACGAAGTGGTTGTGGAGGGTCAGCGTGCCTTAATTGAAGAACGGGTTGATCGAACAATTTATAATGCCGAGAACGATGCCACCACCAAAGGCGGTGATGCCACCGATGTGTTGCGCAGGGTGCCCATGCTTAATGTTGACCTGGACGGAAATGTATCGCTTCGCGGGAACTCCAATATTCTTGTGCTCATTAATAATAAGCCCTCCACCATCACCGCCAGCAGCGTTGCTGATGCGTTGAAGCAGATCCCGGCCGACCAGATTAAAACAGTTGAGGTGATTACTTCGCCTTCTGCCAAGTACGATGCTGAAGGATCATCGGGTATTATTAACATCGTTACTAAAAAGAATACACTTGAAGGGTTGACTTTAAACGTAGATGCCGGTGTGGGCTACCGGGGCTCGAACCTCGGACTTAATGGTGCCTACCGAAAAGGCAAAATGGGATTTTCATTAGGTGGCTTTGGTCGGGCTAATTACAACAATACCGGCAGTTTTGAGAACCGCCAACTTACACAGGATACCATTTTGAACATACAGCGTGCCGATACGCGCAACAACAACTTGTTTGGTCGGTACTCGCTAAACTGGGATTATGACATTGATAAGCACAATTACCTGGCTGCTTCGGTACGGTACGGTGTTCGGAATGGAACAAGTTATCAGGATGATTTAGAAACTCTTTCGCTGGTAAACGGTGTTCAAACCCGGTACGATAGGGCTAATGTTAACACAATTGATAACTCAGGAACGGTCGATCTTACCCTGGACTATACGCGTACTTTTGAAAAACCATCGAAAGAATTCAGCATCTCAACCCTTTACAGTTTAAATAACCGCACCAACGATTTTACCAATATTTCTTATGACGATAACGATATCGTTGATTTCAGGCGCAGGAACGATAACAAAAGCTTTAACCAGGAGGTTACCCTTCAGGTAGATTATCAAACCCCGATTGGCGATAAGCAACTGGTTGAATTTGGCGCCAAAGAGATTATTCGCAAAGTGTCAAGCGATTATCAGAGCTTCCGGGCGGTAGGGCCTGACGGGGACTACGTTCCTGAAACAACAACCAATGCCGGCAATGTTTTTAATTACGACCAGGACGTTACAGCCGGCTACATTTCGTACACGGCTACGCTGCCCAGGGCTTATAGCCTGAAAGCAGGAGGGCGTTATGAATATACCCGCATTGATGCCAACTTCCAGAACGATCCGGAGGATCCTTCGCTTGCCGATAAAGAAATACCCTCTTATGGTGTTTTTGTTCCCAGCATAAATCTTTCCAAGCGATTGAAAAACAATAATACCCTGAAGGCAGCGTATAACCGCAGAATCAGACGACCGTCCATTCAGTTTTTAAACCCCAACATTCAAAATCCTAACCCGCTGTTTCTCCAGATTGGCAATCCGTACCTTGATCCGGAACTGACTGACAATTATGAATTATCATACAGTGCGAATATCAAGAGTACATACCTCAACTTCTCCACCTTCTTCCGGAATACTACCGATGCTATCCAGGGTGTTCGGCAGGCAAAAGGAGACACCATAATCACAACTTACCAGAATATTGGTGAAGAGAAGGCGGTTGGACTAAGTGTTTTTGGCAACATAATGGTTGGCAAACTTACCCTGGGCGGTGGTGGTGATGTGTATTACGCTATTCTTGACAACAACGTAGCCGATCCGCTTTATGCCGCCCGTAATGAAGGCTGGGTACCCAGTGGCCGATTGTTTGGTAACTACAAAATAAATGATCGTTGGTCATTACAGGCATTTGGTTTTTACCGTGGTCGCCAGGTAAACCTGCAGGGCTACCAGGGAGGTTTTGGCACCTACAGTGTTGCCATCCGTAAAGATTTTAAAGACAAGAAGGGCGGGTTCGGCATTGGTTTTGAAAACTTCTTTACACCGCAATTCCGTATTAAGGGTGTAACGGAATCACCAACCATTGATCAAACCAATATCAATATCCGCGATGTGTTCAGCATCCGGATAAACTTTAATTACCGGTTTGGTAAAATGAGCTACGATAACCAGCCCCGCAGGAGACGTGGCGTAAATAATGATGATTTGAAAGATGGCGGTGGCGGTGATATGGATGGTAACATGGGCCAGGGTCAGCAGCAAAATGGCCAGCGCGGTAGCGGATTTACCGGAGCCAGCCGCCCGGTTACCCAGCCCGTGAAGAAAGAAACAGTTCCGGCTGATTCAACCGTGGCTCCGGTTGATGCAACCGGCACCTGGACGTACACCGTGGATAGCGGACAGCAGTCGTCCGGTGGTAAACTGGTGATTACCAACACCGATGGCAAATGGGGAGGAACCATTAAGAGCGACCGCATGCCACAGGAGGTTACACTCACGTCTGTATCGGTAACCGGCAACAACATCGTGTATACCTACGTGCTCAATTTTGGTGGCAACGAGGTAACCATAACGGTTGATGCCATAGTTAAAGATGACACCATGGAGGGAACCATGAGTTTCGGGCAGTTCAGAACGGTGCCCATTAAGGCAGCGCGCAACAAATAATTTTTTATAGGGTTAGGTTAGGGGCCCCGGTTTTTGCCGGGGCTTCTTTTTTAATTTATCGCATACTGTACAATTTATTCCGCTTCTCCTCCCGCAGCATTTCCGGAAAGCCCATTTTGCGGGCCAGTGCATTAACTGCCATTACGATCCGTTTGGTTTTTGTTTGTGTTGTCTTGGCGCTGTCGATCCATTTGCTGAAGTAGCGCTGATGCCCCGCGGGTAGTGTTTTAAAAAAGGTGTTGGCCGCTGGGTCATCCTTAACACAAGCCATAAAATCAGCATTCATGATGAATTTACTTTCATCCAGTTCCAAAGTCACTTTTAATTTATCACCCTGTTTTTTGCCGGTTCCTTTTCGTATGGTGCCGTTTATGGGTAAAATAAATTTGCCATTGCCCATCGGTATCAGGGCGGTTTGCCTGAGCGGGTAGCGGTCTAGTTTCCCTTTTACCCGGAAGGAGGTTCTGCTGTCGGGCTTGAGTTTTTTGGCTTGCGCGGCACTGATTTCAATGTAACTCCAGCCGGTTTTCTCGCCTTTCTTGTCAAAACGTTGAATAGTGGCATTGAAAGTGATCATGTCTGAAGATTGTATCTACAACTATTGTATTAATTTTGGTTGATTTAAAGATCCGGCACAAATGGCTTCAATCGAAAGTGAAGTTAAACAGGAAAAATTTCAAAGTGAATTTCAAAAGGCGGCTGTAAACATTTTGTTCACCGGCAGTTGGCTGTACAACCTGAATGCCACCTTCCTGAAAGAATTTGATATTACACCTGAGCAGTTTAATGTATTGCGCATTTTACGTGGCAGCCACCCCAAACCCATGATGCTGGCTGACATCACCTGCCGGATGATCGATAAGAACAGCAACGCAACACGGCTGGTAGAAAAGTTGCGGCTGAAGGGTTTTGTGAAGCGCGAAATCTGCAAGAACAACCGCAGGCAGGTGGACATCAGCATTACCGATAAAGGTTTGAGCCTGTTGACAGAAATCGATCGCGCATCGGATGCCTGGCAAAATACACTGAAGAACCTGACGAAAGCTGAAGCACAGGAATTAAACCGGTTACTGGATAAGCTTCGCGGGTAATTTAAAGATACTTCGTAATTGAGCAGATCGATAACCATATATCCGATTAGCGAAAATGCCCTGACAATTTGTTTGGGAAACGAATTGAATGCCGTAGTAAATGACAAGGTTTTCAGACTTTATAATCACCTGCGAAAACAACCCAATCCTTTTTGGAAGGACCTGATTCCGGCATACTGTACGCTTACTGTAGTATATGATATAAAAGAAATTCGCAGGCAAAGTCAATCGGCATTTGCGTGGGTTAGTAAACAGTTGGAGGAGGCAGTTAAGCGATGTGATGATGTTAAAGCTGTTTCTGGCAGAAAACTTTCTGTTCCCGTTTGTTACGATTCGGATTTTGGATTCGATATAAAGTCGTTGTCCAAAGCAAAAAACCTATCCATTGATCAGGTGATTGAACTTCACGCTGCGCAAACCTATCGTGTGTTTATGCTGGGATTTTTGCCCGGCTTTGCCTACATGGGTATCGTGAATGAAAAAATTGCCACACCACGCTTGCCAACACCCCGCAAACACGTGCCTGCAGGCAGTGTGGGCATTGCCGGAAATCAGACAGGTATTTATCCGTTGGATTCACCCGGTGGATGGAATATTATCGGGCGTACCCCCGTAACGCTTTTTAATCCGCAAGCTGAAAATCCGGTATTGTTTCAGCCCGGTGATGAAGTAAAGCTCTATCCAATCTCAAAGGATGAATTTGACTCTTTCAATACTGAATGCTTTAACCCACTTATGCCATGAGCATGGAAGTGATAAAGGCGGGTATTGCTGATTCCGTTCAGGATGCCGGCCGGTTTGGGTATCAGCATTTGGGCATCAACCCATCTGGTGCAATGGATTTGAATGCGATGAAGATTGCCAATGCATTGGTTGGAAATCCATTAAATGAAGCCATTGTTGAAATGAGTTTTCCGGCTGCTGCTATTCGTTTTAATTCTCCAGCGCTAATAGCCGTTGGTGGTGCCAACTTTATGCCTAAGTTGAATGGTAAGAACATTCCGCTGCATCAGCCTCTTCTTGTAGCAGCAGGTAGTGAGCTGAAGTTTTCAAAGGTAATGTGCGGTGCATGGTGTTACCTTGCCGTACAAGGTGGATTGGAACTTGAGGAACGGCTGGGCAGTTACAGCACGAACACAAAGGCTAAAATTGGTGGGGTTGACGGAAGATTTTTGAAAAAGGGCGATACGCTATCGTTCAGGAAAAATATTAGTGCAGCAGAAACAAAAGTATTTCCCTGGCGTGCGGATGTTACCGAATTTTACACCCATTGGTTTGTGTCCTCACTGACCAAGGCGACAAAAACCGTGATACGGTGTATTCAGGGCAATGAATTTGATTGGTTGACTAAGGCCTCCCAAAAAGATTTTTTGAAAAAAGGGTTTACCATTGGCCGACAAAGCGACCGGATGGGTTATCGGCTGGAGGGAACGGAATTGAAACAATCCGGAAAGCAGGAATTGCTTTCAACAGCCGTTTCGTTTGGAACGATACAAGTGTTGCCCAGCGGTGAGTTGATAGCGCTGATGGCCGAACATCAAACTACGGGTGGTTATCCGAGAATAGCGCATGTAATTGCCGCTGATCGGTCAAAGTTGGCGCAATTCCGTCCAGCGGAGAAAGTTTATTTTTCCTTGGTGGATATCAGAGAGGCTGAAGATTTGTTTATAAAACAAGTACAGCACATAGTTCAATTGCAGCAGGCGTGTAAATTTAAATTGAGAGAACGCGATTTATGACCATCGACCTGAATTGCGATTTAGGTGAGGGCATGCCCAACGATGCGGCCATTATGCCCCACATTACCAGCGCCAACATTGCCTGTGGCTATCACGCTGGCGATGAAGCCACCATGCGCAAAACAATTGATTTGTGTTTGAAACATGGCGTAGCCATCGGTGCTCATCCGGGTTTTAACGACAAGCCAAATTTCGGGCGCGTGCCTGTTCAGTTGCCTGCTGATGAGTTGTACGAGTTAATATGGAAGCAATTGAAAATTATTGACAGTATCTGTAAAGAACTGCAGGCAACACTCCATCATGTTAAACCGCATGGTGCGCTGTATAATATGGCCGCAAAAGACAGTGTAATGAGTCGCACAATTGCACAGGCTGTAAAAGACTTTAATCCTGATTTGATTTACTACGGATTAAGCGGAAGCGTAATGATTTCGGAAGCAAAAGCACTTGGGTTGAAAACGGCCCATGAGGTTTTTGCAGACAGGGTTTACGGGGAGGACGGCTCCCTGTTGCCCCGGACCCTTGCCGGAGCACGTATTACCAATTTACGGCAATCCGTTGAGCAGGTGATGAACCTGATCAACGGATTTGTGATAACAACAAGCGGCACACGGGTAGCGTTACAAGCCGATACCGTTTGCGTGCATGGCGATGAACCAGGCGCGGCTCAGCTTGCCGAGCAACTGCACAAGAAACTGCATCAACTGCGGGTTAAGGTACAGGCTGTGAATTGCTACACTCATTGAATTGTCGGCTTGCCAGGGTTACTGGCCGGCTGCAATACCATGGAGGCCAAAACAGCCACAGAAAGTGTGAGGACGATGAATGCCAAAGAAATTTCAATAGGAATTATGATTAAATCCGAGATACTCATCTTTATCCCAACAAAAACCAGGATAACAGCCAGACCGTATTTCAGGTAAGCAAAATAGCGTTCAATACCGGCCAGGGCAAAATAAAGTGAACGAAGGCCCAGAATGGCAAATACGTTGGATGTATATACAATGAAAGGGTCTTTTGAGACCGCCAGGATTGCCGGTATGCTGTCAACCGCGAAAATCAGGTCGGTAAATTCGATAAGCACAACAACCAGCAAGAGTGGTGTGGCATACAACAATCCGTTACGTATTACGAAGAAATTGTCTTTGTCGTAATGGGGTGTCAGTCGGAACCATTTTTTTGTGAAGCGTACCACCGGATTTCGTTCGGGTTCAAAATGCTCACCGCGGTGAATAATCATTCGAATTCCGGTAATGATTAAGAACGCACCGAAAAGATAGATGAGAAAATGAAACTGCTGAATCAGTTCAATGCCGGCATATATAAAACAGAAGCGCATAATCAGGGCTCCCAGAATTCCCCAGAAAAGCACTTTGTGCTGATAGGCCGCAGGCACTTGAAAATAGCTGAAAATCAAAATGATGACGAAAATGTTATCAACACTCAGCGATTTCTCGATGAGAAACCCGGTAAAGAATTCAAAGGCCTTATCCTGCCCGTAGGTATAATAGATGAATCCGTTAAAAATGAAGGCGAGTGTAACCCAGAAGGCCGTCCACCACAACGCGTTGCGCACCGAAATTTCCCTGGCCTTCCGGTGAAACACACCCAGATCAAGAATCAGCAAGAAAAGGATTAGTAAAACAAACCCTGCCCAACTCCATAAACTTTCCATAAATCCGTTTGTTTGGTTAGTGGGCTGTAGTTAAACTATCCGGCAGATACCCGTGTTGCTTCATCCAGCGATACAATTCGCTGCGTTCCCTGTCGGCAAGCCAGGCTTGCGATTTCCGGAATTCCTTCAGAAGCAACCTGCGATCAAACGCTACTTTAGCGATAATAATTTTTGTGTAATCGAGCATTGAAATTTTATGCTTAGCTTTCATGAGTTCATTCGTTACTGGTTAATAGTCGTGGCATCCTAGCCAGAAAACGTTTTGCATAAGTTCACCTGAAAACGAATTGGCAGGCGGATTACCGTAAAATTCTGAGAGAGGCGTTGTAACTGCTACAATCGAAAGACCTGGAGAACGAGGAATCGTTTAGTCAGAGCAAAGACCGGCTGGGGTATTGAGTGCTCTAGGCTGATGGTCTGCCGTGCGGTTGTTGCAAGCAGCAGGGGTTTAAGGGCAGGTGTTGCTCGCCTCTGATGGCTGTACGCCTCGGTCTTTTCTTCCGTTTTTGAAGTCTCCTCAAACTGTTCAGCATTTGGAAAAGCTGAAATCAGCGAGGCGTAAACCGGCTGGGTCAGTAAACTAAGTGAAAGAATGCAGGCTACAATACGAAGCACGATGAGCAGAATTTTACCTTCTTTACGAAGCAAAACTTTAAAGGTTACTTGCCTGAGCCTGTTCTTCAGCAAAGAAATCAGGGGATAACGATGGTTATTGGTTTATTGATCACAAAAAACCGTTATTTCGTCAATAAATTTCAGGATGATTAATAAGTATTTTTTATCTGGTAAATAATGAAATTTAATACAGAAGAATGATTCCGACTAGGAGACCAAGGGGTACGTTTTGTTGATTTAAAAAAAGTATAGACGCATGAAAATCAGTGTACTCGGAACCGGAACCGTGGGTAACACCATTGGTTCACGATTAATCGAATTGGGGCACCAGGTGATGATGGGATCCAGAAGCAAATCCAACGAAAAGGTTTTGGCCTTTGTAGCGAAGCATAAGGCCGGAGCGAGCGCAGGTACATTTCAAGAAGCTGCTGCCTTTGGTGAAGTCATTTTCAACTGTACAAAAGGTGATGCTTCCATTGAAGCTATTAAGTTAGCCGGTGAGAACATCAATGAAAAAATTATCATTGACGTGGCTAACCCTCTCGACTTCAGCAAAGGTCAGCCAGCCAGTTTACTTCCAGCGCTATCGAATACGAATTCATTAGGCGAGGAAATCCAAAAAACATTCCCGAAAGCCAAAGTTGTAAAAACGCTTAATACCATGTGGTGTGGTTTGATGGTGAATCCGAACATGGTTGGCAGAGGTGACCATACAAATTTCATCTGTGGCAATGATGACGAGGCTAAGGCAAAAGTGAAATCACTCTTAAAAGAGTTTGGTTGGAAGGAGCAAAATATCCTTGATTTGGGAGATATTACCAATGCACGCGGTATGGAAGCAGTGCTCCCTATCTGGTTGCGCGTTTGGGCAACTACAAAAAATGGTGCCTTTAATTTTAAAGTTATAAGTTGAGAATTGAACAACATCCCTGTGAAAACTATTCTAGTGACCGGTGCCAACAAGGGAATTGGCTTTGAAGTGGTACGGCAACTGGCTAAACTGAAGCACCAGGTAATTCTTACTGCGCGTGATGAGGCAAATGGCAACGAAGCGGTTGATCGGTTAAAAGACGAAGGGCTTGATGTGCATTTTCTTTTGTTGGATGTGACCGATGAAGCAAGCATCAAGCAAGCAGCGCAACAAGTGAAGAAGCAGTTCGGTAAAGTAGATGTGCTTATTAATAATGCGGCCGTGCTCCTTCGCGAAGACCGGTCCTTATCAGACGGAACAGCCGAAATTTTTCATAAAACCATGCGCACCAATGTGTTTGGTCCCGTACAGATGGTCCGGCATTTTCTATCATTAATTCCTTCTGGCGGAAGAATCATCAACACCTCCAGTGGTGGCGGCAGCATGACCGACCCCGTAGGCGGATGGTCGCCCGTGTATTGTGTCTCCAAATCATCACTCAATGCAATTACACGACACTTGGCTTATGAACTTTCATCACGGGATATTTCAGTAAATGCCTACTGCCCCGGCTGGGTTAAAACCGATATGGGCGGGAAGTCGGCACCACGCACGGTTGAACAAGGTGCTGATACGGCTGTGTGGCTGGCAACCGCAGCAATCAATCAAACTGGGAAATTTTTTCGCGATCGCCAGGAAATTCCGTGGTGAGCGGGCCTCTGGTATCGTGAGAAGCTATAAAGCATGACAAAATGGAATAACTTCAAAATTGCATGTATTTTTAAAGTATATATTTAAATTTGCATGTAATTCTATACATACGTGTTCAAGAGGCGGCAAGAGTTCTTCAAATCGGGTAGAAACAGCTTTTTTTTATGGGGTGTGCGTCAATCGGGTAAAAGCACCCTCCTGAAAGAGCGGTACGGCAACGCTTTGTATTTCGATTTGCTGCTTAGCGATGTGTACCGCAGGCTGCTGAACAACCCCGAGCAATTCCGTGAAAGCGTTCTGGCAGCCAACCCGCACGAGCCCGTAATCGTGGATGAAATTCAGAAATTGCCCGCATTACTAAATGAAGTCCACTGGTTGATCGAAAACAAAAAGATCCAATTCATCTTATCCGGCTCTACTCCCCGCAAAATTTTGAAGCAAGGCGTAAACTTGCTGGGCGGCCGCGCGCTGCGGTATCAGTTGTATCCGCTGTCGTTCAGCGAGATTCCGGATTTTAATCTGATCAAAGCGCTCAATAACGGACTGCTGCCACGGCATTATCTGGCCGAAGATGCGGGTCAGTTGATAGACGCCTATATCGGCAGTTACCTGGAAGACGAGATCGTGGCTGAAACCAAAATCCGAAATACCGAAACGTTCTCCCGTTTTCTAAACAAAGCCGCTTTTTCAAATGGTGAAATCATCAACTACACCAACATTGCAGCAGACTGCGGAGTCAGCAGCCCCACCATCAAAGAGTACTTCAGTATTCTGGAGGACACACTGATTGGCGATTTTGTACCCTCGTTTCAAAAGAACCCGAAGCGCAGAACCATTGCCGCACCCAAATTCTATTTTTTCGATGTGGGTATTGTCAACACATTACTCAGGCGTAAATCGATTGAGCCGGGTAGCGTTAACTTCGGCTTTGCTTTTGAGCATTTTATTTTTCACGAGCTAAAAACCTACAGTCAGTATTCGGGCAAAAAATTTCCGATCCACTATTGGCGCACCTCATCTCAATTTGAAGTGGATTTCGTGCTGGGCGATCACGAGGTGGCGGTGGAAGTAAAATCTACTGATAATGTACACCTCAAACACACCAAAGGGCTAAATGCCTTTTCAGACGAATACAAACTGAAGAGCCGCATCATTGTAAGCCTTGACCCGTTGCCGCGTACGATTGCGTCCGGCATTACCGTTTTGCCCTGGCGCGAGTTTTTGAACCGACTCTGGGCGGGGGTAATTATTTGAGTACGCAATGGCGGTACGGGTTGCGGCTGAGAATTTCTTTCTGACGAGCAATCGATTTCGTGGCAGTTATTTTTTCTCAGTCTCCTTCGCCTTCACGCCAAACTCCTTCATTAAGTCAACGCCATACTTTCGGATTACTTCAATGATGGGAATGGCCTTTAATCCCCGCGGGGTAATGGAGTATTCCACTTTTGGCGGTACTACCGGGTAAACTTTTCGCGTAATAAAACCCTCGTTCTCCAAACTACGCAACACGCTTGAAAGCATTTTATGCGTGATGTGCGGCAAATCTTTTTTCAGATCGCTGTAGCGTAAGGTCTTTTCGCGCAGGCGCCACAAAATGGGCATCTTCCAGGTGCCGCCAATGCGGTCCATGGCAAACTCTACCGGGTTGTAGTAAACTTTCTTATCGTAAATAAAATCGGGCATGGGATGTTAAGGATTCAAAACTCAGGCATTTCTGTGTCAAATTACCAATACTTTCCCAAAAGGAAGTATCCTACTTAAAAGTTAATATGTTGATTCAGGCACTATACAACACCAACCTTTGTGTGCATAACGCACAACTAATCGATCAACATGGAAAAGGTAAAAGAAAGACAGAGCTATGTGCACTTTCACGGTGCACCTGCCAAAGGAAAAATTTTAATGGTGGCGAGTTCGCCATCGGTATCCAAACAAACCGGCTGGCCCATCGGGTTCTGGGCGGCTGAGTTAACACACCCGCTGCGGGTGTTTCAGGAAGCAGGGTATGAAGTGGAGTTGGTATCCACCGAAGGCGGCAAACTGGAAATGGACGGGTTCTCTAATCCAACCGATGCCAGCGGCTACTCGGCACATGATGTAATTTCACTTGGTTACCTGCAGCAGGATTGGTTTAACAAAATGCTGGCCAACACCCGCAAACTTACTGAGGTAAAACCTGCTGACTATGCGGCCATCTTTTTAGTAGGTGGCCAGGGCCCGATGTACACCTTTCGCGGCAACAAGGAATTGGAAAAACTTTTTGTGTCATTTTATGAAGCTGGTAAACCCAGTGCAGCGGTTTGTCACAGCACAACACTGTTACTCGAAGCAAAAAAGTCAAACGGTGAATTGTTGGTGAAAGGCAAAACCTGGACAGGCTTTGCCGATGCCGAAGAGGAATTTGCCGACAAGGCCGTGGGCATGAAGATTCAACCTTATCGCATTGAAGACGAAGCGCGAAAAATTTCCGGCACCAACTTCAAAGTGGCTGCTCCCTTCTCATCGTATGCGATTGCCGATGGCAACCTGGTTACTGGTCAGCAACAAAATTCCGGGGCGGCTGCTGCCGAAATGGTGGTGGAGTTACTTGGCAAGTAACATGAAGCTGATTGCTTTTTATTTAATCGTAGGATTAGCAGGAGTGCCTATGTGCATCCCTGCTGTTGCACAATTGAATGAGAGCGATACAGCCAGTTTTCAAGTGCGTACAGGTGCAACCGGTGCATGGCAAAAAGGAAATGTCGATTTACTTGTGTTGCGTGCCCGGTTGGAATTGGTTTCCAACAGTAAGCGGAGTTTGGTTTTCAAATCCCAAAACAACAGCCTTTACCAGCAGTTTAGCGGCTTTAAAGCCGACAACGACATGTATAGCCGCAACTATCTTTATTACCATCCTTTTCGCAAGGTGTATCCATTCGCGATGGTTTATCTGCAAACGAACTATCGCAGGCAAATTGATTTTCGGTGGTTTGGTGGTGTGGGTACTACATGGCAGTTTGTACAAAAGCCTGCAACAAATCTGAAAGTATCGGCCAGTGTTATCTATGAAGAGACTGACTTTAGAAATCAACAATTCAACGAAGAGTTTTATAACGGAAACAACACCATCTGCCTCTGGCGGGCTACGGCTTACCTGGCTGGCTGGCACCGGTTGTTGAATAACCGACTAAGACTTTTTTACACGGCCTATTGGCAACCGGGTTTGGATGAAGTAACGAACAACCGTGCACAACTGGATGCGGGTTTGGACTTTCCCGTATGGAGAGGATTGAGTTTTTTATTGCAATACAATTTCTATTACGAGCAGATCGTGGCCGCATCAGTTAAACAACACGACCGCATCCTTACATTCGGTATCAGCTGTCAATTCAAAAAATAAGTTTATGATTATCAAACGAAATTTTAACCCGGTACGCGTAATCGGCTATGTAAGAAGTGAAATTGTTTTTTCACTTCTTACCGGTGTAGTAGTGTGGGCATTGTATCGCTACGGCATTAGTCAGGTGGCATTGCCTTTTTCGGTAGCGGCCATTTTGGGCAGTGCGTTGGCCATCTTCATTGCTTTTCGCAACAACAGCGCCTACGGAAGGTGGTGGGAAGCGCGCACCTTGTGGGGCGGCATTGTAAACTCCAGCCGGGTATTGGCGCGCCTCATCATTACGTTTACCGATAGCCACGCACACCAACCAAACTACGATGCTGCACGCAGCGTATCGTTTAAGAAGCAAATGATTTACCTGTGCATTGCCTGGGTGCATGCCTTGCGATTGCATTTACGCGGGCAGGAAGATTGGGATGCGCTGAAGCCCTTCGTGAGTGATGAAGATTTTAGTGCACTCAGGCAAAGTCAGCATAAGCCAAATTTCCTGCACTTGCTTACGGGCCGAAAAATTTATGCCGCCATGGGCAATGGTACGCTGGGCGGATTTGATTCTTTTCAGATGGAAGGACAGTTGCTGGCGCTGGCCAATTACCAGGGTGGGTGTGAGCGCATCAAAAATACCCCGCTGTTGCGGCAGTACGATTATTTTACGCGACTGTTTTTATATGCCTTTATGCTGTTGCTGCCGCTTACCTTGATTGGCGATTTCAGTCGCCTGGGTATCGATTACCTCATGCTGCCCGTATCGCTTATTATTTCATTTGTGTTTGCCATACTGGCCAAAGTGGGCGAGGTAAATGAAGATCCGTTTGAAAACCGGATTACCGATGTGCCCCTAAGTGCCCTGTGCAATACGATTGAACGCGACTTGAAAGAAATGCTGGGAGAGAAGAACTTACCGCCTGCGGTTAAACCAGAAAATGGATTTATATATTAGGGGAACATCAATAGCTGTTCATCATGAAAATCGCCATCATCGGAACCGGTAACGTAGGCGGGGCGTTGGCCACGGCCTGGGCAAAAGCCGGACATACTATTTTTTTGGGTGTTCAAAACACCAGCGACTTTAAAGGAAAGGAACTGCTTAAAAATGCGAATACCAGCGTTCATCCGGTACAAGCTGCTGTGCGCGAAGCGGAAGTTATAGTAGTAGCCACACCTGCACCGGTGGCAGCAGCGGTAGCCCAATCGTTGGGGGATACAACAGGCAAAGTAATCATCGATGCCATGAACGTGGTGATGGGCCGTGGCCCGGCAGGATTCTCCAACACAGCTGATGCCATCTTAGCAAACACCGCTACGCGCGATGTGGTGAAGAGCTTTAATACTACCGGTTTCAATAACATGAAAAACCCAACGTACGGGAACATGGCCATCGACATGTTTATGGCTGGCGATAGCGAAAAAGGAAAGAAGATTGTACATCATCTGGCGTTGGATGCTGGCTTTGCCGAGTGCTACGATGTGGGCGGCAACGATAAATTTCAATTGATGGAGCAGTTCGCCTTTTTCTGGATTAACCTGGCCATGATGCGCGGGCAGGGGCGGGAAATTGGTTTTAAACTGCTGAAGCGCTAGCCTGTAATAACAGTCTTTCTGGAGGTTTGTGCGACCAGGAACAATTTCAGTTAAATAGTTGTATATACAACAATTGTATATAACTTTGTTTAACCTTTAATCCAGAAAGTAATGAAAACCGTTTTGCACAAAGCCAATACCCGTGGCCATGCCAACCATGGCTGGCTTGATACCAGTCATACATTCAGTTTTGCTCATTATTATAATCCGCAGCGCATGCATTTTGGCGCTCTGCGCGTTTTAAACGATGATTTTGTGGAGGGAGGCATGGGCTTTGGCCGTCATCCACACGATAACATGGAGATTGTTTCAATACCGCTTTCGGGCGACCTGGAGCATAAAGACAGCATGGGCAATGTGGCCGTTATCCGACAAAACGATGTGCAGATAATGAGTGCCGGAACGGGCGTGTACCACAGCGAATACAATAAGAATAAGGATAAGAAAGTAAACTTTCTTCAAATCTGGGTTTTCCCGAAGGTGCGCAACATTGACCCGCGATACGACCAGCTTACCTTCAAGCCGGAAGACCGCATCAACAAACTCCAGCAAATTGTAAGTCCGTTAAAAGAGGACAAAGGTATATGGATTAACCAGGATGCATGGTTCCATTTAGGAACACTGAAGAAAGGGTTCGAAACAACGTATCAAATTAAAAAGGAAGGAAATGGCTTGTATGCCTTTGTTATTGAGGGTGATGTAACAATTAACAGTCAATCGCTGAACAAGCGTGATGGGTTCGGTGTTTGGGAAACACAGGCCATTAAGATTTTAGCAGATAGTGATGCCGAACTATTATTAATTGAAGTGCCAATGAACTAATACTAATCTTACTACCCCCCTCTCTCCTTTTGAGAGGGGTAGGGGGGTTAGGTAAAAAAATCAACCACATGAAACACAGATCTGTAAGTCGTTTACTTTATGCCCACATGGTCGATATGGGCGGCTTCCCGGTAAGGCAACCGCTGCCAACCAATCAGGTGGATCAGATTGATCCCTTTTTGCTCTTGCATCATGCCGATGTAAAGGCGCCAACCCAGGTTGATCCGGATGATGCCGGTATCGGTCCGCATCCACACCGTGGATTTTCACCTGTCACCTTTATTTTCAAAGGGGGGGTTCATCATCGCGACAGCCGCGGAAATGACAGTACCATTTATGCCGGTGGTGCCCAGTGGATGAATGCAGGTATGGGCATTATTCACAGCGAACGCCCTCCGCACGATATCCATGAAATCGGGGGAAGACAGGAGATTATTCAATTATGGATAAACACACCGGCAAAGAACAAAATGGATCAACCGATGTATTTCGCCATCAAAGCAGAAGAAGTTCCTTCATTTCGCAGTGATGATGGTAACGTGAAGGTCAACGTTTTTGCCGGTGATATTTCGGGTACGAAAGGCCCGGCACCTTCGCAAACTGCGGTTAATGCGGCCACGCTTGAGTTTACAAAAGGAGGGACTGTATCAATTCCACTGCCGGCAAATCACAACGCGCTCATCTATTTGCTGGATGGTAAATTGTCTGTTGAAGGTTTTGGATTAGTCGAAGGCTTACACGTGGTTCATTTTAAGAATGATGGAGATGGAATAGCGGCTACTGCTTTGGAAGATACCCGCGTGCTGCTGTTAAGCGGAGAGCCGTTGAACGAAAAGGTGGTATCGTATGGCCCGTTTGTGATGAACACTCAAACACAAATATTGGAAGCCATGCGCGATTACCAGATGGGTAAAATGGGTGTATTGATTGAAGAATGATCATGGAAACACAGATCGTACAGAAAGCAACATCAACAGAATTTGATGCGCCCCTGCTGGAAGTTATCCGGCAACGGAGAAGCCTGCGGGCATTTGCCGATAAACCGGTTGAAGCAGAAAAAATTAGGAGCCTGTTTGAAGCGGCACGCTGGGCGCCATCCAGCGTAAACGAGCAACCCTGGCGGTATATTTATGCCACACAGGACCAGCCGGAACTTTGGAACAGAATTTTCGAAACCCTCAATGAAGGAAATCGGGTGTGGGTTAAACGGTCCCCGTTGCTGATCGTGAGTTTCACGCTGAGGAACTTTTCTAGAAACGACAGACCCAATGCATCGGCTGTATATGATTTAGGTGCGGCCAATGCATTCCTTTCTTTGCAGGCAACCGCTTTAGGGTTAACCGTCCATCAGATGGGCGGGTTTGATAAAGAAAAAGCCAGAATTGCTCTCCGCATACCCGATGCATTTGAAATGGGTGTTATCCTGGCGGTTGGTTATCCCGGCAATCCTGACGAACTTCCGGAGCCGCTTAGGCAGCGGGAACTGACCCCCCGTGTACGGAATGTGCAGGCCGAGTTTGTCAGGAATGATTCTATTCAGTAACTATGGAAACCAACGAAATTCAAACTGCTGTAGCCATCATCGGCACTGATGTTTACAAAACCGAACTCACTGCGCGCACTCACACTGTCATAGCCGATGAACCTGTTGATGTGGGCGGCAAAGACCTGGGCCCGCGTCCGGGCGATTTTGTACGAATGGGCCTGGCCTCCTGCACGGCCATCACACTGCGAATGTATGCCAACCGCAAGAATATGGATGTCCGCCAAATCAAGGTAAGCGTTTCAAACGGTGCATTCGATGGGAAGACGAGTTACAAAACTGAAATTGAAATAACAGGCAATGTGAGTGACGATCAAAAACAACGACTTATGCAAATTGCCAAACTTTGCCCGGTACATAAGGTATTAACTAATCCGATTGAAATTGATACATCGTTGTTAGTTGTAGGTTTTTAGAAGCCATCTCAAAAATCAGGCTAACCACAAAGTAACACAGAGAAAGCACAAAGGTCACAAAGAAAGAGGTCAGTATATTGTGTTTCTCCGTGTTCTTTGTGTGTACTTAGTGGCCTTTGTGGTTAAGTTTATTTTTGAGATGGCTTCTAGTTTTGTAAGATGTTGCCAACAACTAACAACGATCAACTAACAACTTTATCAAAATGAAAGACATCACAAAAAAATACACCAATGGCGAAGTAACCATTGTATGGAAGCCCGACCTGTGCATCCACTCCACCATCTGCTTTAAAGGCCTTCCTGCTGTGTTTGATCCGAAAAAGCGGCCGTGGGTTACCCCGGAGGGGTCAACTACAGAAAAGATTATAGAGCAGGTAAAAAAATGCCCCTCGGGTGCGCTAAGCTATTACCTGAACCGCGATGCTGCTGAAGAAAAAGTTAGGGTGGAAGCCGAAACCATTGTGGAGCCAACACCCAACGGTCCGTTAATGGTGTATGGCAACGTGGTGGTAAAGGACAGCAAAGGAACGCTTACCAAAAAGAACAATGCCACCGCGTTCTGCCGCTGCGGAGCTTCCAACAACAAACCCTTCTGTGACGGCTCGCATCGGAAAATTGGGTTTGTGGGGTGAATAATTATTCAATCACTACCTTCTTTAAATAATAGACCTCCGGGTCAATTACCGGCAGGGTTTTGCTGCTAAGTTGCTGTGCTTTCTTGTTTAGCGTAATGGTCTGCTTGCCGGCATCGGTTACTATTTCAACCGGTAAATCAAAATCAAGATTATTAAGTTTTATCAGGTAAGTGCTTTCACCGGTTTGCTTCAGCCCTATTTCAAGTTTATTAGGTGTACGTAACCATAAATCAAATACCGGCTTCAGGCTCTTGCCGTAAGCGGTGCTGAAAAGTTTTTCCACATCATCGGTGGTTACGGTATTGTCGTAGGTGAATTGCGGATCGGTGGCCAGTTTTTTAAGAGTGGGGAAGAAAATACCATCGCCCATGATGTAACGAAGGGAGTGCATGAAGAAAGCACCCTTACCATAAATATCACCATGGTATGCCTGGTCGGATTCCACTTCTTCGCCCTGAACAATCGGTAAC
Organism: Flammeovirgaceae bacterium; assembly: GCA_015180985.1. NCBI lineage: Bacteria > Pseudomonadati > Bacteroidota > Cytophagia > Cytophagales > Flammeovirgaceae > Flammeovirgaceae bacterium. Next base: position 1,274,384 of record CP054185.1, read on the forward strand.
AGGTTTTGGGTTTGGAAGGCGGTGCGTTGCATGCGTTTTTTGTACGCTTCTTCGCCACCGATTTCGCGGATGTGCAGCGCATCGGCATATGTGCAAATGCCTTCCTGTATCCACATGTGGGCCCAATCGCGGTTGGTAACTTTGTTGGCCCACCACTCATGCCCGAACTCATGTACCAGCAGCCAGTCGAAATCGTGCCCATTCACTTTTTCGTAGCGGTATTTGTTGCCATACGCAATAAGCGATTGGTGTTCCATGCCCAGGTGTGGGGTTTCGCACAAACCGATTTTTTCCTTTACCCATGGATATTCGCCAAAATAGTTTTCAAGAATACGGCAGGCCTCTGCCATCAAATCCAAAAGGTGCATAGCCTTGCTTTCGTTTTCTTCCAATACATAGTAATCCATGGGCACTTTGTTGCCGGCAACCGTAGTGTACTGGCGACTGACTTTTTTAAACTTGCCTACATTAAAAACCAGGCAGTAGTTGCTGATGGTGTAGCGGGTTTTCCAGTGAAATGTAGTTTTATTTCCTTTTGTGGTTTGCTTCACCAGCACTCCCGGGCCGGCAGCCGTTAATCCTTTCGGTACAGTAATGATCAGGTCGGCACCTTCGTTGGGTTCATCGCTGGGATGATCTTTACACGGAAAGAAAATTTTTCCTCCTTCCCCCTGGCAGGTAATGGCAATCCAGGGGTTTCCGTTGCTGTCTTTTTCCCATTGAAATCCGCCCGTCCACGGGGCACGCTCGGCAATGGCGGGTTTGCCTGCGTAATAAACACGCACCGTATTGTTGATTGTTGGTCCTTTCAGATTTTCAGGTGTAATCTTTATCAGATCAGCTCCGGTGTGCTCAAAGGAACTTTTTTTACCGTTAACCAATACATCGGTAACCTTTAATCCATGCCAGAAGTCGAGGAGGATGATGCTGGGTTGTTCCGAATAAATCATCCGGATTTCGGTGTAGCCTGAAATGGATTGGCTGACCGGGTCAACATCCAGTGTGATAGTATAATGCCGGATGTCCATAATGGCCTGTTCAGGCTTTAGTTTACCACCTGATTTCAGGTTTTGTGCCTGGACAACAGGAGCAAGTAGAACAATTAGAATAACAAGGTTTTTCATGATATAATCATTGCTTTTCTACGCGATCAAACTCAATTATATATTCCGAACTGTATTCATTCGCCTCGCTGTCTTTTACAAACAAGCGGGCGCGTTTACCAAGTTTTAAACACGTGTTTTTGTTTTCAACATCTTCGGGTGTATTCATCGGCTGCAGCGAAGGATACCACAGCACCCGGCCGGGTTTGGTTAATAGTTGTTGCGGGGTCGTCCATTGTATGGCGTTGTCGTTCTGGCCCAGATCGTTGTTGGGATTAAATGAAATGTAAATGCTGCTCCCGCGCCACGAAGTTTCTTCTACTTTACCCATCAGCATTACCCAGCAGCTCAGGTAATAATTCCAGCTTACCGATGGGCCCCAATGATATTGACCTGCACGTGAGGCGGCCCCTCCACCTTTGTCTGTTGAAATTTGCAAAGACGGAATCGGCTGACCGATACCATCGTGCGGAGCATTGAACCCTTTACCATCCCAGCGTCTGGCTTTTCCTTCGGGGTTATCCAAATCAGAAATTTTAATGCGCGCCACACTAATGCATTGGCCGCTCCACTCTTTTTTTTCATCGTACGTTTCGGGAGAATACACTTCGGGATAACTGTATTCGCCATAAAACAGGTAAAGGTAATCTCCGCTGGCCACGGCCGAAGGGTCGCCTACACCACCTGCAAATGTGTTGGAGATGTTGTGCGGTTTGCGGATCATCCGGTCGTTCAGGTCTTCAATAAAAATGCCTTTGTTCTGCCAGCTTTTTCCGCCATCCGTTGATTTCATAATGCCAATCCGGCAAACTGCCGCTGCTGATTCAGGTCCGCGAAGTCCTTGAGGCCAATTGGTTGTGGTGTAACCAATACCTGTTGTTGCATCATAAGGCAGTGTTTGCGGGTAATTTTCGTTGTGGTAAATGCCATACAAAGTTTTTCCGGTCTTATCTTTTGTATCCTGGTACATAGTTTCAAACCACACGGCACCATGCAATCCGGGTGTCCCTACAGCTGCATTAGGCGGCATCACCAGACTAATAAATTGTTCACGGGGTGTCAGAAAAACTTCATCGGCATGTAATCCATCAGCGTATTTTAATTCGCGTGCATCGCCCCACACCGGATCTTCGCCATATTTGCCGGGAAATATGCGCAACGTATCGCCAACCCAGGCCTCGGCCATGTTACAATCAACAAACGAGTTGAACACGAAGCGATCGGCAGGGATTAGCCGAAATGCCGGATTAAAGGATTTTTCCTTTGATGTACACCCCGCCAGCATAACACTGATTACGGAAAAGGTTACTATTTTCAGGTTCATGTTTCAAGTTAAGATTTATTACATTAATAAAGCGGTTCATAGTCAACGTACATTTCGTGTAATGAAGAACACGGTCTTTATCCTGCTGTTGTTGTTTTGGTCATGCACCGGCCGTTCGGTTTATTCGGATCTTGATGCGTATTTTTCATCCTTCTTTAACCCCGATGAACCCGGTGCAGCCGTATTGATTTTGAAAAGCGGACAACCGGTTTTCTCCAAATCGTATGGCCTGGCTGACCTACACTCTAAAGAGCCCATTACATCAAAAACCCTGTTTAATCTGGGCTCAATATCAAAAACATTTGTTGCCTACGGAATTTTAATTCTGCGCGACCAGGGAAAACTTTCACTAGATGATCCCGTGTCTAACCATTTCACCGATTTCAAAAATAAATCCATTGCCGACAAAGTGACCATCCGGCATTTGCTTACTCATACCTCAGGCTTGCCGGATAACCGGAATGTGCGGGCCGACACCGTTTTTTACCTCACTGCGAAAGATGAAGAAAACTGGGCTCCTGTTATGCAGGCCGATGCGCTAAACTTTGAACCGGGCGAACGGTTTGAGTATTCGAACCCCGCTTTCAACGGCCTGGCCCTGATTATTGAAAAGGTAAGCGGCATGAAATGGCAAAAATTTATTGAAGAAAATATTTTTAAACCTTCCGGTATGACCACCGGCACCATTACCGATGGCCCGCATCCGGCATCCGGTGTGTCGCATGGCTATGTAAAAATTGGTTCAGAGTGGAAGGAGGATGATTATGGTGAAGAACCAACTTTTGCTGCGGCCGGCAATGGGGGTGTATGGAGTTCAATTGATGAATTGGTGCTGTATGAAAAAGCCATCCGCGAAGGGCGTTTCCTGTCAAAAGAAACAATCACAGAATCTCAAACAATACAACATCCGGCCAACTGGAAAGACGAAGTTCCGCACTTTATAGGGCTAAGTTGGTTTGTAGAACAAACGGATGATGGATTGAAAACCATCGGTCACACCGGTACGCAGGGTGGGTTTTATTGTCATTATGTTTACGTTCCCGAGAAGGATATTTTGTACCTGGTGCTGGCAAACCGTGAAATTGACCGGGAGGCTTTTCAACACCATATTTTTAACTACCTGGAAGAAAAAAACTGGCTGGATTGAAAATGTTTTATTTGCCGGACTTGTTTAAACGTTTGGAACTGGTACTGTGTCTATAATACAATGAAATTCCGTAAGAGCCGTTTACTGTTTATGCGTGTACCCTTGGTACCTGTTTTAAGTATGCTGATGCTTGCAGGCTGTAACCTGGAGCCTCAACTGGGTGAACTGGTGAAAGACATGGTGGTGCAAACCCAATATGATCAGACATCAATCAATGCATCGCAAAACATATTTACAACCTATGCAACATTTACTATTCGTGAGGACACGATAGGATTCGTTTCAACCCGGTATACCAACACATACATTGTTGATGGTACGGGTGATGATTTTGTTAAGCCTGTTTCACGACTGGTGCGCGACAGTGTATTGGCTTCGGGCTTTACAAAAGTGGCTCCTACGGCAAACCCCGATTTTGCCGTGAATGTTACTGTGCTGGATAATTTTAATTTCTTCCAAACCATCACCTACCCGGCCTTCTATCCGGGATATTACGGTTATTACGGATACTACTATCCGTTTGTGAGTACCTATTATTCATCGTACGGAACGTTGGTCATTGAAATTGTAGATGTAAAGAATTATGCGGCCAATGGCAATAAGTATAAAGTAATCTGGAAAGCCTACATGGGCGACTTATACGCTACCATTGATTTAAAGGCAAAAACAATGGAGGCGGTTACACAGGCTTTTAAGCAGTCACCTTACATCAGCAAAGATTAATGAGATCAATTGCCCTGACATTATTAACCATAACCGCCTTAGCTACCAAAGCACAATTTTCGGATGGTGCGCTTACAGCCGGATTGAATGTTCTGATACCAACCTATACTGAATTTGTTGGCAATACAAGCACGGGTTTCAGGCTGGGCTATTCCCGTTTTAAAACCGATAGGTTTGGGTGGGGCTTTGATGCCGCCTACAACACGCTTGATGACTATGTTCCCAGGCAAACCTACGAGTATCCCGGTGGCGCTATCACCACCGATGTTTATAACTACATGTATTATCTTACCTTTTCAGTTAATGGCCAGTATTATTACAAGGCTACATCGCGACTGATACCGTACGCTTTGCTGGGTGCCGGGGTGGCATTAACGGAGTACAGGCTTTTCTATAATGTATATAGTGAATCGGATAATACAGTTGGGTTTGTGGCGCGCCCGGAAGTTGGTTTGCTGTTTCGGTTTAAAGAGTATGGCAGTCTGGGCCTCAAATCGGCCGTGAGTTTTGAATACGCTACCAATAAAAGTGAAGCGTATGCCCTCGGCAATTTTTCAGGGGTGGCCTTCCAGGTGGGTATTGTACTGTTCAATGATTAACTCACGGCAAAATGATACCCGACTCCCTTAATGGTAATAATTTGTACGGCAGGGTCCTGCTTCAGGTAATCGCGGAGTTTGGTGATGTACACATCCAGGTTGCGCGAGTTAAAAAATGAGTCATCGCCCCAAACGGCCATCAGTATATCCTTCCGGCTCACAGTTGTATTGAGGTTTTCGCACAAAATTTTCAGCAGACTTGCCTCACGGTGAGAGAGTTTTTTCACACCTTCACCAATCTTTAATTCATACCGCGAAACCACAAATTCATATTTCCCGAAAGTAAATTTTTCTGCAGCACCCGGCTGTTTTGGTTTTGCGATAGCCAACAGATTGTTAATGCGCACAATCAGTTCTTCCATGCTAAAGGGTTTACGGATGTAATCGTTGCCTCCGGTTTCAAAGCCTTTCAATACGTCATCCGTTTGTGTTTTAGCCGTTACGAAAATGATTGGAACCTGTGAGTCCATCTGCCTGATTTCTCGTGCAATGCTGTAACCATCTTTTAGGGGAAGCATTACATCAAGAACACAGATATCGGGTTTGTTTGAAGTAAACAAGGTAAGCGCCTGCTTGCCATCGGTGGCCATATGTACAACAAAGTCGCGGCTCTCCAGGCTTTCTTTTACAATACGGCCCAGAAAGGGTTCATCTTCAACGTAAAGTATCTTTACTTTAGTCATGCTTTTATTGCAGCGGGCATTTCAATAATAAAGCGGCTTCCTTTGCCCGGCTCACTTTCAACACGAATGGTGCCGCCATGATGGTTGATTACACTGGTCACGTAGCTCAGTCCAAGCCCATAGCCCTTTGCGTTGTGTACATCGCCTTGCGGTACCCGAAAAAATTTTTCAAAGATTTTATTCCGATACTCAGCCGGAACACCAATGCCGTTGTCTGATACTGACAACACTACGCGCTGATTAATCATTTGCAGCTCAATGGTTATTTCAGCGCTTTGTTTGCTGTATTTTATGGCATTGTCAAGCAGGTTGTATATTACATTGGGCAAGTGTTCGGCATTGCCAATTACACGAAAGTCAGTACCGGTTTTATTGAAGGTAACCTTAGCGGAGTGTTTTTCGAACACAAGTTTTAGCGAACTTAATACTCGTTCTATGATATCAGCGAAGTCAACTACTTCAGTAGTTATGGTTAATCCGTTTTCTTCGAAAGCCGATGTTTTCAGGATTTTCTCTGTTATCAGGGTTAACCGGTTCAGTTCGCCTTTGGCAATTTGAAGATACTCGCGGGTCAGTTGAGGATTATCCAGCCCGTTAAAATTCTGCAACGCTTCCAGTGCAACGCTTACTGTGGCCACCGGAGTTTTCAGTTCGTGTGTAATGTTGCTGATGAGGTCATTTTTCAACTGCATTAATTTTTGCTGAATTTGAATACTGCGATACATGAAAACAAAGGCAGTGATAGTTAGTATTGTCAACACAACTGAAAAAGCAATTTGCGGACTGATTTTGGCGAGCAACATCGGCCGGATGTTTTCAAAGCGTGCCTGGTAGGCCGGGGTATGGGGTAAAAAAAAGGGTTCTGTTAAGAAAATACGGGAGGTTGATTTTTCCCTTCCGGGTTTTACCTCATTAACATCAGGTTCCAACATTATGCCAATGGCTTTTAATGTGTCGGTATATGCGCGTTGAATGGCACCCGTACTTAGGGTATCGCTGCTTATGCGGAAAATGAAATTACCGGGTTCGCGCCTTTTTCTTACCTCGGTTATAATCGGACGAAGCACTTTTTTAACACTATCGCCAGCGGGATTAGCGGCAATAAAAACCTGAATAATAGAGTCGCGTACGTCAATTCGTGAGATTTTTTCTACCGGAACCTTTTTCAGCAGCGTATCACTTGTCACCCTTCTGTTCCACATGCTGATTCGCGTGAGCTCGCCTGTTTGCTTAACCTGCACAGTATCCACGGCCGGTACCCGTTCAAAGCCTTTCAGAATCAGTGAATCATTTAAGCTAACAATGGTAGAACGAAACAAAGCGTTGGTTTCCTTACGAAAAGTTTCAAAGGCCGCATTATACGCACTGCCAAGCCAAAGAATCTGCAGCACCAGCAACAACACAATGCTGCTGGCCATAAGCAAAAGGATGTACAGGCGTTTGTGCTTTCGCATACTGCAAAAGTAACGCCTTGAACAGGGTAATGGATGCCCTTTTAACATTAATTAACTTTCTATTCAGAACATTTAACCCGTTCAGTTCATCATCAACCGTACATTTACAGTGTTATTGAACATAGATGAAATATTCCATTACCATGAAAAGAGTTATACTGCTTATCGGGGTGCTGGCTTCGGTTGCAGCAGCCCATGTTGTTTTCGGGCAACACGTTGAAGGCGTTATCCGGTACGAAGTAAAAACCAACATGCACCGCAACCTGCCCCCGGAGCGGCAGGAAATGAAGGCGATGATTCCGGAATTTCGAACCACCACCGATCAACTTTTCTTTAATGCCACGGAGTCATTGTATAAACCGGTAGAAGAAGATGAGGATGAAGTTTCAGGAAGCAGCGGAGGTATTCAGATCAGGATGCGCGTTCCGCAAAATGAATACTACATGAACAGCGAAACGTTTAAAAAAATTGTGCTGCAGGAATTTATGGGTAAAAAATACCTCATCGAAGATTCGATTAAAATGGCGCCCTGGAAATTCGGTACAGAAGTAAAAACCATTTTAGGGTATGAATGCCGGCAGGCCTATTTTACCGAAGAAATTCAAGGGCGTACCCTCGAAATAACAGCCTGGTATACCGACAAAATCAGACCCTTCCTTGGCCCCGAACGCTTCAACACGCTGCCCGGCACTGTGTTGGCACTTGATGTAAACAATGGTGAGCGGCTAACGGTAGCCCGTAACATTGAACTTCGGCCCCTGAAAAAGAATGAGTTGAAAATACCCGCAGGGGGAATAAAAACCACCCAGGAAGAATACCGTAAAATGGTAGCTGAGCAAATGGAGCGCATGCGTTCCAGCGGAGGCAACATCATCATCCGTAACTAATTTGCTTTTTACTTCTGAAAAGCAATGAGAATAGTTATTACGCTTGCCGTCATTTTTTTCGGCCAACTTGTGTGGGCTCAGAAATTCACACTAAAAGGTCAGCTGGCTGATTCGGCCGGAGCGCCCCTTGCTTCGGCAACCGTACTGTTGCTTAACCCGAAGGATTCATCGCTGGTAAATTTTGCAGTCAGTAACTCCCGCGGATATTTTGAAATGAAGAACATCAGCCGTGCCGATTACCTCTTTAAGGTTACGTATGTGGGCTGCCTGCCGCTTATGGTGCGGGTTTCTCCACGCACGGAAGAAAGTGTTGTTGATTTGGGTTTACTCAAAATGGAAGTTGACCGAAGAGTCTTGGATGAAGTAACCGTTCGGGCCGAGCGGGCACCGGTAGTTATAAAAAAAGATACAATAGAATTTAATGCATCCTCCTTCAGAACAAAGCCAAATGCTGTGGTGGAGGACCTTCTTAAACAAATGCCAAGCATTGAGGTGGATAATGACGGAACCATACGTGCACAGGGCGAGCAGGTTCAGCAGGTAACGGTGGATGGCCGAGAATTTTTTGGACGCGATCCGAAACTGGCTACCCGCAACCTGCCGGCCGATGCGGTAGATAAGGTGCAGGTTTTTGATAAAAAATCTGATCAGGCAGCATTTACCGGTATTGATGACGGCCAGCGAACAAAAACAATTAACCTGGAATTAAAAGAAGAAAAGCGAAACGGTGCTTTTGGAAACGTGACGGCCGGTGCAGGTAATGATGAGCGGTTCATCTCGCGCCTTAGTCTTAACCGGTTCAGTAAAGGCAGCCAGTTTTCCGTTTTAGGTATGGGTAATAATATCAATGAGCAGGGCTTTTCTATTGATGACTACATGAATTTCTCAGGCGGAAGCCAGCAAATGATGAGCGGAGGGGCCGTTCGCCTTTCGTTTAGCAGCGATAACGATACCGGCATTCCGCTGAATTTTGGTGGGCGTAATAATGGATTGATGACGAATTATGGTGGTGGAATAAATTTCAATAAGGACCTTGGTAATAACCGGAAAACACAGATAAATGGAAGTTATTTCTTTAATTACCTTAACCATCATCTGGCGCAGAATACGTATCGCGAGAACTACTTGCCCAATAATCAAAACTTCAACTTTAATCAGCTCAGTTCACAAAATAATACCAACTCCAATCACCGGGTCAATCTAACGGTGGATCATAGAATTGACTCCATGAATTCAGTAAAATGGACGAACAACTTTACCTATAATGAAACTGATTCGGAATTAAAAAGCCGTAGCGGCACCCTGTCACCTGAAGGCACGGTTCAAAATGAAAGTGAGCGGGTGTCGCAATCTTCAGGAGCTACGTACCGGTTAAATTCTTCCCTGCTGTATCGCCACCGGTTCAATAAAAAAGGACGATCGTTTTCTGCCAACCTGTTGCTTGGACTTTCTGACACAGAGAGAAATGGAAGTTTAAATGCCATTAATACGTTTTATATTCCATCCGATAGCGTTAATATGATTGAACAACGAAATTATCAAAACAACGACAATCAAAATTATGGAGCAACACTCACCTATACAGAACCACTGGGCAAACGAAAATACCTTGAGGGGAGTTATAGTTTAAATAGTAACCGGAACCAGGTTACACGGGAGGTTTATGATATTGTAAATGAAACTGAAGTACTTAACAATCTATTGAGTAACAGTTATTCAAGTGATTACCTCTATCAGCGTGGAGGGTTGAATTTCCGGATGAATCGCACTAAGTTTAATATAACAGCCGGAGTAGCTTATCAGCAAACCAACCTGCAGGGCGATTTAAACCCACCGTTTGAAGACATTAACCGCACCTTTAAAAATGTGCTGCCGGTAGTGCGCTTCAATTACGATATATCCGGAACCAGGCATATAATGTTTAATTATGAAACTTCCGTGCAGGAGCCCACCATTCAGCAACTACAGCCTGTAATTGATAACAGCGATCCGCTTAATATCTATGTGGGCAACCCGGGCTTAAAGCCTGCCTATAACCAAAGTTGGCGGGTCGACTTCAACACCTTTGATCCGGTTTCATTCATCAGTTTTTTTGCTTTTGTCGATGTTGACTACACAACGAATGCTATAACCAATGCTCAGTATATTACTGACCAGCTGATCCGGACAACGATTCCGGTAAATGTGTCGAGCAACTTCAGGGCAATGGGTAATGCCAGTTTCAGTTTTCAGGCTAAAAAAATAAACAGCCGGTTCAGTCTCGGCACCAGTTTACGAAACTCACAAACTATCAGTATTTTGAACGATACAGAAAATGAAATTGCTCAATGGACAAAAGGAGGAAACTTTAGGTATTCGTATCGGTATAAGGAAATTTTTGACTTGAGTTTATCTGCTCAGCTCAATCACCAGAAAACAACCTACGAATTCGAACAGCCTACACAATCCAACCTTAATCAAACTTACGCATCCGAAGTGAACCTGAGTTTTCTTAAAAACTATCAGTTCAATGCGGGTTTTGAATACCTGGTTTACCGGGATCCGGCCAACGACTTCCAGCAGGAAATTCCGTTGCTTAACCTTTCAGTGTCGCGGTTTTTGCTGAAGAACAAAGCAGGTGAGCTGAAGTTTTTATTAAACAATGTGTTAGATAAGGCTCTGGGTATTTCTCAATCGGCTACCAACAACTATTTCGAACGAATCGTTTCAAATTCGCTTGGACAATATTTTTTGATAAGTTTCACGTATGCGTTGAACAAACACCTTAACCCCATGGGCGTGCGAAGGGGCGGAGGCTTTATGCGGGTGATCACCCAGTAGGTTAAACTTGGAATTGGATTGTAAGGACTTTGTAGCAGTGTTATCTTTGGGCACATGAAGAAATTCCTGTGCCTTTTTTCATTCCTTTACATACCAATGTTTCTTGTAATGGCGCAAGGGTATATTCCGAAATTCGATCTGCAGGGTCACCGCGGAGCACGGGGTTTAAAACCCGAAAACACAATCCCTTCATTCATTGCAGCCCTTGAGGCGGGTGTTACTACCATCGAACTGGATGTGGTGATTACAAAAGACAAACAGGTGGTGGTTTCGCACGAACCCTGGATGGCTGCCGACATTTGCCTGAAGCCGGATGGAACCCGGATTACCGAGGGCGAAGACAAATTAATCAATATTTATCAGTTGACCTATGAGCAGGTGAAGCAATATGACTGCGGCTCGAAAGGCAACGTGCGGTTTCCTGAGCAGGAAAAATTTAAAATTTCAAAACCTTTACTGAAAGACGTGATTGCCGCAGTGGAGGATCATATTAAGAGTTTTACACAATATGAAGTGGATTACAACATTGAAATAAAAAGTGCTAAAACCGGAGATGGTAAATACCATCCGTTGCCGGGCGAGTTTTCTGATCTGGTTTATAACCTGCTCAACCAATATCTGCCGATGGAACGTGTAGTCATTCAATCATTCGATTTCCGCGTACTGCAATATTGGCACACCCGATACCCCTCCGTTCGGTTGGCGGCCCTGGTTGAAAACACTAAATCAATTAATGAAAACCTGAAAGAACTGGGATTCACCCCTTCCATCTATAGTCCGTACTACAAATTGCTCACTGAAGAAAAGATTAAGGAACTGAAAGCCTTAAAATTGCGGGTAATTCCCTGGACAGTTAACGAACCGGAAGATATGAAGCGCTTGCGTACCTGGGGCGTTGACGGCCTGATTACCGACTACCCCAACCGTGCTGCCGAAACAGGACTCGGCCTAAAAGGGAAGAACGGAAACGGCAAGAAGAATGGCTCCCGGTAGCGTGGTGCCCGGCTAAATACCTATCATTGTAAAAAAAATCATTCATGGCTAAATACGATGTGTATGGCATTGGCAATGCCATTGTTGATATAGTAACAGAGGTTGATCATGATTTCTTTGAAAAACATGGCATCGAAAAAGGTGTAATGACCCTGGTGGATGAAAAGCGCCAGCTTCAGCTAATGAAGGCCATTGATATGAAGCGCAGTAAAATGTCGGGTGGAGGTTCAGCCGGAAACACAGTGGTGGCCGTAAACCAGTTTGGTGGTAAAACTTTCTACTCCTGCCTGGTGGCTAATGATGAACTGGGCAAATTTTTTCTGGAAGATCTGAAACGTAATGGTGTTGATACCAATCTGCGGATAGACGAGTGCCCTCCGGGCCATACCGGTAAGTGCCTGGTAATGACCAGCCCCGATGCCCAGCGAACCATGAACACCTTTCTGGGCGTCAGTTCTTTCCTTTCTGCTGAACACCTCGATGAGGAAGCCATTAAAGATTCTCAATATTTATACATGGAAGGATACCTGGTTGCCAGCCCAAAAGGGCTTGATGCAATGCAGCAGGCAAAAAAAATAGCCGAACGACACAAAGTTTATACAGCACTAACCTTCTCTGATGCCAGCATGGTAAAGTACTTCTCGGCTCAAATGCTGGATATTGTCGGGGCCAGTGTCGATTTGCTGTTCTGTAACGAGGAAGAAGCCATGATTTTTACCGGAACAAATTCGTTACCTGAAGCGCGCGAAATTTTGAAGCAGTCGGCTAAGCGATTTGCCATAACACTCGGGGCAAACGGTGCCCTGATTTATGACGGTGATACGTTTATTCAAATAGAGCCCTACAAAGTAAGGGCAATTGACACCAATGGCGCTGGCGACATGTTTGCCGGTGCCTTTTTATATGGTATTACGCACGGGCATAGTTTTGCAGAAGCCGGTAAGCTGGCTTCGCTGGCATCTTCACGGGTGGTTTCACAATGGGGTCCCCGGCTCGATCCGCAAGCCGCAAAGAAAGTATTGGCTGATTTGATAACGTGATTATGGAAATCAATAAAAACTTCCTGACAGGATTCGTGGCGCTCGTCATCACAACCGGTCTGTTCGCTCAGCAGAATAAGTCTCCTGAAGCTGTAATTGAAGCCTGGCAAAAAATGTGGAATACGTATGACCTTGAGCAGGTTGAGCAACTTTTTGTTACGGATCAATCAGTAACTTATTTCTCCTCCGAATATGCCGGATTAATTATTGGAACAGAGGCCGTACGCAACCACCATGAAAAGTTTGGCTTTATACGAGGGGGTAAAAAATCAGGAAACAAATTATGGCTGTCCGATGCACGGTATGATCTCGCTAATACTACCTGCCTGGTTACGGCAACCTGGTATTTTCAACGCGAAACTTCAGAACAGCGGCAAGCCGGACCGGTAACGTTTTTGCTTGTTAAGAAAAACGATGGCTGGCGAATACAGCATGCCCACTTTTCAAACAACCCCTGAGGTTTTGGAAATACCGAAAATACTGAGCACTTTTGCAGCCCTTTATAGATTAACAAAGCCATGAAAAGAACGTTTCAGCCTTCGAAAAGAAAGCGCAAAAATAAGCACGGTTTCCGCGAAAGAATGGCCTCGGCCAATGGCCGCAGGGTGCTTGCTTCCCGCAGAAAAAAGGGAAGAAAGAAACTCACTGTTTCAGACGAAAAAACGTTAAAAAAGAAATAAACCGCCTTCCGGCCCGGTAACATCAGGCACGGCAGGGTTTACTTACCCATGAGTGCATATCGTTTACCCAAATCAGGCCGGCTTCGGGGTCAAAAAAAAATACAGGAACTCTTTAAACGGGGTTCCTCTTTTTATCTGCAGCCCTTCCGGGTAGTGTTTCTGAAAACTACCGGTACTGAGGCAGGCCATCAGGTATTGTTTTCGGTTTCAAAAAGAGATTTCAAAAAGGCTACCAGCCGAAACCGGATTAAACGACTGATGAAAGAGGCTTACCGGTTGAATCAAAATCATATCAGCAGCCTGCCTGAACTGCAAATCGCGTATATTTATACAGCGAAAGAGTGGCCCGACTTTAGCCTGATTCAAGAGAAATTAATCGAATCATTTGGTCGTTTAAAACAGTATGTGGAGAAAAGCTAAATGGATTATGCTGGCAGCAACCGCTGTTGCCTTCATGCTGGCGTTCAGCAAACCAGCCGATACGTATTTCGAGGTAGCCAAAAACCTCGACATTTTTGCCACCCTTTTTAAAGAGGTTAATGCCTATTATGTTGATGAAGTTGATCCCAAACAATTAATACGCAAGGGAATTGACGGGATGCTTGAATCGCTTGATCCCTATACCGATTTTATCCCCGAGGAAGAACTGGAAGGATTCCGGATTACCACCACCGGGCAATATGCAGGCATTGGAGCCCTCATTGGGATTGTGAATAAAAAGACCATAATCACCCATCCCTACAAGAATTTTCCGGCCTACAAGGCTGGTCTTAAAGTTGGCGATGAAATCATTGCTGTGGATGGGGTTGATGCCCAAGGCAAATCTACGGCTGAGGTCAGTACCTTGTTGAAGGGCCCTGCTAAAACGGATGTGGAAATTCGCATCAGGCGGCAAGGCCAGAAAAACGATCTTGTGTTTAAAATAAAACGCGAGCGTATTAGTATTCGAAATGTGGCTTACGCAGGCATGCTTAATGAGGAGGTCGGTTACATCAAATTAGATGACTTTACTCCCGGTGCCGGAAAGGAAGTTGCCGATGCTACCGTAAAACTAAAACAGCAAGGTGCTAAAAAGTTAATACTCGACCTGCGTGATAACCCTGGGGGTATGTTGCACGAAGCCGTTAACATTGTTAACCTGTTTATTCCTAAAGGCAAAGAAGTGGTGAGCATGAAAGGCAAAGTGGCCGATTGGAATAAAACCTATACCACACTAAATAATCCGCTGGATACGGAAATTCCGATGATTGTGCTAACCGGAGAAGGTAGTGCCTCTGCATCTGAAATAGTAGCCGGAGCACTACAGGATTACGATAGAGCAGTGTTGATAGGAAGAAAAACTTTTGGCAAAGGGCTGGTGCAGGCTACCCGCCAGTTATCTTATAATGCCCAACTTAAAGTAACGACAGCAAAATACTATATACCAAGCGGACGGTGCATACAGGAGTTGGACTACACCCATCGCAATGCCGATGGAACGGTTGATAAAGTGGCTGATTCACTAAAAAAGGAATTTAAAACATCTAAAGGGAGGAAAGTTTTTGATGGTGGCGGGCTTGATCCGGATATTACTATTGAGCCCGAATACCTGGGTACAGTAACGGTGGCCCTCATCAGCGCAGGGCATATTTTTGAGTATGCATCAAAGTATTGCGGAGAGCACCCGGTGCAGCCCGATCTGAAAACATTCAGACTGCCCGATGCCGAGTACGATAAATTTATCGCTTGGCTTAAAGAACGTAAATTCAGTTATAGTACCCCGCTTGAGGCCGAAACTAAGCAGCTTATTGAAGCGGCAAAACAAGAACGGTACTATGCCGAACTGGCTAAAGACTTGGAGACTTTTAAAAATAAAGTTGAAACAAATAAAACGGCTGATTTTACTCGATTTAAACAGGAAATATCCGAAGTACTGGAACAACAAATTGCCTTTCATTACGCACTCAACGAAGGCCAGGCACTTGTTTCAATGTCGCGCGATAAGGCCATTTCGGAAAGTGTCAGCCTCTTGAGTGATTTGCAATCCTACCGGTTGATTTTGACACCGCAGTAATGGCATTGATTCTTAGCATAGAAACATCAGGCGAACGATGTTCTGTTGCAGTTCATAATGATGACGTGCTTTTGGCCTCTGCTTACGAAGCACAACCCAGAGCGCATGCTG